>JBFGJG010000001.1:0-306259 GCA_041577295.1 Gemmatimonadales bacterium
GTGCCAGCAGGCGCTCAGATCGTGGTCGTGCGCTGGCTGGGGTACAGGCCGCGGGAAGTGCCGGTGAGCATAGTGGCCGACCAGACCGTCACGGTCGATGTCGCGATGGAATCACAGCCCGTGTCGCTCGCCGAGATTGTCGTCGAGGGCGTGTCGCGAACTCCGGAGCGCGTGGTCGAGGCCCCGGCGGCCGTTGCGGTGGTGAGCCCAGAGGTCGCGCGGGATCTCTCCTCGACAGGTCAAGCCCCGAAGGCGGTGGCAAACCTTCCCGGGGCGGACGTCACCCAGAGCGGCGTCAACGACTTCAACGTGAACGCGCGCGGGTTCAATTCGACACTGAACCGGCGCGTCCTCGTCTTGCAGGATGGGCGCGACCTGGCGTTGGCGTTTCTCGGATCCCAGGAGTGGTCCGCACTCACGCTGCCGCTCGAGGACATCGGGCGCATTGAGATGGTGCGCGGGCCGGGTTCTGCCCTCTACGGGGCCAACGCGTTTAGCGGCGTGCTCAACATCACGACCCCCGCGGCGCGTGAGGTCGTTGGCACCAAGCTGAGCCTTGCAGGCGGGGAGCTGTCCACGTTCAAGGGTGATCTCGCCCACGCGGGTGTCACCTCCGACGGCCGATTTGGCTATCGGTTGAACGCCGGCTACTACCGGAGCGACAGCTGGAGTCGATCCAGAACCAATCTGGGCGACCTGCGCCGAGAGTACGCGGAGGCCGTCGATACGAGTGAAACGCCCGTGAACGCACCGACCCCAGGGTTCGAGCTGGTGCCGCTAGCGGGCCAGACGAAATCGGGGACACCGGGGCTCCCCGGGGCTGCGACCGGTGACCCCGATCCACTTCAGAACGTCTACGGATCCGGACGGTTCGATTACTACGCGGACAACGGGGCGGCCTTTACCGTCGAGGGTGGTGCGGCCCGGACCGAGAACGAGGTCTTCGTGACCGGCATCGGCCGGGTACAAGTGAACAAGGCTCTCCGTCCGTGGGCGCGCGCCACCTGGGCGGCACCGCAGTACAACATCATGGCGTGGTGGTCAGGTCGAAACACGCTCGATCCGCAGGTGGCGTTGGCCTCCGGCGCTCCGCTGGAAGAAACGTCCCATATCGTGCACGGTGAGGTCCAGTTCAACGAGCGCTTTGCGCAAGATCGCCTCAAGCTGGTCGTGGGCGCCTCGGCGCGCACGTACCTGGTCGATACCGAGGGCACGTTGATGCGGCTCGCGGATGACGATCGGAGTGATGAGTATTACTCGGGTTACGCACAGCTCGAGTACGAGATCACGCCGCAGGTGCGGATCGTTGGCGCCGCAAGAATCGACGAGAGCAATCTGTACGATCTGGAATTCTCGCCAAAAGGGGCAATCGTCATCAGCCCGACGCCAGATCACTCCTTCCGGGTCACCATCAATCGAGCCTTTCAGACCCCCAACTACAGCGAATTCTTTCTCAATGCCCCGGCGGGTCCTCCGGCAGACTTTAGTCTGCTCGAGGCTGGTTTGCGGGCTTCGCCGTTGGGGCCGGTGTTGGCAGGCGTGCCGCAAGGAGAGCTGTTCGACAACTCGGCTGCCGTGCCAGTCCGCGCACGCGGTAATGCCGACCTCGAAGTGGAGCACGTCACGAGCCTCGAGGTGGGATACAAGGGACAGCCGGACCCGCGCCTCTTCATTGCCGTGGACGGCTACTGGAGTCGGCTGACGAATTTTGTGACGGATCTGCTGCCGGGAATCAATCCCGCGTTCCCGGCATGGACCTCTCCTGAGCAAGTACCCGAGCAGTTCCGGGACGCGCTCGAGGGTGCGGTGCGGCAAACGCTGCTGGATTTCGGTCAGCCTATTGCCGCGCTGGGTCTCACCCGCCTCGAGAACGGTCAAACAGCGATCGTGGTGTCATACGGCAACGCCGGACAGGTGGACGAGTACGGCGTGGAGTTCAGCTTCGGTGTGTGGGCAACACGCGAGCTGCGCTTCGACGCGAACTATACCCTCTTCGAGTTCGATGTCGACGAGGCGTCCGTGGCTCAGGGTGACGAACTGCTGCCGAACACGCCCAAGCACCGGGTGAACTTGGCGGTGGGATACCAGGGCCGTCAGGG
This sequence comes from Gemmatimonadales bacterium, assembly GCA_041577295.1. Taxonomy (GTDB): domain Bacteria; phylum Gemmatimonadota; class Gemmatimonadetes; order Gemmatimonadales; family GWC2-71-9; genus JBDHDH01. Next base: position 2,100 of record JBFGJG010000001.1, read on the forward strand.
ATTCGATTTCCGAGTCGCCGCGCAATTCGTGGACGGCTACGATTGGGCGGCCGGCGTCTTCCAGGGGCCCATTCCATCTCGACAGGTCATTGATCTAAGCGTCGGTTACCAGATCAATCCGTATGTTCGGATCCACGCCTTGGCCACGAATCTGCTCGACCAGGAGCGCTATCAGATCTTTGGCGGCTCGCTGGTGGGCCGACGGATCCTGGGCGGGATCACGGCGACGTACTGACGGGGGATAGGGAGTGGGGAGTGGGGATAGGCCCCGCTCCCCGCCCCGCCCTCGACCTCCGCTTCACCGATGTCCTTGATAGCCCTACTGGGGATCGCGCTCCTCACCGCAGCCGCACTCATGGTCGGCGTCTGGGTGGGAAGTCTCGCCGTGCGGGATGCAAGCATCGTTGACCGATTCTGGGGCCTGGGGTTCGTGCTGGTCGCTGCCGTGGCGTTTGTCGTCACCGATTCGGCAAGCGTTCGAAAAACCTTGGTGCTGGCACTCGTGACGCTGTGGGGAGTGCGGCTATCGGTGTACATCACGTGGCGGAACTGGGGAGAGGGTGAGGACTACCGGTATCGCGAAATGAGGGAGAAGCGCGGCCGCCTTTTCCCGCTGGTAAGTCTGGTGACCGTCTTCCTGCTGCAGGCGTTGCTGCTGTGGCTCGTGGTTGCACCGGTCGTGTACGCGCAGTGGTCAGCCGGACCAGCAGCGTTAGGGTGGTTGGATGTCCTGGGGGTCGTGCTCTTCGGCACTGGGTTCTTCTTCGAGACCGTGGGTGATTGGCAGATGGCGCGGTTCAAGGCCGACCCCGCCAACAAAGGCAAGGTGCTGGACACGGGTCTCTGGCGCTACACGCGGCATCCGAATTACTTCGGTGATGCAGTAATCTGGTGGGCGTTTTTCGCATTCGCCGTCGCCGCTGGTGGATGGTGGACCTTCTACGGCCCCCTCCTCATGACGTTCCTGCTGATGAAGGTTTCGGGAGTTGCCCTGCTCGAGAAGAACCTCGAAAAGACCAAGCCGCAGTACCGCGAATATGTCGAGCGCACCTCCTCGTTCTTCCCCTGGCCTCCCAGTAAGGCGTGAGCGACTGGCGAGGATGACGCGGAGCATCTAGCTTCGAAAACGGTTTGCACGTTGGAGGTCCCTTTCATGGGCGCTGGCGGGATCCCTCGAGTCCGGTTCGAGGGAGTGGATTACGAAGAGCTGGTCAATCAGCGTTTCCGGGCTCGGGTCGATATGGCCTGGCGAGGTGAGTCCTACGTCGGGATGGCGGAGCGTGACGCGGGCGGCCTCGGCCCGCTCCAGTGCGCTGCCGAGGCGACCTGCGACGCGTTGCAACGAGTTATCTCGGGTGCTGCATCCTTCGAGGTGCTGGACATCGAGACCGTGAAGGTGATGGACACCGAGGCCGTGGTGGTGGCGCTCGCCGTACATCCGGTCACGGACGCGGTGAAGTATTCTGTTGGGTTCTGTCTCATCAAAGACGACGACGGGCCCGGCGCTGCAGTCAAGTCCGTGCTCAACGGCACCAATCGTATTTTGGCGCGGCTGCTTCCCGGCGCCTAGCCAGCCGGCGCGCGATGCGACACAGGCATCTGACGGCCTGCTGTAGCTCTGAGCACACCGCAGCAGGCGTCAGTGAGCGGCGGCTTCGCTTAGGATCCACACCACCTAAAACGCGAACTTGAGCCTGCGGAGGCGCGCTCAGAGCTGCAAGTGCCGAGCGGCGGCGCGGTCGGAACCAAGGTTACGGGAAGAGCGCCCCCGGGAGGACTCGAACCTCCAACCCCAGGATTAGAAGTCCTGTGCTCTATCCCGTTGAGCTACGGGGGCGAGAGAAGTGGCGATTCAAACCTAATCAAATGCAGCGGTGAGGAGGGAGTGTCCTCATTGCTCCCGATACGCCTCCCGACGCCGATACATCGCTTCGAGCTCCCGCATCTCCTGCACGAGTTCCGTGTCGCCCGCCGCAGTGGCGAGCGCAATGGCGTTTTCGATGGTAAGCACCGCCTGCTCGAAGGCGCCTGCGGCCGCATAAGCCGCCGCAAGGGTGTTGAGAAGCTCGGGATCTTCGCCGCCGAGGGAGATTGCGCGCTCCGCAATCCATCTGGCCTCTGCTGGGTCTCGAATGCTGTTGTCCGGATGCGTGGCCAAGACCCACGCGAGCGTGGCCAGCGGCACCGTCCAGCGTGGGCGGTAACGGGCCGCCTGGCGGAGATGGCCGATTCCCTCTGCGGTACGTCCGACCAAAAGCAACGCCACGCCAAGGTTGTTGTGGGCGTCAGCGTAGGAGGAGTCCAATGACAACGCTGTGCGATAGTGGTGCAATGCGTCTTCGAGCTGGCCGAGGGTCTGCAGTGCCATGCCGAGGTTGTTGTGGGCCGAGGCGTGGGTGGGGATCAACCGCAGGGCTTCCCTGTAATGCACAATGGCATCGTTCAGTTCACCACGCGACTGCAGTGCGGAGCCTAGGTTGTAATGCGCGTTGCCGTCAGCCGGGTTCGTTTTCAACTGGAGGCGATAATGCGTGATAGCCGGCTCGATCTCTCCGAGCATCATGAGCGTGTTGGCAATGTCACCATGAGCGGTTGGGTGCGCCGGATCAACTGCGAGATTCTGCTCGAATCCGTCGATGCGCCGGCGAAGGGTCTTGCGCGTGAAGTCGCGTTGGAGGATGACCAGGTCCCGGGCGCCACCGGGTAGGACTTGAATCCACAGATCACCCATCTCATCCACGGAGTGCGGGCCGTATAGCACCCGCTTTGGAGGTTGGTGCGGGTTTCGCGGATTCGCGGACGAGTTGTCGTAGGTGTAACGCATCACCAGTGTGGTGCCGCGAGTGAGTGGAACGGGATCGACGAAGCGATAGACGTCCTGCCAGTTGAAATCCCACTCTGGGATGTGCAAGAGGAGCTGCTCGGTGCCGTCCGGTCGGATCGCTACGGCTTTGATGTCGCGGGCAAGGTAGTGCGCATGCGGGTAAAGGCCGAGCACCTCGACGTCGATCGGCAATACGTATTCATCCGTCACGAGATGGTCAGTCACGCCGGCCGGAATATCGATGGTCTCCGAACCCAACTTCAGGACGGTTGCCTGCCGTGTCGGCGCGCGGTCGGCAAAGTAGAGACCGACGCGAGCGGAGATCTCTTCCTGTTGGTCCGTGGGCCGCAAGTGGAACTGGAGCACGATGTCGTCCCCCTGGTCGAGCCGCCACGCCAGGCCGTGCCGTCCGCGAAACGGCAGTCGCCCCGGGGTCCAGCCGAGGAAGAACCCCTCGGGCATGGTGGCATTACCAATCGATGCCATGCTCTCAAACCCGGGCTCGGGATCCGCCTCATCCAGCTGGCGAGCGGCAGCCGTGCGATCGACCATGATCATTGCGTGATGGAGCACTCGGTGGTTCGTGGGTTTGAGCTCGGCCGCTTCGATGTACCGCGTGCGGCCAATCGAGCTCGGGATCACGAAGTTGCGAAAGACCTCCTGGCCCCCAGGTGGTACGACAAATGGCTTCTCCATCGTGAGGATGAGGTCCGGAGGCCCCAGCTGCCAGCCGTCCGCAGCTGCGGGGACCGCAGGTAGTTCCCTCGGGTCACCCTCCGCCATTCCCTCACGCACCCACCGCCCGATGGTGGCGATTTGTTCTTCGGTCAGCCCCCTCTCTCCCAAGAGACGGGGTCCCCCCTTCGGCAACCACGGCGGCATGCGCCGCTCAGCAGTTGCGGCGGCGATCGCGGGTCCCCATTGACGAGCGTCTTCGTACGCCAAAACCGAGAATGGCGCAGCTCCGCCTCGTCGATGACAATCAGCGCAATGGCGGTAGAGGATGGGGGCGACGTGCTTGGTATATGTCAGCGTATCGGCAGAGACGGGTGCGAGAGACCGCATTGGCGGCAGGAGCGGTAGAAGAGGCAGAACTGCCACTGGCAGAGGAGGCAGGAGAAGCAGGAGAGCGAAACGCTTCCCGCGTACACGAGGAGAATCGGCGTTTGGTCCTTTGGCTTGAGAGGTCATGATTCTGGTTCTCTCGTAACCGGCTGCGTTACGCTGGTTCCGGGCTTGAAAGCCCGGCTAAAGGTAATCCATAGAGCTCGGCGCCTCCTCTGCCTCTCCTGCCCCCCTGCCTCGACTGTCCTCCCCGCATCCGCGGCCAATCCGCCAACCCCGCCTACTAAAAGGAAAGAGAGGCGGCCGAAGCCGCCTCTCCCTTTACCGAACTGCCGTACCGTTAGCGACTAACTAACACACCGGATTGGCGTTGCACTCGATGGACGTGATGGGCATGAAAACTCCAGGGCTCGTCAGTGCTTCCGAGCCTGGCTGCCACCGTGTGTCCGTCACGCCAAAGCGATACATGTCAGACAGCCGAATGCCGCCCAAATACAGGCTGGCGCTTCGGTGATGCCGAACCAAATCGGCCGCCGTCAACGGAGCGTGTACGACAGCGTCAAACGCTGTCAAATTGTTGAGCGCACGGAGCGTGTTGATGAAACCAATCGCGGCCGCGTTGTTCACGTCACCGCTCGAGGCGATAGCGTGTTCGGCGCGGATCAGCAACATCTCCTGCTCCGACGTGATACGCAGCGGGCTCTCCGAGCGACAACACGTCACCTCGTCGAAGATGATCTGTCCGAGCTCTGGATCGGGAATTGCGTCGATCGGATCCATTAGCGCGACTGACACGACCACCTTGTCCGAGCCGTCCGGGACGCCGAACCGATCGTCCACGCGGTGCTCCAGACGCTCGTTGATCCAGGTTCCCATCGAGTTGGTCCTGGTGGCGGCGGCGTAGATGAAGAAGTAGATCCACTCCTGACCGCCCGTCATGGCCAACACGCTGGCCGCGTCCGCATCGGCGGCCGCACTGCTCACATACACCGGAGCGCCGCCGCCAAACGAGGGCTGCACGACGTTCCAGATGGCCTGCCGCTGCGCGGCGATCGCGCGTACTGCGAGGATCTGCCGCTCGACCGTGGCGTCACCCTCGGCGCGGGCGATGGTCAGTCCCTCAGTGAGATATCCGATAGCCGTTGCGTACAGCGAACCCATGTTGGCCTCGCCAACCGCGGGCCCCGCCTCTCGCTTACTCGACGAGATGACGAAGTTATCCCACCGGTCCGCGATCGACATGTACAGCACTGCGCCGTACAGGTACGCGTTTGCCAGATTCATCGGATCGACGCTGATCTCGGTTTGTTGCAGGAACTCCCGCAAAAGGCGGATGCCTTCGTCCGCCAACCAGCGCGCTTCCCCGACCTCCGGGAATGCCGCATCGGTGAACTCGTTTGTGCGATCGGACAGGTCACCCGCTTCCAGCTGTTTCCAACTGTCGCGGGAGCCCACCCACTTGAGCTCGTCCGTCGCGGTGGCATACGGGAGGAGCGACTCCTCCCAGGCATCCTGCACCTCGGACAGAATACCGGCCGCAATGGCCGCCGCCGAGATGGGATTCTGGAAGTCCGTCTCGTTCACGTTGTTCGGGTTGCTCACGTCGATGAGCGAGTCGCAACCCGACAGGCCCACCGCGGTCAGCAGGGCGAACACGGGAATGACCCGTGTTCGCCAGCCAGCACCGCGGCGTAACGCTGAAGTCTTGGTCATGACCAAATCTCCTTATCTCGCGGTGACTGGCTTAGAAGCCAAACCGAACGCTAAACACTAAGCGACGCGGCAACGGTACACCCCAGGCGTCGATGCTTTCACCAAAGTTGTTGTCGATGGTGGCAGCACCGCCGCTCCCAGGATCACCGCCCCGACTGACCAGGTTGGTCTCCGGGTCGATACCGTCGTACCTCGTCCACAGGACCAGGTTGCGGAAGGCCGCGTTGAGCGTCATGTAACGGAGCCCGAGCTTCGACTGCACAAACTGGTTGGGCAGCCGATACGTGAGGCTCAACTCACGCCACCGGAGAAAGTCTGCTGGCACGATCGCGTTGAGACCGCTCAGCGGCGCCAGATGTTTCAGCTCTTCCGAGAACACACGCCACGCGGCGAGACGCTCCTCCGCCGTGGACGCTGGGTTCATGATGGTGGCTTCGGCCTGCGTGGTCTTGGTGAAGTTACGCCCAATCGACGGGTGCGTGCTGCGGAATGCGTCCGTCAGATTGTGGTACGAGAAGTTGCCGGTCTTGTACTCGAACAAGGACCCGATCTCGAGGTTGCCGAGCACACCGATGTTCAGACCGAACGATCCCTGCCAGTCGGGCGTGGGCTTGCCGAGCGGGCAGTTCAGGTGCGTGCCGGGCTGCGGTCCGGGGCCGCTGGCTGCGCACTGCTCGAGCAGCGGACGAAGGGCCGTGCTGCCCAAGCCGGCGGACACCGGATTCGACAGGAACGCCAACAACTCGGCTTCACTGTCCGGCTGGCCGTCACCGTTGGTATCGACCGCAAAGAAACCAGGCTGGGTGGCGAGCAATTGCGAGCCAAAGAAGTAGCCTGGCGCAAAGCCCTCCACGAGCCAGTTACGGTACCGAATGTACGAACCGCCAACCTTGAGCGGCGGAGAGCCGCCGAGGTCGGTGATCGTCTCAGTAATGTAAGACGCGTTACCGTGCACCCGGACCGTCAAGTCGGGCTGATTGAGCAGCAGCGCGTTGACGTTGAACTCGAGACCGTTGGCGCTCAACTCGCCGATGTTCACGATCTGCTCGTTCGAGAAACCGCCGGACGGCGCAAACTGCCGGCTGAATAGGGCGTCCTTGGTCACCCGATCCCACCAGGTGAAATCGATGCCGAGTCGGTTGTCGAACAACCCTAACTCGGCACCCAACTCGATCTCGGTGGACTTCTCGGGCTTCAGATCGTCGTTGCCGAGGTTGTCCGGCGTGAGCCCGGGGCCCAGGGCCGAAGCGGTTGCGGCAAAGGTGGTGAACTTGTCGAACGCGCCAGGCTGCAGACCCGACCTACCCCACGCCGCGCGGACGCGGAACGTCGAGAGGGTCGTCGAATTCCACGACGCAAAGTCGCTGGGCACGATCGAGATGCTGGCCTTGGGATACAGTGTCCCTTCCGTGGACTCGCCAAAGGCGCTGTTCCGGTCATACCGGAAGCCACCAGTGACAAATACGACGTCGTTGAAGCCAAGCTGCTCTTGGGCGAACAGGCCGGCGTTCACGACCTCCAGGAAGGTCTCATCGAGGAAGACGTTCGCGGCGGCACCCGCGACCTCGAGACCGGGGCCGGGGAAGTCAAAGCCGTATCCACCCTTCGTCGTCGTGCGGGCGATGAAGCCCTGACCACCGGCGACGAACGTCGAGCTGATGTTACCAAAGCGACGATCCCACTGCGCCTTGGTTTCCACTGTGATCTCACGACGGTTCCGGGAGTCGATCGCCCGGTCGCCGAGCGGCACGAAGCCGGAGAGTCCATCCACGTTCCAGCCGAAGGGGAACGCTTCGAACGTCTCCGTTGAGGTGATGTCGAAGCCGACGGTGGCGTCGAGGTTCAGCTCCTGGAGCGGCGAGTACTGCGTCTGGAAGCTGATGGTGTAGTGACGGATCTCCTGACCCACTTCGGACTGCGAGATCTCGCGTGTCGTGGCGAAAATCGCGCCCTCGGGGTTGCCTACCCCCTCGCACGTGCCGTCACCGTTGGGCGTTCCCGCGCCAAACGACGTGTCGCACGTCGCCCGCTCTGGCTTGGCGTCCATCGCGGAGGGGAGCAGCCCAAGGATGTTGTTGGCGTTCTCGGGTGTCTCGTGATGCACGTCGGACACCGAGGAGTTGATGCGGATCCGCACTTTGTCGTGCGGGATGATCTCCATGTTGGCGTTCGCCTGGACCTTACGGTTGAAGTCGTTGGCGTTGCCGTCGAAATCGGCCGTCGTGATCTGGCCCTGATCGGAGGCGAACCGGCCGGACACGAAGTAGGTGAAGACGTTCGAGCCGCCGCTCACCGACCCGCTGTACGCTTGGTTGAACCCGTTCTCGAACAGCGCGTCGTAGTAGTCGATTTCGAAGAGCTCAAAGGGAGCGAGACCCGAGCACGAGCCACCGGAGAGCTTCCGGCAGTTGGGGGCGTTGCCCCAGAACCCCGAGAGATCCGACGCCTGTGCCGCGTCACGGGCGAACCCCGTGTTCCGCTTGATCCGCTGGTCGTTGGGATTGTTCACACCCCACTCGGCCGCGAAATCAAACTTCGGCGCGCCACTGGAACCCTTCTTGGTGAAGATCTGGATCACGCCGTTGGAAGCCTCGGTGCCGTACAACGTGGCCGCCGCGGCGCCCTTCAGGATCTCCACGCGCTCGATGGCGTTGGGATTGACGTCGTCCAAACGGGAGGAAGACCCGCCGCCACCCACGAAGAAGAACTGGTTGGCGCTGATGTTCCCACCGTTGTCGATCCGCACGCCATCGACGTAGATGATGGGCTCGTTGGACTGCGAGAGGCTCGACGAGCCGCGGATGCGGATGCGGGCGCCCTCACCGGCAAGACCGCCGGACGGGAGAACGGACACGGCCGGCTCACGAGCAGCGATCAGCTCGGAGAAGTTGGCCACGGGTGCGTTCTCGAGCTCCGTGGTCTTGATCGACGCGATGGTGTTCCCGAGACGCTTCTTCTCGGTGGCTGCCCCCGCGCCGGTCACCACCACCTCGTCCAGCAGGATGACGACCTGTGTCAACGTGAAGCTTTGGTCGGTCGTCTGTCCCGCCGTCACCGAGACGGTCAAGCTCCGCGTGCCATAACCAACGCGGCGTACCGTGATGCGGTGGGTGCCCTGGGGAATGTTGATCTCGAACTGACCCTGTGCGTCCGACAGGCTGCCCAGGGCCTCCAAGCCCTGCACGAACACTTGGGCCGATGCGATAGGCCGTCCGGTGACTTCGTCAGTGACGGTGCCCCGGACGGTCCCGATTCCCTGCTGCGCCCATGCGGGTACTGCCGTGATAAACACGAACAGTGCCCCCAAGGCTAATGCAAGGAACCCAGTGAGCCGACCACGTCTAGGCGACATGGGCCCTCCTTGAAATGGAATGGGACATGAGGCAGAGCGGCCCCCGTACTGGAGGGAGAGGACCGTTCCCCTCGGCGGACTTAGACGGCTAAATGTTCCCTAGCATGAAGACAACGTCAAGAGGGAGCTTGCAATCCGCAACGTTGGGGGTGAAAAATGCAACGCGGTGGCTGGACTGACCGCTTGGTCAGTGAGAAATGAGGCGCCGTTCGTGCAGATTGAGGCAGATCAACCTCGCTGGGGTCTCTTGCTACTCGACCCCTAGGCGCGCGAATCGGTGAAAGACGCTCCAGGAAAACCAAAACACCACGTAAGCCTCATCGAGGGGGGTGAGCTGACTTCCTTCGAGATCACCACTAACCGCCAATCCGGCCTGTGTCCAGATCGAGCCCGTCTCCGCGTCCCGAAACTCCACGGCGTCAGGGTTGTCCACCACGGTAAGCTGGAGCACCTGTCCGCCCACCGTCCGATCGTACGCAATGGCGGTCTGCGAGTCACCATCCCACAAGACGACAATTGGACGGCTGTTGATGACGTCGCTCACCGCAGCCCTGTTGCCAAGGTCGAAGAGCCCCTGAAAGGGATAGCCCACCGCGGCGTTGCCCTCGAGGACGCCGAGGGTCAGCTCCTTCGGCGGGCGCGTAATGTTGATGGGGGAGCCCGGAAAAAAAAACTCCTGGTTGGCCGGCAAGTCGTAGCTGCCGTACGGGTACTCACCGTACCGCCGGCTGAAGCCCGTGTTGTTGGTGAGCACCGTGGTTTGTGGATAGAGCTGCTGCCAGCGCTCCCACGTCGTCTCCACGATCGGCGCCAGACTGAGCTGCGTTCCGGAACGCGCTCCGCAGCGGGCGGACGTCAGCAGCTGCGGCCACAAGCTCTCGGTGCCGCGATCGAACATGACGAGGTTGTTCTCGAATATGAGGCCGGAAACGCCGAACTCCACAACCTTTCCGTCGATGACGGGATCGAACGCCAGGCCGGAGCCGGTTAGGGGGCAGTAGGTCACCAGGACCGCTTCCCCACCGACCGTGTCGTTTACGACCTCATGCCACCACATTACCTCGAATGGGTACGCGCGGGCGGCCCCGTTTCGGACCACGCCGAGCACGCGGTCTGTCGGCTCGAGATCAACCGCTTGGCTGGCGGGTACAATCTCGGGATGGACGAGCGCCGGGATGCCGTCTCGCCCCGGTCCTCCGTCGAAGATCTTGTCAGAGAATAGATCGCAGTCCTGTACGTCAAACCCGGCAATGCCAGAGGGATCAGCACATGCTGCAAGCCCGAGAAGGACAGCAGTGGCGGCCAGCGGGGGGCGCAACTTCCAAAGGTTCATGTTCCGTTCCGGGGAGGCTACATCACGGAGAACGCGTAGGGGCTAACAAGTGTTCCTCGCGTCGCTCAGGGCTGCCGTGCTTCAGTATAAACGAAGGCCGGGTTATAATGAATGAAGGGTCATCAGCTGCTGGAGGTGCGCCTTGCGATTGATTCGTTGGATTCCGCTCGTGCTCCTGGGTGGATGTCAAACCATGGTTCCCATTGAGAATGTGACACCCCAGCCGGGGCGCACAGTCGTTCTTCACCTGCAGGAACCGATTGAGTTTCAGGCCGCTGAAGCACGGCTCCAAAACCTCGTTCGCATGCGCGGCCTGTTCATGACCAATGACGCCGATTCGTTGATTGTCCGGGCGACGGACTTGTGGACCGCGAGCGGTAACCGGCATGCGGCGCTCGGTGCCCGCATGGCGGTGCCCCGGAGCAACGTCTCGCAGATCGAAGAGCAGCGGACATCCGCCTGGAGATCGGCGCTCATCGCCAGTGCTGGCGTGGCCGCGCTTGGCTTGGTGGTCTTTTCGGTTGATGCGGGCTTGGGTGGTGAGGGACCGGGGAACCCTGGTCCCAGGCCGAAGTGATGGTGAGACGCGGGGGCGGCCAGGGGTTCGACCGCCCTCGCGTCCCGTTTTTTTTTAGGACTGTCCTGATACGCGCACCGGCTGCACGCTGAGAACGTCTTCGCCTCGTTGACCATTCCCCAGTTGTCCCCTGTTCCCGAGTCCCCAACAGTACGCGACGTTGTTCGTCGTCAGGCCGCAGGAGTGCTGCGTGCCGGCACTTATTGATCGGAAGGAAAGCCCGCCTGAGACGGCGACGGGAGTGAGCGAACAAGCCGCTTCCAGCTGACTCGCTGGATCGGTGCAGATGCTCGATGACTGTGCGCCCAGCTGCCCCGCGTTGTTGAAGCCCCAACAGTGTGCGGCATTGGCGTCGTCAATGCCGCAGTTGTAGTTCCCGCCCTGAGCGGAGAGCTCGGTGAAAGTGATGGTTCCGTCGACGGGGCCGGGGTCTTGGCGCCCCTGGGCCCCTCCGTTGCCCAGCTGCCCCGTTGAGTTGCTACCCCAGCAGAGCACGTCGCCCACCGTGGTGACGCCGCAGGTGTGGCTAAAGCCGACCTGGACGGATTGAAAAGTGTGTCCACCAGTCACGAGCGTAGGCGTCAGGCGGTCTGTGCTGGTTCCATCGCCAAGTTGTCCCGAGGAGTTCTCACCCCAACAGAAGGCCTCACCGGCAGCGGTCACCGCGCACGTGTGCGTAGTTCCCGCGCTGATCTGTACGATCGCCAAGTTACCGCTCACCTCGACCGGGGTATTGCGGTCGGTCTGCGACCCATCTCCGAGCTGCCCGACCGCGTTCCACCCCCAGCAGTACGCCTCCTGCGCGGCGGTGACCCCGCAGCTATACGATGCCCCAAGGGCGATCTCGACGAACTCCGTGCCACCGGAAATGGCAGCCACGCCGGTTCGGGTGTTGTTGCTGCCGTCGCCGAGCTGTCCGTTCAGGTTGAAGCCCCAGCAATAGGTCACTCCGTCAGAACCGATGCCGCACGTGTGACCACCGCCGGCCGCCACCGTCTCAAACGACACATCGCCCGATCGTACCTGGACTGGCACCGACCGGTCGTCCCGCGTTCCATCTCCGAGCTGTCCATCCCGATTCCACCCCCAGCAAAACGCCGTACCGTTGGTGCCCAATGCGCAACTATGTAACAGTCCAACGGCGATTGCTGTGAGGGTTGGAAGGTTTGGCGCGGTGGCATCGTCACCGCATCCAAGGGTGACGACGAGTCCGACGGTGGCGATGCCGACTGAGATCCGACGAAGACTAGCGCCCATTGACGTCCCTCCCTAGGGTTCTGATAGAGGTGAAAGCATCAGGAAAGTAAACGGGGGCCTGGCGGTGAAGCTAGAACGCATGCATCGAGCCTGCCATATGGCGCCCTATCTCGTCCTGCTCGTCATTGCCTTCATCACGTCGCCTTCCGCAGCGGCGCAAGAGCGCGAGGATCGCGGCTTCCGTTACCGGGACGGCGAATGCGTGGACCCGGATGGCAAACGCGGGCTCAATCCCGGATTCGTTGGTGAGTGCGGTCTGCTCCGCGGCGCTGATCTGCGCGGCTACGATCTACACCAGCTCTTTCTCTCCGGTTCCGACATGCGGTCCGCGTGGCTCACCGAAGTGGATCTTTCGGGTGCGGAGCTCCACGAGGTGATCTTGCGGAGTGCGCGGATGCACGGGGCAGTATTGCAGGGTGCGTCACTCGTCGAAGCCGATCTCGAGCGGGCCGATCTTCAGGCTGCGAATCTCGAGGGTGCCGATCTGACCGGGGCCAGGCTCCGCCGCGCTCGGCTCAAAGGCGCCAACCTGCGGCGTGCCCACCTCATGAACGCCGATTTCCGATCCGCCGATCTCAGGAGCGTCGACATGCGCGGCGCGCGCCTCCAAGCCACCAACTTGAGAGGTGCGTGGTTCAACGAGTTCACGTTGTTGCCGTTTGACCTGGACCGGGGACGTGCGCTGCAGCAGGGGATGGTTTATCGCCCCTAGCCGCCACCCCGTCAGAGAGGAGGGAGGAGTAAAAGGAGGGAGGAGTCCAACACCCCGGCTACTCCTCCCTCCTCCCTCTTACTCCTTACTGCAGTCCAAGAGAATCTTCCCTGCCCCCGGTCGCGTCGCGTGCTCGAAGGCCTCCTTGCCCTGCTCGAGCTCGTACGTCGCTTCGACGAGCGGGCGTACGTCGATCGTTCCATTGGTGAGGGCTTCGAGCGCAGGTGCGAACGGGCCACAGCGCGATCCCACGAGCGTGATCTCGTCCACCACGATTCGCGAGACATCGAGCTCGGCTTTCCCGGCGTATGTGCTCTTGAGCACGATGGTTCCGCGGGGCCGTACGGCTTTGAGTGCCAGGTCCAGGCCCGAAGGATTGCCCGTGCATTCGACGACAATGTCGGCGACATCTTCCTGCAGTTCGGTCGCGAGCGCCGTGCGAATCCTCTGCGAACGGAATAGCTCGAGGCTTTTGGGTCGTCTGCCGACGACGGTGAGTACGCAGTCCGTGGCCACGAGGGTCTGCGCGATGAGGTAACCCAATTTCCCGCTTCCGATCACGACGACCCGATCATCGGGCGAAATCTCGAGTTGCGCCTGGATCCCGAACGCCGCCGCGGTCGGTTCGGTGAACACGGCCACGTCATCAGTGACGTTGTCGGGTACCTCGTGGAGATTCTCCACGGGGAGCGTGAGATACTCAGCGAATGCGCCGTTTCGATCGTGAATCCCAAGCACGGTGCGATGCTCGCAATGCGTGGGCCGACCGTTTGTACACGCGATACAGGTGTGACAAACGGCGTTGATCTCGCCAACGACACGTTTACCCACCCATTCGGACTGGTAAGGTGACTCCTCTACTCGACCGACGAACTCGTGGCCGAGTGTGCCGGCAAAGGGGTAGTAGCCGTTCAGCATTTCGAGGTCGGTGTTGCAGATGCCGGCGAGCGACACGCGAACGAGCGCCTCGCCGTGGGGTGTTTCGGGGCGCGGGAGATCGGTGCGGACGCTTAGTTCCTGATTGTGGAGCCAGAGGGCACGCATGAGATTCGAAGACGCTTTGTTAGGCGATGCCGAATCGGCTTGCGTAGCTCGATTCGGCTGATCGCGGTGACTAGAGCCGGCCGCGGGCCGTCCACGAGTAGCCGCGGCCGTAAGTCTTTTTCGGTGGGGCTGTTGAAGGCACAGAGCCCCGTCTCAGATGCCTCGACTTTGATCCAAGTCGTGTCGACTTGGGCCTTAGTCGCCGTGAATTGGATCCAAGTCGGCTCAACTTGGACCCAAGTCGTCGCATCTTAGGCGTCAGACACCCCTCCCAAGACCTTAGTCGGGGTGAATCGGGTCCAAGTCGTCGCAACTAACGCCTCGCGGCACCCTCTGGAGAGCCAAGTTGCCTCGACTTTGGCCAGGGTTGCCTCGACTTGGATCCAAGTCGTCGCGACTTGGGCCTCATGGCTCACGCCTCAGCCCCGGGAACGCCCGCCTCCGGCCTCAATCATCGCGCCAGTGCTCAAGTGAGCGGCGCCGGCGACCTCGGCTGGATCATCGCTGCGGTGATCGTTTCGGGCTTGGTGTCGACATCGCGCGCCAGGCGTCGCAACCTGAGGAAGGGCGGAACAACTCGAATCGGGGCGGCCGGATTTGAACCGGCGACCTCCTGGTCCCAAACCAGGCGCGCTACCGAACTGCGCCACGCCCCGTATCGGTGGTCAGATGGAAGGACGCAAGGACGGAAAGTGAACCGTCCTTGCAACCGCCGTGCAACATAGTCGGCCCGGGGGCCTGCTGGTAGCCACGCGCGGGACCGACTATCACGCGAATCAACCTAGAAGTTGACCCGGCACCGCACTCGTCATCGCGTTCCCGCGCCCATCTCTACTGTGATCTGCCGCTGACCCGGCTCGAGTGATACCTCGGTTTCCTCGCCACCGGGCCAGCGCACCCAGAGACCCGTGGCCTCCTCGCTATGACCCAGTACCTGCACGGCGCCGTTGACCGACCAGTACCCCGAGCCGGCCTGCACCTCCCGCACGGGACCGCGCCGACTGGGATAGACGAGCCGTAACTGCGCACCAACGGCGTGCGGATTGGAGGGCGGGCCAACGAGTCGAACCCGAAGGCCCGGTATCGCGCGGGTGTTACGGTACAGCTTAGTCTCCGCGCCGTTTTGGCTCACCGCGAGATCTACTCGGCCGTCGCCGTCGTAGTCAGCGAGTGCCGCGCCACGCTGCTCGCCATAGACCATGACTCCCGATGTCTTCCCCGAGACCGGACTCAGGCCACCCCGCCCGTCTCCGCGCAGCCACAGCCCGCGGCCCGCGTCGTAGCGCGGCGTCTCTTGCTCGGTCGCAAAGAAGTTCTGGCTGAGAAACAGATCTTCCTGACCGTCACCGTCGAAGTCGGCCACGCCGGCAAAGAACGCCGGTGCAAACTGCGCCTCGAGGGGGAGCGGCACAGCCTCGAACGTCGTGTCCCGATTGAACAACACCAGATGCTCGAAACTCTTCGCCTCCAATTGCAGAGCCTGGTCCACTTGCGGACCCAGAATTTCCTGCACCGTGGCAGCGGCATACGATTGGGCGTTCCTCCAGCGAGCCCGCGTATAGGGGAGCGCTCTTGCCATGCGCACAGGGTTCTCGAGAAGCGGGGTGATGCCCCCAACCGCCTCGTCGCGCCGGGCCACGATCACGTCGAGCACCGTGTTCCGGTCAAAGTCAGCGAAGTAGACTACCTGCGGTCGGTCGGGCGTCGCACCGTACTTCGTGTTGCGGCCCCAGCTCGTGGCGACGATGTCCAACCGTCCGTCTCCGTCCAGATCGCCTGTCGCGACGCCGTTCCAGCGGCTACGGTATTCGCCCAATCCGCGCTGGTCCGTTGCGTTGACGAATTGTCCCTCCTGGTTCACGAACAGCTTGAGCGGTCCCCACTCGAGAGCCAACACTAAGTCCGGATCACCGTCGCCATCGACATCAGAAAACACAGCGGCCGAGACCAGCCCCACCTGTGAGAATGCCTGACTGTTCGCGCGGTCCAGCTCGAAATCCCCCGCCCGGTTCAGGAACAGCCGTGACGACGCGGCAAGGGGGTATGCCGCTGGGATGACCCGTCCGCCCACGAACAGATCGAGGTCTCCGTCTCCGTCGACATCGGCC
Source organism: Gemmatimonadales bacterium (assembly GCA_041577295.1). Classification (GTDB taxonomy): domain Bacteria; phylum Gemmatimonadota; class Gemmatimonadetes; order Gemmatimonadales; family GWC2-71-9; genus JBDHDH01. Next base: position 18,085 of record JBFGJG010000001.1, read on the forward strand.
TGCGCCAAGGGGCCCACACTGCTGTTGGTTCCGGAGACGGCTGTACTCATGGTCGAACGGCGTAGCGTCAGCTTCACGACGGAGGCCGTACCCAGGGCTTCATCCCGTGTCGCGGCTTCCCACGCTGCCTGTCCGATCAACAGAGCGGTCCCGCCCGCACCATCGGGCTGGGCGAGCACGGTCGTTTGGTCGTAGCGCGCAGTGGGCAAACCCACGGAAACGCTGCGGAATCTGCCGGCCTGGTTTTGGTAGTAGGCGAGTCTTCCCCCTCTGCCACTTGGGACCAGGAGATCCTCGTCGCCGTCACGGTCAACGTCGTACCAAGTGACACCAGGTCCGAGCTGGCTGAGCTTGTTGGGCAACAATGGCTGACGGTCGTAGTCGTCGTACGGCGCGTCAACATGGGTGTGAACGAGTGCCGCGGAAACATCGATGAAGAAGGGCGCGTCCTCGGCCGCGACCGCAGAATCTCCTTGCAACTCCGGGTTCGCACCCTCTGGATAGGCGGGCTCACGAATCTCGTAGAGGCGGTTTGGTACTGCTCGTACGACAGTGCGTTCGCCACTTCGCCACTCGACGACAATGGTGAGCTCATCTGCGTCTCCCGTGGCGAACGCAAAGAGCGGATCTGAGCTCGACAGATACAGGCCACCCAGCGTGACCTCCTTTTTCTGCTCTGCCACCGGTCCGCCGCGCACGCGAATCTTTGCACCGATCGCCTGGGTATTTGGCGCCCGGCCGATCAAGCGTACAGACAGGCGTTTCTCGTTCACGTCGTTTCGGAACACGCCGACTGGGGAACCCAATCGGTTAACGACGACGTCCAGATCGCCGTCGCCGTCCAGGTCGCCTGTCGCGAAACCGTGCGAGATGTCGGGCTCGGTGCCGAAGCCCCACGTTTCGCTCGCGTCCTCGAACGTCAGGTCACCGTTATTTCGGAAAGCGATGTTCTTTTGGTAGAGGTCTGGATACAGCAGCCGAATCTCACGCCAATTGATCATGGATGACTGAGCGGGTAGCCGACGGAACGTATCGTGATCGTATACATCCCACGTGTAACCGGTCGCGACTAGAATGTCCTCGTACCCATCCAGGTCCACATCGAGAAAGAGCGTTGACCACGACCAGTCAGAGGCTTCCAAACCGGCGAGATCGGCGACCTGCGCGTAAGTCCCATCACCCCGGTTCAAGAACAGCGTATTGCGCTGCATCTGTGGGCGGTTGGTGACCTCCCCGACCTCTTTGATAAGGGGCTCGTGCGCGAGAGCGCGCGTTTTCCTTCCGGGGAGATTGCGGCTGAGCATGTCAACGACGTAGAAGTCCACGTCTCCGTCCCGATCGACGTCTGCAAAGTCGACCGCCATCGACGCATGGCTCGTTGACCGAAGTGCGAGGGGCGGTGCAGCGTGGAAGGTGCCGGTACCGTCGTTGATCCAGAACTCGTCCGGACTGCCAAAGTCATTGCATATATAGAGGTCGGGGTCACCGTCGTCGTCCACATCGTAGAACCGCGCGGCTAGCCCGAAATACTCCGGCTCCTGCGTGAGTGGGTCTCCCTTTTCGTCGCGAAATCGTCCACCCGTGAAGGCAACCCGTTCGAACCGCCCCGTGCCGTCGTTGAGATAGAACCAGTCGCCCTCGGCGCGCTCCTCCCGCACCCACTCGTTGTTCACCCTCTGTAAGTGGAAATGCTTTTGCAGCTTCGGTGGTATCTCGCCGCCGCGGTTCAACTGCTCCATGGCGGCCGAGAGCTCCCCTGGTTCGAAAGCGTCCAATGCGTTGAGCACCTTGTAATTTGCGATGTAGATGTCGAGGTCGCCGTCGCCATCGACATCGGCCAACGTGGAAGTGGTGCTGGCCCTGGTCGATTGCAGTCCGGCGGCTTCTGTGACTTCTGAGAACACGCCAGCACCGTCATTTTGAAATAGCGCATTCGGGCCACCCAGCGCGGTGACGAGAAGGTCGAGGTCGCCGTCGCCGTCGACGTCCCCGAAGACGGCCCCCGTGGAAAAGCGGTCCTTTGCGGCAACTCCGGCATCCTCGGTGATATCCACAAACCGCCAGCCCCCCAGGTTCTTGTAGAGGGCGTTCGGTCCATCCGTGCGGGCGAGGTACACGTCCACGAGCCCATCTCCGTCGACGTCGCCGAGCGCGACGCCGGAGCCGACCAACAGGTTCTGGTTCTCTGTGTATCGCTCAGGGCCGATGCGGTTGGAGAAGTCGAGACCGGTTTTGGACGCTGGGAGCTGAGTGAATCCGGCGTTTCCCTCACCCGCAACTCGGAGCTCACGCCATCGGTAGGTGTCTTCTTCGTGCCACTCCGTGGTGCCGCGACCGTCGCAAGCAAGGATGCTCAGGACCACGAGGACGCCTAGGGGTGCGCCCATGGCAGTACGTCTCGTGGTTCTCCCAATCGACGTCATGAACACCGTTAGCGGCGCCTGTCCCGAGGCTCTGGTTCCCGCGAAGATAGGCCGAGGTCGGTTCCCGAGACTTCCCTGGTCTGGTACTGCTCCAGGTATCTCCGGTGGGTGGAATCGCGCGGGTACGCTTCCTTCGGACCGTAGGGATATCGGGACTGGGCGTGGAACGGGAGCGGTTCCACTCTGTTTCCTGTGGCGGTGTTGAGGTCGGCGTCTTTGATCCATCCGTCGGTGTACAGAAGAAACGTCCGGGTCCAGCCATTTGGGAGATCCGACGCTCCCGCCGCGTCGAATTCCACCGTCATCTCGTCTCCCGGCGCCATCACGACATACATGTCATCCGGCTCCCTCAAGAGCGGGCCGACGTCACCGTACCGCGTGTAGCGGCCCGCGATGGGGAGCCACGGAGACTCCGTGGACACGTTCTCGTAGTCAAACCAATGCGGGCCGTGGCGACCGCCCTTGCGATACTCCCGTGAGAAGCCTCGGAAGTGGAGATGGGCGGTCTGCGGGCGGAGCAGTCTCAACCGTAGCTCGCCGCCGCCATGCGATGGCTGCATCCGGGCGGCCGCCGCTTCGGCGCCACCCGCCACGGCAGGCCCGGCGATCGCGCCCACGGCGAAGAAAGCGTGGTCCCAGTAGATCTGCATGTTGGTGCGAATGCGGATCCGGGGATCCTCCGGTCTGACCACACCGCCGAGATCCACCACCACGGTCTTGTCTTTACCTGACGGGAAGCCCATGTCCGGGATCGCTGTTCTCCAGCCGCCCGTGCCGTCAGGCACCTCGAGCTGTGGCGGCATCACTTGAACGGTGCTCGATTGGGAAACGGCCACATTGATGCTCGCGTCCGTGGGGAAGATCCATCCCTGGAGGAACAGGAACGGCCGCTCCGCAGCCGCGGCCTCTGCTGGCAGCTCCAGCACCACCGCATGGGGTGCCACGATTCCCTGGAACGGGCCAGGACGGAGGTCCGAGACATACCGCGCGTCCTTCGTGCGCAGTATCGGAAGCAAGTCGTTTCCCTCTGCGTCCGTGGCGGAGGCTGGTGGAATCCGCTGCCCTACCCGGAACAGCCGGAGCTCGGGTGGAGCCGGCGGTACGAACCGCTCGTCCACAAAGATCTCCACCGAGTCCGGGTGCTCGACGGCCAAGAGCTTCACCTCATCCACGTAGGCAACCTCCCATAGCTCCTCCGTGAGCTGGAGGCGGTAGCGGCCATCGTGGGGCCGCAGGTGATCGCCGGAGATTCGCAGGTACTCGCGCGAGGCCGCGGGCGGCGCGTAGATGCGTCCCGACGTAGCGGTCCGACGGGCCATGATTCCCAACGGCATACCGATGGCGCTTCGCCACATGGCATCCGTCACGAACTCGTACCCTTCCCCGTTCCACGCGTAGACGAACGCACAGGACCCCTTCAGCTGCTGCGTTTCCAGAAGGTCCTGGTCGGTCCCGGGATAGTAGAAGTATTGGGGAACGCCGTTGGTCCACACGATTCGCACCACGTCGGCCTTCAGACGGTGGCCGAGTCCAAAAAGCGTCATCGGACCCTGCACTGTCCGAGACTGGTAGAGGTCACCAGCCAGGGCCTCGACCTTCGAGCCCACGCCGAACCGGTTCACCTTTCCACTTCCGGCACCACGGGCTAACAAGCGAAGCTCGAGGTGATGGTTCGCGTTCCCGCCGTCGTTCCGCAGAAACCGGAGACCCGTTGCCGCCCCGGTGAGCACGTCAAGATCCCCGTCCTCGTTGTAATCGAAGACGGCCACACTCCGAGCGCTGAGCCGGTCGGCCGGTAAGAGATCGGAGCGGTCCGCGAAGGCACCGGAGCCGTCGTTGCGGAACAGGTGAAGGCCCACAAACAGGTCGAGGTGACCATCGTTGTCGAAGTCCAAGAAGGCTGCGTCGGCTTCAGCGCGTGCCGCAACCGAGAGAATTGACTCCGACCGACGGTCGTGCTCGAAGCGGCCGTCGCCCTGGTTGCGGTACAGGGCCGGATGCCGGTCCGCGGCGGCGACGAGGAGATCCGGCAGCCCGTCGTTGTCGTAGTCGCCAAGCGCGACGGCGTCGGCCGAACCGACGTTTCCGAGGCCCGCAGAATCGGCGAGATCGAGGAACCGGTCCTGTCTCAGGTTCGCGAACAAGGCGAGTCCGGCGGCGCCACGCGCGGCCACCAGGTCGAGATCTCCATCGTTGTCGAAGTCGGCGAAGCGCACCTGGCGAATCGATCCTTCTCCGTCGTTCAACCCCATGGCGCCCGTGACGGAGGTGAAAGTGCCGTCGCCGGCATTTCGGTACAGACGGTTCGTCCCACGGCTCGCGACGAACAGGTCGAGGTCCCCGTCGTGGTCCAAGTCGGCGAAGGTCGCTGTGCGGCCCTCGCCGGGATCCGCGACTCCAGCCTGCTCCGTGCGATCCTCGAACCGGCCGTCCCCCAAGTTCCTGTAGAGACGGTTTGGTCCTTCTCGGACCACGTACAAGTCCATGAGACCGTCCCCGTCATGATCCGCCCAGGTGGCCGCGTGTACGGCTGCCACCTGACGGAGCCCGTCCGGTGTCACGTCGATGAAGCGGCCCAGGTCATTGCGCAGGAGGTAGCCCCGCCCCGTCCCTCCGGTCACTGCGCCCCACGCGTAGATATCCTGATCGCGGTCGCCGTCGAAGTCGCCCACGGCGAAAACAGGGTTGTCAACTGCTACGATCTCGAGACCGCTGAGGTCGGTGGCGTCGGCGAAGCGGAGGGCTTCGAGCACGACCGCCGGGTCGGGCACATCGAGTGAAAGCTCGTGGCTGAACGACACTGTGGGAAAACCGATCGCCGCGCCTTTGGGCCCGAGGATGACTTCGCGGCCCGCTTGATAGGTGGGCGTCAATCGCATGAGATCGTGGAAGCGTCGTGCGGGTGTGCGTGCTGCTTCGGCGTCGCCTGCCCGCGCCCGGCTCAGGGCCCGGTCGAAGGCCACTGCTGCTTCGCCGGTAAACGTGGGGATGAGCGACTCGAGCTGCTCGAGCTGGGCGGCGGCAGAATCCGGTTCATTGACCCGGAGCCATTCCTCTGCGAGCTCCAGCCGGGCGGGCAAGTTGGCGGGTGCGCGCTGCACGAGCCGGGCGAGGAACTCGGCTCTCCGCGGGTTCCCAGACGGATCCCCTTCCTCGGAAGCGCCCCCTGCGAGCGTCCAGAGCGCTCTGACGTTTGTCGAATCGAGTGTCAGTGCGCGTTCCCGCTCCCTCAGCGCCTCGTCATCCCGTCCCTGAAGCTCCAGCGCTTTTGCAAGGATCAAGTGAGCCCACGGATCGTCCGGCTCACGCTCGATCGCTAGTTTCGCGAGACGTTCCGCGTCGCGGAGGTCCCCTCTCCGAAGCGCGACGAGCGCCAGATTCGCGGGCCCGGTCGCATCGTCCGGCGCCAGGCTCGCAAGTCGTTGAAACTCTGCGTCCGCCTCGTCCAGTCGGTCCTGCTGCAGGTACACCATTCCCTGCGTGCGAGCCACGAAGGCCGCTACCGTTCGCTCTTCGCCCTCGGGAAGCTCCTCCCGTTCACAGGCGACGAGGAACAAGAAGAACGGCACCACAAGCCAGCGGACCCCCGAGATCAGCATCGCGGGACGCGAGGCAGTTCGCGCGGATCCCCGGGGTACCTCCAGTCGACCTCCTTGGGCTGGCCGAGTGAGTGCATTGGGGCTCGATGCGAGCCCCTCACGGGTTCGTGTGTGGGATCGGAAGCGGTGCCCTCAAGATAGCGAGGGCGAAGGAACTCGGCCCGACGGAAGGGTCGGGCTGCCAGCCCGCCTACCCCCGTCTTCTAAACACCTCTATCACACCGCCGGCTACCCCAGTACCCCACCTGGTCGTGGCATCCCGCGGATTCACGTACCGGAGGCGATCCACCTCTTCGATCTGGATGCTTCGCAGCATCTCGAGTTCACCTGCGCGGATGCCATCGATGTACACCACCGGCATCATTTGGCTGCTGCCGGTGGGATCGGTACCGCGAGTGCGGAGCCACATGGGACGCAGTTGCTCGATGGCCTGGAGCACGTTGGTGGCGGTGGATTCCAGCATCTCAGCCTGCGAAAGCCGATTGCCGGATCGGCGTGGAGACGGAGAGTCCCCATCTTCGGACTGCGACGCTCCGCCGCAGGCGGCCAGCATGGCAATGGTGGCAATGACCACGGCAGGAAAACGAAGGTGACGCATTGGCCGTCCTCCTGAGAATGAATAGCGCGTTAGGGGCTTGGGGCCGCTGCACGATAAGGTGCATGGGACCCACTTGGGCGGCAAGCGGCCATCCACAACTGTTCCGCCAAACACAATGGGCGCCCCGAAGGGCGCCCATTGGCATAGCGAGTGCTCTGGACTGTTACGGCGTGCAGGGCACCGACGGATCGGGACACGCAGCCGCGTTGGAGTTGGTATCCAACTCCTGCTGGTGCACCGGCCAGCACACCTGGTTGAACGTCGCTCCCGATGTGACGGGCGTGTACAGGTCAATGTTGTCACGCCGGAACAAACGGCGGAACGTTCCCTGTCGCTCACCCGTGAGCCACAACTCGCGATTGCGATCCTGTGCGAGCTGCACCAGGCGGGTGTCATCATCCGCCAGGGCCGCGTAGTCGATGTCGGGGAGTCCCCGGGCACTGCGGTAGGGATTCACGAGGTCATTGGCCCCGGTGTAATCACCACCCCGAATCGCAGCTTCGGCCGCGATGTGATCGGCTTCCGCCTTGGACGCCATGAGGATGGGAGCAAACCCGTCTTGGTACAGCATCTGCAGGCGGACGGGAATGGCGCTGTTGAACGCCACGAAGTTCGGGCCCGGTGCGGGGTCGATGAGTCCGAGACTCACCCACTGATCGTACGCCAGGTCGATCCCGTACTGCGTGGTCGACGTGAGCCCAAACTGCTCGTTGTTGCGCTCGGGCGCTGTACCGTCACCGACGGTCCAACGAATCACCCAGCCACCGCGTCCCCAACTCGACGCGTGTACTTCGTTGTAGCTGGGATTGTCGTTCTCCGAGTACGACGCAAAGAACTCAAAGCCAGCCGGTACCCGGCCGGCGTCCGCAGCGGCTTCGCCGTCCTGACCCAACCACAGATGGGCACGAGCCTGACCCACGATTGCGGCGTTGGCAAAGCTGGTGAGACCACGACTCGTGGCCTCGCTTTCCGCGGTCTCCAGGAGACCCAAGGCCTCCGTCATCCGTGCGTCCGAGAATGCGTACGGGCCCGCAGCGATTGCACTCTCGCAGTACAGCTCGGCGAGGAGAATGCGGGTGTACGCGCCGTACAGATACCCAGCGGCAATGCCCTGATCGATGAGGCCCAGGACCGTGGCAAACTCTGGGTCGCTCGTATCGATCTCGCTGAACGCCCGCACGATGTCATCGGCTTGGAACCGTGCCGTATGGATGGGCTCGTACACCTCATCGTCCAGCGACACGTTACTCGTGCTGATACGGCGGTTTTCCACCTCGACACGGCTTGGGAAGGTGCCGGCGAGGATGCACTCGTCCGTAAACAGGCAGGCGTAACGAGCGTAGTCGTCCAGCGCCTCGTGAAATTGCCCGATGAGCCCGTTGACCGTGGCCGGGATGGCCCCGACGCCCGTCAGCTCATCGTCGGTGAGTGTGCCGGGATCCTCAACCCTCAGCGGGTCTCTGAATCCACAGGCCCCAGTGGCCGTGACGATGGCGCCAAACAGCGCCCCCATCAGCAACCGTCTCACTGTCGGCCTAGAAGTGAATGTCATATTCGTCTCCATTGTATCTCGGGTCCTGCGTGAGCCGGGCAGCGCCCGGCTCTCCGCGGACAACCATTCCATTGTTAGAACGTGATCGAGAACGTACCGATGAACCGCCGCTGCGGTGGCAGCGTCAGGAAGTCGGCCCGAATCACGCCATTCGTCCCGAAGTTGTTGATCTCAGGATCCGCACCGGAGTAACCGGTCCACGTCTTGAGGTTGTATCCGGCGAAGGACACGCTTGCGCGCTTCACACGGATCGCGCGCGCCCAGCTGTCCGGGAACTGGAACTTCATGGACACGGAGCGGAGCTTCAGGAAGTCCGCGTCTTCGATGTACGGATCCTGCGAGTCGATGGCCGAGGCGAACTGAATGATCTTCGCCCGGTCCGTGTACTCGCCGTCAGCACCCCGCTCGAACATCTCCGGGCACACACCACCGTTCTCGCCGCCTCCTAGGAAGCCACAGCGAAACTCCGTGGTGGAGTTGAACAGCTGGTGGCCGCCCTTGAAGTCGAGGAAGGCGTAGAGGGTGAAGTACCGCAGGAAGCTGATGGTGGACGTAAAGGAGCCCTCCCACTCTGGCGTGGGCTGACCGAGGAACTGGTGATCGTCGTCAACACCGTCCAGCGTATCGAGCGCGGCATCCACGGGAACGACCATGGGATCGCCGTTGGCGTCGATCATGATCTTCTCGCTGAAGTACGAACCGAAGGCGTAACCCTCCTGGTGCCGCTGGCTCGCCGAGAACGACAATGGGACGAACTGCTCGAGCTCCTTGATCTCGTTGTTATTGGTCGAGAACACGAAGGTCATATCCCAACGGAATTTGGGCATGGTGAACGCCGCGGCGTTGAGCGCGAGCTCGAAGCCACTGTTGTCCATCCGGCCGAGGTTATCCCACCGGGCATTGGGGAACCCGAGTGACGGCGCCTGTGGCCGAGTCACGAGGACGTCGTTGGTCTTCTGGATGTAGTAGCTGGCCTCGAGACCCAACCTATTGTTGAACATTCCCGCGTCGAACCCAAACTCGAACTCCTCACCGATCTCGGGCTTCAGTTCCGCATTGCCGGGCTGCTGGGGTGTGACACCCAGGACGTCACGGAAGCCAACCACGAAGCCGCGCGAGTTGAACGTCTGGAAGGAGGCCGTATTGCCGGGCGCCTTCCCTGAGCGGCCCCACGCACCACGCAGCTTGAGCTGATCCAGCGGGCCAACGGGCTGGTCGATCGCGATGGCCGAGACGCCGACCTTGGGATAAACCTGAATGTCGAAGTTCTGACCAAAGGCGCTGTTCTCGTCAAACCGGATGGCCGGTGTGATGAACAAACGATCACGGAAGCTCAACTGCTCCTGGATGTACACACCGAGCGTCTTGTTCTCGACGTAAGTCTCGCGGCCGAATGTGGTGACCGCATTAGAGCACGTCGTCGCCCCGGCGGTGAACTCCTCACCGTCGCAGGCCGAGATCTCGGACACTTCACGGTAGTACTGGAATCCGTACGAGGTGGCCGTGCCGATGTCGCCGAAACTGAAATTGACCGAGCCCGAGTAATCGACAGTCAGGTTCCGCTCGGTCTCCGTGTCGAGACTGCGTCGTCCGGTGGACAGATCGCCAAACGGCCGATCCGGGTTCACCGGGATGAGCGTGGCGGTCCGGTCGTCGACCAGGTCGTAGCCGAGCGTCAGACGGTTGCTCCAGAAGTCCGTGGGACGGACCCGGAACGTAGCACTACCGGTCATGCGCTCGATGGAGAGGTCGTTGACCAGCGACGCGACGTCCTCGAACGTGCGCCCGCCGAAGCCAGCCACGTCGGGACAGCGATTGGCTGCGCCACCGGGGCTGAAATTGGCTAGCGCCCCCCCCGTGAGCCTCGCGAGCTCAACCGCAAACGGGCACGTGAGGATCGCAGCGCCGCCGGAGGTCGGATCGGACGCCATGATGGTGGCGTTCCAGGGGAACCCAACCTGAGCGACGCCGATGTAGCCGAAACCGTTGTTGTCGTTGTCTGGGAAGGACGTGAAGTTGCTGGTGTAACCAACACTAGCCTGCAGATCCCACACCGGGTTGGGGCTGATGTTGAAGTTGCCCCGCGCGTAGTAGCGCGCCGACCGGTTGTTGGGGAGCGTTCCTTCTTCATCTTCGAACTCGGCGGAAACGTAGTAGGTCACGTCTTCCGTGCCGCCGCGAACTGAACCTGCGTAGGACTGAATGAAGCCGCTGCGGAAGGTATCGCCATACCGACCCAGGGCATCCGGCTCCTCGAGCAGGTTCATCGTGTAGAGCGTGTCGAACCCGAAACCAAACGACAGCGGATTCCACACATTGGGGGAGAACTCGTAAGTGCTCTTGACGTTCGCACCAAAATCGCTGCGGAAGCTCCACTCCGGTGCCGAGCCCTTGCGGCCCTTCTTGGTGAAAATTTGAATGACGCCCGTGGCGGCCGCCGTGCCGTAGAGGCTCGACGCCGACGGACCCCTGACGATCTCGACCCGTTCAATGTCCTCTGGGTTGATGTCGTTCAGGCGGCTGCCATCCTGACCACCAACCCCGGGTCCGATGTCATTGTCGTTGTCGATGCGCGCACCGTCGACGACGATGAGCGGTGTGTTGCTGAGGTTGATGCTCGAGTTGCCGCGGATCTTGATCGAATACCCCGATCCCGTGGTACCGGACGGGGGAGTGATCGAGACGCTTGGGGCCTTTCCGAGCAGAATCTCGTTGATGTTGACGTGGGGCGCGGCCTGCTGGATCTGCTCCACGTTGACCGTCCCGAGCGCGTTCGCAACCTCTCGGGCGGTTTGCTCACCGAGGGCAGTCACGACGACCGCGTCGAGGGTGAGCACAGAAGGATTGAGCCGGAAGTCCAGAACCACGGTCTGGTTCGGCAGGACCTCCAGCGAGGCCGTCTGGGAGAGGTAGCCCAGGACGGCGACCCTGACCTGCGCCTGCCCGGCGCTCACGCCCGTCAGGTCGTACGTTCCGTCGGCGCGGGTGGCCACGAAGCTCGTGGTCCCCACAACCTGGACACGCGCGCCCGGGAGCGGCTCGCCGTTTGCGCTGGCGGTTACCGTGCCGCGAATGGCTCCTGTCTGCGCCTCGACGGCCACTGGCGTTGCCAGCAGCATAGCGCAACAGGCGCCCGCGGCGAGGACAACACGTCGCAAACTCATGTGAATAATCCTCACGTTTGGGGATAGAAAAAAAGCTGGCGGACAAGGAACGGCTGCCGAGTCATAGGCATTGCCTCCTGAGCGGAAAACGTGGTTCCATTGAATGCGTACGAGCGCCGATACCGTCGTATCGGGCGCCTCGTGGGATGAGCGTCCGGCGCCCTACCGACGTACCAGTAGGCCCCGACAAACTTCACTCCCTGGTTGCATTGATGTCCACGACGGTTTCCCAGCGTACAGGGAGGGTGGAAACCGATCGCGAAGCTAGTTGGTTCTTACGGCTGCGCTTACGGGCCCCGATCCTTGTCCGGACGCCCGTTCGAAAGAATGTACCCGGGGAGTCCGGTAACCACAAGGCACCGTTTCAATTGGCTACTTTGGCCCCCAGGCCCTATCTCTTGGTTCGGACCGCAATCACGCCACCGCGGTGCCCGGTCCCATAACGGAAGTCCGCATCACGCGCATCGAGATACCGGATCTCGATGATGTCGCCACCCGGAACACTGCGCAGCGTCTCGACCTCTCCCAATCGAATGTCATCCACGTACACCATCGGGTAGAGCCGCGGCGGGTCCGTGGGTGAGGTGGCCGGAGAGCCCAGGAGCCACTCATTGTGAAATCGCTCGACGACCTCGTATGCCGAGGCACTGGCGAGCGTGCCTTCGGCCTCGATCTGGGCGGCTGTAATGAGGTCACGCCCAGCCCGAGGTTCTCCGGCTTGATAGCCGCTGGCGCACGCTAGGGTTAAGGCGAGGGTGCTAAGAAGAACGAATAATCGCATTGAAGACCTCCTCAATCAGCGGCGTAGACGAGAGCGGTGGGGCTGGCGGAATCCCTACTCCCCGGCCTGTAACCATAGGGCAAACTCGTGGAACGCCCTCCCACGATGACTGACGCCGTGCTTCTCCTCGGGCGTTGCCATGCCAAAGCTCTTCTGAAGGTCGTCCGACCAGAAGAGCGGGTCGTATCCGAATCCTCCCGATCCTTCGGGATGTTCGAGGATCTGTCCCGTGCATGAACCGTCGAAAGTCGCGGACGCGCTACCGGGCTTCGAGACGTAAGCCACCACGCAACGATAACGGGCTCGGCGTTTCTCGGGAGGGAGGCCGGCGAGGCGCCGGAGGAGCTCGTCGTTGTTCGCGGTATCCTGCTCGTCCGGAGGCCCATCGTGCATCGCAAAACGGCGCGAGCGGACACCAGGCAGGCCACCCAAGGCAAACACCTCGAGGCCTGAATCGTCGGCTGCCGTTGGTAGACCACTGCGGCGCGCGAAGTACTCCGCCTTGCGGCGTGCATTACCCGCGAAGGTGTCTTCGACCTCGAGTCGGTCCTCCTCGATCCGCTCGTCCAGGCCGATGTCGTCCGGAAACACAACGGTCCTGCCGATATCGCGCAGCATGACTTCGATTTCGGCTTGCTTTCCACGATTGCGAGTGGCGATTAACAGGTGCTGAGTCACCACCCCAACGCCTGCTGCTGCGCGGCAAATAACTCGGACGTGCCACGCCGCGCGAGGGCCAACATCCGCTCGAGCGCGTCCTGAGCAAACAGTCCGCCCTCGGCGCTGCTCTGTACCTCCACGTACTGATCCGGATGAGCCATCACGATGTTTGCATCGACGTCCGCAGTCTTGTCCTCGGCATACGCTAGGTCCAGGCAGACCTCGCCCCCCGCCACGCCAACGGAGACGCCAGCCACCAACCGCCCATAGGGGTTGGTCCCGTGATGTTCCTCGATCCAGCGACACGCGTCCGCCAACGCGACCGCGCCGCCGGTGATCGCTGCCGTCCGGGTCCCCCCGTCCGCCTGGAGAACATCGCAGTCGATGTGGATCGTCAGTTGACCAAACGCGAAGTTCCGGAGCGCCGCTCGAAGGCTCCGACCGATCAGCCGTTGGATTTCGTAGGTTCTACCACCCATGCGAAAGCGCTCGCGAGGTGTTCGTTCGGTCGTCGCGCGCGGTAGCATCGCGTATTCCGCCGTGAGCCAGCCGAGGCCACCTTCCCGTCTCCAAGCCGGGACGCCCTCGACGACGCTCGCCGTGCAAAGCACGAGGGTGCCTCCCATCCTGACGAGGCACGAGCCCTCGGCGTAGGGATTGGCCCCGCGCTCGAGCACGACGGGGCGTAATTGATCTGCTCGCCGTCCGTCAGGGCGCATGGTTCATCACGCCTGCTCCTCTTGCTTTTCCTTCGTTTGCTCGCTCTCGGGCTCAGTTTCCGATTTGGGTGGAGGGGGTTCCAGCTCCTGCGGACCCTCCTCCCCCGGACCCGTAACACCCCAGCGTCCGAAACTCCACTTGAGCAGCGGTGGTGCCATGAACGTGGTGCCGATCACCATGATGATGATGGCGCCAAACAGCTCTGGGGTCAGCACGCCGGTGACCAGTCCGATGTTGGCGAAGATCAAACCTACTTCTCCGCGCGGCATCATCCCAATGCCAACGGCCACCCGGTTGAACTTGCGCCACGGGACCGCCCAGCCTGCCGCGACCTTGCCGATAATGGCGATCACGAGGAAGGAGAACCCGACGAGCAGCACGGGAAGGTTCTCTGGGTTCATCGGATTCAGGAGCAAGACATTCAACTCGGCGCCGATGCTGAGAAAGAACACGGGGGTGAAGATGTCGGCGACCGGCTTGATGCGTTCAGCGATGACGTCGAACTGGTTGGTGCCCGAGAGAATGACACCAGCGGCAAACGCGCCGATGATCATGGCGGAGCCCGCTACGTCCGCGAGCGCTGACAAAATGAGCACGAAGGCGAAACCGCTCACGAGCAGAATTCCCCGTACTCGCATGCGATCCAGCACCTCGAAGATCTTGGGAGCCACGACCAAACCCACACCGACAGCTAGCACGAGAAATCCGACGGCCGTGCCAAGCGTGCGTCCCACGCCCAGCACCGTCACGGCGTTGCCCGCCGCGAGCGAGGAGACTAGTCCGAGGAGAACGAGGCCCAGCACGTCGTCGATCACCGCCGCACCGATGATGAGCCGGGACTCGATGGAACGCATGACGCCCAGGTCCTGGAGGACGCGCGCGGTGATGCCGACGGACGTGGCGGTGAGCGTCGCACCCAAAAAGATTGCCGTGGTCAACGTCCCCGCGGTGCTGTATTCGGCCTTCGCAATGGGCGAGATCCAAAACAGCACCCCCCCGACCATCGGCAGGACGACGCCCACCAAGGCCACCGACGACGCGCCCGGCCCCACGCGAAACATCGCCTTGATGTCCGTCTCCAGTCCGATTTCGAAGAGCAGGATCACGACCCCGATCTCCGCCATCAGCTTCACGATCTCGGTGAGGGGGTCATCGGGGGAAGTCGGAATGATCCCCAGCAGGCTGCCGCCAAGCAGCACTCCGGCAATCAGCTCACCGAGTACGGCTGGTTGACCAATACGTTCGAACAGCTCACCGGAGAACTTTCCGGCCAACAGCATCACGGCGAAGACGAAGAACAGCCGCACCACCAGGGTGCTGCCGTCCCCATCAGCCGCCGCCGCCCACAGCGGTCCCGGCACGGCCGTCATGAGCACGATGAGCGCTCCCAAGGTCCGAATCACGAGTGAGATGGACTCAAAGAGGTTGCCGGGCCTCGAGACGAACAGTGATAGGCCGAGTGTAGAAGGGAAAGACAAGGGTGTCGGGATACGAGGTGGTAATGCGGATTTCGCGCGGACGCGCAAGGCGCTGGATCCGCACGCGGCGAGCGTCATCTGGCAGCTTGAGCTCTTCGACCTCAGCCAGGATGCGCCGCAGGATGACATCGTCGTCCAATCCCGGAGCCATCCGGGCTTGTTGCTTCATGGTATCGAGCAGTCGCCAGTAGCGATAGTACACGGTCCCGACGTTCACCGCGGTGTAGCCGATCAATACCATGACCAGGATCGATACGAGGCAGCCGACACGTGATTTGCCCAACCTGCTCGCGGGAGATCTTACCATTGAGATTGGGCTCCGTCCACGATGTCGGAGACGAGTTTCTCGAGGGCAACCTCCCGACCGCGCGCCTCCTCGGGCGGATCGTACTCACCGTCTACAGTGAGCCCCGACCGCTGCCACAGGGCTCGTTGGTCTCGCTGATCGAATATCTCAACGTTGATGGTCAGCTGAATACGACGACGGGTGACGGACACGTCGCCCTGGCGCTGGCCTGGCTGAAACGAAAGAGGAATATCCGGTTGATATCGAACGATCGTTCCACGGACGACGGCGTCTGCGGTCGTTTCCCCTGATGGGCGCAATCCCAACCGTCCTTCCATCGCTTCGCGAATGGCGTCGAACACTTCCTGCGTCAACGTGGGCTCGGCCGTCTGGTTATCGAACGGTAGGATCGCCACGGTACGGATGTGACCTGGCAAACCACCGCCAGCAAAGCCGTACAGGCATCCGCTCAGAACAGCGACCGGCCACACCAGCGTAATGGCCCGCACTCAGGGCTCCAACCACATGGTGGGATCGACCTCCGTAAACGGAACGACCTCCTGCACGGTCATGAGAAACAGCGCCCCGGACGCGGGAAACAGTACCGTCGACTGAGTTGGAAGCTGGGATGTCTCGTCGAATGAGGTCTCGACGGTGCCCACCACATCCCCCTTCCTTCTGAATAGCGTGCGAAGACGGCGGCTGGACGCGGTCTGGATCACGTAGGTCAACGTGTCGCCGGCGTGCGCATAGCGCCACGCTCGCTCTCCCTCGATTGCCCGACCCGTGATCTCCGCGCTCACTGGCGCTGACAAGGGAATCCCGAGCGTTGCCCAAAACAGCGGCGCCGGTGGCACCGGATTGCGATCCTCCGGTTTCGCCCAGTGCAGTGAATCCCCAATGATGACCGCCGCGCCGGACCGGCCGAAGGGAGCTCGGAAGTCGAATCGTAGCGAGTCAGGTGGTACCACTCGCACGGAGGCGCGCCCGCGCACCTGCCCCTTCTGTGTTTCGACCGTCCAGCGTACGTCGTACCGCCTCGGCCCGTCCGGAATGAGCTCACGGACCCACGCGCCGGCCGTGTCGTTTGGGAGTGCGGGCATCAAAGCGGGCGCAATCGGGGCCACTCCGGTCCGGCACGCTGCCCCAGCCAGCGATGGAAGCGCGATCGCGAGCACCAGATTATAGGGCGACCAGCGGCGTAGGTCAAGCACAACCTGTTGTCTCATCGACAGTTAAGTCTCTCAACGCACCGTGTCTTCATTGTTCGCCGCTGATGGTGATTCCGCTCAGAGGTAGTACCCGCACGGCCAATCCCACTACGCGTGCCGCTGATGGCGCGCGGCGCATGAAGATAGATCATCCTCATTGACGTCGCACGGATCGAACGCGATCACCTTCTATTACTCGACTCAAGACCTCCAGGCCCTCGGTCACCCTCCCGATCGCCGGGTATGTACCCTCCAGGTGAGGCTGCTCACTCAACGTCACGAAGAACTGGCTCCCTCCGGTGTTGGGGCCAAAGAGGGCCAGCCCCAGAGTGCCAGCCTCGAACAGCTGTCTGCCAAGCTCGTCCCTGAGCGAGAACCCTGCACCGCCCCAGCCATCGCCGCGGGGGTCTCCAGTCTGCGCCACAAAATCCGCGACCACTCGATGGAAGAGCTGCCCATCGTAGAAGCGCTGTTCCGTCAAACGCAGGACGGTGCTAACGGCAATTGGTGCGTCGGCCGCGAAGAGCTCTACCACGAACGCGCCGCGGTCCGTCTCCACGAGGACGCGCGGCGGTCGCTCGCCGCGTTGGGTTGGCAATAAGAGTCGACGGGCGATGTCGCGATAATCGCCCACCTGCCGCGTGGTCTCGATTGGGGTCACCGGTCCCCACCGGCTGGTGGATCCTGGAATCATCGACGCAGCGGCCCGACGGACGAGGTAATCGTCACAGCTGGGAAAGCGGCGAAACAGCTCGTCCTCCACGGCGACTCGCCCGGCGACGCCGGTGCGAGCGATCGAACCGAGTGCCTCGATCACGGCGAGCCGAGCATCGGGAATCGAGTCGCGCAACGCCACTTCGTAAGCGTTCACCAGCGGCGTGACGTCCGATCTTCGGGGGCTGGCCGCCATGGCCTTCGCCGCGAAAGTGCGCACCACTGGATCGCGATGCTCGAGAAGGCGAGGAGCGAGCTCGCGGGCTCGCGCCGTATCGACCAGTGCGAGTGCCGCTGCTGCTTGGGCCACGACGCGTCCGTCGGCATCACGCGCCAGGGATTCGAGCGCGCGCGATGCCGTATCGCCACCCACTACCGCGAGCACCTCGGCGGCCGCCGCGCGCTCCTGCCAACTCCTGCTTCGGATGAGGGGGGTTGTCAACGCGAGAACGTAAGATGGTTCGACGCGTGCGAGGCCTCGGAGCACGTATCGTCGATAAGGGTCTGCGACCTCGTTGGCGAGGTCACGAAGAAGCGGGGCCACGCTCGCGGTCTCGAGCGTGGCCAGGGCGGCGAGGGCCTCCAAGCGCACCCGTGGATCCAGATCGGTCACGCGCCCGCCGATCGCGCTCGGCAGCCACGAGAGGTCCGCAAAGGTGGCGAGTGCGCGAACCGCGGCGATCCGCACCTCGGGCGCGATGTCATCGAGGAATCGCCGCAACCGCGCCGCGACCGAAGCCGGCTCACCACCAGCGTCGTTGACGTACGCCGCTGTGAGGGACCGGACGGCGACCTTGCGCACGAACACGTCGGCGTCGTCGGTTGCCCGCATGAGCAGTGGCAGACTGCTCGGATGGCCAATCCGGGCGAGCGAGTAAATGGCCCAGCGCCGTCCGCTCGGGTCGGGATGCTCTGCCGCCCTCATGAGCTCCTCAACCGGGGCCGAACTCCCCACGCGCCACGCTTCGCGCAGGCCCCGGAGGATCGCGGGCGAGACACGGCCGCCCTGCGTGGCGCCTACTCCTAGATCCAACAGATCGCGGAGGACGCCGGCTCCCACGCTACCCCCGATCTTCACCACTGCGGCGATCGCCTCTGCGTGGAGCTGCGTGTGCCTGTCGGGAGTCGTGTCGATAATGAGGTCCCGGAGGCGTCCCACCGCTTCTTCCGTTCCCAGTTCTCCGAGTGCGAATACGGCGTCCAGTCGTACGGTCGTATCGGGATCGACAAGGAGGCTTACCAGAGCGGGTAAGGCGGCGACATCTCCGATCCTGCCCATGGCCAGAGCGGCATGTCGCCTGACGATCGGTGACGGATGCCGTGAGGCTGCAACGAAGGTGGTTGGGTCGTAACGCCGCGCATCCTCGGCGGCCAGGGTGGCGGCGAGCAAGTCCACAATCGCTTCGTCCTGCGCTGGTGCGGCAGGCGCAGCCGTTGTGAGGACGATGCTAAATACGAACGGGATCCGGGACGGCAACCAAGAGTTCGCGCACCGACGCCGGCAGTCGCGTGACCGCATGGCTCGAATCTACCGCGATCAGTGATGTTTGTGCCGTCGCCAAGAGGCGCCCGTCCTCCGGTCGGTCGATAGCGTAGCCAAACGTCACGTCGCGGCTGGTGGTCTCACGAACCCAGCACCGTACCCTGACCACATCGTCGTAGCGGGCTGGTGCTCGATACCGCACCAGGGCCTCGATGACGGGGAGCCTCAGCCCCTGCCCCTCTAATTCGCGGTAGCTGACGCCCCGCTCTCGCATGTGATCTGTGCGCGCGGACTCACACCAGATGAGGTAGTTGGCGTGGTGGACAACCCCCATCTGATCGGTCTCGGCGTAGCGGACACGAAGCTCAATAGAGGTGATCAATACAAGAGCGGATAGACGGGATAGAGGGGATAGAAGGGATAGAACGCCTACCCTTCCACCCAGATGCCGAGGGCCTTGGCGCGGTCGCGGGCCGCGGGCGTGATCAGGTACGGGCTCGCGGGACCGAGGGTTTGCCCGCTAGCCGCGAGCGCTGCGACATCTCGTTCCGTCAGAACCGGACGCCGCCCATTTGACTTGGGTGCTGCCCGTCGCTGGGGACGACCGACCAAGCGAGCGACGTCACCGGTCTTCACGCCAAAGGCGTTCGCCTCGTCCGTGTCGAGGTGGATTTCTGTAGCGTGGGTCGAGCCCGAGCGAACCAGAACGTCATGGAGGGTCGTCTGGCGATCCCCGGCACCGACTACGATGGTCACGCGATCGCCGTCCGCTATCCCCAAGCGCGCCGCGTCGCCGGGCGAAACGTGCACGTGGCGCGCCGCGATGATTGCCCCCTGCGGAAGCTCAACGGTTCCGCTCGGTCCCTCGAGCCGTACCGCCGCACTCCCCGCAACGTTGCCAGAATGCCTGATGGGGGCATCGATCCCGATGCGTCGGCAGTCCTGAACGGAGAGCTCGACCTGGGTGGCTTGCCGCGTTGGCCCAACGATGCGCACGCCCTCCACTGCGCCACCCGGACCGACGACCCGCAATCGCTCTCGCGCCGCGAACTGTCCAGGTTGGGTAATAGGCCGATCGGGTGTGAGGTGCTTTCCCGGGCCAAACAGCTGCTCGACGTGCGACTGCGTGATGTGGATGTGGCGGTTCGAGATGGCAACGGGCACGGTCTTACCAGAGACGGCTCGCTCTGCGACCGTTTGCTTCCCGCCGGGCATCGGCGCCGGCCCCCTCCCCGCCGCGGCTGCGCGCCACGCTACCGTGATAGCGTCGTATGCCGCGCGGTGCTTGCCGGGTTGGGTCTTCCGGCCCACGACCGGGGCCACGTCGCTCAGGGTTTGCGCGGCGGCGGACCACGGTTTGAGCTGACCGGGGGTCGGTGAGCCTGGAGGCTCGGGACGGACCGGCCGGGGCAACCATGCGTCCGAGCGGCCTTTAATGCGTTCGGCGATGCGCGCGGCCAACGCCTGCATTTCCTCAGGCGTCATACTTTCCTCCGAACCCGCCGTTCAGCGAGGAACGCCTCGACCGCACGGGCGATTTCGTCGGCCGGGTCGCTCCCGGACCGCTTCGCCACTTGGCCTGCCGTGGCTAGCTGCTTTGCCGCACCCGGCGACGTTTGCGACCGTCGGTCCGCGCTCGGGGCGTCCACCGCAACGTACGATCGTGTCTCGTAGGCGAGCCGCTTCACGTTGACCAAGTGGAGTGGTGTGATGTTGTCACTGGTGGATGAGCCACCCCAGGTGCCCGGCCCGAGTGTCATGGCAGGTGCGAGACCAGTGGTGTAGCCCACCGCGCCGACGGCGGCGACCGTATTCACGAGAATGCGGAACGCGGGCTTCTCCTCGAAGAATCGTGTAATCACGTGCTCGTCGCGGCTGTGGATGACCAGCGAGTGCCCGATGCCACCGAAGTTGAGCAGCTCGATGCTACGATCGCAGCATCGTTCCCAGCCATCCTCCAGGTAAAACGCGAGCACGGGAGACAACTTCTCTCGCGAAAAGAGCTCTTGGGGTCCCACCGACTCGCACTCGACCACCAGGATCCTCGTATCCCCCGGGACTCCGATGCCCGCGCGTTGAGCGATCTCCGTCGCTGGAAGCCCAACGATGGCCGTGTTGATGCCGCCGGTCTTGGGGTCTTGCATCAGGCGTTGGAGCCGAGTGCGGTCATCCCCGGTTACGAATACGGCACGCTCGCGCTTGAGAGCCGCACGGACCTCCCGCTCAACGGGACGATCACAGATGAGCGAGTTTTCCGCGGAGCACAGGAGACCGTAGTCGAAATTCTTCCCGGCCACGACATCTGCCACCGCTTTATCGACATCTGCGGTTCGCTCGACGATCGCCGGCACATTGCCCGGTCCCACACCATACGCCGGTTTGCCCGAGCTGTACGCTGCGCGCACCATGCCGTATCCACCGGTTGCGAGAATCACGGCGGTGCGCTTGTGTCGCATCAGCTCGTTCGTTCCCTCGAGTGTCGGTGTCGCCATGGACAGAATGAGATCGTCCGGCGCTCCCGCCGAGCGCGCCGCCTGCTGCATGACCTGCACCGATTCGACGACACACTCCGTGGCGCGAGGATGTGGGGACATGACGATGGCGTTGCGGGCCTTCACCGCGATCAACGCTTTGTAGATGGCGGTGGAGGTGGGGTTGGTGGTGGGAATCAGCGCAGCCACCACTCCCATGGGCACGGCGAGCTCGCGCACACGCGCGTCGGGGAGCTCGCGAATCACGCCACAGGTTTTCAGGCCAAGGATGTAGTTCTTGACGTCGACGGCGCTGAACAGGTTTTTGGTGATTTTGTCTTCGAAGCGGCCCATGCGGGTTTCGTCCACCGCTCGACGGGCCAGCCGTTCGGCCTCGCGTTCGCTCGCCGAGCCCATGGCCTCGACGATGCGGTCGACGTCCTCCTGCGAAGCATGCTTGAAACGCTCGGCGGCCGCGTGCGCTCGACCAACCAGATCCCGCGCTTCTTGGATGGACTGGAGGTCACGATCCATGAGCGCTCAGCGCATCGGCGTGGAGGGAAATGGCACGGACCGTCGCGGCATTCTAGAGGAGACCGAGCTTCTCGAAGCCGCCCAGGATTTCTTCTCTGCTGGCGCGCGCAAGCGCTCGTCCGCGGATGGGGAAATCCTCGACCCGGCGCGCGGCGCGGCGCAACTCAACCACCCGCATGTTGCGCAGGTGCTCCGGGGCCAGTGAGATCGGACCATCTCCGGACGGATTCCCGGTGGTGTTCGCGCCGTGCACGTCCTCTGAGATCACGTCGATCCCAGGATCCGGCTGCGGGATGACGTGCACGGCAACCAGCTGGCCCACCCGCTCCGCCGCCGCCGCGCCTGCATCCACTGCCGCTTTTGCCGCCGCGACGTCTCCCTGAAACTGTACCGTGACGAGCCCGGCATCGGCGTACTCTACGCCAAGCAGCTCGACATCGGCCGCTTTCACCCCGGCGTCGGCCGCTTCGAGGGCTCCCACCAGTCCACGAGTCTCGATGAGCCCGAGGGCCCGGCCCGACCAGGCCACCGGTTAACCCTCTTCGGAGCGCTGCGGGAGTATGAGCTCCAGCTCCTGGTGAGGACGCGGAATGACGTGGACCGACACCAGCTCACCGACACGATCAGCAGCTGCCGCGCCGGCATCCGTGGCCGCTTTCACGGCCCCGACATCGCCGCGCACCATCACCGTCACATAGCCGCCGCCGACCTTTTCCTTGCCAACGAGCCGGACGGGGGCTGCCTTGACCATCGCATCAGCAGCTTCGATCGACCCAACGAGGCCCTTCGTTTCGATGAGCCCCAGCGCATTGTCCGACATCGAGCATCCTCCGTTGGGAGCACGGGTGGGTGGAAGCGGGAGCAAATTAAGGTGCTCCCGCGAGAAAAGTCAATAACGACACTAGGTTGCGACTCCAGAGCGTACGTCCGTATACTCTCGACGTGTCTCAGCTGCCCACGCTCGTTGTCTCGGACGCCCATCTGGGTCAGGTGCCTCACGCGATCGCCGATGCTTTTCATCGGTTCCTCCGGCAAGTGCCCGATCTCACCTCGCACCTCATCGTGAATGGCGATCTGTTCGATTTCTGGTTTGAGTATCGCACGGTTATCCCCCGCTCCGCCTTTCGGACGCTGACGGCACTTGCCCGCCTCACCTCGTCCGGGACGCGGGTCACCGTCACCGGGGGCAACCACGATCGTTGGGGAGATGACTTTTGGGAGAAGGAGGTGGGCGCGAGCTTTCATCGCCACGCGGTCGAGCTGGACGTGGAAGGGCTGCGCACGCTCGTGACCCACGGCGACGGGATGGACGGCAACCTCAGCTCACGGATTCTTCAGGCAGTAACGCGGTTTCCGCTGACACCGGCGCTGTTTCGGTGGGTCCATCCGGATCTGGGGATCGCCATGGTTCGGCGAATGTCCGGTACCGTGGCGGTCGGAAGCCGTCGTGAGGAGATGCTGAGGAACTCGGCGAAGGCGCAGGACGCGCATGCGCGCTCACTCATGCAGCGACGGAGCGACCTCGATCTGGTGATCTTTGGGCACACACACTTGCCCGTGGTCGTCGAACTCGAGCCGGGGCGGTGGTACGCGAATCCTGGGGCGTGGATGGAAGGTTTACGCTACCTCGAGGTGACGGCGGACGGCCCCGTATTACGGCAGTTCAGTCCCAATACACCCTGAGCCCCACCCCGGTATCGCCGCTCGGCAGCGCTCGTGCCTCGAGCTCGGTTGGGAAATCCCACAGCTGCGCGGCCACAAACGCTTCCGCGGCAGCGAGGAGGTGATTGAAGCCCCACAGGACCGCCCAGTCCTGCACTTCCTGTCTTTTCTCGGCAACGGTCTCCGCACCCGTGTCCTCCTGATAGTGCAGCTGGTGGATCGACTTGAAGGTCATAGTGACCGTGATCCCCTCCCAAAAAATGAACGCCGCGCCGGTGACGCGACGTCCCAGGATGGCCTGCCCCCACCCTGGCAGCAGCAGTGAGCGCCACATCGCCCCCAACGGTGAGACCGGAGGTTGAATTCGGAACTGTGGGACCTTGATGGTGTCTCGCGGCGAGGGCTGACGCTGGGGCGGTGGCTGCGGAACCTGCGCGGTGATAGTAACAGGCGCCCCGAGCAGGAGGGCGAGAAAACAGCAGGTCCAGCCGGGCCACCGCACCCCGCGTGAGGTTTGAGGACTGGCGCGTCTGCCGCGTTGCCAGCTCACCGCTAACTGCTCACGAGGAGAGGGGCGCACGTGTGGGGAGTGTTGTACTGGCGGGAGCGTGTGGGAATCGAACCCACCGGAGCCGCCTCAGGCGCCTCCCAACGGTTTTGAAGACCGTGCAGGCCACCAGACCCAATCCGCTCCCCTGCCGTGCGGCTCATGCGCGGACGGCGATAGCATCGATCTCGACCTTCACGTTCTTTGGCAAGCCTGCCGCTTGCACCGTCGACCGTGCAGGCCGATGCGAACCAAAGTGACGGCCGTAGACCTCGTTCATCTTGGGGAAATCGGCCATGCTCGAAAGATAGACAGTCGTCTTGACCACCCGCGACAGGCTACTGCCCGCCGCCGTGAGGACGGCCGCTAGGTTTTTCATGACCTGCTCGGTCTGGACGACCACATCATCTGCTACGACCTCCATGGTCGCCGGATCCAACGCAATCTGCCCAGCAGTGAATACAAGATCGCCCGTAACGATGGCCTGACTGTACGGACCGATGGCCTCGGGTGCCTTTTTTGTGGCGACGACATCCATAGTGACTGTTCCCTCTCTAAAAGAGTCCTTCGATCGATCCATCCCCTCGTACCCGCATGCGTTCCGCGGCGGGCGTCTTACCCAATCCGGGCATGGTCATCACATCTCCGGTGAGCGCCACCACGAATCCTGCGCCAGCGGACGGATAAATCTCGCGGATCTTTAGCCGGAAGTCCGTCGGCGCGCCGAGTAGGGTGGGATCGTCGCTGAAGGAGTACTGCGTTTTGGCCATGCAGACCGGTGTTGCCGCCAAACCCGCATCGTCGAGCTGCTTGATGGCTCTTGAGGCTGCCGCATCGTAATCGACGCCATCCGCACGATAGATCTCCTTCGCGATGGTGTCGATCTTCGCGACGACACTCTTCGTTTCGTCGTACAGCGGGTGGAAGTCAGCCTTGCCAGCATCGAGCATCTCGAGAATGGCTTCCGCGACGTCCATTCCACCCTCGCCACCTTTCTCCCATACCTCGCAGAGACCAAATCGCGCTTTGCGGGAGGCGCAGCCCCGTCGAACGACATCGATCTCTTCGTTGGTATCTAACACAAAGCGGTTGAGAGCGACCACGCTCGGCACGCCGAACTTGGCGACGTTTTCAATGTGCCGGGCGAGATTGGCAAATCCACGCTCCACGGCTGCGGGGTTTGGCGTCGTGAGCCGGTCCTTCGCTACTCCGCCATTCTGTTTGAGTGCACGGACGGTGGCAACGATCACGGCCGCCTCGGGGCGCAGGCCGCCGACTCGTGCCTTGATGTTGAAGAACTTCTCGGCACCGAGATCGGCTCCAAACCCCGCCTCGGTCAGGACCACGTCGGCCAACTTCAGGGCGGTGTCCGTGGCGATCAGGGAGTTGCACCCGTGTGCGATGTTGCCGAACGGGCCGCAATGCACAATGGCGGGTCCACCTTCCAGCGTTTGCACCAGGTTGGGTTCGATCGCATCGCGCAGAAGCATCGTCATGGCCCCATGCGCTGCGAGCTGGTGCGCTCGGACGGGTGTCTTGTCAGCCGTGGTGCCAACGATGATGCGCCCCAAGCGCTCTTCGAGGTCATCGAGATCGCTGGCGAGGGCGAGGATGGCCATGATCTCGCTGGCTGGTGTGATGACAAAGCGTTCCTGACGAGGGACACCACCGAGGACCCCGCCGAGACCCACCACCACGTTGCGCAGCGCGCGGTCGTTCATGTCGATCGTGCGCGGCCACGTAATGCGCCGTTGATCGATGCCCAAGGCGTTGCCCTGATGCAGGTGATTGTCCAGGAGGGCCGACAGGAGGTTGTGCGCGCTCGTGATGGCGTGAAAGTCACCCGTGAAGTGCAGGTTGATGTCCTCCATAGGCACAACCTGCGCGTATCCTCCACCCGCCGCACCACCTTTGATGCCGAAGATCGGTCCTAGGCTGGGTTCGCGGAGGCACACGATGGCGTTGTGTCCCATGCGGCGGAGCGCCTGCGTGACGCCGACGGTAACGGTCGACTTCCCCTCACCCGCCGACGTCGGGTTGATCCCGGTGACGAGCACGAGTCGACCACGTCGTGGTTGGTCTGCGATTCGTCGATGATGGATCTTGGCTTTGTACGCGCCGTATTGGACCAGGTCCTTGGCCTCGAGGCCGAGGTCGCCGGCCACGTCTACGATGGGTCGCAAGGTTGCGGACTGCGCGATATCGATGTCGGAGGGAATTTTTGTCGTCGTCATTCGGGAACAGATACGGGTTGGAGTACCCGCGGGCCGAAACAGCGCGCGGCATTCGCGGTCGTGACGGTGGCTACGTCGTCGAAGGTCGTCTGTCGCATCTCCGCCAGGCGATCGGCGACGTGGCGCACGAACAGCGGCTCGTTCCGTTTACCGCGATGGGGAACCGGTGCCAGGTATGGTGCGTCGGTTTCCACGAGAAGGCGGTCCTTGGGCACACTCGTGACGGCGTGGGCATCGGTCCAGGAGCGGAACGTGACCATGCCACTGAAGGAGACGTACGCTCCTTTCGCGAGCGCAACCTCGAGCACTTCGGGTCCTGAACTGAACGAATGCAGGACGAGCTGACACTCGGCAGCTCGCAGCATCGCGCTCATATCGGCATCGGCTTCCCGCGCGTGAATGACGATGGGAAGCTGTCGTTGCGCGGCGAGGTCCAACTGGGCCTCGAACGCGCGTCGCTGCGCCTCACGCGGTGAGTGGTCGTAGTGGTAATCGAGACCCGCCTCGCCCACTGCCACGACGAGGGGATCCTGGGTGGCCGCCTCTATGCGGGCCCGGATCTCGGGGTTCCAGGATGATGCCTCATGCGGATGCACCCCGGCGGTTGCGGACAGGCCAAAGGTCTTGGCGTACTCGCGGACCCGGTCGGTGGTGTCTGCCGTGTCCGCAATCAGAATGACGTGCTGCACCCCCCCAGACCGGGCACGCGCGACGACCGCCTCGCGATCCTCGGAAAAGCGGGCGTCAGCGAGATGACAGTGGGTATCGATGAGCACGCAGCGCGGGCGTGAATCTCTTGTCAGCCCGTCGCGGCGGCGCTGCGGGGCGTGATCGTCTTCGCTCCACGCACGTCCTGACCTGGCCACTTCTGCTCAATGGCCAACAGTACAGGCGACGCGATGTAGATCGATGAGAACGTTCCCACGATGATCCCAAACGTCATGACCAACGCGAACCCCTGAATCACTCGGCCGCCAAATATCAGCAGCGAACCGGTGGCGACGAGCGTCGATACCCCAGTGAGAAGCGTCCGGGGAAGCGTTTCGTTGACGCTACGGTTGAGAATCTCGTACAGGTTCTGCCGCTTGTACTTGTGCAGGTTCTCCCGCACGCGGTCGAACACCACGATCGTGTCGTTGAGGGAGTACCCGACGATGGTCAACACCGCCGCGATCACGACCAGCGATATCTCGAGATTCAGGATGGAAATGAACGCCACCCCGGCCAGAATATCGTGAGCGGTGGCAGCGACTGCGGCGATGCCAAAGCGCCATTCGAAACGAAATGCCAGGTAAATCAGTGTCACCCCAAAGGACAGCACGATGGCGAGCAACGCCTTCTGACGGAGTTCGCCGCCCACCTTGGGTCCAACGGCCTCCGTCCGCGCTACCTCGTAGCTGCCCTCACCGAACGCATTGGCCAATGCCCCGCTGACAGCGGCGGCGGTCTCGTCGGTCGCCTCTTCTCCCGCCCGCGACCGCGCCTGCAGTCGTGCACGAATCACGAACTCGTTCGCAGCGCCGAAGGTCTGGATCTCGGGACCCTCGATTCCGGCCGCGACGAGCGTGCTACGGATGCTGGCAGTCGTGATGGCTGAGTCCCGCGCCTCGATTTGAATGAGCGTGCCACCGGTAAACTCGATGCTCTCATTGAGGCCGCGAAACGCTAAGAGTAGAAGACCGGGAACCACGAGCGCCAGCGTCGCGATGTACGCGACCTTGCGGACAGCCAGGAAGTCGTATTGGGCGTTTGCAAAGATGCGGATCATCAGATCGACAGTTCTTTCGTGGCCTGGCCTGTGTGGAGCCAAACAAGGAAGAGTGTGCGGGTGACGAACACCGCCGAGAGGAAGGACGCGAAGATCCCGACGATTAGCGTCACCGCGAACCCCTTGACCGGTCCCGTACCAAACTGGAAGAGAAACAGCGCCGTGAGCACGGTCGTAATGTTGGAGTCGATAATCGCGCGCATGGCGTGCTTGAAGCCGTCATCGACCGAAAGTCGGGTGGACTTGCCGTGTTGGAGCTCCTCCCGGATGCGCTCAAAGATGAGGACGTTCGCATCCACAGCCATTCCGATCGACAGTGCGAACCCCGCAAGCCCAGGGAGCGTCAGTGTGGCTCCAAACATCGCGAGCCCGCCCAGAGTGAAGAGGCCATAAAACATGAGGGCGACCACGGCGAGCAAACCCGAGAAGCGGTAATACGCGACGACCAGAAGAATAACCGCGATGCTTGCGATGATCGCTGCCTCGGTGCCTTGCGCGATCGAGTCACGTCCCAGACTCGGGCCCACGGTGCGCTCTTCGACAATCTGAATGGGCGCGGGGAGGGCGCCGGCGCGGAGGACAAGCGCCAGATCCTGGGCCTCTTGCAGGCTTGCGCTCCCCAGCTCGATCTGACCGCGGCGGCCGATCTGCGAGCGGATGACTGGCGGTTGCCGATGGACCCGGCCATCGAGCATGATCGCCATGTAGTCGTTGACGTGCCGGCCGGTCTCCCGCTGGAAGATGCGACCACCACCACGCGTCAGCTCAAACTGGACCACCGCTTGGTTGTTGATCTGGTCGAGCGTAGCGCGGGCATCGGACAGGTATTCGCCCGTGATGATAGGCCGCCGCTCCACCGCGTAGAGCGCGCGAAATGAGCGGGCGCCTTGCGATGTGGGCTCCATGGCCCAGACGAGTTCGAGACCGCGAGGCACGAGCCGTTGCACAACAGGGAGGCGCAAGAGGCTGTCCACCCGAGGGAAATCTTCCTCTGGGACCAGAAACTCCCCGGGCATGTTGCCGTTGAACAGGTTGGTGCTGAGGGGACCGGGCTGGTCGAGGGTGAAGGCCGCCGTGTCCGCAGCGGCCGAATCCTGGTCTGCGGCGGCAGCCGTGTCTGTACCGAGCAGCTCTTCCAGCTGGGTGCGCGGACCACCAGCGCCGGCAACGGGATCCCGCACTCCCGCTTCCACGAGCGCACGATCGATCTGCGGGAGCGCGTCGCGGAACTGCTGTTCCATGTCGACAATCCGAAACTCCAGGAACGCGGAACGTTGCACGATCTGCTTCGCACGCGCCGGGTCGTCCACGCCGGCGAGCTCGACGACGATGCGCTCCTGCCCGACCTTCTGAATGAGCGGCTCGGCCACGCCGAACTCGTCGACCCGGGTTCGAATGACCGTGAGTGCCCGGTCCAACGCGTCCTCGCGGTCAACCGCGGTACCGGCGCTCTCGTCGATTTCCAGGGCGAGATGGATGCCGCCCCGCAGGTCGAGTCCCTGTTTCAAGGGGACCCGCTTGATGACGACATCGCGCATACGCCCGTCAGCGTCACGCTCGCGTATCGTGACATCGCGTGGAATGAGCGACCAGGCGCTCAGCAACACGAGTCCGATAATGACCGCGAGACGTCCTTTGATGGTAGAGAGCATGGTCAGAAGAATGCTTTCAAAAGGCCCTAATGACTAGTGGAGCCGCCCTGGCGTGTCAACGCGTCCCGAGCGGCGGTAAAGTCCTTGTCTAGCTGATGCTTGAGCGCGGCGGGAGACGGAAAGGTCATCACGTCGCGCAACCTGGCGATCCACGAGACCTTCACCTCACAACCATAGAGGTCCACTTCAGCGTCGATGAGATGGATCTCGAGTGACTGCTCCGTCTCATCGAACGTGGGTCGGGGTCCCTGATGCATCATCCCACCCGCCCTGCCTTTGGACCACTCGACGCTTACCGCATATACCCCATCCGGCGGCAAGAGCTTCCGCTTGTCCGGCACAACTAGGTTGATGGTACGGTACCCGATCTCGCGCCCACGCCCCGCGCCGCGCGTGACCTGTGCGATCATGGAATACGGTCGTCCCAACAGGCGCCGAGTCGTCTCGAGATCTCCACCGCCGAGGGCGCGGCGGACGAGCGTGGAGGACACTGGCCGACTGTCCAGGTCCACCTCGGCAACGACGTCGACCGCGAAGCCGAGCTGGCTGCCTAGCTGCCGCACAAGCGCCACGTCACCGGCGCGCCCCTTTCCGAACCCGTGGTCGTACCCGATCACGAGCTCCCGCATGTGAAACCGCTCGAGCAGGAGCCGCACGAACGCTTCCGGACTGAACACCGACAGCTCCTTGGTGAACGCGAGGAACACCACCACGTCCAACTCGCACTGAGCGAGAATCTCTCGCCGCTCGTTGCCCAGGGTAAGCAGGGGTGGAGCAGCTTGCGGATTGACGACTTCGAGTGGGTGTGGCTCGAACGTGACAAGGACGCTGCGTCTGTTCGCACGGGTAGCACGACGGGCGATCTCCTCGAGCACCTGGCGGTGCCCCAGGTGCACCCCGTCGTAGCTCCCAACCGTGACGACGGTTCCACGCCCGTCTTCGGGAAACGGTGGCCTCATCCCACGAGCACGACGCGTGGCTTCATCAGTCCATTGTGGGCATCCGCTACGGCGACGAGCTCGGCGTTCGCAACCAGGGCCACTGGGCCACCCGTCGTTGGCGGTCCCTCGACCGGCTGACCGTGAGCGATCCGCTCCCTACCCACATCGTCAAGCGATAATTGTGGGAGATGGCGCACCGCCTCCAGCGGAGCCAGCAGTGCTGCCCGAGCGTCCGGGAGCTTCTCGGGTGTGAGCGCGTTCTCCACGCGAAATTCTCCAATGGCGATGCGACGAAGAGCGTGGAGATGGGCACCGCACCCCAACCGTTCGCCGAGGTCCCGTGCGAGGGCTCGCACGTAGGTCCCGCTGGTGACCTGTGTGGAGAACGGCACGCGGGGACCCACACGCTCTCCCAAGTCGAACCGCTTGACGTCGACGAGCACTGCCGACAGTGTTGGGGCCCGCCCTTCCCGCGCCAACTTGTAGGCGCGCTCACCACCAACCTTCTTGGCGGAAAACGCCGGAGGACGCTGCTCGTATTTGCCGGTGAGGGTCCGTGCGGCGGCGGCAAGCGTATTGTCGGAAATCGTTTGCCAAGTGTCACTCGTGGTTACCACCGCCCCACTACGATCCTCCGTGTCGGTCGCTGCACCGAGCTCGATCACTCCGGTGTATTCCTTCGGCAATCCCACGAGAAACTGCGCCAAGCGTGTGGCCCGACCCACCAGCATGAGCAACAGGCCGCTGGCGAACGGGTCGAGCGTGCCGGCGTGGCCCACGCGGCGGATGCCGAGAGCTTGCCGCACATGCGTGACCATGTCGTGCGAGGTCGGACCTTCCGGTTTGTCTACCAGGAGCAAGCCATCCACGTTCAGGACTGCTCATCCTGCTTGAGCTGATCGAGGATGGCATCGATACGTGCGGCATGGTCGAGTCCGCGGTCGAGCACGAAGTGGAGCTCGGGAGTGGACCGGAGCGGGAGGTTCCGTGCGAGATGGGAGCGCAAGTAGCCGCGGGCGCTCGTGAGGCCCTCCATGGCGTTGGCTTTGGCGTCTTCGTCACCCATGACACTCACGCGAACTTTTGCGTGCGTTCCGTCACCCGACATGGTGACGCCCGTAATCGTCACAAACCCGACCCGTGGGTCCTTGATTCCCCTGGTGAGCGCCTCGGCAAGCGCTTCCTGAACGAGCGCCGCGAGTCTCTCGGGGCGATGCGGTCGCTGGCGGGATCGTGTCACAGGAGATTGGTGAAGGAGTCGACGATTCGGGCGAGTCCGTCACGCGCAACGAGGTCGTCGGCGGCGCTCAGCACCGACTCGACCTGGCGGCGGTCGCCTGCTACGACACAACACGCCAGTTCAGCCCGCTGCCATAGCTCGTGATGGTTCGTTTCAGACACAGACACGTTGAACCGACGGTGGAGCCGGTCTTTGAGGCTCTTCAGAATACGGCGCTTGTCTTTGAGGGACTGACAGCCGTTTAGATGCAGTTCCCAGACGCGCAGGCCGACGACCACACTCAGGTATCTTTCCCCGTCCCTGCCGTTTCGAGGGAGCGGGCCACCTCTTCGATCTGGTAGGCTTCGAGCACGTCGCCCACCTTAACATCATTGAAGTTCTCGACGCCGATACCGCACTCGAGACCATCGCGCACCTCGCGCACGTCCTCCTTGAACCGCTTGAGGCTCGAGATGGCGCCGTCGTAGATCTCGACGCCGTCGCGGATGACCCGCATCTTGGCGCCGCGGCGGATCACGCCATTGCGGACGAAGCAGCCGGCAATCGTGCCGACGCCAGAGATCTTGAACGTCTGTCGCACTTCCGCCTCGCCCAACACGATTTCCTTCTCTTCCGGCGCCAGAAGCCCTTCGAGTGCCGCCTTGACGTCCTCGACGGCTTCGTAAATGACCCTGTACGTCCGGATGTCGACCTTTTCGCGCTCTGCGGCTCCACGGGCGTTTGCATCGGGCCTGACGTGGAAGCCGATGATGATGGCGTTGGACGCCTTCGCCAGGAGCACGTCGCTTTCGGTGACCGCGCCGACACCGCGGTGCACGATCTCGACTTTGACCTCGTCGGTCGACAGCTGGGCAAAGGCGTCTGCCAGTGCTTCTGCAGGCCCACCCTGGTCTGCTTTGATGATCATGTTGAGAGCCCGAACCTCGCCAACCTCGATCTGCTGCGACAGATCTTCGAGCGACACGCCGCGCGAGGAGCGGCGGTGGGCCGCTTCCCGATCGAGCCGCTGACGCTTCTGCGCGATCTCTCTGGCGTGTTGCGCGGACTCGACGGCCATAAACGTGTCACCTGCCGTTGCGACGCCCTCGAATCCCAAAATCTGAACTGGGATCGATGGTCCCGCCTCGTCGACCCGGTTGCCCCGCTCGTCGAGCATCGCCCGGACGCGACCCGCGAGGTGTCCGCAGATGAAGTCGTCGCCCACCTTGAGCGCGCCACTCTCGACGAGCACTGTCGCCACCGGTCCCTTGCCCGGGTCCAGCGTCGCCTCGATCACGGTCCCCTTCGCCCCGCGGCTAGGATTGGCTTTGAGATCGAGCAGTTCGGCCTGCAGCAAGATTTTCTCGAGTAGCTCGTCGACGCCCTTTCCGGACTTGGCAGAGATCTGTTGACCCATCGTGTCGCCACCGTACTCCTCGAGTACCACTTCGTGCTTCAGCAGCTCCTGCTTGACCTTTTCCACGTTGGCGTTGGGGAGATCGATCTTGTTCACGGCGACCACCAACGGCACGCCCGCGTTCTTCGCATGGCTGATCGCTTCGACCGTCTGCGGCATGACCTGATCGTCCGCGGCGACCACGAGCACCACGATATCAGTGACCTGCGCGCCACGGGCACGCATGGCCGTGAACGCCTCGTGACCCGGGGTGTCGAGGAAGGTGATGACCTTGCCGTTGGACAGTTCGACGTGGTAGGCACCGATGTGCTGGGTGATGCCACCGGATTCTCCGCCGATCACGTTCGTCTTGCGGATGTAGTCGAGTAACGACGTCTTGCCGTGGTCGACGTGACCCATGACCGTGACTACCGGCGGCCGTGACTCGAGATCCTCGGGGCTGTCCTCGACCACTTCCTCAACCTCTGACGGGACGTATTCCTCTTCCTGGACCGCCTTGAACCCAAACGCGCCCGCGATGAGGTCGATCTGGTCGAAGTCGAGCCGCTGGTTCACCGTCACCATCATGCCCAGCTCTTTGAAGCAGAAGGTGACGATCTCCGTCGGCGGGAGGCTCAGAATCTCGGAAAGCTCGGAGACCGTGATGAACTCGTTGACCCGAACCGTGGTCTTCTCTCGCTCCCGCTCCTCAGCCTTGCGCTGCTCTGCGATCTCCCGGGCAGAGGGTTCGTCGTCACGCCGTCGAGGGCCCTTCTTGGGTCCGGGGCCTTTGAGCGTGGCCAACGTCCTGCTGATGTTGGCCTGCACGGCTTCCTTGTCGACCTGCGTACGCTTCCCCTTCTTGCGTCGCTTCTTGTCGCGGCGCCGCTCCTCTGCGATCTCACCGGGAGCCGCCGACGCGACCGGTCGGGGTCCGGTGGGACGCCAACCGCGCGCTTGTGGCTGGCGCTGAACCCGTTTCGGAATGACGGGTTCGGGCTTCGTGACCGGTGGGGGGGCCGCGGCCCTTGCCACGGGTTGCACGGGCTCCGGCTTCTCGACGGGGGCGGCCGGTGGCGCGGGGGCCGGCTTGGCCTCCTGCTTCACCTCTGCCGGTGGGGGCGCGATGGTCTCTACGGGCTCCTTAAACAGCGCCGCGGCGCGCTCTTGGAGCGTTGGAGTGGTCTCGGCGGGTGCCTCGGCGCGCTTGAGATCGTCGGCTTTCGCCACAGTCGCGGTCGCTTCCGCCTCTCGCTTCGCAAGTTCGTCGGCTTCTTTCGCCGCGACCTCGGCGGCCGTGCGGCGGCGCCGACGCGGCCGGGCCTCAGCCTTTGGCGCCGCCACCGCACTCTTCTTCGTGGCCGTCTTGCGGGTTCGCCGGCGCGTCTTCGTCTCAGACGGCCCGTCACGCCGTTTTTCCCGCTCCCAGCGGGCACGCACCATGGCTACCTGCCCCGTGTCCAGCACGGACAGATGGCTGCGAACGTGAATTCCCATATCGGCAAGCAGCTTGAGCAGCTTACCACTCTCGATCCCGAACTCCGCCGCGAGATCATGGACCCGCGTCTTACTCACTGAACTTCTCCTCCTGCTTCAGTAACGAGCTGCTGATACCCGCCGCCATGTGGCGGTCGCTCACGCCAACGGCTTGCACGGTTCCGGACCGGCCCAAGCGACGCCCCAACTCTGCTGCATCCGGCCCGGCAACCACTGGAATGCCTTTCACCTGCGCAAGACGAACTACCTTCTGTTCCGTTCGCGGGCTGGCGTCCGCCGCGACGACTACCAGGTAGACGTCGTCGCCCTGCAACCCGGCCCGCGCCGCCGCCGTTCCGACGAACAACTTCCCGCCTCGGGCTCCGAGGCCAAGGAGACCCAAACCCGAGGACGAAATCACGCTGCGGGTGTGGTCTCGGGCTCTCGTCCCCCCGCCTCCTCGTCGCGGTTCTTTTTGGTCGCCCCCGCGGCCTCGGCGTCTGTGTTCTCCTCCGTGAGTTCTGACAAGAAGGCCATGAGCTCATCCGCCTGCTCGGGCTTGATATCCTGGATCTTGAGCACATCCTCCCGCTCGAGGTCCAGAATGTCACGCAAGGTCTTGAACCCCACCTTCTCGAGGGTTTCGACCAACTCCGGAGAAATCCCTTTGAGCTCATCGAGCCGCACGTCGGCAACGAGCTCATCCTCTGGTGGTAGCGGGGCGAACAACGGTCCTTCCCCACCGCGCTCCAGCCACTCGCGGCTCGAGTAGAGATCGATTTTCCAACCCGTTAACTCCGACGCAAGCCGAACGTTCTGTCCGTTGCGCCCGATGGCCAGCGACAACTGGTCCTCGTCGACAATTGCTTGAATGGTGC
Organism: Gemmatimonadales bacterium; assembly: GCA_041577295.1. Lineage (GTDB taxonomy): Bacteria > Gemmatimonadota > Gemmatimonadetes > Gemmatimonadales > GWC2-71-9 > JBDHDH01. The sequence goes on from JBFGJG010000001.1 coordinate 53,532, forward strand.
GAGACTCCCCATCTGAGAAGACGCGGGCAACACGAGCCGGTGCGAGCGCCAACTTGGCAAACCGCTCGGGGTCCGGCGACCAGGGCACGATATCGATGCGCTCGCCCCCCAGCTCATTCACCACGGCCTGGACTCGACTCCCTTTCAGTCCGACGCAAGCACCCACTGGGTCGATCGAGTCATCGCGACTGCTGACGGCGATCTTGGTGCGACTGCCCACCTCGCGCGCCGCAGCCCGGATTTCGACGAGCCCTTGTTGCACCTCCGGTACTTCGAGCTTGAAGAGGGCCTGCACAAACGTCGGGTCGCCGCGCGAAAGGATGAGCCGCGGACCTTTGGGCGTCTCCTCCAGCCGCTTGAGCACCGCCCGGATGCCGTCCCCTTGATGAAAGTGCTCCCGCGGATTCTGCTCGCGGTAGGGGATAATGGCCTCCGCCTCGCGAAAACGGTTGAGCATCACGACGAGACGACCCCGTTCGATCTGCTGGACCTCGCCGTTTATCAACTCGCCGACCTTGGGGCCAAACTCATCCCGGATTCTCGCGCGCTCCCCCTCGCGGACCCGCTGGATGATCCGCTGCTTCGCAGCCTGGACGGCAAGCCGACCGAAAGCTTCGAACGGAACCTCTTCCTCGAGCACGTCTCCCGGCTGGAACTCCGAATCCTCCCAGCGCGCTTCCTCCAATGCGATCTGGCAGCTCGGGTCCTCGACCTCTTGGACGACCGTTCGCAACACAGTGGTGTCGATCGTCCCTTTGAGATCATCGATCTCGATTTCAGCACGAACGTTGGGGCCGAACCGCTTGACGAGCGCGGCGTGAATGCCGTCACGCAACAGATCGTGCAGCTCCTCACGATCGAGCTGTTTAACGGACGCCAGTTCGCGGAGCGCCGCTATGACCTCGGCGGAACTCGTCATGATTTCTCCTTCACACGTCGGCCGTCAGCTGTATCGGCTGACGACCAGTCAATGGCCGACCAGTCCACCACCAGGGTCGCATCTCTTGCGTCTTCGAGCGGAACCGTGATCTCGCCGGTCCCATTCTCGGGTCGTAACACAATTTCATCCATCTCGTTCACGCGGCGCACCGCCACGATCCGGGCGCGGAGCCGTCCCCTGCCCGGGAGCCGCACGTTGACGTCCCGTCCAGTAAACCGCTCCCAATGCTCGCGCCAGCGAACGGGGCGCTCGATTCCAGGAGAGGAAACCTCCAGGACGTAGCGCAGCCCGAGGACCTGCGATTCATCCAACCATGACTCGAGCGCTCGGCTGACGGCAGCACACTCATCGACCGTAATCCCGTGCCCCGGGCTGGCCTCTGGCCGGTCCACGCGGATCTGGAGTGCCACGCGGTTGCGCATGGCGCGACGGCGCAGATCGACCAACTCATATCCCAGGGCGGCGACCCGTCGCTGGATCTCCGCCGTCATTTCCTGTGGAGATAGCTCCATGGGCTCCAAAAAAAACGCGGGCCCGACGACCCGCTCCGCACGCATCCGTAAAGTAACCGCCCGCCTAGGACATGTTCAAGCGGCCGGGCGACCCAAGAAAGCGAGCATTCGACCGGCTCGCGTCCCCCAGCGGCGATGCGAGTGAAACAGCTCGTGATCGTGTGCCGTGCACCACGCGCTAACCGTCACCCGCCCGACCCCCATGCTCTCCGCCCGTCGTGCCAAGTCCCGGCGCAAGTCCAATCGCGCCGGGCCTTCGGTCTGCAGTCCTGTTACCGCCGTGAAGACGTCAGAACCAACGCTGTAACATACACCACAAATGCCAACTCCACAATGGATTACGAGATCAACCGGATTGGCCTCAGCCGTACGGCACACTCGCTCGACCCCAGCCTCGAGGATCCCAGCGGCCGTTCCCCGCCAACCCGCGTGGAGTAGACCCAAGGTCATGCTCTGCGGGTGGACCACGTATACCGGCACGCAATCGGCCACGGTGATCGCCAGCAGCAATCCTTCCGCACCCGTCACGTGCCCATCCGTTCCGGTCGCGATGCCCACTCCAGGGTAGGCGGAATCGTATTCCTGAATGGTGATGCCATGAACTTGATTGCTCGCGGCAACCCCGCTGAACCCAGAGGCCATGACGGCGCCGAACCGTTGCCACGCGGGTCGAGACTGCGTGGTGTGTCCAGCACTTCCGTCCAGGCGAAAGTCCAGCTCCCGACCGGTGATCCCCGCGACGAGACCGAACTCCTCGCGCCACTCCTCCATTTCGAAGCGCGGGACGCGTTGATCTGGAATCGGGTATTCAGCGAGAGCAGCGGAGCTCGCGGGCGTCATCGACGACCGACCTCCACCCGCTCGATCTTCGCTCCGAGCGCCTGCAGCCGTACGTCGATTTCCTCGTATCCGCGATCGATCTGGCCGATGTTGTGGATGGTGCTCTGTCCATCGGCGGCCAGCGCCGCGAGCAGCATCGCCATACCGGCGCGAATGTCTGGGCTTTCGACGACACCACCTCGGAGCGGTGACGGACCGGAGACGACCACACGGTGCGGATCACAGAGGATCAAGCGGGCGCCGAGGCCCACGAGCTTGTCGACGAAGAACAAGCGGGACTCGAACATCTTTTCGAAGATGAGGACCTGGCCGTCACACTGCGTCGCTACGACCACCGCGATCGACGTGAGATCCGCGGGAAACGCAGGCCACGGTCCGTCTTCGATCTTGGGAATGTGCCCGCCCAGGTCCGGTTGGATGCGGCGCTCCTGATGCGGGTCCACGATGAGCCGGTCGCCATCGAAGCGCGGCCGGACGCCGAGCCGATCGAAGTTGAGCAAGATGCTGCGCAGGTCGGACGGGCGCGCGTTCTCGATTACGAGCTGACCGTCCGTCACCGCTGCCAGCCCAATGAAGCTGCCGATCTCGACGTGATCGGGTCCCACTTCCAGTCGGGCGCCGGTCAGGGGCACGCCGCCCTCAATCGTGAGGACGTTGCTGCCGATTCCTTCGATACGCGCACCCATCTCCTGGAGCGCGCGCGCGAGGTCCTGGACGTGCGGTTCCGACGCGGCGTTCCGAAGCACCGTGCGCCCCTTCGCAGCGGTGGCGGCCATCAACGCATTCTCCGTCGCAGTCACGCTTGGCTCGTCGAGGAAAATCTCGGATCCGTGGAGTGAGCGCGTCTCCAGGTGGTAGTCTGCGCCGATCGTCACCTCCGCACCAAGCTTCTCCAAGGCGAGGAAGTGGCTGTCGAGTCGGCGGCGTCCGATGACGTCGCCACCCGGCGGCGGCATCGCGACCTGGCCAAACCGCGCGAGCAGTGGGCCCGCCAGGAGGATCGAGGCGCGGAGCCGGGCGCAGAGGTCCGCATTCAGACGGCGCGACACCATTCCGGATGGGTCGACACGAACAGTGCGTGGAGCCGACCACTCGATCTCGACGCCGAGTTCCTCGAGGATCGCAATCAGAGCGGCGACGTCGCCAATGCGCGGCACATTCACGATCTCGCTCGGGCCGTCGGCGAGGAGCGCGGCCGCCAAGATCGGCAGCGCCGCATTCTTGTTCCCCGCGGGGCGGACGGTGCCTGTCAGCGGTGTGCCACCGGTGACCCGGAAACATTGGGGCATGGTGGGGCAACCATAACGGCAGCCCAACCAGCGGCGCAAGCGACGGCTTGACACCCTCACAGGGGTCACGAATCTTCCAACTCCTTGCAACGCTTGGCACTCGGCGGTTCAAGGGTTCTGAGGCCGCCTGTGCGCATCCCACACCGGTGCTGGCCTGGCACGGGGTGATCGGCTAACGTTGCTGGGCGATGACAGGCGGCTACACAGCGTTCACCCGTGGGAGAGTGCCATCGTGACCAGCACATTCTGGAGGAGCACAGCATGACGACGTGGGTGGCGGTTGCGGCCGTATCGCTGGCCATCATGGCGTTCGTTTTCGTCATCTCCGCGGTTGCGTGGCTCATCTGGTTCGCCCGATTGCAAAAGCATATGTGGGGCCGTCTCGAAGACATGGTCGACTGGATGGACCAGGAGGCCCGTCCCACGATCGAGCTTGCGCGCACGGTTCTCGAGGACACGGCCAAGATCACGGCCGTCGTCAAACACGAGACCGGAGAGTTCGCGACGACGGCGGATTCGATTCGCTCGGGTCTGTTACGGGTGCGCGATGCGGCCGAAGAGCGTCTTCAGGACTTAGACACGTTACTCGAAGTCGTTCAGGACGAGGTGGAGGACACAGTCTTGGACGTTACCTCCGCGCTCCGTACGACACGCCGAGGTGCAAAGGTCTTCAAGCGGATGCGGCGGGCGTTTCTCGGTCGAGGGCGCTAGCCCCAGGTGATCGGCCGGTTCGTCACTGCCCTGGCGCTCGCGCTGGTCGGGGTCGTTGTGTTTCCCGATGTCGCCGAAGCCTGGACTCCTGGCACGCATATCTTCCTCGGAGAGGCGGTGCTGGCGAGCCTGAATCAGTTGCCGCTCCACGTCGCCGACCTGCTCCGAGCGTTCCCCTACGATTTTCTCTACGGTAACATCGCTGCCGATACCTCCATGGCCAAGAAGTACGCGCCCGTCGGTCGGCACTGTCACTCGTGGCATGTGGGGCAACAGATCTTCGAGACCGCAGAAACGGAGGCGTTACGCGCGTTTGGTCTGGGATACCTCGCCCATCTCGCGGCCGACACGGTCGCGCACAACTTCTTCGTCCCACGACAGTTGGTTGTGACGTCCACCACGATTGCCGTTGGCCATTCGTATTGGGAGAGCCGATTCGAAACGCACTTGGGTGATCAGTTTGCGCGCACCGCCATGGACGTGATCCGTTTCGATCACGGAAGTGCTGACGCGCATCTCGATCGGATTCTGGCGCCGACGATTTTCTCCGTGCGAACCAGTCGGCGGCTCTTCCGAGGAATGGTTGGGCTGACGGAAACCCAGAGCTGGCAGCGCGCGTTTCGTATCCTCGCAGAAGCGAGTCGCTGGGATCTGACCGTCGATGCCGTCGAGCACCACATGGGAGCGGCATTTCAGCTGGTCATGGAGCTGCTGAGCGAGGAGGATGGAGCCGCCCATCGCCTCGATCCCTCAGGGGAGGCCTCGCTCAAGCTGGCCAAACGGATGCGGCTCGATGTGATGAAGGCAAAGCTACCAGGCGACCGCGATCAGCTCGCTGAGCTCGCCGATGAGCACTTCGGCTTGCCGAAGTATGATCTGAGCTTCTGGGAGAGCTCCGACACGCACCGTCCGTGGGCGGGCGGGGAGACGGAAGAGACGGCCGACTAGGACCTACCCCAAGCGGTCTCGCAGCACCTGTTGCACGACGTTGGGATCCGCCTTCCCACCCGACCTTTTCATGATCTCGCCCATGAAGAACCCAAACAGCCTTGCCTCGCCGGTCCGATAGCGCTCAGCCTCGTCCGGGTGCGCGCTCACCACATCATTTACCCACCCGATCACCGTCTCGCGATCACCGACCTGGACGAGTCCGAGTGCCCGCGCCGTTGCGAGCGGCTCCGCATCGTCCTCGGCGACAGCCCCAAAAACACGCTTGGCCGCCTGATTGCTGAGGGTTCCATCCGTCACGAGTGCGATGATCTCCACCATACGCGGTGCGGCGACTCGATAGGCGCCCCCGGACTGCTTGGCATCTGCGAGCAACGGACCCATGACCCAGTTGGCCGCCGTCTTGGGATCGGCGCCGCCCGCGACGACCGCTTCGTAGTAGCCCGCGAGGGGCCGGGTGGCGGCGAGGACACCGGCCTCGTATGCGGACAGGCCATACGTCGCGCGGAATCGTTCCTGCTTGGCACTGGGAAGTTCCGGGAGCGTTTCCCGCTCGACTCGAGTCGTTATCCCGTAGCGCGCTAGGTCGAGGGGAGGAAGATCCGGGTCTGGGAAGTAGCGATAATCATGACTCTCTTCCTTCGACCGCATGGGACGCAGGGTCCCGGCACCGGCGCTGTACGTGGTGAGGGTCACCGCTTCACCACGCTCTAGCGTCGCGATCTGGAGATCCCGTAACTCGGCCAGCGCGCGCTCCACCGCCGCGAACGAGTTCATATTCTTGACTTCTTGCTTAGTCCCGAGTGGGGAGCCGCGCTGGCGCACAGACAGGTTGGCGTCGACCCGAAGGCTGCCCTCCTCCATGTTGCAGTCGGATACCTCCACGTACTCGAGCACCTGTTTCAGTGTCGTCAATAACCGGCGCGCGTCCTCCGGGCTGCGAAGATCGGGCTCGGTCACGATCTCGATGAGCGGAACGCCAGTGCGATTGAAGTCGATCGCCGTGAGACCGGGGAACTGATCGTGGAGTGACTTCCCGGCATCCTCCTCCATGTGGAGGCGCGTGATGCCGATCTCCTGGGGAGCGTCGCCGTCCAGTGCGACGCGTCCTTTGGTCGCGAGCGGGCGGTCGAACTGCGAGATCTGGTAGCCCTTGGGGAGATCCGGGTAAAAGTAGTTCTTGCGGGCAAAGACGCTCACCTCGTGCACGGTGCAAGCGAGGGCGATGGCTGCGCGGACGGCGAGGCGAACGGCGTCGGCATTGGGGACCGGCAGCGCGCCGGGAAGCCCTAGACACACGGGGCAGACGTTGGTGTTGGGTGGATCGCCAAAACGGGTCGAGCACCCGCAGAATAGTTTGGAACGCGTAGCGAGCTGGACGTGCACCTCGAGCCCGATCACCGTCTCCCAACTCATGCGTGCTCCTGGCTCGGGTCGATGAGGGTCTCGAGGCAGCTTGCCGCTCCCAGCATCTGGGACTCGGCGAACATCGGGGCAATGAGCTGTCCGCCGACGGGGAGGCCCTTGGACCGGCCTAGCGGTACACTCACAGCCGGGAGGCCCGCGAGATTCGTCGGGCAGACGAAGACATCGGACAGATACATCGCCAGCGGATCGGCGAGCTTCTCCCCAGCCGGAAAGGCGGTGGTCGGGGTTGTGGGGGCGAAGAGGAGATCGACGCCGTCGGCAAACACCCGGCTGAAGTCGGCGGCGATCAAAGTGCGTGCAGCCTGGGCCTTCCCGTAGTAGGCATGGTAGTATCCGGCAGACAGGACGTAGGTACCGATGACGATGCGCCGGCGCACCTCCTCACCAACGCCGGCACCGCGCGTCGCCCGGTACATCGCGTGGACGTCCCCGTTGGGCGGTGCCACGCGAAGTCCGTATCGGACGCCGTCGAACCGTGCGAGGTTCGAGCTGGCTTCCGCCGGCGCGATGATGTAATACGTGGGAATGGCGAGGTGGGTGTGGGGTAACGTGACCTCGCGCACTGTTGCCCCGGCGCCCCGCATCTGGTCGAGTGCGTACGTGCACGCTCGCCGGATGCCCGCCTCGAGATTTTCGGGGAAGTACTCTCGCGGAACACCAACGGTCACCCCCGACAAATCGTTTGGGACACGTGCAGCCTCGACGGCCGCGCGATTTGCACACGTGGCGTCTTGTTTGTCCGGACCCGCAATGGTGGTGAGGACGCGAGTCGCGTGCTCAACGGAGCGTGCGAGTACTCCGATCTGATCGAGCGAGCTGCCAAACGCCACGAGGCCGTAGCGAGACACCCGGCCATACGTGGGCTTGATGCCGACGACGCCGCAGAACGCGGCCGGCTGACGCACCGATCCACCGGTTTCCGAGCCGAGGGCTGCATCTACCGCACCAGTCGCAACGAGGGCAGCCGAGCCACCCGACGATCCACCGGGCACGCGCGAGGCATCTTCTGGGTGACGGGTTGGTCCAAACGCAGAGTGCTCGGTGGACGAGCCCATGGCGAACTCATCCAGATTGGTCTTGCACGCAATGAGCGCACCGGCCTGTTTCAGACGTGTGACCGCGGTCGCCTCCCACGAAGAGCGGTACTCGCGCAGAATGTTCGACCCGCACGTCGTCGGATATTCGAGCGTGCAGATGTTGTCCTTGACCGCCACGGTCATTCCGTAGAGCGCACCCGTCCCGCTGCGTCGGTCGAGTAACCGCGCCTGATCCACGAGCGTGTCCCGATCGAACGAGACCACCGCGTTCAGCCCACGTTGCTCGCCGGCGGTGATGAGGTCGGCCGCTCGTTCGGCCGCGGCGATGACGCTCACTCCTGATCCATCGCCTCGAGTCGCGGAACGACGTAGTACCCATCGCGCACGGCAGGAGCGCCGTCCCGCGGGTCGTGTGCGAGCTCCGGCGGTTGCACGACATCTGATCGTGGGGGTGCGAGGCTGGCCTCATCGAGCCAGACAGGCATCTGGCCACCGGTCTCCGGGAGGTCCACCGCCGCCAGCTGGGACACGTGGTCGAGAATGCGGGCAATTTGGGCTGTGAGCGAAGGAAGTGCGGCGGGATCGACGTCGAGCCGGGCCAGTCTCGCTATCCGCTCAATCTCATCGCGGCTGATGGGTTTCACGACGGCTCCCAGTCACGCTCTAAGCCGGCGTACGCCACCAGTAGCTGTTTCGTCCCCACCTCGTCGTCATCGAATGCTACGACCACTTTCAGACTGCGTCCGTGTCCATCGAGTGCGCGGATGGTGCCGGCGCCAAACGCGCGGTGACGTACTCGTTCCCCCTTTACGTAGCGCGGCGCGTCTTGCGACTCCATGACGGGGGTCTCTTCCTCAACCGCCCAACCGAACGTTGGCCCTCGCGGGCGGTGGTAGTCGCCGCCGAAGACACCGCTGGTACGGCGCTCCTCGAGCGCGTGCACTGGGAGCGGTTCGAGAAACCGCGACGGTATTCCTGGTAGCAGCTGACCGCCGCGGCGCCGTGCGCGCGCCCAACTGACGTACACACGGTCTCGCGCACGGGTCAACGCCACATAGGCCAGCCGGCGCTCCTCCTCAGCGCCCTCGAGCGTATCGAGCGCACGGCTGAGGGGGAACAGGCCCTCCTCCATGCCCGCGAGCGCGACCACTGGCCACTCGAGCCCCTTGGCGGTGTGGACGGTCATCAGCGTGACACCCATCGCGCTCGTGTTCTGGCCGTCTCCCGCTTCCACCAGCGCGCTCGTCGCCAAGAACCGCTCGAGCGCCGACCCGGGCTCATCCTCATCGACTTCCTCTGACCACTCGGCCGCAGCGGCGACGAGTTCCCGGACGTTCTCCAGCCGTTCGAGTCCTTCCGGCCCACCGGCTTGGAGGTACTGCTCGTATTCGATCGCAACGATGACTTCCTCCAGCAGGTCCGCGGGAACCGCTTGGTCGAGATCGCGCCGTAGCCGCTCGAACAGCGCTGCGAACTCCTCCAATTGGCGTTTGGCGTACGGGCGAAGCTCGGGAATCCGATCGGCGACAGCGGCCGTGGGCAGCAGCGGCTTGCTCCACTGCGCGGCTGCTTGCTGTAGCGTGCGCAGCGTCGCGAGACCGATTCCCCGCTTGGGAACCTGGACCGCGCGCAGGAATGCCTGATCATCGGCAGGGTTCACCACCAAGCGCAGATACGCGAGCAGATCTTTGACCTCACGGCGCTCGTAAAAGCCGACGGAGCCCACCACGCGATACGGGATGGACGATCGCCGGAAGGCTTCTTCGAAAGCCCGGGACTGCGCGTTGGTCCGGTAGAGCACCGCGACATCCTGGTAGCCCATTCCCTCCGAGGCAACACGGGTTCTGAACTCGCGGGCGAGCCACTCGGCTTCGTCCCGCTCGTCCGCCGCCGTGACGACCACGATGGGGTCGCCACCGGTCCGGGTCGTGAACAGCGTCTTGCCCAGTCGTTGCTCGTTTTCTGCGATCACCGCGTTCGCCGCATCCAGGATGATCTGCGTCGAGCGATAATTCTCTTCCAGCCGAACGGTGACCACGTCGGGGAAATCGGACTCAAAGTCCAGCATGTTGCGTACGTCCGCGCCGCGCCAGCTGTAGATCGATTGATCGTCATCTCCGACAACGCAGATGTCACGATGTTTGGCAGCGAGCTGTCGCACGAGGAGATACTGCGCGCGGTTGGTGTCCTGGAACTCGTCGACGAGGACCGAATCGAAGCGACGCTGGTAGTGCTCCAATCGATCCGGGTGTTCGCGAAAGAGCCGGAGCGGGTGCAGCAAGAGGTCGTCGAAGTCCATTGCATTGGCGCGTTCCAGCGCCGATGTGAGACCGAAGTACACTTCCGCCGCCACGCGCGTGAATCGATCGTCGCCAGCCGCGGCCAACTCCTCAGGTGGCATCAACCGGTTCTTGGCCGCTGAGATGATCGATTGTATCTGCCGAGGAGGAAACGCGCGGGCGGCGTACCCACCTTGTTCCAGCAACCGCGTGATGAGGCGGAGGCGATCGTCCTCGTCATAGATCGTGAAGCCTGGAGTGAACCCGAGTCGTGGTGCTTCGCGGCGCAGCAACCGGGCGGCGAGCGAGTGAAACGTCCCAATCCACAGGCCCACCGGTTCGGCACCAAGGAGCTCTGCCACCCGGCGCTTCATTTCGCCAGCGGCGCGGTTCGTAAACGTGACCGCGAGGATGCGGCGGTGGTGCACGCCATGATGTTCGACGAGATAGGCGAGTCGGCGCGTGAGCACCGAGGTCTTTCCCGAGCCGGCGCCGGCCAAGACGAGCAAGGGCCCATCACGATACTCGACCGCGCGTCGTTGCGCCTCGTTCAAGCGAACGTGGGTCATGCCTGCTCGGCTGGAAGCGGCTCGGCGGCCACGGGCAGCTGCGCCGTGAACACGGTCCCCTGCTCCGCGGAGCCGAGCTCCAGGCGACCACCATGCACGTCCTCGATGATGCGGCGCGCCAAGGCGAGACCGATGCCCCACCCACCGGGCTTAGTGGACACCCCGGGATCGAACAGGGTTGCGCGGACGGCTGGCGGGATTCCTGGACCATCATCAGCCACCGCGATGGTTGCATGATCTGCGTGACCGCGCACCGTGATGTCGATCTTGCCGCCCTGCCCACTCAACGCATCGAGGGCATTGCGCACGAGTGCCTCGATCGCCCATTCGATGAGCACAGGGTCACCGTCGATCATCGGCCCGGCCTCCGGAGCGTTGACCGTGAGGACGACCGGGTGAGCGTGCCGGGGCAGCCTGGGCTGGAAGTATACCGCGACCCGCTCGGTCAGCGCGCCGAGACCCACTTGCGATCGGCGGGCCGGGCGCCCGATGCGTTCGAACCGTTGCGCGACGCGCTGTAGTCGCTCGAGATCGGCTTCGAGATGCTTTGCAATGGTGGCCGGATCGGTTGCCCCACCGGTGAGCCGCTCGACCCACGCGGAGGCGCTCATCAGGGGTGTGCCCAGCTGGTGCGCTGATTCACGTGCCATGGCAACCCACAAGAGATCTCGTTGCCGCCGAACCGTGGCACCGTACGCCCACACACCGATGGCAACCGCGGTGAGCAGGATTCCCAGCTGCAACAACCCAAACCAGCTGAGACGCCGCTGCACGGGCAGGTTGCCGTAGTGAATCTGGCCGGCCCCCGGAATGATGATGGGTGGATTGGTTCGATCGAGCCGCTGTACATACTCGCGCAATGCCGGGTCTTCGAGTGTGGTTTCGAACGCGAGATTGACCGCTGCGGTAGGGGTTCCGTCTTGGTCGGTGACCACCATCGGGAGCCCGGTTGCTGTGATCTCTTGAACCAACTCCAGCAAGGCCTCGTCCGCGGCGGTGGGACGTGCGTCGGCAAGGGCGGCCGTGATGCGACCGTAGATTTGTGACGTTTCCCGTGCTTCCCGCCGCAGATATGTCGCAATGTCCCATACCTGCCAGAACGAGACCCCAGCAAAGATCATGACGAGCGCGAGGACGAGCTGAGGACCCGCTTGCTTGAGCTTCCGACCAAGCTTACGCACCGGAACCCTGGGTCAGGCACTCCATGCCCAGGTAAGGAACCAAAGCCTCTGGCACGCGAATCGTACCGTCCGCCTGCTGGTTGTTCTCAAGCAATGCAATGACCGTCCGTGGGAGTGCGACGCCCGATGCATTGAGTGTATGCACGTATTCTGGCTTGGCACCGGGCTCCGGTCGGTACCGAATGTTTGCACGCCGTGCCTGAAAATCTGTGAACGTGCTCGCGCTCGATGCCTCGAGCCACTGCTCGACGCCCGCCGCCCAGACTTCGAGGTCGTACGTCTTGGCGCTTGCAAAGCCGAGATCGCCGCTGGCGAGCACGACCACGCGGTACGGGATCTCGAGTCGTTGAAGGATCGCTTCGGCATGGGCGAGCATCTTCTCGAGCTCCACGGGCGACTCGTCCGGCGCGCTGAAGCGAACGAGCTCGACCTTGTCAAACTGATGCACCCGAATCAGGCCCCGGGTATCCTTGCCCGCCGCACCAGCCTCGCGGCGAAAGCATGGTGTGTACGCGACGTACGCGATGGGCAGATCGGCAGCGGCCAGCACTTCTTCGCGATGGATGTTGGTGACGGGGACCTCCGCGGTGGGGATGAGCAAGAGGCCGTCCGTCGTGGCGTACATGTCGTCGGCAAACAGCGGCATCTGTCCAGTGCCCTCGGCGACTAGCTCGGTCACGAGAAAGGGCGGCGCGACCTCGACGTAGCCGTGCTCTTTGGTGTGGACATCGATCATGAAGTTGATCAGCGCCCGGACCAGACGCGCTCCCGCCCCGCGAAACAGCGGGAAACCGCTCCCAGCGAGCTTTGCGCCCGCGGGCAAATCCAAAAGGTCCAGCTCCGCACCCAGCGTCCAGTGGGGTCGGGGGGTGAAATCAAACGCTGGCTGCTTGCCCCAGTGCCGCACCACCTTATTGGCCGTGCTGTCGCCATCGGGGATGTCGGACCGAGGGATGTTCGGGAGACGCAGCAGGCCGTCGCGCAGCCCAGCCTCCACCTCGCGCAGATCCTGATCGAGCTGCTTGATAGCGTCGCTCAGCGTCTTGAGCTCTGCAATGAGCGCCGCAGCGTCCCGACCGTCGCGCTTCAGCCGTGCTACCTCCTCGGAGGCTCGGTTCCGCGTCGCCTTTTGACGCTCGACGTCTTGCAGAATCTCGCGGCGTTGTCGGTCGAGTTGCAGCAGGCGGTCGAGCGCAGCGACATGATCTGAGCTCCGTCGCGCGAGGGCCGCGCGCATCTCATCCGGTGCCTCGCGCAACAGCCGTATGTCGATCACGGACTAATTCGTGGGAAGGCCGGGTTGCAGGCCCCGGAACCCGCAATTGACGTTGACGATGTGCTCGAACGTCACCGACCGGAGGCCCTGATCGACGGCGATCACCCGAAACTTCCCAAACCGCGGCAAGCTACCGAGGAATCCGCAAAACTGACTGGAAACGCGAGAGCGACCGAGAAAGACCAGGCCGGGACGCAGCACGATGGCGCTATCGAGCTGATATCCATCGAGTGGCGCTCGGTTGATATTCCCAAACGCGTCTGACGTGAGCTGCAGCGCTGCCTGATTCAGGACGCCAAGAGCCGATGCCGGATAGAGGAGCGGTCGACTGGAGGCATCGATATCGAAGGCCACGTCGAAGGGCTCGCCGAGTTCCGTGCGGCTCCTGAGCCTGCTCACTATGTCAAAACCGCTGGGCGCGTCGATCGAGGTTCCCTGAAGGGCGAACAGCGTGGTCGTATCGTGCTGGTTTTCGAACGCCGCCGGAGGAAGACCGAGCGAGTCTCCACACGCCGCGAAGGCCACGATGACGAGGGCCGCCCCGAGAGCAGCCAACCGAAAGTGAGAAAAGGACATAGACAGCATGGTAAGTGGCAGAAGATTAGCCCAGGCCCCACGAGGGGTCAAGCGGGTGGCTCGGCTTGACTTCGCACAGGGTCACTCCTAGCTTGGCGCCGATGCCAACGATCCGCGATGTCGTACGAGCATTAGGCAGCCGGGCCGGCGTAGATGCGGTTGTCGTCGCCGGCCGTGATGGGCTTACGATCGACGCGCATACGCGCAACGGTCTCGACATCGATGGGTTGGCGGCCTTGGTTCCCGCCGTCGCTGAAGCGTGTCGCCAGCTCGGTGACGCAGCTGAGCGCGGAGGGTTTGGCACCGGCGTCGTAGAGTTCGACGGCGGCCTGGTCTTGATCGCGGAGCTGAACGCCGAGGCGCTCCTGGCCGTCTTCTTTCGTCCCGACACTAATATCGGCACGCTGCTGTACGAGCTTCGTCGCCATCGCGTAGCCATCGCACGCCTCCTCTAACGGCCCCCTCTCACACGTTCAAACCCTTGCTACGACCTCGCCCCCCTCTGTGCAGGAACTCGAATGGGGAGGGTGACCTCTTTTCCCCGACGCGATTGACCCCGCGAGGCACGCGATGAGCCGATGGGCCGCGGTGCTGGCGGGTGGGTCGGGCACGCGGTTCTGGCCACTCTCGACTGCGGCCCGACCAAAACAGCTGCTCACACTGTCCGGCTCGGAGCCGTTGCTCGTTGCTGCTGTTCGCCGTCTTGGCGGGCTCGTTCCGCCGGAGCGTGTATTAATACTCACCTCGACGGCGTTGTGTGATCGTGTGCGGACCTTGTTGCCGGAGGTGCCACCCGAGCACGTCCTCGCGGAGCCACGCGCTGCCTCAACCGCGCCGGCCCTAACCTGGGCAACATGGTTGGCGTATCAGCAAGACCCCGACGCTTCCCTCCTGTCGTTGCACGCGGATTGGCACGTGGGCGACCCGGAAGCCTTTCGAAAAACTGGAGCGCGTGCATTGGATGTCGCGGAGCGTCATGATGTACTCGTGACGGTTGGAATCGTTCCGACCCGCCCGGAGGTGGGCTACGGCTACATTCAGCCGGGCGAACCACTGGAAGACGACGCCCGCCAGGTAGAGCGCTTTGTCGAGAAGCCGGATCTCGCTGGAGCGCGCCGCCTGATCGAGCGAGGTGCGTTGTGGAACAGCGGGCTCTTCGCGTGGCGGTGCGACCGTTTCCTGGTCGAGACTCGCGAGGTAGCTCGTGAGATCGCCGCGGCGTTGCCCCACCTCGAACGCGGTGATGTCGTGGAGTTCTTTGTCAAAGTGACGCCCATCGCCGTCGACGTATCTCATTTCGAACGGAGCCGGCGTGTCGCGGTGCTACCGGGACGCTTTGCGTGGGACGATGTGGGAACGTGGGCAGCGCTCGCCCGTGTCCGGGAGACCGACGACGCGGGAAATGTCCTCGTGGGCAACGCGCTGCAACACGAAAGCCGTGACTGCGTGGTTTGGGCTGAGGACAACACCGTCGTCGTCGACGGTGTCGACAACTTGGTTGTTGTTCACGCGAACGGGGTCACGCTCGTTACGACTCGAGACCGCGCTATGCATCTCAAGGAACTACTCGCCACCCTTCCACCATCGCTGCGAAACCTGACCTCATGACGGACCTGTACCTGCTCGATCCGCCGCTGTCGGCGTGGTGGTATCCCTTTGCCGACTGCCGCCCCGTGGCGGAGCTGCGCGCGGGAGCATGGCGGATTCGGGAGCGGTGGGAGGCGATCGCGAACGGTGAGACACGGGGCGTCTTCGGTGCGCCACACCTCCATGCGTTTGTCGAAGACGAAGTGCCACCGGTCACCGGTCGGACGTCGGTCCAGGGCGAGGCCATCATCGGGCGCTCGACCTTCGCACCGTCGGGTGTAGCTCCCGAGCTGCCAAAAGGCCCGGCGAGGCTCGTGAACGATGAGGAGACGGTGGGCTGGTGGGTGCCTGCCGGTACCGAGTGGAGCGGTGATCACCCCGAATGGGACGAGGTGGAGGTGGAGGGTATGACGCTGCACGGGGCGTTCGACTTGATCACCGCGTTGGAGCACTTTCTCGTTGTCGACGTCGCCGACTTCACGCACGAACGCGGTGACGCGATCCCCGATGACAGCATCGTGATTGGCGACCCCGTTGATATCGTCATTCTCGGTGGGACCGTCGAACCGGGTGTCACCTTTGACACCAGTCGAGGTGCCATCGTGATCGAGCAGCACGCCTATGTGCGGTCCGGGACACGCCTGGAGGGACCAGTCTACGTCGGTGCGGGCACCGAGATTCTCGGCGGCCAGGTGACCGCGTGTACCATCGGACCGCGCTGCAAGGTTCGGGGAGAGATGTTGGCAACAGTGGTACTCGGTTACGCGAACAAGGCGCACGACGGATTCATCGGACACTCTGTCCTCGGCCGGTGGGTGAACCTCGGCGCTGGAACGGTGACCTCGAATCTCAAGAACACCTACGGTTCGGTGCGGATCGTGGTTGGCGAAGAACGGATGGAAACCGGGCGGCAGAATCTGGGCACCTTGTTTGGCGATCACGCCAAGACAGCGATTGGAACCATGTTGGAGACGGGGACGCTGGTTGGCACCGGCGCCAATGTGTTTGGCGACGTGCGACCGCCGAAGTACGTGCCTCCCTTCGCCTGGGGGAGTACGGGAGAGCGCATGCAGCGTGAAGGATTTCTGACCGTAGCGACCCGTGTGATGCCACGCCGACAGGTTGAGATGACGGACGAGGTGCGGACGGGACTTGCCATGATCTACGACCACGCCACCGGCTCATGAGGGTCACCGTACTCGGGTCCGGCAGCCGCGGGAATGCGATTGCGCTCGTCCGCGACGATGCGACGCTGTTGGTGGACGCCGGATTCGGGGTTCGCGCACTCAAGCAACGGTCGCGGATGGCCGGGGTGTCGCTGGCGGGGCTCGTTGGGATCGTCGTCACGCACGAGCACGGTGATCATGCGCGGGGCGTGCCAGGGACCGCGCGGCGACACGGGTGCCCGGTGTTCGGCTCGCTCGGGACCCTCCGTGCGCTCGGCGCTCGGCTGACCGATGTACCCACCCAAACGTTAGGTGATACGGCGAAGGTCAATATCGGCCCGTTTCGCGTCCGGGTCTGTCGAACTGATCACGACGCGGCCGAACCCGTGTGTGTCACGGTGGAAGGGCTTGGGTCGCCGGTGAAGGTCGGCGTTGCGTACGATCTGGGTCGCGCGACCGCCGGGGTGCTGCGGTTGCTGCGCGGCTGCACGTGCTTGATCGTCGAGGCCAATCACGACGACCAACTGCTGCGAGTGGGGCCGTATCCACCGTCGGTGCGGAGCCGGATTGCGAGCGCCGGCGGACACCTTTCGAATGCGGCCACTGGTCGCCTCCTCGCCGAGCTCCTCCACCCGGGTCTCAGCACGATCGTACTGGCCCACCTCAGCGATCAATGCAACGATCCCGAGGTCGCCGTTCGCACCGTGCGGCGCGCACTCGGCGCACGCCGGTTTCACGGTCGTTTGTTGGTCGCCAAACAAGACACCCCACTCGCGGTGCACGATGGGGTGGTGACGCAGTTGGGCTTGGCCTTGTAAGGGTCACAGACCGCCTGACAACACAAAGCCATCGATCTCCGGTAGTTGTGGCGTGCGCGGTAGCGCCCGCACGATCCTGCTTCGTGCGTCCTGCCTGAAACACCAAAGGTCAACGGTGTTACACCAGCTGATGAATCCCTCTTCACCATTCCTTTAGCCTCCCTTAGAGGGTGTGGGCCGATTAAATGGACCGGCACCGAACCCGCCAGTTCGCAATAACAACAACGGCGTGAGTCACCGTCACGGAGGGCGCATCGCATGGTGTGGGACGGTCGAGCAGTTTGCGGCATGATCGGCCTGGTAGGCCTGTGGACGCTTGGCTGTATCGACGACGATGCGGTGTTCGCGAATCTCAGACCCTTTGATGAGCCACCCGCCGCCGCCCAGGGATTTCTGGGATATGCCTCAGGAACTGGTGAACGCCGTCCCATCTGTGGCAATTGCCACGTTGGCAAAGCTGCTGAGTGGAGAGAAACCCGGCACGCGCACGCCTGGCGCACGCTGCAGGAGAGTGGGTTCATCGAACGTTCCTGCGAAGCGTGCCACACCGTGAGCGATTACGGCAACCTCGTCGAGCAATCCGAGGTTGCCTGGACAGCCACTCGAGATCCGCGGTACCAGGACGTGCAATGCGAAAGCTGCCACGGTCCGGGCTTGGATCATGTCACGAACCCCGATGCGTTCCAACCGTTACCACCCCTGGACGTTGGAATCGAATTGACGACGGGATGCGGCGAATGTCACCAAGGGACGCACCAGCCGTTTGTCGAAGAGTGGGCGCAGTCGCGTCATGGAAACATGAATCCCGCGCCCCAGCGACAAGCGGCGTGCGTCCAGTGCCACGAGGCCCGTGGGATCTTCAAAGCGTGGGGAGTTCGAGCCGATTACGTGGAGAAGGAGCGGACCACACCGATTCCCATCACGTGTGGAGTGTGTCACGATCCACACGATGCGACCAACGCCCACCAGTTGCGCTTCACGATCGAAGAGCCGAACGAAGACACCAATCTCTGCATGAAGTGCCATTTTCGTGGCGGCACCCCCGATCCAGCCTCAAGCTCTAGGCCTCATTCTCCGCAGGGTCCCCTCCTGCTGGGTGTGGCTGGCTGGCGTCCTCCCGGTTTCACGTTCGCCGACGACACGATTGTGGGTACTCATGGAACTCGGCAAAACCCCCGCATGTGTGCCACATGTCATGTCAACCGTCTCGAAGTTACCGATGCCCAAACCGGCGCATTCGTCTTCGACGCCACGGGTCACCTCTTTCTCGCCGTGCCGTGCCTCGATGTGGAGGGGAAACCAACGGGGGAGCGGGATTGTGACGTGAGTCGCCGCAGTTTCGAGGGGTGCACTCAGAGTGGGTGTCACGGCTCGGCCACGGCAGCGAGTGCTGCGTACGTGGTAGCGCAAAATCGAATCGCAGCGCTCGTGAGCTCGCTCGAGGAACTTCTCGGACAGCTTCCGGTGTCTGAGTTCAACCCGACCGACGGGCGCTTGACCACGGCAGAGGGAGCACAGTTCAACGCACAACTCGGTGCGCTGCGGGGATCGGCGATCCACAACCCGTTTCTGATGGAGAGCCTGCTCGAGGAAAGCATCGATCAGGTGGAAATGGACTACGGGCTTGGATCGGCCGCTTCTGCAAGTTTGCGTCGGGCGGTCCGTACCATCTTCTGAAGGTGGTGCACGACAAGGAGGTGGTTGCCTTCCGTGTCGACGAAGAGAACTGGGACTACGCGTTATCGAATGCTTGGCACCGTCGTGCTGATGATGATCGCGCCGTCGCTCGCAGGGTGTGGAAGAGAGGGACCTGACGAGGTGGTGGAAGAGGCCGAGGCGCAGGCCGACTCCGTGCCGGAGGAATCGCCCAAACGACGCGTCCGGGTTCGCAGGGCCGCTGCAGAATCACAGTTCGCCCACGGTCCCCATCGGGACATCGCGTGTAGAACCTGTCACCGCACAGTCGCCAGCCACGCAACTCACCAGGAACTCGATTGCGTCGAGTGTCACGGGACGCCGGTCGAATACGCCACGCTGCGAGTGCTTTCGGAGTCCGAATGCTTGGACTGTCATCACGGGGGGGATACGGGACTCGGCTGTGCCGACTGCCACGAGGTTGCGCCACTCGCAGGAACGGTAAAGGTGGCGGCGCTGCTCAAGCTCTCGAGCTGGGATCAGCCACAAGAGCGCGAATTGTCATTCGATCACTCTTGGCATGCGGATATCGAATGCGGTGAATGCCATGCCGCGACCATCATACACGACGTGAGCGCCGAGTGTGGATCCTGTCATGAGGACCACCACCAGACGAATGTGACGTGCTCCCGGTGTCATGAGCCGGCAGACGAGAAAGTGCATGCCGAGGCGGCGCATGCGGGCTGTGGCGGCGCCGGCTGCCACCAGAACGCGGTGGTCGCAGCCTTTCCTCCAAACCGGCCTATCTGCCTTTCATGCCACGCGGACATGGTGGACCACGAAGCGCCCGAAAAAGCGTGCGCCGATTGCCACGCGATCCCCGCTACGTGGCGCCGTCGCTCGGCGGGACTGGGAGGAGTCCCGTGATGGCAGGGCGTTGGCTCGCGGTTTTCCTCGCATCGTCAATCGCTCCGGCAACGGTGGTCTCGGCGCAGACCGTGCGAATCTCCGGCGTGACCACGTTTCAGTACCTGGAGGTGCGCCCACTCGAAACTGACAGTATTCCGGCAGAAGACGCCCTTGGCAGCGGGCTGCTCCGTCGGACCGAAGACGGCTACGTCGTGCGCTGCATCTCCGGTGACGCCTTCTGCCGGTTCCGGCGTATGATCGCACCCACCGTCACGGTCCCAGCTATCCAAGACATCGCCGTAAGCGTCTGGGGGCTCGGCCCTGGACTCCGCGCGTATGGGCGGCTCCGTGGTCGTGCGGTCTTGTCTGGTGAGGAATTGATCTGGCCCCGTGGCGACGACCGGCTCGACGTCATGGCGGCGTTTGTGGAGTTCGAGCGGTCGGCGTTTCGGATCCGCGGTGGTCGGCAGTGGAAGACCTCTGGCCTCGGCTTTTACAACTTCGACGGCGGCGCAGTAGTCGTCCGCCCGCTTCGCGGGTTGTCCATCGAGGCCTACGGTGGCTGGGGGCTCGTCCGCGGCGTGCACGAGCCTCTGACGAGCGACGAGGTGAATGCCTTCGAGCCCTTTGCCCCCGATGCGCGCCCATACGTGCTGGGAGCGCAGATCAGCCTCCGCCCACTTCGGAATATTGCATTCAGCGCTCTGTACCAGCGGGAGATTCGAAACGACCGTCTGGGTCTCTACTCGGAGCGGGTGGCCGCCGACGCCGTGGTTCGGATTGGTGAAACATCCGTCGCCGGAGATCTGAACGTCGACCTCGGCACCGGCGTGATCAACGAAGCCCGTCTGCGAATGTGGTTACCAACCTTCGAAGGCGTGACCCTTGGTCCGTATTTCCGCCATCACCGCCCCTTCTTCGAGTTGTGGACTATCTGGGGTGCGTTCAGCCCGGTCGGGTTCGACGAAGCAGGGCTGCGCGCGGCCTGGCAGCAACCGGATATCCCCGTTCGCATCGAGGCGTGGGGTGCGGGCCGCCATTACTCTGAGGCCGATGCGCAAACGCTGTTCGGCACGGTGCGCGCGACAACGTGGCGTGTGGGAACTCGCATCAGCGCGCAGCTCGCGCCGGAGTGGGAGCTGCAAGGACACTACCAGGGTCACGTGGGTTTTGGGGCTGCCACGAGCGATCTCGGCCTTCGACTACAGCGTCGCCTCGGCAACGCACTCGTCGCGGTCAATGCAGGCGCATTCCAACGCCTGTACGAGCTCCGTGAGGATGAAGGAACGGTGCTGCTCGGGGGCGTCGACGCCAGCTCACCACTCGGGCCGAGGACTCGCATCACCGCAGCGCTTGCGGCGTACCGTCACCGCGCGGGTGCGGATGCCCCAGACACCGACTGGACGCAGCTCCGGGGTTCCTTCCGGTTCGAGTGGATCCTCGGAACCGAGCCCCGATGGTCCGGCAGCGCGCGGAGAGTACCATGAAGCGGCGCGGAGTGCTCGCGGCGGGCCTCGTGATGCTCGTGCTGTCGGCCGCGTGGGCTCGCAGTCTCCAGGACCGGTTTCCACACCAAGATCACGAAGGCGTATTCCCTGTGTGCACGGGGTGCCATGAGGGGATCCTCAGCGGAGTGGCCGCCGACAACTATCCCGATTCCGCTGAGTGTGTGGAATGCCATGACGGGGTCACCGAGGAGCGCGTCGAATGGGCCAGGCCGGAGGTGAAGCCGTCCAACATCGTCTTCGACCACACAGGCCATACGGAAGCGACCACGCAGGCGGGTGACACGGCGACATGCCTCACGTGCCATCGCTTGGAAGGCGTGGAGGGGATCATGGCGGCGGGGCGAGCGGTACCGGAACGTTGCATTACCTGCCACGCGCACGAGGCTCCGGAACATCTGGCGGAAGCAGCGGACTGCCGGCTGTGTCACCTCCCGATCGCCCAGGCGACGTCGCTATTCCTCGCGAGAATCGAGGCGTTCCCCAAGCCGGCCGCACACGACACCGAACAATTCGTGGGACAGCACGAACCTACGTCTCCCGAGGCTGAGGCGTCGTGTGCCGTGTGCCATGCGCAGGAGAGCTGTACGCGTTGCCATCTCAACGGGCCGTCTGTCGCCTTGATCGCCAACCTACCCCGTGATGCTCGGATCGCCGAGTACACCAGAGGTTTGGCGGCCGAATATCCGCTCCCGAGTGATCACAAGCGAACAGATTGGCGCTTTACGCACCCGGAAGCGGCTGAAGTCGAGGTGGGACGCTGCGCCAACTGCCATGCGCAACCGAGCTGTCGGACATGCCACCTGGAGGCGGAGGTGACCGAGATCGCAGCGCTACCACATCCAATAGCGGATGGGGCACCGGGCGTGTTCCAGAGCGAGGCACTCGCTGTTCATCCGGTCGGCTTCACAGGTACGCACGGGGCGGAAGCGGCGGCCAGCGAGCAGACCTGTTGGAGTTGTCATGCCGATCAGGTTTTCTGTGTCGACTGTCACGAGGGACCGTCCGAAGCACGCTTCCACGTCGGGAACTTCCGGGAACGCCACGGCGTCTTGGCCTATGGTGGCGAGCAAGACTGCTCGTCCTGCCATAGCACCGAGGCGTTTTGTCGGGCTTGTCACGCTGGCATCGGGTTCGCGTCCGATGGAAGGGCCGACTTCGCGTTCCACAACGCCAAACCCTTCTGGCTGCTGGGGCATGGCCGAGCCGCGCGGCAAGGCTTGGCAACCTGCGCCAGCTGTCATGCCCAAACCGATTGCGCGCAATGCCACTCCGCAGTGGGAGCATGGCGCATTAACCCCCACGGTCCTGAGTTTGACGGATCACGCGTTCAAGAGCGCAACCAGTTCACGTGTCTGCAATGTCACCGCGAGCCCCCGGAGTGACGATGCTCAAGAGCGGTGGGGGTTGTTGGCGCACAGGGCGATCGATGGTCACGCTCGCTCTCGTCGCACTCGGGATTCCCGTGGGTGCCGCCAGTCAGGGCGTGCCACAGGATGACGATTGCATTCGCTGTCACCTCGACCTCGATGAAGAGCGTCTCGTACGGCCCGCGCAGGACTACGAGACCGATCTGCACGCGGAGGTAGGCTTTGGTTGCCTAGACTGTCACGGTCCAGCGGCGGGACTCGCCGTTGGCACAGGGTTTCTCGGGAAGCCGGAACGTAGACAGGTGGCACAGCTCTGTGGCCGCTGTCATTCGGACGCCGACTTCATGCGTCAGTTTGACCCGGCGTTGCGCGTCGATCAGGTAACCGAATACGCCACCTCAGTACATGGACGGCGCCTGGCGCGCGATAACGATCGAAACGTCGCCGTGTGTACCAGTTGTCATCCGGCTCATGCCATCAAGCCGCCCTCTGATCCCCAGTCCAGCGTCCATCCTCTGAACGTCGGGCGTCTCTGCGGTAACTGCCACTCTGACCCTGACGTTGTAGGGCAATACGACGTGCGCACCGATCAGGAAGCGCGTTACGAGCGAAGCGTCCACTGGCGCTGGATGACGGAGGAAGAAGACCTCTCTGCACCGACGTGCAATGACTGCCATGGAAACCATGGAGCAGCTCCGCCCGGGGTTTTGTCAGTCCAAAACGTCTGTGGACAGTGCCACAGCGTCATGCAGACGTTTTTCGACGAGAGTGCACATGCTGAGTACTTTGGCGACGCCAATCTTCCAAGTTGTGCCACCTGCCATGGCAATCACGAAATCGACTCAACTAATGACGAGATGCTACTGACCTTTGCTGACAGCGTTTGCGCTCTATGCCATACGCAGGGCGACACGCTCGCCGGCATCCTCCCCGTGATGAAGACGCTCATCGACTCGTTGCGCGAGAGTCGTGAACGCGCCCACGAGATCCTGCTTGAAGCGCGCAATGCGGGAATGGAGGTCAGTCGTGCGCAGTTTGAGTTGGAAGATGCGACTAACGCACTTGTCAAGGCGCGAACGGCCATACACGCGTTCACCGCCGATTCCGTAAAGCAGGAAATGGAGGCTGGTCTCGTGATCACGCGAAATGCATACGAACGTGGTGTCGAGGCTCTCGACGAGCATCTCTTTCGGCGGCAGGGGCTGGCGGTTTCCGTTGCTCTGATTCTCGTGCTCATAGCGGGCCTGATGATGAAAATCCGCCAGCTCGAGCGGTCCAGCAGGGTGACCGACGCGCAGCAAGGCGACATCAGCTGGGGAGGTCGTTGATGGAGGAAACGCACCGTACCACACTCTCTCGCAAGACGTTCATCGAGTGGCTTCTCAGCAGATCGCTGACCACATGGTTGTTGAGTTCCGGGATTGGTGGGCTCGTCGCGGCCGTGCTCTATCCCGTGACCCGCTATCTCATTCCACCCGAGGTCCGAGAGTCAGCGGTTTCGTCCGTCACGCTGCCTCTCAAGCCCAATGAGATCGCCACAAACTCGGGACAGATCTTCAAGTTTGGAAACCAACCGGGCCTCTTAGTGCGCACGCCAGCGGGTGAGCTACGGGCGTTTTCGGCTCGCTGTACACACTTGGATTGCATCGTTCAATACCGAGAGGACCTCAGTGAGATCTGGTGCGCCTGCCACAATGGTCACTTTGATCTGGCGGGGCGCAACGTCTCCGGGCCACCGCCGGAGCCATTGCCGGCGTACGACGTCAGGGTTCGGGGAGACCAAATTGTCGTCAGCAAGAGGACATGATCGTATGCTCAGGCTCGCGGTGCGGATTCGCTACGCGCGAGAATGTCGGATCGTGACGAGTCGGCGCCGTACACGCCCTCATGCTCGCACCCGGTTACAAAGCGAGAGGCTCGTGGATCGTGGCGCGTCACCTCGCGGGTGCGTGCGCGGACGTACGATCGCTGTGGCCTGGGGACACTAGGTATGGAGAGCTTGTTGATTCGTGTCAGGGTCGTGCTCGGGTGGCTCGAGCGCCGAACCGGGCTCTCCGCGTTGCTGCCGCTCGCCCGGAAGAAGGAGGTGCCCATCCACCGACATACCATCTGGTACTACTTGGGGGGAATGGTGCTGTTTCTCTTTATCCTCCAGGTAAGCACCGGCATTCTCCTCATGTTCTACTACCGCCCGAGCGCTGAGGAAGCGTACGAGTCGGTGCAGTTCCTGATGGCGGAGGTGCAGTTCGGATGGCTCATCCGGTCGATCCACGGGTGGGGGGCGAACCTGATGATCTTCATGATGTTCATTCATCTGTTCAGCGTGATGCTCCTGAAGGCGTATCGCTCCCCCAGAGAGCTGACGTGGTTTACGGGCTTTGGGCTCTTCGGTGTCGTGTTGGGGCTCGGGTTCACAGGCTACCTGCTCCCGTGGAACGAACTCGCATTCTTCGCAACTCGCGTCGGTACCGAAATTCCTGGCGTGCTCCCCGTGTTGGGCGGATTCATCCGGGAATTCCTCCGGGGTGGTGAAGATGTCACTGGCGCCACCTTGACGCGGTTTTATGCGTTCCACGTGTCCGTGCTGCCCGCGCTGTGCTTCCTCCTCATTGTGCTGCACGTCATCCTGGTCCAGAGGCATGGTATGAGCATCCCTCCAGGGGTTCGCGAGCGCGGGGGACCCCGCGGGGCTTTCAAGTTTGTTCCGAACTTTCTGCTGCGTGACATCATCGGATGGCTGGCGGCGCTGGCAATCCTGGCAGCCCTTGCAGCGTTCTTGCCAGCCCACCTCGGGGAGAAAGCCGATCCATTTGCCCCAGCGCCTGCGGGGATCAAACCCGAGTGGTACTTCATGTTCATGTTTCAGACATTAAAGATCTTGCCAAGCCACATCCTCGGGATCGAAGGCGAAGTGATCGGCGTCGTGGGGTTTGGGGTAGCCGGCGTTGTCCTACTGCTAGTGCCCTTCCTCGACCGCGGAACGTCTCGGGCCCAGAGCCGTTTCTGGACCCTGCTTTCGATCGGTTCGATTGTCTACATCATCGTCCTGACGATTCTCGGGTATCTGGAGGAGCCAACGCATTGAGATCCGTCGGTGGAGCGCCCATCTCGCCCGCCTCAACGTCCCACCGTGCAAGACTCTTCAGACCGCCTTTAGCATCTCTTATGACCGTCTTCAGAAAGTCTTGGCCCGCGTGATCGCCTTTTAGAGCACCCGCCATCGTCTTCCACGGTGTGCCGCAGGTTGAGCACACCTCTGACCGGGAGAGCCGACGCTATGCGTACCTTCATACGTTTTGTCGCTGCTCAGGCGGTCCTTTTCAGCAGCGTGCTCCTCGTCGCATCCGCTTGCACCGATGAGAAGATTATCGAGGTAGAGCGGACGGTCTTCAATGCTCCACCGGACGCGTCGAGCGGGTTCCTGGGATACTTTGACGCTAGCCAGAAGCTCACTACCTGTGGCAACTGCCATGTAGGGAAGCAGGGTGACTGGGAAACCACCGCCCATGCGGGGGCGGTTCAGACCCTCCAAGCGGTTGACGCTCGGGACTTCTGCTACAACTGCCATACGGTCAACGAGCGCGGCAACAGCGAAATTGATCCGTCGGGATGGAGCATCGTGCAGGACACGAGTTACTATGACGTGCAGTGCGAGTCCTGTCATGGACCGGGGCTCCAACACGTGGAGAATCCGGACGCGCTCCAGCCGCTCGCGACGATTGTGGCCGACACCGGCGCCACTACCGGGTGCGGAGAGTGCCATTCGGGCACCCATCATCCCTTCGTAGATCAGTGGCTCCAGTCGCGACACGGGTCCACACCGGCCTGGGACGGGAGTGCTTCCACCACCACCAACTCTCGTTGCATGCCGTGCCACGAGGGCAAGACCGCCATCGCGGTCAAGTTCGACAACTCGGCGAACTACCTTGAAAAGGACGACGCAACCCCGCAGCCGCTCTCGTGTGCTGTTTGTCACGACCCCCACGGCTCGCCGAACGACGCGCAGCTACGCGCGCCGATCGACGTCGCCTCGGCGGATCACCTGTGCGTGCGGTGCCACGCTCGGCGAGGCACTCCGCCGTCCTCGCATGGTCCACACGCTCCCCAGGGGCTTCTCGTGCTCGGAGAGAACGTAGGGTGGATTCCCCCAGCGTTTGCATACGACACGGCGACGATCATCGGCACGCACGGATCCGAGGCAAATCCAAAGCTTTGCGCGACATGCCACGTACCACGATTCACCGTGACCGATCCGGAGACCGGTGACTTCGTCTTCGAGAGCGTTGGTCACCTGTTCGAGGCAATCGCCTGCCTCGATGCGGAGGGCTTACCGACGACGGGGCCCTGCACAGTATCGGAAAGGGACTTCCGCGCCTGCAGCGCGTCCGGCTGCCATGGTTCCGAGACTGCGGCCCGATCGGCGTACACCGTTGTGGTGGGACGCCTCGAACGCCTCCTGGATGACCTCTGGTTCGACACCGATGGTAACGGGATCATGGATGTCACAGACGGCGGGGTGCTTCCGCAAGTTGTTGCTCAGGGTGACACGGCGGAGCTGAACGTTGATGATGACGTCGTGACGGTCGCGGAGGGCGCACTATGGAATGCGATGCTTGCCTTTACCGATAGCCGACCGTGGTTTGGTGACGGCGAAGCGTTCGGCATTCACTTCTCGGCCCATAAGGGCAGTGGCAACGGCGTACACAACCCATTCCTCCTGGAGGCACTGCTCAGCGCCTCGATCGACGCGGTAGTCGACGAGTATGGCGTCACACCGAGTGCGCAGTATGATCCAACGATGCTGGCGACGCCCCCGCCGGGTCTGGTAGTCTGGTAAGGCGCTGAAAAGGGATTGCAACGGAGGAAGAACGGCGGGACCGCAAGCGCGGCCCCGCCGTTTCGCTGTCCATACGTTCCGTGGGTAGAGCTAGACCAACGGCACCAGCTCGTCCTCCAAGACCTCCGCGGTCCGCGGCTCCCACGCCTGGACCATCTGCGTGAACGCGTGCGCCAGCTCTCCATCGAACTCGTAGCCCGACCGCTCCTCGAGGTACGCGAGGATTTTGTCGGACGGCCACGCGCCGCGGTAGGGACGGCGGGTTCGCAGGGCATCGTACACATCGCACACGTGCACGAGCTTTGATGCGTAGTGGCAGTCGCGTGGGAATTGCATCACTGGGTAGCCACCGCCGTTGATCATGATGTGATGCTCGTACGCGACCACGGCGGCGACCTCGAGGTCGGGCTCGGAACGGGAGATGATACGGGCGCCGTGTGCGGGGTGGCTGTTCATCAGCTTGCGCTCGCTCGGAGCCAGCTTACCGGATTTGGTGAGCACCTCACGCGGAATCTTCACCTTTCCCAAATCGTGCAGCAAGCCAGCGATGCCAAAGGCACGCGCGTCCTGCGCACCGAGACCGATCCACTCTGCAAGCGCCATGGCCAGCACGCACACGTTGAGCGCATGGGTGGTCGTGTACTCGTCATAATTGCGCAACCGCAAGAGCGGGATGACGACCTCCCTATCGCCCTGGATGGTCACCGCCAGACTCCGCACAACAGCCTCCGCCTCGAGCAGTGGGAGCTCACGCTCGCTCGCGATTTCCTCGTGCAGCCAGCGAATGGCGGCTGCCTCCTCGCCGAGCGTGAAGGCAATCGTCGCGTCCAACACCTCCGGCTCCTCGGAATCGCCCTCCTCGCCTGTCCCAATGCGTCCATAGCGGATGGCGCCGATCCGCATCTGCCGAGCCTCGGTCGTATCGACGGCTTTGAGATTTAGCCGGGCCAACACTTCGTCGAGGAGCTCTTCGAGTTCCGATCGTGTTGCGCGACCGTCGATTTCCAGACGCTGAATGCCGATCCCGGCGAGCCGCTTGCCCCATTCCCACTCTTTCAGCTCCTTGAGCGGATGAGACCGAAATACGACCTCATCGCCGAGAAACAGAAACACCGCGGGCGCGTGCTCCGCGAGCAACTCTTCGAGACGCTCAAACAGCTTGTCGAGCGCGAGCTCTCGCGAACGGTGCCCTTCGGGATACAGCGTGAGCGCGGATAGGGTGTGTCCAACCGCGTTGAGGAAGTTCGCGGCGGTCGACATTAGGCGCCGTTCCCTGGGCTCACGCTCGCGGCGCGTACAATATCCGGGTCGGGCGAACGTGCCGCGGCGGCGAGGGCCTTTTGCGCGCCTGGGTGATCGGCAAACCGATGGAGCGCTTCGAGGGCGGCCAGGTACTCCGGTGACTTGGGTCGTCGTGTCCGAAAGAACCCGCGCCGCGGCCGCGCGAGTTCGAGTAGAGTTTCGAGCGCGCTTCGCTGGCGGCTGTTGCCCAGCGCCCTGATGGCCAGGACACGAAGGTCCTCGGGAGTCTCGGGACTCGTTCGCGCCACGATGAGCGAGAGAGCCGCGTCGGGACAGTGTTCGAGAGCCGCATTCAACCCGAGGCGAACCGTGCGGGGGTCCTCGTCCGCGAGCGCGTGACAGACCGCACGCTCGCGAGTGTCGGGGTCGATCATCATGATGCGCAACGCTTCACGCCGAACCCGAGGATCGCGGTTGTGAATGAAGTCCGCAGGATGAAACCCTTCGGGTCGCTCGCGGAGTGAGCCGAGGATGACGAGCATGTTGCGCTGCACGAACCACCTCGGATCGCTGAGCCGTGCCATCGCCAACGGGCCAACCTCAGGACCGATTTGTCCCAAACGGTCGAGCAGTAGACGGCGAGTACGCCCCGAATCTGCCTCAGCCAGCGCTTCGATCATGTTGTTGGCCGCAGCTTGTCCCATTCGGGGGAGGATGCGGTCGAGCGCCTCGACGTCGAGTCGGTCAGCAATCAGCAAGCGCTCCAACGTATCGGCACTCGCCACCAGTTCCTCGATTGCGCGCAGTGCGTCGGTCGGTCGTAGACTCGAGCCTTCCGCCTCGTCGAGCGTACTCAAGAGCCACGCGAGGTCTCCCTCGTCGAGCAGTCGGTGCACGGCCCGGGTGACCAGCTCACCGGGGGCATCTGCCTCGAGGGCCATCTGGACGATGCGTCTCGGCTCGACCTGGAAGCGCTGATCGGGTGACACCGCAAACAGCGGTTCCACCGCAGCCATCGTCTGTAACGCCTCCCGGTACGCGTCTGGGTTGGGATCGCTCAACGTCCAGTGACGGATGAGCTCTGACACCTGCTCGCGAATGGCGAGGTCGGCTTCGGTGCGTCGGCGATCGTTCCCGGACTCAGCGTATCGGGCGAGCTTTTGCAGCATGCGCAAGAGCGATTGCGACGCCACCTGGCCGTGCGCCTCCTCGGTCGCGGCGTGCACGAGATCGATCACCGCGTCGATGGCGAGGGTATGGGACGCGTCGAGCACGAACTGTCGGTTTTGCACCTGATCGCCACCCATGGCGAGCAGCGTCCCCAACGTCTTGCGATCCAGCCCGGCGATCAGCTGCGACATGCGACGACGTAAGGAGAGGGCTTCCTGGCCCTCCGACATGCGTAACTCTTCGGCGAGCTGCAACATGTATCCCACGATCACTTGATCGTATGCGGACCCTCGCTGGTGCTCGTCGATTGCGCGGGCGACGACCGACGGTTCTGCGGCTGCTGCTTGGTCTTCCTCGATGGCCGTGTCCGCGCTCGCAAGCGCGGCCTGTGCCATACCGATCCACAATTGCTCGGCGCGGGATATCCGCGCTTGTATCTCACCCGTTTCGTCGCTGAACTGCAGCCGGTCATACGACAACGGGTGAACCCGAATGTTGAACCAAGAAGGGGGTGAGGTCTCACACGACGGGCCGAGCGGCTCGCCACTCCGCTCCGGATCCACCGCCACCGTGTTGAGGAATTCCCGTAACTCATCGAGGGTTACACCGCGGCGGAACGTGACGGCACCGAGCTGGTGGCGATGCAGCCGCGAGGCGAGATCCTTCAGGACCGGGTTGCGCGAATCGGTGGCGACTCCCTCAATGACGAGGCGTGAGCGCGCGACCCCCAGGGAAATGCTGCTGCGGTCTGCGAGGAGCTCGGTGAGTCGGTTTCCGACCCGTAAACACGCCGGCTGAAGGGACGGGTGCCCGTCCGGATACATCGCGTGGCGGTGGAGGGCGATCGAGAACTCGATGAGGAAGTCACCGAGCTGTCGGGATAGCGCTGCGCGCTCGGCGCGCGGGGGGGCCGTCACATCCGTCGATGGGTTCAACGGTTCGGCGCTCCAAGAATCGGTAAAGTGAGCCGCGTGCCGTTAGCCACCGGCTTTCGTTCGCATCGCCGGTGGTTTTGGGAGGGGCACGCCTGCCGGTCGTGGTGTGGGAGGGCCGATTCGCACCATCGAGATCGGCTCCTCCAAATCGCCACCGGAGAACGTGAGCGTGTCGCCTTGCAGAAGGTAGTTGTAGCCAACCCATTCGTCGCCGAAAGCGATGAACATCGTGTCGGCCACCATGCGCCACCGGACGGTCTCATCGCCAAAGCTCGCGGAAGAGTCGGGGCGCACCACCAAGCTCTGAGGCCCGTCCGGCGTCTCCACCTGCCAGGTGCCAGCCACAGGCGGCCCGGATTGGCCGCCGACGGGCGCCGCGACGATCGTAAGAACCAGGATGGACAAGAGTAGCCGACGTAACGTCATGGCAGGAAATTAGTAAGCCCGCCGACACCGCGCCACGGGATTGTGGCCGACAACGGTCCTTGCTGCAGGCAAAGGAGTCCTTCATGCGCGTTCCGATCATGCTGCTGATCCCCGGGCTGGCCGGCCTGGTTTCCCCCGCCCCGGCTCAGACGGCCCCACGACCCGTGCATACCTACTCGATCGTGGCATGGGATTCAGTGACGGGTGACCTGGGAGTTGCTGTCCAATCCCATTGGTTTAGCGTCGGAAGCGTGGTGCCCTGGCTCGAGCCCGGGGTGGGAGCGGTCGCGACCCAGTCGTTTGTCGAGCCGGCGTACGGACCGCGGGCTCTGGCGCTCTTACGCACGGGGATCCCTGCGCCGGAAGTCCTCGCGGCCTTGCTCCGCGCGGACCCGGACAGCCAGGTACGGCAGGTTGCCGTGATCGACGCCCAGGGACGCGTGGCTGCGCACACTGGCTCACGCAACATCCCCGCTGCGGGCCACCATCTCGGTGTGGGATACTCCGTTCAGGCCAACCTCATGCGGAACGACGCGGTGTGGCCTGCCATGGCACGCGTCTTCGAGACGGCCGGTGGAGATTTGGCCGATCGTCTTCTCGCCGCGCTCGAGGTGGCAGAGGCACACGGAGGCGATATCCGAGGTCAGCAGTCGGCGGCGCTCGTCGTCGTGAGCGGCAACGCGAGTCCTCGTCCCTGGGAGCGGATCTTTGATCTACGGGTCGAGGATTCTCCGGATCCCCTCGGCGAGCTACGGCGGTTGTTGCGGGTCGCTCGCGCGTATCGTGCGGCGATAGAGGGAGACAGCTACGTGACGGCTGGGTTGATCGACTCGGCACTCGCGGCCTACGGGCGGGCGGCAAGGATGCTACCGGACAGCGCAACCAACGGCGAACTCGTCTACTGGCAGGCAGTCACGCTCACCGATCTGGGCCGAATCCGAGATGCTGAACCGCTCTTTGCACGCGCGTTCGCTCAGGACCCGAGTTGGGCCGAGCTGTTGAGGCGACTGCCAGCTGTTGGACTGCTGCGTGCTGACTCCGCCACGATTGAGCGGATCATTGGCACGGCAATGCCGAGGTGACATGCCGGGGCCCTCCGGCCCCGGCATCTAAGCTGCGCTAGAGTGATCGGAGAAATTCGAGGAGCGCAGTTCTCTCAGCGTCGGTAAGTGCTTGGAACAGAGCTCGGGAGCCATCGGCTTCGCCGCCGTGTAGCTCGATAGCACCCTGGATGGTCGTTGCGCGACCGTCATGCAAAAACCGATTCATGTGCCGTAAACCCATCAGCGGCTCGGTACGAAACTCGGCCGGCTGGGCATCGAGGCCGAGACACATGTCCGCGAGCTCGGGTCCCATGTCGTGCAATAGCAGGTCGGTGTAGGCTGATACCTCTTTGTTCGACAGGGCGCTGACCGGGTGATCTCCCGTCCTAAGCGTCGGGATATGGCACTTGGCGCACCCCACCCGTTCAAACACATCCCGGCCCCGCTCTCCTACGGTCGTGAGGTCGCGTGGCGCGGGCGGGGCCGAGAATCGAACGAACGCGTCGGCCAGACCGATGTCGGAAGCGATGATCTCGGGATCGGCTGCGGGATCGACGCCAGCGGGTAGCGGATCGCCGGCTACGGTGTTCTCCTCGGGTGCGTTTGGTGTGGTGATGCCCTGCTCCAAGAGGAACGCGCCCTCGTTGAACTCAAGCAGCGTCGGTACTAGCGCCTTCCTACCGAAGCGGCCAATGCGCCCGTCAAAGAAGCGATTCGGACGACCCGAGATGCCGTCTCCATCGCTGTCGTCAGGATCCGAAAGCGCGAGGATCGTAGCCTCCGGGATGGCGTCGAGCAGCCCGAATCCAAACACGTCCGGAGTGGTGCGGATCCCAGAGTCGGTCGCTTCGGGCGGCAACGGCTCCCGATCGATGCCGAGGGCTTGGCGGAGAGCATCGGTAACGAGCCGCTGATACACCGGGCCGCCCTTGTCAGCCAAGGGATCGCAAAAGCCGTTCGGCAGCAAGGCACTCGCGTGGATCTCGCTGATGGCACCGGCGCCACCACGCGCCGGAGCATTGTGGCACGCAATGCAACCCGCGGCGTTGAACAACGGCCCCACCCCGGTCGCCGCCGTGAATATCGTGTCGAACCACACCTTACCGGCCTCGAAACGCCCACGCTCCGCAGCCGTCAGGCCTCGCAACGGATCGCCCGGTTCAGGCGTTTTGGGACAGGCCCCCACCACGACGGCGGCGATCCCAAGCAGGGTCATCCGCCACAGCGTTCCCCGCCCGTTCATCGTCGGCCTCCCGTGCGTTGGAGGACCTCAATGCGGTGTGCGATCATCTCACTCCCACGGGTAACGTATTCAACGAGAACGACCTGCCCTTGCTGGATCTCGTGAAAGGTGGCGTCGCGTCCGGCCATGCGGATCTCGCAATCTTCATCGACATCGAGCTTCACGACGCGCAGCGCCAGTGAA
The DNA here is from genome assembly GCA_041577295.1 of Gemmatimonadales bacterium. GTDB lineage: Bacteria > Gemmatimonadota > Gemmatimonadetes > Gemmatimonadales > GWC2-71-9 > JBDHDH01. Next base: position 87,187 of record JBFGJG010000001.1, read on the forward strand.
ATACCGGTGATGGTCTCCAGGGTCATCGGGGTGGCTTTCACGTCCTTGACCGTTCCCATCACGGTGTCAGTCTGGGCCTCCAGTTCAGCGGTTGGGGAAACCGTCGGGGCCAGAAGCGTCAAAGAGATGACGAGACTAGCGATGAACCACGAGCAACGGATGAACATGTGCACCCCCTTCGAACAGCGCCGTGGGCCGAGTCGAGTGGCTTCAAGATAGGGATTTGCAGGAAGATGGGACAGAGTAACGATGAAGGGGTCCATGAAGCGAAACGCCCCGGGGGTGACCCCGGGGCGTTCCACAAACACAGCGGAGGTGGTTTAGTACATGCCGCCCATGCCGCCGCCGCCCGGCATCGGTGGAGCCTTCTCCTCTTCCTTCCTCTCCACCACGACGCACTCTGTCGTGAGCAACAGGCTCGCGACCGAAGCGGCGTTCTGCAGCGCGGTGCGCGTGACCTTCGTCGGATCGATGACGCCAGCGGCCATCAGATCTTCGTACTCGCCGGTCTGCGCATTGTAGCCGAATGCCTTGTCCTTCTTCTCACGAATTCGCTCCACGACGATCGAACCCTCGGCACCAGCGTTCGAGACGATGATGCGAGTTGGCTCTTCGAGCGCGCGGCGCACGATGTCCAAGCCGATTTTCTCGTCGTGTTCGGTGATCTTGAGCTTGTCGAGGGTCACCTGGGCCCGGAGCAGCGCGACACCACCGCCCGGTACGATGCCTTCCTCGACCGCAGCCCGGGTCGCGTGAAGCGCATCCTCGACCCGCGCCTTTTTCTCCTTCATCTCGGTCTCGGTAGCCGCACCCACGTTGATCACGGCGACACCACCGGCCAACTTCGCCAGCCGCTCCTGCAGCTTCTCGGTGTCGTAATCCGAGGTGCTCTTGTCGATCGCCGCTTTGATCTCCTGAATCCGGCCCTGGATCTTGTCCTCGGTCCCGGCACCATCGACGATCGTGGTGTTGTCCTTGTCGACGACAATCCGCTTGGCGCGGCCGAGGTCGTTGAGCACGGCGTTCTCGAGCTTGAAGCCAAGCTCTTCAGAGATCACGCTGGGACAGCCCGTCAAGATGGCGATGTCTTGCAGCATGGCTTTGCGGCGGTCACCGAAGCCGGGCGCCTTCACCGCGCACACCTTGAGGGTGCCACGCAGTTTATTGACGACCAGCGTGGCAAGGGCCTCGCCCTCCACGTCCTCGGCGATCATCAGCATCGGCTTGCCCGTCTGCGCCACCTTCTCCAGGATGGGCAGCAGGTCCTTCATAGCCGAGATCTTCTTGTCGTGAATCAAGATGTAGGGATCCTCGAGGACCGCCTCCATCTTCTCTGGATCGGTCACGAAGTAGGGCGAGAGGTAGCCGCGGTCGAACTGCATGCCGTCGACTGTCTCGAGGGTTGTCTCCATCCCCCGGGCCTCCTCGACCGTAATAACGCCGTCCTTGCCAACCTTCTCCATCGCGTCCGCGATCAGATTGCCGATCTCGGAGTCGTTGTTGGCCGAGATGGCGCCGACCTGCGCAATTTCCTTCTTACCAGCGGTGGGCACGGAGAGCTTCTTGAGCTCTTCGACGACGTGTTCCACCGCCTTGTCGATACCGCGTTTGATGGCCATCGGATTGGCCCCGGCAGCGACGCTCTTCAAGCCTTCGCGGAAAATCGCCTGCGCCAGAACGGTGGCGGTTGTCGTGCCGTCGCCAGCGACGTCGGAAGTCTTCGTGGCGACTTCCTTCACCATCTGGGCGCCCATGTTTTCCACGGGGTCCGCGAGCTCGACTTCCTTCGCGACCGTCACGCCGTCCTTCGTGACGGTGGGGTTTCCAAACTTCTTGTCGATGACGACGTTGCGTCCCTTCGGACCGAGCGTGACCTTGACGGCGTCGGCCAGCTGATCTACGCCGCTCTTCAGACGGCTGCGGGCGTCAACGTCGAAATGCAGTTCCTTCGCAGTTGCCATAGTTATTATCCCTCGTTACCTACTCGATGACAGCCAGAACGTCGGCTTCCTTGATGATGAGCAGTTCGCTATCATCCACGTTTACTTCGGTACCGCTGTACTTCCCGTACAACACGCGCTGACCAACCTTGAGCTCCATCGGGATCCGCTCGCCCTTCTCGAAGCGGCCCGGACCCACCGCGATGATCTCGCCCTGCTGGGGCTTCTCCTTCGCCGTGTCCGGGATGTAGAGCCCGCCGCGCATGGTCTCCGTCTCCTCGAGGGGACGAATCACCACGCGATCGGCCAGCGGCTGGACCTTGACCTTGGACTTGCCCTTGGTAGCTGTGGCCATGCGTACAGCCCTCCGATGCGTCGTAAGATATTGTTGTTCGATGACTTGACGAGATTAGCACTCGTAGATGGCGAGTGCTAACGGATTGAAAAATAGAGTGCCCAACCTGCGTGTCAAGGGCTCATTACTGGAGGGTGCTTCCAGCGGGGGCTTCGATGGAGGCAAGCGCGGCGCCGAGCGCGCCCGCCGCACCTTGGAGACGGATCGCCAGGTCAGCGACTTCGCGGGCCATCCGTGCCTGATCGTTGTCCCGCAATGCTTCCCGAATCGCCGGGAGGGGCATGTTGCCGTACCCGTTGTCTCGGTCCGCGGCGAAGAGGAGGTTGCGCATCCAGGGGCGGTCGGTGAGCCCCTCGACACGGGTCAGTTCCTTGTCGACGCGCAGCAACGACCGATTGACGTTGGTCCAGCGGCGTTGGCCTGTCGCCGCGAGGGCGGCGTCGCGCGCAGCTTGGAACTCAGCGGCGACGCGTCCGAGGGTTTGCGCGGCATTGCGTAACCGTTCGAGGTCGAGGGTCCAACCCCGATCCTCGAGGTCGCTTTCCAGGTCTGCGATGAGCTCGAGGATCTGTAGTGCCAGTCCCGCGTGATCGTAGGGGAGCACGTCCGCGTTCGACAGGCGCGCCGCCAGCGTCCCTGCACTCTGGGCAGCTCCGCGATGAGCCCGGTAGTCGGGATCGCCGAACCTCCTCATCCACGCGTAGGAGTCGTACGCGGAATGGTACACGCCGCCTGATCCACCAAACCCGAGATTGGCGGCTGGAATACCGAGCAGGTTGTAGAAGCCGACGAAGTCCGAGCCACCGCCCAAGTCGCCGACTCCCGCCTCCGCGTCGTCAGGTGTCTGGTCCCGCCAGTGCCGATACAGGGTGGCGTGGTCTCCAAACGGGTCCGGCACTTCCGCCATGGTTTCCCGTAAGAGCTTCTTGAGCGCTCCGGCACCACTTGCGCCAAAAGTTTGACCCGACGCGACCGCATCCTGGTTGATGTACGCAACGACCTTTGCGCTCAGCTCGTCGGCGTGCTGCTCCACCCACTCCCAGGAGCCGATGAGCCCCCACTCTTCAGCATCCCACGTAGCGAACACGATGGTGCGTCGAGGACGGGAGCCTTCCGCAGCCAGTAGGCCGAATGCTCGCGCCATCTCGAGGACGCTCGCGGTACCGCTCACATTGTCGATCGCCCCGGGCCCCCAGGCGTCACGATGCGCGCCGATCACCACCCACTCGTCGGGATTGGTGCTACCTGGAATGATGGCGATGGTGTTGTAGATGGCGTGCATGGCGGCGAGACCTCGCTCAGTCTCCACGGTGAGCTCGGCGACGACCGGTCCTGGTCCAACGTGATATCGAAACGGCAGACCACCCTGCCAGTCTTGGTCCGGAAGGTTGGCGCCGCGGACATCTCGCAGCAGCTCCGCGGCGGTTCCATACCCCACAGGAAGTACGGGAATCCGAGCGATGCCGACCATCTCATCCTCAGGCACCCGAGGCGCCCCCCACGTCGAGGGTGTGGTTGGCGTGCTGGGATCGCCTCGCCCGTTCTTGATGCTGCCCCGTTGCACTCCAAACTCCGGGCGAAAGGGTCCCTCGGGATACACGTCGCCCCGGACATAGCCGTCATCCGCCGGGTCCGAAAACAAGATGAGACCTGCCGCACCTCGTTGCTCGGCCTCGCGGGCTTTGATACCTCGAAACGAGCGACCGTACCGCGCCACGGCGATCTTCCCAGCCACACTCACGCCGAGCGAGTCGAGCAACTTATAATCCTCTATGAGGCCGTAATTGACGTAGACGACCTCGCCCATCGCACTCCCCCGTCCGGAGTACCCGTTGAACGCTGGGAAAATCTGGCCGCGCGTCGCGGGATCCTGCTCCAGGACTGGCTCGGTGATAGTAAGGTCCTGCGGCTGGGGAGCGATGCGTCTCAGCACGAGGGTCAGCGGGTGTGGCAGATAGACGAGAAACGAGTCGATGCGGCTCTCGAGACCCCAACGGCGGGTGAGGCTATCGACGTACCTCGCGGTCCACCGCTGGCGGGGGGTACCTGCGACGTGCGGTTCAGCACTCAAGGCGCGCGACCACTGGCGCGCATGCGCCGTGTCGATCAAGGCGCGAATCCGCGATTCGTATTGTCGTTGCACCGAGACCCGACGCGGGGTGAAGCCAGTCATCGGAACGGCGTCCTGCGCCGCGAGCGACGTCGAACCTCCCGTCGCACAGAGTGCAGCGGCGATCAGGTAACAAAACCCCCTCAGACACAGCATACGCTATTCGCCACGACTCCAATACGGTTCGAGCTCCACGCCGAGTCCATCCGCCAGCCGATTGACGTAATTGTAGTAGCAGGTGACCTGACACACATCGAGGATCTCGGCATCCGTCATCCCGATGTCCCGCAGGGGCTGGAGATCCTCCGGCAGCATCGCCTGGGGCGTCCTCGTCAGCTTCACCGCATACTCCAGCATCGCACGCTCGCGGGGTGAGAGTGCCGCCGCGCGAAAGTCACGCTCCAACGCGCGGACCTTGTCCTCATCCCGTAGTAGCCGACGGAGACCCGCTCCGTGATGTCGCAGTCAGTACTCACACTCATTTATCGCTGACACAACCACAGCGATCATCTCGCGCTCGGCAAGCGTGAGGGGCGATGGGCCCCGCATGAGGTGGCGATAATACTCATAATGCCCCCTCAGCGATTCCGGATTGAGCGCGTGAATTTTGAGAATGTGATCCACGCCGTGAGGCCCGGCGCAGCGCTCGTACAGCTCTCGAAGCGGCCCGTCAGCGTCTTCTTCATCGACCCAGCTGATCCACGCCATCGTCAGAACGCTTCCTTTCGGCAGCCCGAGCTCAGCGCCAGGCCTGCGGATCAGATCAGTTCAGGACGCGCCGCGCGGTCACCCACCGTTGTTGCCACCAGCGACTATCCGGGTCGGAAGAGGTCAGGCTCGACAACTTGACGCCGGCTGACGTACTGTGGATGAACTCACCGTCTCCCACATAGAGTCCGACGTGCGAGATCCCGCCCCCACCCTGGGTAAAGCCGAGAATATCGCCCGGCTGGAGCGCCGCGACGTCCCGATCGACGAGCTCACCCGTCCGTGCCTGATCACGGCTTCGACGCGGAAGCAGAATACCGTGCTCGCCGTATGCATACTGAATTAGACCCGAGCAGTCATATCCGTTCGCGTCATTGCCACCCCAACGATATGGTGCCCCCATCGCGTCGAGCGCGGTGGCAACGACCTGCGAGCGTGTGAACACCGCTTCTTCCGACGACAACGGTCCGGATTCGGTGACGGGGAACGATTCGGCAGGGCCTGAGGGTGTGGGCTGTGGCACCGGTCGAACCGTGGGTCTCCGTCTCGGTGTGCGGGCGGGACGCGAGCCGAGATCGAACGCCAACCGACCCTGCAGCACGAGGCCGCGGCGGTCGTTTGGATCGAGCTGCCAGAACCCCCGAATCTCCCGGTCTTCCACGCGATACGCCGTCTCGATGCCAAGTGTCAAAAAGCGCAGAGGGCGCACCGCGTACCCGGCGCCCACAGACCAGTAAGCGTCTGGCTCTCCGTCGCTGTGAAGGAAACCCAAGCCCCAGGTCCCGAGAACGTACGGTCCGGGTCGTGATCGATTCACTCCCAGCGATATCGTCGCACCGGTTTGGGTGCGATCTTCAGCCGCTCGACTGTCGTTCAAATGTGATAGTCCAAGGCCGTAGGCGACGGGGCCGACGATCCGGCCGTAGTAGGAGAAGCTGTAGACAAACCCGGGACCGTCGCCGTGCCACCACGGGCCGTAGGAAACGTCAATCCCGCCTTGCTGGGCCGCCGCGGGGCCGCCGAGGGCGAGCCAGAGGCCTAGCGGAACGGTCGATCGCATGAGACGTCTAATCGTGATCATGGCGTGCGTACGTTAGGACCCCTCTGAGATCTCGTCAATCGTGACTCGGCCATCCGCGCGCAATCTGTACCCCGAACGGCAAACGATGCTGTGATCGGGACCACCCGAGATGGTCCGATCCACATTGCACCGCGAGCCGCTCGTCCCCCATGTCGTGGCCACGCCACATGCCTCAGGATGGCGACTTTGTCTTTTTTGCTTGACGCATCTGCGTACCGATCGTATCAGTACCGGGACTTCGAGCCTCCCGAGCACCGAAGTCTCCTTCGCGAAAAACGCGTCCCACCAGTTTGGAGAATGTGATGTCACGATTGCCGCAGAGTGCCCTCGCACTGAGCGTTGTGCTTTTCCTCGGTTGTTCCGATGTCATTCAGCCGCCAGTCGACACGCCCGAGCCCACGGTGAGTCGGGTGATCCCAGGTCACTACATCGTTGTCTTTCACGATGAAGTCGTCGATGCGGCCAGCGCGGCGCGTTCACTCAAGGAGATCCGCTCCGGTGCGATACGCTTTACCTACCAGCATGCCCTCAAAGGGTTCGCCGGACCATTGACCGCGGCACAGGCAGCCGCGTTGGAGCAGAATCCCCTGGTAGCGTACGTGGAACCCGACCGTGAGTTGAGGCTCACCGTCACGCAGAACAATCCTCCTTCATGGGGCTTGGACCGCATCGACCAGTCCGACCTTCCACTCGATAACGCGTACACCTACGAGTACGACGGCTCGGGTGTGAACATCTACATCATCGATACCGGGCTGCGAATCTCCCACAACGACTTTGGGGGGCGAGCCCGTTACGTGTCGGGCGGCACCAATGGAGATTTCGTGGGAGACGGCAGGGGGAATGCCGAGGACTGTCACGGGCACGGCACGCATGTCGGAGGAACCGCCGCGGGGAGTGGTTACGGTGTGGCCAAGAACGCCAACCTGTGGGCCCTGCGGGTGCTGAATTGTGAGGGCTCGGGAAGCACGTCGGGCGTCATCGCTGCCGTGGATTGGGTCACCGGGAGTCACCAGGACCCGGCCGTGGCGAATATGAGCCTCGGTGGAAGCAGCTCATCGTCGCTCAACAACGCCGTGGCGAACTCGGTGGCGGCCGGCGTTCCCTACGCGGTCTCCGCGGGCAACGGTAACGCGTTTGGCACGCCACAAAACGCTTGCAATCAGAGTCCAGCGGGAACCGCGAGCGCGATCACCGTCGGTGCAACCGAATCGGACGATGACGAGGCGTCGTTCTCCAACTACGGTAGCTGTGTCGACATCCTCGCGCCCGGCGTGAGCATTACGTCGGCCTGGAACACCGGGAACAACGCGACCGCCGTGCTGAGCGGAACCTCGATGGCCAGTCCGCATGTCGCCGGTGCCGCAGCGCTCGTACTCCAGACCAATCCCAGCTACAGCCCGTCCCAGGTCGTGGATGCGCTCACCGACAACGCGAGCTCGGGCACCATCGATCTCCACTCACGAAGCCGGCGTTTCGGCACCGACAATCTCCTGCTCAACACGCAGTTCCTCGGGGGTGGTGGAGGTGGCGGTCCGGGTAACCAGGCGCCCACGGCGGACTTCTCCGCGAGTTGTACCGACCTCACATGCGCCTTCACGGATGCGAGCGATGACGCGGATGGCACTGTGGCATCGTGGAGCTGGACCTTCGGCGACGGTGGCAGCTCGCCTGACCAGAGTCCGACGCACAGCTACACGACCGCAGGGACCTACACCGTGACGCTCACGGTCACCGACAACGATAATGCGACCGACACCGCATCACAGGCGGTAACCGTGTCGGAGGGCGGCGGTGGCGAGCCGAGCGACATCTCGTTGTCCGTCTCACCGCGCAGCTTCGGCAACTTCAAGGGAGCCACGCTGAGCTGGGACGGCGCGAACGGGTCGCAGGTGGACATCTCTCGTGATGGTGTCGTCGTTGCCACCACGAACAACGATGGATCGTTCTTCGACCGCATCGGTGCCAACTCGGCCACGAGCTTCGTCTACCAGGTCTGTGAAGCGGGCACTTCGACCTGCTCGAACGAGGCCACCGCGAACTTCTAGAACACGGCGCCCCGCGGGGTGCCGTGTTCGTTGGCGCATCCAGTTGCGCGGGGTGGCGGGCGCCGCTAACTACCAGCCATGCCAACCGTCACCGTGACGCGCCGTGTCCACTTCAACGCCGCACACCGGCTGCACAGCACCGAGCTGAGCGATGAGGAGAACAAGCGCACGTTCGGATTGTGCAACAATCCCAACTACCACGGGCACAATTACGAGCTCGATGTGTCAGTGGAGGGGGAGGTCGATCCGGTGACTGGGTACGTCGCCGATCTCGGCGAGGTGAAACGCATCGTCGAGGATCTGGTGGTCTCCAAACTCGACCACAAGAACCTCAACCTCGATGTGCCGGAGTTTCGTCAGCTCAACCCGACGAGCGAGAACATCGCGGTGGTCATCTGGCGGTTACTCGAGGGGCGCCTCCCTGGGGAACTCCGCAAAATCGTTCTCTGGGAAACGCCCCGGAACTATGTGAGTTACGAGGGTCGCTAGCTCAGGCTCCAGGCCACAGCCACCCAAAGGTCCCAGCCGTGAGGAGTGCATAGGCCAGACCATCCAGCATGGTTTTGGTCGTCGTGCTCCATGGCCGCCCGAACCAAATAGCATCCGGAATGATAGCAAAACTGTAGGCCAACCACGCTGTTGTGCCGGTGACACGGAACACGGTCAGGTACTCGGCACCCGCTGACACCGTTCGACTGGCGAGGTACGCCACCACGACTCCGACCGCGAGATTATACACGAACGAGCCCGCCATCTTGCCGCCCATGGCAATCTGACCCGACGGCACGACCGTCACGTACGCGTTTGGCCCCTCCTCCGTCTTGCGCACGAAGTCGGGATCCTTCATGGCTGCCTGCGTCGCAGCGTATGGAATGGAGTATTGGCCGGGAGGGTGATTCTTCAGCGCGGAACGGGCAGCCGCCTCGTCCGAAACGGGCTTCCAATCGGACTTGTGGTGAGGCATGACCGTCCAGACAAGGGCGCTGGCGATCCACACAAGAACCGAGGATAGCAGAATGGGGAGCCAGAGGGACCCGAGCGCGACCATCACAGCCTCCTCGTAAGGGGAGGCTGATAAGGTACCCGTCGGACGCGGGCCGGCTAGAGCGTGACCTTCTCCATCGTTTGCCGCACGGCGTCTGCGGACTTGCGCAGTGCGACCTGCTCCTTGCTGCTGAGTTCCACCTCGATGATCTGCTCCAGCCCGCGCACCCCGAGCTTGCACGGCACACCGAGATAAATGCCAGACATACCGTACTCGCCCTCGAGCCAGGCTGCGCATGGAAGGATCCGCTTCTTGTCCCGCGCGATCGCTTCCGCCATCTGCGCTGAGGCAGAGGACGGGGCGTAGTACGCCGATCCCGTCTTGAGATAGCCAACGATCTCCGCACCGCCATTACGCGTGCGATCGACAATCTGGTCCAGCAATTTCCGCTCGATCAACTGGGTAACGGGAATCCCGGAGACGGTCGTATAGGAGATCAGTGGAACCATCGTGTCACCGTGGCCGCCCAACACCATCGCTTGGATATCCTCGACTGACACGTCCATGGCTTCCGCAAGGAAGCTACGATAGCGCGCGGTATCGAGGACACCCGCCATTCCGAGCACGCGCTCTCGGGGGAAACCGGTCACCTCCTTCATCACCCAGCACATGACGTCGAGCGGATTTGACACAACGATCACGATCGCGCCGGGACTCGTGGCCTTCACTTCCTGGGCCACCGATTTCACGATCTCGGCATTCGTCTTCACCAGATCGTCGCGACTCATTCCCGGCTTCCGCGCAATTCCCGCGGTCACGATGACGAGCTCGCTTCCGGCCGAAGGAGCGTAGTCGTTCGTACCGACGATTCGCGTGTCAAACCCCTCGATCGGCGCCGATTCCCACTGGTCGAGTCCCTTCCCCTGGGGAATGCCCTCGACGATATCGATAAGCACCACCCGCCGCGCCAACTCCTTCTCGGCGACGCGCTGCGCGAGGGTCGCGCCAACGTTCCCAGCTCCAACGATCGTGATCTTGTTCATGGGACTCCCTAGGCGATGAGTGTCTGCGATTACTGAGCTGTCTGCTCGACGAACGTCTGACCGTCGAGCTCAATCCCTACCTGCCGCACCGCCTCGTACAACACAATGGCTGCCGCGGTGGCCAGGTTCAGGCTGCGGATTCCGGGCCGCATCGGCACGCGAAAGATTCGCTCAGGATACTTCTCGAGGATGCGGCTTGGCATCCCTTGCGTCTCGTTGCCGAACACCAAGACTGAGTTCGGCGCATACGGTGCGTCAAGAAATGAAATGGTGGCGTTCGCGGAGAAGTACAAGCAGCGGTCTCGCGAGACTGCCTCTCGAAACACGCGCCAATGTGGATGCACCCAGCAGTCGACATGCTCCCAGTAGTCGAGGCCTGCGCGTTTCAGCTTCGCATCGTCGAGACTGAAGCCAAAGGGCTGAATGAGATGGAGTGCCGTGTCACTGGCTGCGCACAGCCGGGCGATGTTGCCGGTGTTCGGGGCGATCTGTGGCTCGATGAGTGCGATTGCCAACCCCATCAGCTGCCCCCGGGAGAAGGACCCCCACGGGCGCGAGGTGCGTTCGACGCGTTTTCCCGCCAGTGTGCGCTCCCGTCGTCGAACAGCTCCTTCTTCCACACGGGGAGGCGCTGCTTGGCCTCCTCAATCACGAAGCGACACGCCGCGAACGCCTCAGCACGGTGCGGAGCTGCGGCCGCGATGGCGATGCTGGGCTCGCCCACCGGGACAAGCCCGACGCGATGCTGCGCGGCAAATCGGGCCTCTGGCCACCGACCGCTGGCCTCCTCGAGGATGCGCGCAAACTCGGCCTCCGCCATCTGTTCGTAGGCCGAATACTCGATCGCGCGGACTGGACCGTCATCCGGTCCGCGCCGCACAGTTCCGAGGAATACCAACACCCCACCCCGCTCCTCGTCCGACACCGCCGCAATAAGCCTGGCGACCTCGATCGGCTCCGGTGTCACGTACTCCACGTCAGTCATCCACCGGCCAGCGGCGGGAGCACAGCGAGCTCGTCACCATCACGCAAGGCAGTATCGAGAGACGCGTGTACCTGGTTCACGGCAACGAGGGGGCGTTCGGGTAGGAGATCCGCGCGGGACGCGCGGACCCTCAGGCCTGCAACCGCATCGCGAGCTGTCGCCCTCTCGGGAAGATCGATGACCAGTGTGTCGCGTCCAAATGCCTCTGCGTACCGGCCAAAGAGACGACACGTTACGGTGATCGCAGCTTTCATACGCCGGGGGAATATAGTCCGGGCTTTCGCGCGCGGCACCCGGGAACCGCCTGTCGCATCGTCACTTCCCGCGCTTAGCCCTGCAGCCGTGACGGGCCGGGCCAAGAATACGAGCCAGCCTGTCAACCTCGGTCAGCGGGCACCTTCCGCTGACCACGCTCGCACACACAGACGGGCGTTCGCTTGCCTGGTGGACGAGAAGCGGCTGGGGAATGCTATCTCTTGCTGGGGAACGCCTTTACTGGGGCTCTGGTACGACTCCCTCGCTCGCGCCCTCTTTGGCAGCGACCATCGCCCGGAGCTCCTTCGAGGGCTTGAACACGGGGACCGGCCTCGCAGCGACTTCGACCGGGTCGCCAGTCCGCGGGTTCCGCGCCATCCGCGTCTTCCGCATGCGGATCTTGAACGTGCCGAACCCTCGGATCTCGATGTTGTTCTGATCCGCCAACGCCCCCTTCACGGCATCTAGGAAGGCATCGACTACCCGCGCGCAGTCTTTCTTCGAGATCATCGGACCGGCCGTGCGGGCGATGGAGGCCGTGACTTTCTCGACGAGATCCGCCTTGGTCATCCGTCCTCTCTACTGTGATCCTGAACGGGTGTTGGGCCTCCCGCGTAGCGGTGGGCCGGGCGGTCATAAATACCGGCTTACCTATTGTGTGTCAAGGGCTTGGACGAACTCCGCGAAGTGGCCCCTGGCATCGTGGGGTCCCGGGGATGCCTCAGGGTGGTATTGAACGGCAAAAATCGGGAGTTCGCGATGGCGAAGTCCTTCCACCGTGTCGTCATTGAGGTTACGGTGCGTTACCTCCAGTTCTATGGCACCTGAGACCTCCTTACCGCTTCCCACTACAGCAAATCCGTGGTTCTGACTGGTGATGAGAACCCGTCCCGTGGCAAGGCCGCGCACCGGGTGGTTACCCCCACGATGGCCGTAGGGGAGCTTCGCCGTGCGGCCGCCGAAGGCGAGCGCCAGGAGTTGGTGACCGAGACAGATGCCCAACGTCGGCAGTCCCGTGCTGGCAAGCTCGCGAATCACAGGGATCACGTACTGGACGGCCGCCGGATCTCCCGGACCGTTCGACAAAAACAATCCCCCGGGTTGGAGTTCGCGGACCTCCGCTGCGCTGGTGCTGGCGGGTACGACCGTCACCCGACAGCCGAGCGAGTTCAGAATCCGCACAATGTTCCTTTTCATCCCAAAGTCGAACGCCACCACGTGATGCCGTGCCGACTCCGGGTTCTGCTCGTACCGGGTGTCAGTCGTCGCGCGAGACGCGAGGTCGAGCCCCTCCATCCGAGGGCTTTGGTCCAGCAGCCTCCGGATCTCGTCAGTCGGTTGAGTGCCTGACGCGATTATGCCGCGCATCGCCCCGACCGAGCGGATATGGCGGGCGAGTCGGCGAGTGTCGACACCTTCGACGACGGGTATCTCGTTTGCCGAGAGCCACTCCCCAAGGCTACCGGTGGCGCGCCAGTTGGAATGTTGACGCGCCAGCTCTCGCACGACTACGCCCGTAACCTGGGCGCGACCAGACTCAAGATCCTCCTGATTGATCCCGTAGTTCCCGATCATCGGGGCGGTCATCACGACGATCTGGCCGAGGTAGGACGGATCGGTGAAGACCTCCTGGTATCCGCTGAGATTGGTCGTGAATACGACCTCTCCGGGTGTTGGGGACACGGCGCCGGCAGTGGTCCCGGAGAACCACGTGCCGTCTTCGAGGAGGATATACGCCAGGTGCAGCTCGGTTCGCTCCCTAGGGTTGCGGGGGTGGCTGACTCGGCTCCTCGGTTGGGAGGTCCAACGGGAGCTGTGCGGGTGGTGCGACCGGCGTCGGGGCTACCGGGGCCGTCTCGAGGACCGATTGCGGTGTGGAGCCTCTGGCGCTGAGCCCGGCCAATACCAGCGAGAGAGTCAAGAAGATGCCACCCAGCCACCAGGAGGATTTCGTGAGGATGGTGACGGCTTGACGACCACCAAGAAACGTGTCGGTGGACGCCCCGCCTCCCATTGCCGCGAGCCCGCCCCCGGTACCCGCCTGCAGCAAAACCACCACCATGAGCAGCACCGAAATAATCAGGAGAATCGCGATCAGAATTCCGTAAATCATCAGCTTCTCTTTCGATCCGTCTTCAGCGACCTAATAGAAAACACCTACGTCTGACAAAGCAAGTGATGTAAGGTTGCCCGATCGATCAGTCGATTGGCGTGTGAACGATGGCCGTCCACGACGCGGGGTCGAGCGACGCCCCACCCACCAGCACGCCATCGATCTCGGGTTCTGCAACGAGATCATGGACGTTATCCGGTTTGACGCTTCCCCCATAGAGGATACGGGCATCCCGCGTGCCGACACCCCGCTCGACCAACCAGCGCCGGATGTGTTGGTGTACTTCGGCAGCGTCCGCAGGCGTGGCAGTTCGCCCGGTGCCGATCGCCCAGACCGGCTCATACGCGATGGACACTTCGTGAAGCTGCGCGGCGACGAGTCCGTTGAGGGCTGCGAGCTGTCGCTCGATGACTGACAGCGTGTCGCCGGCGTCGCGCTGCTGAATGGTCTCCCCGACGCAAAAGAGGGGTGTCATATCCGCCGCCAGGAGCGCGCGCGCTTTCCGCCCGGTCTCCTCGTCGGTTTCGCCAAACACGTGTCGGCGCTCGGAGTGCCCGACCAGCGCGAGCTGGGCTCCGGCTTCTTGCGCCATCGCGATGCTCAGCTCTCCGGTAAACGCGCCTTTGGGTTCCCAATGTACGTTTTGCGCGCCAACCCGGACCTCGCGGCGGTCGCGCACGCCGTCGGCGATCGCTTCTAGGGCCACGGCGCTCGGGAAGAACCACACCTCACGATCCGGTCGTGGACGGTAGCGTCGCAGAAACGCCTTGAGAAACTCGCGCCCCGCCTGCGGACCGAGATGCATCTTCCAGTTTGCCGCAAAGATCAAGCGCTTCATGCCGGGTCGAGTGCCGCCACGCCGGGCAGCTCCTTTCCTTCCAGCAGTTCCAGCGTCGCGCCGCCGCCAGTCGAGACGTGCGTCATGCGGTCCTGCAACCCGGCCTCCACGACCGCCGCGACGGAATCGCCACCGCCCACGATGGTGAGTGCGCCGCGGTCCGTCGCGGCGGCGAGCCCGCGGGCGATCGCGACAGTGCCCGTGTCAAACGGCGGCGTCTCGAACACACCCATGGGTCCGTTCCATACGACGGTCTTGGCGTTCATGATGCGCGCAATGAAACTTTCGGCAGCGTCCTGATCGATGTCGTATACAGCCCAGTCGGGCGGGATGGCCTCGCGCGGCACACTCCGCACCGGCGCTTCCGTCGCGAGGCGCTGTGCGACGAGCACGCTGCGGGGCAGGACGATCTTCCCGCGGCTGCGGTCGAGCAGCTGCTTGGCCAGCGGGACCTTGTCGCGCTCCACGAGCGACGTTCCCACTTCGAGGCCCATCGCCAGAAAGAACGTACAAGCCATCGCGCCCCCGATGAGGATTTCGTCGACTTTGGGAAGGAGCGCTTCGATCACGTCAATCTTCCCAGAGATCTTCGCACCACCGAGCACCGCGACGAACGGCCGGTGCGGACTCGCAAGTGCCCCCTCCAAGTACTTGAGCTCCTTCGACAACAGCATACCGGCTACCGCTGGCCGCAGGCACTGTGCGATGGAAGCGGTCGAGGCGTGTGCGCGATGCGCGGCTCCAAACGCATCGTTGACGAAGAAGTCGCCGAGCCGGGCCAGCTGCTCTGCGAAAGCCGGATCGTTGGCCTCCTCTCCAGGGTGAAACCGCGTGTTTTCCAACAGCGCCACCTCGCCACGCTTGAGCTGGCGTGTCTGTCGCACGGCGCCTTCGGACAACGGGTCCGCGATGAACGTGACCGGCGAGCCCAAGTGGTGCTCCAACTCCTGTCCTACCGGGCGCAGCGAAAACGCTGGATCGGGCTTGCCCTTCGGACGGCCAAAGTGTGACGCGAGCACGACCCGACAGCCCTTGTCACGAAGCCACCTGATGGTCGGAAGCGAGGCCTCGATGCGGGTTGCGTCGGTGACGCGTCCGTTCTCAACGGGAACGTTGAAATCCACGCGGACGAACGCGCGGAGTCCCTCTAACGGCTGACCGGCGAGCGACTCGAGCTGCCGTTTCACGCGAGCTGTTGGTTGACATAGTGGATGAGATCCACGCACCGCGCGGAGTATCCCATCTCGTTGTCGTACCACGACGACACATGGACGAGCACGCCGTCGACGACGTTGGTCGAATCCGCATCGACCGTCGAGGAGTGGGGATCACCAATGTAGTCCGTCGACACCAGCGGTTCGTCGCTCACGGCGAGGACCCCGGCTAGCGCTCCTGAAGCTGCTTGGCGGAATGCGTCGTTTACCTCCTCCGCGGAGGTCGCGCGCTTCACCACACACGTGAGGTCGACGACGGAGACGTCAGCGGTCGGGACCCGGAGGGCGACTCCGTCGATCTTTCCCTTGAGCTCGGGAATGACTAATGAGGTCGCTTTCGCGGCGCCCGTGGTGGTCGGAATGATGTTGCACGCGGCCGCACGAGCCCGCCGCAGGTCCTTATGCGGTAGGTCGAGGATGCGCTGATCGTTGGTATAGCTGTGGACCGTCGTCATGAATCCCCGCTCGAATCCAAAGCAGTCGGAGATCACTTTGACGACTGGCACGAGACAGTTCGTCGTACAGGAAGCGTTCGAGATGATGTGATGCTTCTTGGGATCGTAGCGATCCTGGTTCACACCCATCACGATCGTGATGTCTTCATTCTTGGCGGGTGCGCTGATGATGACCTTCTTGGCACCGGCGGATAAGTGGAGGCCGGCCTCCTCTCTATCTCGAAAGATCCCGGTGGACTCAAGCACGGTATCCACACCCAGCTTCCCCCACGGGAGCTTGGCCGGATCCTTTTCAGCGAAGACGCGAATGCGTTTCCCTCCCACGACGATATGATCGCCATCCACCTCCACACGCTCGGAGTAGCGACCGTGCACCGAGTCGTACTTCAGGAGATGCGCGAGGGTTTTCGCGTCCGTGAGATCATTGACCGCCACGATGTCGAGGGGCTTCCCGTGCTGTTTCGCGGCGCGAAAGACCAGCCTGCCAATTCTGCCGAACCCATTGATACCGACCTTGGTTGCCATATTCACCTCGAATGTGAGTAGCGCGCCGGCGTAGCTGTACCAAAGGAAACAGGCTCATTCGGCAAGCGCGCGGAGGTCAAACGGGAGCGCGCGAGCGAACGTCACCGCAGCGATCGGGACGTCGCATGCGCGTCGGACAGCGCTGGCCGCGGCAGCGATCGTGGCCCCGGTGGTCAGCACATCGTCCACCAATATAATCGTGGCCGTCGTCCATCCCTGTCCCGGTATCACACCGCCGTAATGGGGCGGTTTCACCGCGTTGGGACGCCAGGTAGGAGAAGACGCGGAACGGTCTGAAACGACGAACGCGCCATCCACGTTCGCCGCCCGCTCCTCGGGCGTAAGCTCAATTTGCGACGTCGCCTCACGGCGACGGCGGAGGAACTGATCGAGGACCGGTATGCACCATCGGGCGCCGAGCGCGCGGGCAATGAGGGCTGCCTGATTGTATCCGCGGCTGCGAAGTCGGCGTGCGGTCAGCGGGATCGGGACCAACCCCGCGGCGCGAGGGGGGCGCGATATGGATCGGACGATCCGCTGTGCCGCCAGCTCCGCCAAGTGCGCGTATCCGTTGTATTTCAAGTGATGCACCAGCACCCGGGCAGGCCCCTGGTGCCAGACTGCGCTGTGCGCATGCCCAAGCGCCTGCGGCCAACGCGCGCAGAAACGACAAGGACCGACTGGCGGGAGTGGGTGACGGCATCGTTTGCATCCAGGGGACAAGCCATTCATGCGACTCCGGCAGACACCACAGATCAGCCCATCCGGGTTGCCGCACTCGATCAAATCGTCGCAGGAGAGGCACGCGTTTGGAAGGACCAGCCGCTCCAGGTCTCGTAGAATTTGAATCACTCTCCCAGCGCGCGCTCCACCGCTGCGGCCATGACCTCGCGCGGCGCTACCGTGTTTGGAAAGAAGCGCTCGAAGGCGCGGGCCCCTTGCGCCACGAGCATCGTTCGCCCATCCGAGGCGCGGATTCCGCGCTTGCGGTTCTTGCGAACCCACTGGGTTTCTCCGGGAGCGTAGACCAAATCGAGTGCAGCCCGGCATCCATCCAGACGGGCGGCGGGTGCTGGGAGCGCATCGTCGGGCTGGAGACCCAGCGGGGTGGCGTTGATGGCGGTACCGACCGCCGCCCCATCGTCCACCTCGGCATCGACTCCGAGACTCCCAGCCCATTCGACAAAGGCCTCCGCACGGTCAGCGCCTCGAGACAGGACTTTGAGCCGTACCCCACGTTCCCGTGCCCCGGCTGCCACCGCGCGCGCGGCGCCCCCGGTGCCGATGACGAGCCAGGGACCTTCGGCATCGAGTCGATCGAGCGCGTCCAATAGACCCGGTACGTCGGTATTGTCGCCCAGCAGTCGCCCCCCCTCCGGCCAGAACGTGTTGACCGCACCAAGCTCCTTCGCCACGGGGGTAAGCCGGATGAGCAGATTGGCCACAGCGACCTTGTGCGGAACGGTGACGTTGCCAGCGATTCCCAGAGCTTCGAACGCCCGGATGACGTGTGGAATGGAACCGGCGTCGGGTTGCAGCGCGACGTACACAGCGTCCAGTCCCAAGGCTCGAATCGCCGCATTGTGCATCGTCGGCGAGAGCGAATGGACGACTGGATCGCCGAGAACGGCGAGCAGTCTAGTGGTCCCGCTGATGGGCGTCACGGAGTTCCGACACGAGACGGTCGACCGCGACCCGCACCAGCTCGTCGAGCTCCTCGTACGTTTCGCGGTATACGTCGAGATCGCTCCCAAATGGATCGCTCACTTCTGCGTCCCCACTGGAGCGGCCGGCGTATTCACCGAGCAGAAAGACCTTCCCCCGCCCTCCCAACTCTTCCACCCGTGCACGGTGATGGCGTGCCATGGTCAGAATGACGGCGGACGCCCGCACGATCTCCTTTGTCAGCAGTCGCGCGCGATGACGGGAGAGATCCAAACCGTGCTCTAAGGCAACCAGGTAGGCACCTTCGGACGCGGGCGTTCCCTCCCACGCACCAGTCCCTGCCGAGGTCACGATGACCCCGCCGATCTCGCGCGTCTCGAGTTCACGTTGCATCAGCCCCTCCGCGAGCGGGCTGCGGCAGATATTTCCCGTACAGACGAGCAGGACCTCCATCAGGGGGCAAAGCTCCCAACGCGGGCGCGCAGCTCAGCTCTCGGGATCGCCCCGACACGGACGAGCCGGGCCACCGGTCCCGTGCAATCGACCAAGGTCGATGGGGGCACGTTGCCCAGCACGCCTCCATCCAAGATCAAGATCTCACCTCGCTCGACCTCCGCGCGAAATATCTCGCCGATGGCTGCAGCACCGGGTGCGGTCGGACCGCGTGGGCGATTGGCTGAGGTCGACGTGATCGGGTATTGCAGTATTTCAATCAGCTGGCTCATCTCCAGGTGCGACGTCCACCGAACCGCAATTCCCCCTTCGGAGCCACGCAGGGCATCGGGTAACTTCCCCTCACCACCGGCGAGCACGAGCGTGAGGGGGCCGGGCCAAAACTGCGCCACCATCGCCTCGGCTGCTGGCGTGAACACGAGCCCATACGCTTCCGCCATTCGGCGGTTCGAGATGAGAAGAAGAAACGGCTTCCCCACGGGCCTGGCTTTGATCCGCGATAGGGTCGCGACATCCTCTTCTATCGGGCGCGATCCGAGACCGTAAACGGTTTCGGTTGGGTAGGCGATGATCCCCCCGGCAGCGAGGTGCTCGGCCACTCGTGGCGCCGCTGCACGCACTGCATCGGGGCCATGGAATGGAAGAGCCGTCAACGCGACGCCAGTGCCTCAGCCAGATGGAAGTCTTCTGGCGTTGTGATCTTGATGTTGGTAGGGCGATCTGGAACTAGCTCTACGACATATCCGGCGGCCTCCACGAGGGCGGATTCGTCCGTCGCACCTCCACCCAACGCACTGTCTCCTGCCTTCGCGAATGCGTCTTCCAGGATCTCGCGCGGAAAGCCCTGCGGCGTGTGTGCCTGCCATACGCCGCGCCGATCTACCGTTTCCGTCACGCGCGCACCATCCGCCCGCTTGAGCGTGTCCTGCACCGCCACACCAGGCACGGCTCCTACGCCACGACTTGCGACCCCGATCACTGCATCGATCGTGTCTTGGGACACGAAGGGTCGCGCCGCATCGTGGACGAGCACGACGGTACACGACGGATCGAGCGCGCGCAACGCCGCCCGCACAGAAAGCGCCCTCGTGTCCCCACCTGCGACGAGCCGCAGCCGGCCATTCGACACGGGCGCGAGCCACTGTGGTGGCTTGTCCACGAACACCGACGGCAGTGCCACCACGATATCCCGCACAAGACGATGCTGCGCAAAGGGTCGGATTGACCGCAGCAACATTGGGATCCCGCCAATCGGCCGGAACTGCTTCGGATCGCCCGGACCCACCCGCTCGCTGCGGCCGGCCGCGGCGATGATGATACCGACCACCGGCCCGCTCTCAGAAACCACC
This sequence comes from Gemmatimonadales bacterium, assembly GCA_041577295.1. Classification (GTDB taxonomy): domain Bacteria; phylum Gemmatimonadota; class Gemmatimonadetes; order Gemmatimonadales; family GWC2-71-9; genus JBDHDH01. The sequence continues at coordinate 107,309 of JBFGJG010000001.1, forward strand.
GGAGTCCTCGGGTGCGCGGTCAGTGTAGTTGTCGAACCGCGTGTACTGCTTGTGAAACGCGAGCTTGATGGTGCCGGTGGGCCCGTTGCGGTGTTTGGCGAGTATCACCTCTGCGAGACCTTCTTGAGCAGAGTCGCTGCGCTCGAGGAGGCCGGGATACATCTCCGCACGGTAGATAAACATCACCAGATCGGCGTCCTGTTCGATCGCGCCGGAGTCTCGCAAATCGGAGAGGAGTGGTCTGCGGTCTCCCCCCCGTTGCTCGGGAGCGCGGGAGAGCTGAGACAGCGCAACGACCGGGGTCTCGAGCTCGCGGGCGAGTGCTTTGAGCGATCGGGAAATGAAGCTGATCTCTTCTTGGCGACTTTCGGTCCGGGGGCCGCGCAGTAGCTGGAGGTAGTCGACCACGAATAATCCGACATCGTGCTCCGCCTTCATCCGACGAGCCTTTGAGCGAAGCTCGAGCAGTGTGAGCGCGGGGGTGTCATCGATCCATATCGGAGCGGTCCCGAGCAGCCCCGCGGCCCGGGACATTTTGGGGTAGTCGTCATCACGCAACCGGCCACTCCGCAGCCGGCTCAGATCTACGAAACTCTCGGCCGCGAGCAGTCGCTCGACCAGCTGATCGCGTGACATCTCTAGCGAAAATATGGCCGTCGGCACCTTGGACTCGAGTGCGGAATTCGCTGCGACGTTGAGGCAGAACGCGGTTTTGCCCATGGAGGGCCGTGCTGCGACGATGATCAGATCGCTGCGCTGAAAACCGTTGGTCATCTGATCCAAATCTACGTATCCGCTGGGAATCCCACGGACCGATTCATCGCCGCGGTGGCGCGCTTCAATGCGCTCCATCGTCTTCCACATCAGCTCCTTGATGCGGACGACCTCTTGGGTGCCGCGCTGGAAGGACACCTCGAACATGCGCTGCTCGGCGGTGTCGATCAGCGTATCGACGTCCACCCGACCCTCGTATGCCGACTGTACGATGTCCGTACCCGCCTCGATCAAACGGCGGAGCAGCGCCTTTTCCCGAACGATCCGGCAGTGATACTCGATGTTGGCAGACGTTGGCACGACACCAAGCAGTTCGCCGATGTAGTCGGTTCCCCCGACTCCCTCGAGATCACCGCGTTGACGCAGGAGGTCTCGCAGGATGACGGGATCGACCGCGTCCCCACGATCCACCAGCACCGCGATGGCCCGGAACAAACGGCGGTGCGCGTCGCGATAGAACGCTCCATCCTCCAGCAACTCCACGGCCTTCAGTGCCGCGTCCTGGTCCAGCAGGGTGGCTCCCAAGACCGCTTGCTCGGCCTCGAGGCTCCAGGGAACCTGACGGGTGGTCTGGCCGTCAGTCTCGCTGGTCAAGGAGCTGGCGGGCGATACGGACGTCATCCCAAGTTGGCTTCTTCCAGTTGGGGTTTCGCAGGAGGGCGGCTGGGTGATACGTAACGATCAACGGCGTGCCGCGGAACTCGTGTACTCTGTTCCGCAGCGAGCCCAACGATTGCTTGGTTCCGAGCAGGGTCTCCGCGGCCGTTCCACCCATCGCAAGTATGACGGCCGGCTTGATGATTTCAAGTTGCCGATACAGGTACGGTACACATGCGTCGATTTCCTCCTGCAGCGGTTTGCGGTTGTTGGGTGGTCGGCACTTTACGATGTTACAAATGAAAACCGTCTCACGAGGAAGCCGTATGGCCTTGAGGATGTCGGTCAGGAGCTCTCCCGCGCGCCCGACAAACGGGCGCCCCGTATCGTCTTCCGTTGCGCCCGGACCTTCGCCGACGACCACGAGCTTCGCATTCATGGGCCCCTCGCCGGGCACCGCCTGTTTGCGATGCTCGCAAAGCACGCACTTGGTGCACTCGCGGATCACGTTGCCCAGTTGGTCGAGATCGTGCTTGGCCAACGGATCTCCCGTGAAGAGATCGGTCGCCGGGGTAGGCACGACAATGCCGGCGGGTGGAATTGGTGGGGCACCCCGTCTCCATTTCGGCTCGCCCGTCACTTCCGTCGTCGGCTGAGGCGGCTGAGCCCGTTCTGCCCGCGCCGATTTGGCTGGAGTGGGCGATGCCGGTTGCTCATTGGCGTTTTGCAGCCCGGCGATCCCCATATACGCCGTCTCGCCCATTTGGCGGCGCTGGGTCAGATACTGAGACATGAGCTCACGAGCGTCGGTCATAGTAGCGCTTCGACGGCGTCCAACAGACGCTCCGCGACGACCCGCTTCGGGAGGAGCTCGAGTTGATGTTGACCATCACGAGTCACGAACGTGACTCGATTGGTTTCGACCTCGAAGCCCGAGCCCGGCTCGGAAACGTGATTGAGCACCACCAGATCCAATCGCTTACGCTCGAGCTTCTCCTGTGCGCGGGCGAGTCCCTTCTCATGCTCCAGTGCAAATCCGACCACGATCGCGCCCTGCCGCCGATCACCCGTGGTGCTCTCGAGTACGTCCGGTGTGGGAATGAGACTCACGTTCAGCGCACCATCGGAGCGCGCCCGTTTGCTATTGTGTGATTGCGCCGGGCGGAAATCCGCTGGTGCGGCGGCCATGACCAACACATCGGCACCCGGGAGGATGCTTCGCAGCGTCTCTAGCAACTGCTCTGTAGTCTCCACCCGCCGAACCTCGGCGCCGATGGGTGGCGTCAGCGACGTGGGGCCGGTGACAAGGGTCACCTTCGCTCCCCTTGCGAACGCCGCCTCGGCAACTGCGTAGCCCATGCGACCGCTGGACGGGTTGGTGATGACCCGTACCGGGTCGAGGTGCTCTCGGGTGGGGCCGGCGGTCACCACCACGCTTCGGTTTTGCAGCCGGCCGTGAGGACCACGGAGGAGACGTTCGACGTGCGCCACGATCTCCTCAGGCTCGACCATCCGCCCTTGCCGGTCGCTTGGACCCTCGGCGAGGGATCCCACAGCCGGCCCAAGCGTGTGCCACCCTCGCGAGCGGAGCGTCTCGAGGTTTCGTTGTGTGGCCGGATGTGCGAACATCGCGTCATTCATGGCCGGCACCAGCAAGACCGGCACGCGGGCCGCGAGCAGTATGGCCGATAGAAGATCGTCCGCCATGCCCTGTGCGGCACGGCTCAGGAGGTTCGCAGTAGCTGGGGCGACAACGATGAGATCGGGTTGGCGGGCAAGGTCGATATGCAGGAGCGCCCGGTCGCGATCCCACAAAGAAGTATGGACCGGACGCCCAGTCAGAGCTTCAAAGGTCACCGGTCGAACGAACTCAGCGGCTGAGCTCGTGAGGACGACATCGACTGAGACGCCGGCTTCTGTGAGACGTCGGGCGACCGTGCACGATTTGTAGCTGGCAATCCCGCCCGACACGCCGAGCACCACGCGTCGGCCGGCGAGAGTCACGTTTCTTGGCGTCGTCTGCGTACGAGCCGATAAGTGAGACTGCCCGAAGCCAGCTCCTCCAACGCCCGGGTCGTCAGCTTCTTGCTCGGCCCGGATGTGGGGTCAGTGGGAAAGTCGTTCACGTAGCGCGCGAACTTCGCAGCCACCAAGACGCCGAGGTACTTGTTGCCTGCCTGTCGCGCCACGTTGGTTGGGGTGAAGATGTGCATCGATTCTCCTTACCGGGGCGCCGCGTTCTGCATCGCCCGCCGTAAACCGTCGCGCAGCTCGGCGATGCGCTTCGCTAGCTCACCGAGCCGTCGAACCTTCCGTGATTCGGCGTCGACGATCGCCGACACCTCCGCAACGGCGTGTGCCAGCTCATCGTTGATGACGACGTAATCGTAGGCACTCACCTCCTCGATCTCTTCGATCGCACGCAGCAACCGCTGCCGGATCTGCGCTTCGTCCTCCCGCTCCCTCGAATGGAGCCGTTGGAGGAGGACCTCGGCCGAGGGCGGGAGAACAAAGATACTCACAAGATCGCTCGTGCGCTGCCGCACCTGACGGGCCCCCTGGACTTCGATGTCGAGCACGGCGTGCTTGCCGCCGCGGAGGATCCGATCGACCTCTGAGGCCAGTGTCCCGTACAGATGGTCCCCATACGATGCCCACTCGAGGAATGCCCCGCGATCGATCCGCCGTCGGAATTCCTGCTCGGTGATGAAGTGGTAGTCCACCCCATCGCGCTCGCCCGCCCGAAGCGGGCGCGTCGTCGCCGAGACGCTGTACCCCAAGTCCCTACGGTCGCGCAGCAGCTGACGGGCAATCGTCGTCTTGCCACCACCGGAGGGAGAGGAAAGCACCAACAAAAACGGGTTCACTCGAGGTTCTCCACCTGTTCGCGGACCTTTTCGAGCTCCCCTTTTATGCGCACAACCGCCTGGGCGATTGGGGCGTCATTGGCCTTCGATCCAATCGTGTTCGCCTCACGCAACATCTCCTGTCCGAGGAACGACAGCCGCCGCCCCACCGCCCCCTTTTCGGTCATCAAGGTGCGACACGCGTCGATGTGCGTCCGCAGTCGCACCAACTCCTCCGTGACATCGAGCTTGTCCGCCAAAATGGCGATCTCCTGCGCCAGACGGTCGGGATCGGCGGGTTTCCCATCGAGCAGCTCGGTCACCGCGGTTGTCAGCCGTTCTCGTTCTGCGCTCAGCCTTTTCGGGGCGCGGACCGCGATCGCCTCCGTTTCCCGTGCGATCTCATCCAGCAGGCGCGAGATCTCTGCGGCAAGTGCCGATCCCTCTTGATCACGCATCGCCGTGAGTCCGTCCACGGCTTGATCCAGCAGTGCGAGCAGCTCAGCACGGTCGATCGGCACTTGCTCTTCGTCTGCCGGTATCAAGATGTCCGGTTGGCGCGCGATGAAGGTGAGGTCGATCTCTCCGGACAAGCCGAGGTCCTGCTGAAGCTGCTGGAGGGCATTCACGATGGATTGCGCGCGGGGCAGGTTCACGCGGACTGTCGACATGCTGCCCGGTTCCTCCGTCCATCGAGCAGCCAAGGTCAGATGTCCACGCTCGATCCGACCGCGGAGATGGTTGCGCACAGCGGACTCGAGTGGAAGCAGAGGGGCGGGCAGCCGCAACTGGACGCTGAAATGGCGATGGTTCACCGTCCGGATCTCGATTGACAGGTGACCTCCGCCGAGGGGGCCGTCGGCGGCCCCGTAACCTGTCATCGATCTCGGCACGTCACCGTCTCTCGCCTCTCTGGACGGGCGGAAAGCTAGCGTCCATCGAAAGGGCCGTCAAAACGCAGCAAGAAGAGCGTCAATTGGCGAATACCCACTTCACCCCAAAAGTTTGCGCGGAGATGGGATAGGGCATACCGGGAACGTACTGCGCCTGGGTGTTGCCCGCATTGCGAAGGTTCCAGAAACCCGTGAAACCGGCAATCTGAAACTCGATGAGGGCTTCGGTGAACGTGGCGGCGGGCAGCGGGATCGGTGTTCCGACATCGTTGAGGCCAGCGATGCCGTTGTCCCACGACTCGAGGGCCACTTCGAGCTTGATATCAAACGTGCCGCTCCGAAAGGTACGCCAATACTTCGAACGAAACGTCAGCGCCATTCGACCGTGTCGCGGCGGTTGGAGGCTGTGGTCGTCCCCGCCGAGGCGATCTGAGTACCAGGCCCGCGCCGTCAGCGGGCGCAGTGGCTGCAGGCGCACGTCCACGATCAGATACGTTGCCGCCCCGGACGAATCCAACGCGGCGATGGGCAGGTCGGCAAACGGGCGCGGCACGAAAGCGTCGCGCTGCGCAAGGCCGACGTGAGAGGCGATAACGCGTGTGTCCAGGCCGAGCCGCACTGAACGGTCGATGGTTCGTTGCGCAGAGTCCGCCAGCAGCGCTGATGCCTGAACCGCCTCGGCCCACTCGATCTCGCCCACCAGGGAGAATGGGCCGTGATACAGCGCGGCCCCACCGTGCAGGGTCCGCGACGTGCGATCACCCTCGTGCTGTTCCCGACGCGCATCTCCGAATAGCACGAGCCCCGGCACAGGAACCCAGCCGAAGCGACCCTCTACACCGCTGAGCGTCCGGGAATCCCCGAGGATCCCGCGAACGCTGCCCGTCAGGTTGGGAGTCTGATAGCGAGTCTCGAGATACACCCGGCGCACCCGCTGTTCGGGGATGGTTGACTCTTCATCTGGATCCCACGCACTAATGCCGACCCCTCCCTCGACGCGCAGGCCGAGACCGTCGTCGCGCGTGCCAGCGTACATGGCGAAGAGGATGTCGGTGCTCGCGCCGCGTCGCTCTGGTACCCCGACAACGCCCCCTTGGGTATTGGCGGCATCGCGATCGTGATCTTGTCGTCTGATCTGATAGGACGCTCCCATCCGCGGCGAAGGATGCCATCCGAACTTGGCAAACACGTCAAACGCCTGGTCGTTGCGCCCCGGCCCGCTTGCACCGTCGGTGCCAACGAAATCTGCGGCGGCCACGAGCTCAAATCCGCTGCGCCATCGGTGTTGAAACATCCCGGCGAACGCCGCCGTGGAGAAGTCGCCGCTCCCGACCTGAATGAACGACCGCGGCGTGAGCCGCTCGTGGCGCTCGCTCACGACGTAGACCCGGAGCCCAGCGGGACGAACCTCCACGTCGACCCGGCGGAGCAACGTCAAGGGAATCCGCGCCGGATCGAGGAACAGACTGTCGTTACCCAAGGGTTCTAGACGGACGCCGTCCCAATAGATCTCGAGCGCTCGACCTCCCCGCCCCGCGTAGTTCACGTACTCCGGCAAACCCAGGAAGCCCGCTCGGGCGATGTACACGCCCGGGATCTGTCCCAGTAGATCCGAAAGCGTGTGCGCGTCCGACCAGAGAATCGAATCTCGGGTGAATACATACCGGCCACTGGGGGGCAGCGGGCCCGGCGGCGTCTCCGCCTCCTTGATCGCGACGACGGGTGATGCCAGCGGGAGTGTATCCGCGACCGCCGCGGTGTCGACAGCAGTGGTATCCTGCGCCGCGTGGAGAGGAGAGAGGTGAGGAAGGAGTACTAGCGCGACGACGAACCCGACGCGCTTCGTGCGAGTCACCCGCGAGCGCGGCCGAGCACGAACTCGGCGAAGAGGCGCACCCCCACCCCGGTTGGTCCCTTGCCCATTCCCGGACGGTCACCATCCGTGTACGCCGTCCCCGCGATATCGAGGTGCGCCCAGGGAAAGCCCTCGACGAACTCGCGGAGGAACCAGCCCGCTGTGATCGAGCTCCCCGGGCGGCCACCCGTGTTCTTGACGTCGGCGATATCGGACTTGAGCTGCTCGCGAAACTCGTCCCACAGCGGGAGCGCCCAGCACCGCTCCCCGGCCAGGTCCCCGGCGTGGCGTATCTCTTCGAGGAGATGATCGTCATTGCCCATGAGGCCCGTCGCGTGGTGCCCTAACGCAATGACGATCGCCCCCGTCAGCGTTGCGGCGTCGATCACGCACGCCGGCTTGAATTTGCGGGCGTACGATAGCGCATCGGACAGGATGAGCCGTCCCTCCGCATCGGTGTTGATGATCTCGATTGTCTTGCCGTAATGGGATCGTACGACGTCACCGGGCTTCACCGCGGTTCCCGATGGCAGATTCTCCGTCGCGGGAATGAGTCCGACGACGTTGAGCTTGGGTTCGAGATGCGCCAGTGTCTCAAAGAGACCGAGGACCGCTGCGGCGCCCGACATGTCGTACTTCATCTCCTCCATCTTGTCCGCACTCTTGATGGAGATGCCACCTGCGTCGAAGGTGACGCCCTTGCCGACAAAGCAGATTGGGGCCGCGCGACCGCCTGCTCCCCGATACTCGAGCGTGATGAAGCGCGGTTCCTGCTGCGAGCCCTGCGCGACCGCGAGCAGGGCGTTCATGCCGGTCTTCTCGAGGTGGGATCGGCCGAGCGCGGCCACCCGATACCCGTACGCCTTGCCTAGGTCCCGGGCGATGTCCGCGAGGTAGCTTGGTGTGCAGACATTCCCTGGAAGCATTTGGAGATTGCGCGCCAGCCGTTGTCCGATTGCGGTGGCGGCGCCGATCTTGCGGCCGCGCTCGGCATCTGGCCGATCCTCGCGGCTGATGATGATGTCGAACTGAGCGAGCCGCTGCTTTTCCTCGGTGGCCTTGAGCTCTGTGAACCGCCACGCGCCCTGCGACGCTCCCTCGACCGCCACTTGACCGATCGCAGACGGGACGACACCTCCGTGGGTCTCCGTCGCCACGTGGAAGGCCAGTGTCTTCGCGCTGAGCTCGACAGCTTTGCGGCCAGCAATCGCTGCCGCGTCCCGGATACTGCCCCGCGTGATCTCCTCGTGCTTGCCGAGCCCAACCAGGATGAGGCGGTCAGCACCTTTGCGGGGGTAGACGACGAGGACCTGATTCCTTTTTCCCGTGAAGTCACCCTGCGCAATCGCGCGGGAGACATCACCCTCTGCGGCGCGGTCGAGGCTGAGGAGTGACGTCGGAACCTTCGCATTGGTAAGCTCACCGACCGCCACGGCAAGGACGTTTGCTCGCACCCTATCCAGTGGAACCACCCGCACCGAGGAGTTCACGCCACCACCGCTTTCGCCATGTGTTTGATCACGGCGTCCGCGAATCCCGACGTGCGTACCTCCTTCGCCTTCGGCATCTGCCGGGCGAGATCGTACGTGACGGTCCTCGCCGAAATGGCCCCTTCGATTCCCTGGACGATGGCGCGCGCAACATCAGTCCATCCCAGCTCCTCGAACATCATCACGCCCGAGAGGATGACGCTGGATGGATTGACCTTGTCTTGGTTGGCGTACTTTGGGGCGGTCCCGTGAGTCGCCTCGAAGACAGCGTAGCCATCGCCGAGATTGCCGCCCGGTGCCATGCCGAGGCCGCCCACTTGAGCCGCCGCGGCGTCGGAGAGGTAGTCACCGTTGAGATTAGGCGTTGCGATCACCGCATACTCATTCGGTCGCAATAGGATCTGCTGGAACATCGCGTCGGCAATCCGATCTTTGATGACCACGCGGCCTTCCGCCTGCTTTCCCTCCCACAAATCGGATTCTGGCATTGTACGATCGCGAAAGCGCTCCTTGGCAACCTCGTAACCCCAGTCGCGGAACGCCCCCTCGGTGAACTTCATGATATTGCCCTTATGGACCAGGGTGACCGAGGTTCGCTGACGATCGATGGCATACTGAATGGCCTTGGCCACCAGGCGTTTCGAGTTGAACGCACTCATTGGCTTGATGCCGAGGGCGCTCCCCTCGCGGATGTTGGCTCCAAACGTGTCCCGCAGAAAGTTGCGGAGTTTCGTTGCCTCAGGACCCTCAGCCCGATACTCGATTCCCGCGTACACGTCCTCGATGTTCTCCCGAAAGATCACCACGTCCAGCTTGGCCGGTTCGCGCATCGGCGAGGGGACGCCGGCATAATACCGAACCGGTCGCACACACGCGTAGAGATCGAGGAGCTGTCGGAGGGACACGTTGAGTGAACGGATACCGCCACCGACCGGTGTGGTCAGCGGACCCTTGATGGCAATTCGATGAGTCTTGATAGCCTCAAGTGTGGCCTCAGGGAGCCATGTGCCCGCTTCGCGGTGCGCTTTCTCGCCGGCGAGCACCTCCATCCATTCGATCCGTCTCTTTCCACCAGACACTTCCTCGACGGCCGCGTCGAAAACCCGTTGCGCGGCGCGCCAAATGTCGGGCCCCGTTCCATCGCCCTCGATAAACGGGATGATGGGCTGCTCCGGAACGTGATACCGGCCGTCCCTCCATTCGATGCGCGCGCCGCTCATCGAGGGAGTTCCCCGGCGCCGACGGGCGGTGTGGCGCTGATGATATGTGTGTCCATGACCAGATTTGGATGCGTGGTGTGCAACTTGGGAGCGCCGGAACGCCCTAGCCCGGCGACATTGACGCCTAAGGTTAGTCGTGGCGAGACCGAGCGGCAAGTTAGCGCGCGCACCGGTCTCCGCGTCTCACAGCGAGGGCAATTGTTGGGCGGAACTACAGATAGACGCGCCCCTTGGTGGCTTCCCAATTCTCCCAGAACCGGACGTAATACGAGCGATTTCGTCCCTGGGGTACGCGCCACCACGGATGATGTGGATCATCGGAAGGAGGAGTGATGGCACACTCCGCGACGCTCGCTTTGTGTGAGCAATAGGGGCAAGGGTACGAGGTGACGCCGGGCGCAATCCACCAGATGTAAGGAGCTTTGGCAATGGTAGGCCACCCCTCGCAGTTGTGTACGACCGGACGGTACCACTGCGGCGGGCCATCCACCGCCTGTGTGAATCCGCAGAAACGGCACCCACGATAGCGACGGTCTGGCTCTTCGAAGCGGGGGCCGTAGAAGCCGACGCGCTCGCAGCCCGGGCACGGGCCGGGATCCCGGCCCTCACCAAAGTTCAGAAAGCACTCGGAATCCCAATCCTCTTGCGTGTAGATGAGATCGCGCTCGATTTTGCCCACGGAGCCCATCGCGTGAAGACGCTGAACCGTACGGAAACGCGTATTGGCAGGCGTAGATGCCATAATCCCCCTCTAGACTACCCGGTCCTCCTAAGCCTCACAAAGTAAGTACCTACTGAGAGAGTGCTAGTGCGATGGCGCACGGTTCGGCAGTGACACATGTAGATGGTCGGCGGTTCCGACGTGCCGAAGCGTGCGAAACCCCGTGAGGCGAAAGTACATAGTGAGGAGCCCGTTCCGCACCCATGACCGGCCCTGCGTACGGATGTCCATGGCGTGGACATAGCCGTCAGACTGAGGATAGTGATGTGAGCTAACCTGCGCGCGAAGGCCCATGGTCGCGTAGTCCTCAGGGGCCCGCTCGAGATCGGTGATCAACGCGCCCCGGTCAACCAACATCACCGTGCTGACCGCGACGCGGAGCAACGGATGGAGCGCGCGGTACTCCTGGCGCACCGCGTCTGACTTGGCCCGACCGTGCGCAAGGTGCAGCAGCGCGCCGGCACAATACACCATGACGAGGGGGGCGACGATGCGGGTTGCCAGGACGCGAACACGTGCCCGCCCAGTCGTCTTCTTCGAGAGCCACGAGGCGTATCCCGTGAGCACCGCACCGGCGAACACGGCACCGAGAGAGACCGCGAGCCACACGGGGAAGCCGTCCCGCCAGGCAAGCATTGCGCCCCACAGGAGTGTTGCGAACGGGAGCAACAGCAGAACGAGAACCTTGAGCGCCGCGGTGACCATACTGTCTCTACGCCCTGAAGGCTGGCGAGGTTTCTGGTCGGTGCGGAGAAGGCGTGGGGAGGAGAACCGACCTTATGGGCGGTCGGCAACCTCGAGTACCAGTCGGTCGAAATTGGCAGTTGCCTGTCGACGGGTGTTGTCCGTATCGACCATGATCGCGACCGCGGCCAATGTGTCGGGCTCGGCATCAAACGCCCGCCGGTAATCCTCGAGCGGATCCCGTACATGGCTGACCCAGGTGTTGATGCGATCGTCACCGGATGCCACGACGATCATCGCAACGTCGTCCGTGAACGGGCTACGGTACACCGTGCCTAGGGGCTGGTGAGCACTCCACACATAACAGAGCGCCCGCCCGGACCACGGGCCTTCGCTCGCATCGAAGATGACAAAGACGCGGGCGGCGAAATCATCACCTCGCTTCTCCCGTTCCCGATCGTTCCCTCGCAGTGAGCGCTCAATGCGCCAACGCCACGAGATCTCGCGGACACGACCAGCCTGCATGGCCACCTCCCGGACGAGTCCGGAATTCCCGGCCACGCTGCGGGCTTCCACGACCGGCCCGCCGGAAAGCGACCGAACGCGGTACCGAGTCGGACGACGCGCGAGCCGGTATTCCGACCAGTCAGCCAGTCCGCGCTCGGCAAGATCGGCGAGCAGTTCGACACGCCCTGCGGGATCGTGAACGAACACGGTGCCGGCTTGCCCGACCAGCGGCGGAGCGCTGGTGAGCACGAGCAACCCCAGCAGCCACAGCTGCCGATTACCCGAGGTGCCGGAGGGTTCGGTCATCCCTTGTAGAATGGGCTCAGTCGCCACCAGGTTCCAGCTCTTCGCGAGTCGCATTCGCGCCGCACGGGAGTTAGAATCGTCCCGCAGAGGTCAAATCGCCGGGTCTTCGGAGGGCCTATGAAGCAGAGATGGGGCCGTATGCTTGCCTTCGCCGTTGTCGTCGTAATCTTCGTGACCTACCTGGTCTGGGGAAGCTTACGCGCGGTGCAAGCCGAATGCGAATTGTGTATCGAGTTCCGCGGACGCACCGAATGCCGCACGGGCTCCGGTGAGACCCAGCAGGACGCTATTAGCGCGGCGCAGCGCGCAGCATGCGCGGTGATGGCGGCGGGGATGGACGAGAGCATTGCCTGCCAGAATCGGCCGCCGCAAAACTTGCGCTGCTCCACGAGGTAGGGCGCCGAATGTCAAGAGGCTGAGGGCGAGCTCAGCGGCCGTCCGCCCTCAACCTCTTCGTTAACGCTACCGTTTTTGGCCTCGCAGTCAGGTGGGTGGACCACCGTTGTCATCATCAGGCGGAGGCGGTGCCACACCACCACACTTCCCGAGCATCACGGACCCGAGCACGTTGAGCCGTCCCCGGCCGTACAATGCACTCAGAGGACGTCCGTCGATCTCGTCGGCTCCTTCGAAGAGACACTGCCTGAGATAGGACGCTCCCTGATCGAGCTTAATGGTCGACTCGATCACCCCCGCGGCGCCTGTGACGTGGGGTGCGGAGAAGCTCGTGCCGGCGCTAAAGACATACGTCGCTCCGCCGCCGCAGATGTCGGGAACCGCAATGCTACTGCAGGGCGCGAGAATCAGATCCGCGATCACGCTCCCCTCCACGAAGTCCCCTCCGGGGGCCAGGATGTTCACCCCGGCCCTGCCGTAGTTGGTGTAGGAGGCGAGTGCGTCGAAGTTTTGCTGCGCGACGGGAGCGGTAGCGCCTACGCTAACGACGGCGTCCAGCCCCGACGGGAAGTGAAAGACTGGCGACCCAAAGTCGATCTTGATCCCGGAATTGCCGGCGGAGGCAACAATCAACGTGCCGCGTTTGAACGCAAAGTTCACGGCGCGCTGGGTGGCAACGATAAGCGGGTCCTTGCGGAAAACCTCAGGAATCAACCCGCCAAAGCTGATGTTGACAGCGTCCGCTCCGATGAGGCCGGCGTAGAGGAAGCCGTCGATGATCGCGCCAAACGGTGCCAAGCCTTCGATCCCTGCGATTTTGATCATGCAGAGGTCGGCGTCAGGTGCCACCGAGGCGGTTCCGATTCCGTTCGAGCCAACGATGCCAGTGACGAATGTGCCGTGGAAATTACGGTCGAGAATGTCAGGCTCGTCATCGAAGAACGACTTGCTGAGATCGAGGTTGACCTTCCCTGCCAGATCGATGTGCCCCGGGTCGATGCCGCTATCCATAATGCACAGGAGACTGCCTTCCCCCTGCGGGGTCACCAGCCAAGCGTCATCGGCCTTGACCTGTCGCATGTTCCACTGGAAGGCGTCGAAGAATGCGGCGCCGCTCTGATCCGTCTCCGGGGGAAGCTCGTCCATCTGGACGAACTCGAGCTGCTCTATCGGAGGGATCCACTGGAAATCGAAGTCGCGCGCGACGGCCTCAACCTCCACCATCCCACCGAGTCGCGCACTCGTCGCGTCATCCAGACCGCTCACGGTGAGCACACCGATCTCGTCGTGGCGATGTTCGATCGTGCCACCAAGCGCGCGGATGCGAGAGAGGAGCCTTCGGGTTGGGGCTCGCTCCTCCCGCAGGACCACCACAAAATCACGTAGCTGGGCGCCTTCGCCAGCCACTTCCGCGAAGTTTGGCAGTGGTACCGCCGTTGGATCCGGTCCCGTCGTCTGGTCGACGCAACCCACCGCCAGCAAAGTCGCGGCCGCCAGTCCGAGGATTCGGGTTGGTTGCACCTTGGACAGTCTCATGAACACCTCCGTGGGGAAAACAAATAGCGCCGCGTAGGTGAGCGCGGCGCAGTCGATAGGTCTCGGTTTGCGGAATGTCACGATCGGGCAGTGTCTCACAGACCCTGGCCTTGAGTCATCAGGTTTCCGTATCGCGTTCGCGCGATTATTGGATGTCGGTCGGTCGGTCGCAAGAGTTGCGAAGACGCAACACTTTTTCACGTTATCTGCAATCGCCTATATGAAGGAATGTGTTACGCTACCCGTTTGGAGGCTTGGATCTCACATCTCAACCTGCAACCAGTTGACGATTAGGCTGAGTCGACCGTGACGTTCATGAGAAACATAGGACTGCTCGCGTGCTGTTTTTCCCTTCTCGCTACCTCTATTAGCGCTCAGGAGCCGGGCGACAGTGTGCGCCTCATGCGCCAGGGCGACTCTACCTGGGTCTACGGCCGGGTGCTTACCGCGGCCGGTCAAGAGTTAGTGGTCGGGGATATCACGGGCGTCGAGGTCTTCAACCGGCGGATCATCGTCCGCTTGGAGCGCTTCCGCCGTCGTCGTGCCGAGTGGGTTATTGGCACTTGGGCGCTGGGCGGCCTGGCGGCGGGGGCATTGGTCGCAGCGCTCACGGCCGACGACGCTACCACGGAGGATGTCGTCGTCACAGTCGTCGCTGGGACCGGGGTAGGCATAGCGGCGGGGTTTCTCGATTTCCGTTTCCGGCCCGGGGGTTGGGTCGTTGTCCCTCCACCCTGACCTCATCCTTTACTTTAAGTGCCACGCCGATCAACTAGCCAGCCGCCTGCTCCCGGCCGCTGGGTTAATCTGAGCGGCATGCCAAGCCTCCACCCGCTACGAATCCGCGCCTCCTACCGATCAAAAGCCGAATCAGGGGCCGGGACAGCTTTCTTTCCGCGGTTTTCTGGCCGATTCTGCATTTTCCTGTATCTTTCTTTCCTTTCCTTCTAGCAGAAAAGCAAACCGGCCCTTCTTTTATAGGAGTGTCATGAAGGTTCAAGAGGCTGCGTTCAAGGTTCTGAGCACGGAGGGCAGACCGCTCTCCTCCCGCGAGTTGGCGAGTCGGATCCTCGACGGTGGGATGGTGACGAGCGCCGCTCGAGACCCTGCGCTTTCCGTGGCCTCGACAATCGAAAAAAACATCCGGAGCAAGACGTATAACCGACCGGAGCTCGTGTTCGTGCACACGTCTTCAGGACGGCTCGTCGCGCTTCCGAGCTGGAAGCCCCGGAGCGTGCCGCCAGGGCCGGACCGGCGCACGGTTTCAGTCCCGATTCCAGCGGACCTCGCCGACAAGATCAAGCTGGCAGCGCAGGCAGGCCTAGCACCGTCGTTCGAGGCGACCACCGCAATGGTGTTGCGGAAAGGATTGGCGGCGGCGGCGCCTCAAATCAAAGCGGCCCTCATGCGGCAGCTGGAGGCACTCGAGCACGCGGGGTGAGGGTCGGCGTGTACGTGAGAAAGTGTAGATAGGCAAGGAGAGGACGAGGCCGTCAACAGGGCGGCCGTTTTGTTGCCGGCCATTCGGTAGCGTGATTCTGCCCCCGCCCGTGACCCGCGTTCAGTTAGTTGCGGTTCCGTTGCGCCGCCCGTACGTTAGCGCCACCCGCGACGTCTGCCACGTCCCGCCACGGCACACGGTGTTCAGGATCTCGTCACATTTCGAGGAGGGCACATGCGTCTGTCACCATCGCTCATCGCGACGGCGCTCATCGGCATCTCGATCACGCCCGGCGCGGTGCACGCGCAAGAGGAAGCGCCGCCAACCCATTACCTCTCCGTCACGACCTTCCAAGTTCCCTACGACGCGGACGCACGGCAGAAGGTGAATTGGTGGATCGACTCGGTCATGGTGCCGACCGCGAAAATGAACCCCAGTGTGCGGTCGTATCGTGTGGCGAACCACATCTATGGTGCCAGGGGAGGCGATATCGTCATCGTCACCGAATACGCCGACTGGAATGCCATCAATGCCGATTGTGAACCGTGCTCCACGTGGTTCCAAAATCGCCAGCCTGCAGAAGGCACACCGGAGCGCGAGGCGTGGAACGCGGCACAAGCGATGTTCTTCAAGTACTTCACGGGACATCATGATGAGGTCTATGTCTTCAATATGAGTCGCGCGAAGTAGGCAGCGAAAGAACGGCGAGGTAGGAGCGGGTCGCCTGGCGCCTCGTGAAAAAAAGGCCCGATGCGGTCGCAACCTGACTTGATGTCAAGCGATCCTGAGTGATGGCGCTTAACGAAAAACGCCCGGCCGGTTCCGGCCGGGCGTCGTGCTTCTCATGTGCAATGCCCGAGGTGAGAGTCGAACTCACACGCCGTTGCCGGCACCGGATTTTGAGTCCGGCGCGTCTGCCATTCCGCCACTCGGGCTGGGGGAACGAATATACCCAGGGGGTGTGGCCCGTCCAAAAGCGGCTACCCGCGTCGGCGCACAGACACGCACAGCATAAAATCCAGGCCGGTGCCCATGTTCCTGGAGCACCGTTTCTCTTCTTCGGTTTTTCCGTTGCCTTTTAGGGGCGCCGCCTCACATCCCTTCCCTGCATCCGCTGTTGCAGGACCCGCTCGACCTGCATCTGGAATCGTCTGATCGCAATGGTGAGCTGCGCGAGCTGGACCGGCGAGAGAAACTCCCCAAACTGGGCCTGTTCGATGCGTAGCCGCTCCACGCGTTCACTCTGCACGTCTACGAGGCCAGCAAGCAGCCGGCTCAGACTATCCTGATCCGCAGCAATGCCCGGGCGCATCTGTCCCTCGAGTCCCAGCCACAGCGCTCGCTCTCGGCGGTTGAGCGCATTGCGCGCATCGAATGCCTCCCGCGCCACCCGTTGGAACCGCACAAACTGCTCATCCGTAAGTCCTGCCTGCGAACGGTAGTTGACCATGAATCGCTCCAGCACCTGCTCCTGAAGCCGCTCGCGCTCCATGTCCGGGGTCTGCGCGCTGACCGGAGTCGATGCCCACGCCAGCGCAAGGACGATCAGAACGACGGGGCGCATCATCCCTCCATGCTCTGAAGCAGTGTCTCGAGCTGACGCGACGAAAGATCATCGAGCGAGACCGGGACCAACTCGGAGAGCGGAGCCTCCACCTCGAGCGAGTCCATCAACTCTGTCAGCTCGGTCGCGGCCAACTCCTCGATGGTGACCGGTACCGGTGCCGTGAGATCGATTGCCACCGGCGTCTCGTTTGGTTGGAAGACTGCTAAGCCAATCGCGACTACCAGCACGGCGGCTGCCGCGATCCAGCGCACCGCGCTCATGCGCCAAACACGAACGACCACCGGCGCCGTTCGCAGCCGCGCCACGACAGCTTCGGCGGTTCGGTCTGCATCGATACGGCCAGCCTCCCGCTCGCCAAGTCGCTTTGCCAGTGCCTCGAGCTCGTGATCTTCCATGTACTCTCTACTCCTTGCTGGGAGATCGACGGGATTGGCTAATCCCACTCCCCGTCTTCTGCTCCCTACATACCGCTCAGCGGTAGCTGTTTACTGCGTAAAGCTCACTGCTCACTGCAGTATCTGCTTCAACCGCTTCACCGCATGATGGTAGTGCACGCGGGCGGCACCGATACTGGTCTCCAGCACCTCCGCGATTTCTTCGTAGGGCAGCCCCTGCTGTGCACGCAACAGAAAAACGTCGCGCTGCATTGCCGGCAACTGTCGAACCTCTTCCTGCAACCGGTCCACCAGGTCTCGTTCACGCAGCGCCGACTGCGGATCGTTGCCCTCGTCGACGATTTCCCGATCCTCGAGTGGCAGCACCTTGCGCCGACGCCGACGCCGACGAAGATCCTTGAGCGCATTCATTCCAATAGTCAGCAGCCATGAGCGAAACTCCGCCTCGCCCCGGAAGGTGTCGATGCGCCGGAACGCTCGGAAGAACGTCTCCTGCACGAGATCATCGAGATCTTCCCCTGCTCCCCCTGCTGCCAAGAACCGAGCTACCGAACTCGTATGGCGGCGCACCAGTTCACCCGCGGCTCCCTCGTCGCCCGACCGCCAGGCCGCGATCAGTTCGCGGTCAGGGACACCGTGTAGACGAGGCTCCGGCGAGCTCACACCAAGAGAGACGTTGGGCGGCCCGAAACGTTAACTCCGTGCGGGATGGCAAGATCCGCCAGCGTCGCCGGACTTGTGGCACCGAGGCGACTAGCGAATCGCGCACGCCCCGATGAAGCGCCACCTGGTGTCTTGACCATCCTACACCCCTGGAGTAAGTTCGAACGAACGTTCGAATGGCTACCACGCTCCCTTACGACGACCGGCTCGAGCAGCTGCTAGACACCGCTGCCCCCGTGTTTGCGGCCAAAGGCTACCACCCCACCACGATGCGGGACCTCTCGCGAGCGACGGGGATGAGCTTGGCCGGAATGTACTATTACGTGCGGGGCAAGGATGAGCTGCTATTCTTCATCCAGCAGCGCTGTTTCACCCGTGTCATTGAAGGAGCCGAGCAAGCCATCCGTGACGCCCGCGACCCGGTCGACCGACTGGGCCGCTTCATCCATCATCACATCACGTTCTTCGCCCGCCACATGAGCGAGATGAAGGTGCTGTCACACGAGGCGGATGCTCTGAGTGACAGTCGCCGAGCGGAAATCGACCAGTTGAAGCGGCAGTACGTGAGCATGCTGCGTGGCCTGATCGACGCGATCGATCCGACCAACGGGGACCACCCCGATCCACGCGTCTCCGCGTACGCGCTGTTTGGCATGATGAACTGGATCTACACCTGGTACGATCCCAACGGGCCGGTGACACCGGATGACCTCGCCCGTCACCTCACGCAAGTCTTTCTCTACGGCGTGGCCTCAACTCCATCGACGGTTTCACAGGGAGGATGACGTTCCATGGCTACCACAGCGACCCCAAAGCGAACGGGCAACACGAAGACGGACCGGCTCGTCGAGTACCGCAAGGACGACGCGATCGCGATCCTCGAGCTCAACGACCCGCCAGCCAACACGTACACGTATGAGATGATGTGCCAGCTGGATGAGGCGATCCTCGACGCCCGGATGGACGATGACGTGCAGATCATCATCCTGCGCGGCAAGGGTAACAAGTTCTTTTCCGCCGGCGCGAACATCAAGATGCTCTCATCGGTCACGCCGCGTTTCAAGTACTTCTTCTGCTTGCACGCCAACGAAACGCTCAACCGCCTCGAGCACACACCCAAGCTCGTGATCGCCGCTCTTAACGGTCACACGGTCGGCGGTGGACTGGAGATCGCGATGGCGTGCGACCTTCGCCTTGCCTGTCAGGATGCAGGAAAGATCGGCTTGCCGGAGGTCAACCTGGGCGTGCTGCCCGGCACCGGCGGGACGCAGCGTCTCTCGCGGCTCATCGGGAAGTCTCGCGCGCTCGAGATGATGATCAAGGGCGAGACATTTTCCTTTGAGAAGGCGAAGGAAATTGGCCTGGTCAACGAAGTATTCCCCAAGGACAACTTCTGGGACCAGGTCATCATGTATGCAAAGCAGTTCACGACGCCCAACAAGGCGGCGAAGGCCGTGGGCAACATCAAGCGCGCGGTGTGCTCTGGCCTCGAAGTGCCGTTTGAGAGCGGCCTCGCCATTGAGCGCGAGTTGCAGCAGCAGCTTTTCCAGAGTGAGGATGCCAAAGAGGGACTGAGCGCCTACGTCGAAAAGCGTATGGCTGCCTTCAAGGGCCAGTAGTGCGCACCGAGCTCTTCATCGCGAACGAATGGCGGCCCAGCTCCGGAGGCCGAACCGTCGATGTCGTTAATCCGGCGACGGAGGCTGTCATCACCTCCGTCGCCGAGGCATCGACTGCGGATGTCGACGGCGCCGTTGAGGCCGCGCGCCGCTGTTTTGAGAGCGACGAGTGGCGACAACTGGACGCGCGGGCGCGTGGAGCGATGCTCTACCGGGCGGGCGAGCTGCTGCAGCAGCGGCGGGACGACGTCGCGAAGCTCGAGACGTTGCAAAACGGCAAGCCGTTCTTCGAGTCGAAGATCGACGTCGCCATGACCGTGGATACGCTCAAGTATTACGGTGGTTGGGCGGATAAGTTGACCGGTGACGTCCTCCCAGTTGGCCGCGGCGATTTTGTCTACACGACCCGCGAACCCGTTGGCGTCGTAGCCGCGATCGTCCCATGGAACTTCCCGCTCAACCTGGCGAGCTGGAAGTTTTCCCCTGCTTTGGCCGTGGGCTGCACGGTGGTGCTCAAACCCGC
This sequence comes from Gemmatimonadales bacterium, assembly GCA_041577295.1. Lineage (GTDB taxonomy): Bacteria > Gemmatimonadota > Gemmatimonadetes > Gemmatimonadales > GWC2-71-9 > JBDHDH01. The sequence continues at coordinate 127,342 of JBFGJG010000001.1, forward strand.
ATCGGAAACTCCGCTCACTGCGCTCGCGATGGCGGAGATCATGGCGGAAGCGGGCTTTCCTCCGGGCGCGTTCAACGTCCTCCTCGGCGGCGGGTCAACAGTTGGGGCCGAGCTAGTAGCGCATCCCGGGGTCGACAAGATCGCCTTCACCGGATCAACCCAGGTCGGTAAGAGCATCATGCGCGGTGCCGCCGATACCCTCAAACGGGTGACGCTCGAGCTGGGGGGGAAGAGTCCCAACATCATCTTCGCTGACGCCGATCTGAAGGCGGCCGTGCGCGGTGCGCAGAATGGCATCTTCTACGGCAAGGGGGAGGTCTGCGCCGCGGGTTCGCGTCTGCTGGTCGAGCGCTCGGTGCACGATCAGGTCATCGAGGAGCTCGCCGCGCGCGCGGCGAAACTGGTACCGGGTGACCCGTTTGACAAAAACACCCGCCTGGGCGCCGTCGTTTCCAAGCGGCAACAGGAGACCGTTCTCAGTTACATCGATGCCGGAAAGAAGGAAGCCAAGCTGGTAGCTGGCGGAAAACCCGCGAAGGTGAACGGTAAAGGGTACTTCGTCGAAGCCACCGTCTTCGACAACGCGAAGCCCGGAATGAAGATTGTCGACGAAGAAATCTTCGGCCCGGTACTGTCCGTGCTCACGTTTGATGACGTCGATGAGGGCATCGCGCTCGCCAACAAGACGCAGTACGGTCTCGCCGCCGGGATCTGGACCAAAGACATCCAGAAGGCCTTTCAAGTTGCCCGGGCTATCCGTGCAGGCACTGTTTGGGTGAACACCTACAATCTCTACGACTCGGCAGCGCCGTTTGGCGGTTACAAGGCGAGCGGGTTTGGGAGGGATTTGGGGCGCGAAGCGCTTCAAGGGTACACGGAGACCAAGACGGTATGGATGGGTCTCAAGTGAACGACGCTCTGATCTGCTCCGCTGTACGAACGCCGGTCGGCCGTCACGGAGGCGCGCTTGCTGACCTGCGTCCCGACGATCTGGCAGCCGTTGCCGTTAAGGCCGCGGTGGATAGAGTGGGCTTCGATCCCACCGCGATCGACGATGTCATTCTCGGCTGCGCCAATCAGGCAGGCGAGGACAACCGCAACGTGGCACGCATGGCGGCGTTGCTGGCTGGATTTCCCGTGGAGGTTCCGGGTCAGACGGTGAATCGCCTGTGTGGGTCGGGGCTCCAGGCGGTTGCCAGTGCGGCTCAGGCGATCAAGGCGAACGAGGGTGACGCGTTTGTCGCGGGCGGTGTCGAGAGCATGACGCGCGCACCATACGTCATGCTCAAGCGTGGAACCGGTTGGGACCGGCAGCCGCCGGAGATGGCGGACACCACGGTGGGTTGGCGCTTCGTCAACCCGACCATGCGCGCGGAATGGACCGTGTCACTCGGGCAAACGGCAGAAAACGTTGCCAATCGCTACGGCATTACGCGAGCCGAGCAGGACGAGTTTGCGTACGAGAGCCAGCGACGGGCTAAGGCTGCCCTCGAACAGTGTGTGTTTCGCGATGAGATCGTCCCTGTCACAATGGGTGGCCCCAAAGACACGCGGGTTATCGAGCGCGACGAGCACCCACGCCCCGACGTCACACTCCAGAAGCTGGGCAAGCTGAACCCGGCGTTTGCGATAGGCGGCACCGTAACCGCCGGCACCTCGAGCGGCATCAATGACGGCGCCGCCGCGTTAGTCGTGGTACGAGGCTCGAGCCAAGCACAAAGCTCGCTCGTGCCGCTGGCTCGCATCGTGACCACCGCGGTTGCCGGTGTCGATCCATCGCGCATGGGCTTGGGCCCCATACCCGCGACGCGCAAGGCACTGGCACGTTGCGGTATGACCATAGATCAACTGGATCTCATCGAGCTCAACGAAGCCTTCGCCGCGCAGGCAATCGCCTGCATTCGCGAGCTCGAGCTCGACCCCAGCCGCGTAAACATCTACGGCGGTGGAATCGCTCTGGGCCATCCGCTGGGGTGCACCGGGGCGAAGATTCTCACGACGCTAGTCCATGCGTTACGGCGCACCGGAGGGCGCTTCGGGTTGGTGACCATGTGTATTGGTGTCGGCCAAGGTATCGCCATGATCGTGGAGCGCGCGTGAGCTACGAACATGTGTTGCTCGACCGAACGAGCGGGATCGGCACGGTCACGTTGAACAGGCCGGACAAACTGAACGCATTCGCCGGCCGGATGCGGCAGGAGGTCGCCGAGGCCGTCCGCGAGATGGCGGGGGACACGGAGGTACGGGTGGTGGTGATTACGGGTGCCGGCCGCGCGTTCTGCGCAGGTGCTGACATTGGGTACATGCGGCAGCTGCTCGAGACCCAGGACTACAAGGCGTTCGAATCGCTGGTGGAGGCCGGTCGCGATGTGGTCACCACCATTCGCTCCACGACCAAGCCGGTGATTGCCAGCGTTAACGGGCCAGCCGCCGGTGGCGGCGCGAACTTAGCGCTGGCCTGTGATGTTCGGATCGCTTCGGAGCGCGCGTCCATCGGCCAGACGTTCAATCGAATCGGGCTCCACCCGGATTGGGGCGGAACGTACTTTCTGCCGAGGCTCGTTGGTCCGGCAAAGGCGCTGGAGTTGGTGTTATCGGCAGAGATGGTGGATGCGGCGGAAGCCTATCGTTTGGGCCTGTTCAATCGCGTGGTGCCACACGACCAGCTGGTTACCGAAACGACCAACTTCGCGCGGATGCTCGCGGCCAAACCGCCGGTGGCGGTGGCTTTGGCCAAGCAGGCGATCTATCAAAGCGACGCAAACGATCTCTCGGCGATGCTCGATATCGAGCTCGACCACCAGCTGCTGTGCTTCAAGACGGATGACGCGGGCGAAGGGCTCGCGGCCTTTCTCGAGAAACGCGTACCGACCTATCACGGGAGGTAAGGGAGGAGCCTAATGCGCAAAGTTCATAACTGGGATGACTGGATCGATTACTTCTATCATTGGCAAGACTCGATTGGCTTGGACCGTAAGGAGCTCCGGGACTTCAAGTTTGGTGTCCTGTTTGGTGAGCCGGAGGTCGAGGAGATCGAGTTTGGCCACTATAGGGGACAGCGAAAGTGGCCGACGCTCATGCACATTCCGGATCAGCGGATTCGGGATGCCCTCATGAACTTGATCGTCTACCAGGGCGATACCGAGTTCGCTTCGGTCGAGCAGCAGCGCAACCTGTTGGTGAATCCGCCGTCGTCCTACGATCTGCTCTCCATCATGCGCGTCATGTCAGAAGAAATGCGGCACGGGTGGCAGATGTCGTACTTACTGTGCGAGCACTTTGGTGACGAGGGGCGGCGGGAGGCGCAAAAGCTGTTGGAACGACGCGCCGAGGAAGGTGAGCGACTCCTTGGAAGCTTCAACGAGATCGTCGATAACTGGCTCGACTTCTTTACCTATACGCAGTTCATCGACCGCGACGGCAAGTTTCAGCTGAAGATGCTGAGCGTGTCGTCGTTCGATCCGCTGGCGCGATCCATGGGTCCGATGCTCAAGGAGGAGAGTTATCATCTGGGCACCGGGAACAACGGGCTGTTGCGCATCATCAAGGCAGGGCGCATCCCACCTGAGACGATACAGCGCTTCTTCAACAAGTGGGTTCCCACGGCCTTCGATCTCTTTGGCACGGACAACTCGTCTTCGGCACACTGGGCGTACGTATGGGGACTCAAGGGCCGGTTCGACGAGCGGGATAATGAGCGGCCGGCGGACCAGGCACGACTCAACGAGCACGCGAGGATACTCTACCGGCAAGAGTGCGAGCGCTTGGTGGAGCGATTGAACAAGTACATTCCGCAGCAGGAGCGTTGGCTGAAGCTCCCTGATCTCAAGTTCAATCGTCGAATCGGGCAGTGGGCCCATCAGTGCTACGACGTGGATGGCAATGAGGTGAGCGCCGAACGCTACCCCAAGTACCTCGAGTCCGTGCTCCCCTCGCAAGAGGACTATGCGTTCCTCGTTAGCCTCATGAAGGATGGGGACTGGATCGAAACGCGAGCGGTCGCGACGAATTGACTCTGGTCATCGCGCATCGCGGGGCCTCTGCGTACGAACCCGAAAACTCTCTCGCCGCCTTCCGGGCGGCGAGAGACATGGGCGCCGATGGCGTCGAACTGGATGTCCAGACGACGGCAGACGGCGCCTTCGTTATCTATCACGACCCGCACATCGGCTCCTGCAGCATTCCGCACTCCTCATTTCACCGGGTCAGGTCCTACCGGCTCCCCAACGGCGAACCCCTGCCAAGCCTCGAAGAATCCCTCGCAATCCTCGGGAGCGGGCTCACGGTGTATGTGGAGGTCAAAACACTCCCGCCGGAGCGGGACCAGGACTTCTTCCGCGCGCTGTCGGCAGGCCCCGCTCCGGAACGATGTCACATCCATGCGTTTGACCACCGGATCGTGAAGCGTCTGCGCGAGCACCAACCAGATCGCGTGTATGGGGCCCTGTCGTCATCGTACCCGGTAGAGCCGCTTCAGCAGCTGAGGGACGCAGGGGCCACTGAGCTCTGGCAAGGAGAAGACCTCATCGATCGCGACCTCGTCGAACGCGTCCACGAGGCGGGCGCGCGCGTTTATGCGTGGACGGTGGACTCCGTACCGCGCATGCACGAACTGATCGATTTCGGCACCGACGGACTGTGCACCAACACGCCGGATGTCGCCCGTCTCGTGGTGGAGCGGCGATGAGCGACATCCGACGCGTGGGAGTCGTTGGCGCCGGAACGATGGGACACGGCATCGCGCACGTCTGTGCACTCGCGGGCTTTGAGACCCGAGTAATCGACGCGCGAGCCGATGCCCTCGACGCGGCGATGGAGAAGGTGCGGCGCAACCTCGAAGGCGGTGTCCAGCGCGGCAAGCTCTCTCAGGAGCAAGCCGACGACGCAGTGAAACGGCTGAGCACCACGCGCCGACTCGAGGACGCCGTCGAGGGGGCAGATCTCGTCATCGAAGCCATCGTCGAGGACCTCGAGGTCAAACGAGAGCTCTTTCGCCAGCTCGACGCGCTCGTATCCGAGCAGTGCATTCTGGCCACGAATACCTCGGCTCTATCGGTGTCCACGATCGCCGAGGCGAGCGCGCACCCTGCGCGCGTCCTCGGGATGCATTTCTTCAATCCTGTGCATATCATGAAGCTCATCGAGCTCGTGGTCGCGGACCGGACCGCCGAATCCACGCTCGCTACCGCCCGCGTCGCCGCCACGAAGATGGGGAAGGAACCGATCGTAGTTCGCGACACGCCAGGATTCGCCTCTTCGCGGCTCGGGGTGGTCCTCGGGCTGGAAGCCATGCGCATGGTCGAGCAGGGTGTGGCCAGTCCGGAGGACATCGACAAAGCGATGGAATTGGGCTACGGGCATCCCATGGGTCCTCTCAAGGTGAGCGATCTAGTGGGGCTCGACGTCCGCATGGCGATTGCCCAACACCTCCATCGCGAGCTCGAGGATCCGCACTATGCGCCGCCGAGCGTCCTCGCCCGGAAGGTCGCAGCAGGTGAACTGGGAAAGAAAACCGGTAAGGGGTTCTACGAATGGCCCAACAAAGCGTCCTGACAGCCATCGACGGCCGAGTGGCCACCGTGACGATCAATCGGCCTGACAAGCTCAACGCGCTGAACACGGCGGTGCGGCGGGAGTTCGTAGCCGCATTGAAGGAACTCGCAGCGAACGACGACGTGCGTGTGGTCGTCGTGACGGGAGCGGGTGAAAAGGCCTTCGTGGCCGGGGCCGACATCGCGGAGTTCGAGGGTCGAACCCCGGTTGAGCAGTTCCGCGTGATGAAGGGGTTCGGACTGGTTGAAGCGGTCGATGCCTTCCCAAAACCCGTGATCGCCGCGATCAACGGCTTCTGTCTGGGTGGTGGGTGCGAGCTCGCGCTGGCGTGCGACATCCGCATTGCGTCCGCAAAGGCGAGGCTAGGCCAACCCGAGGTCAACCTCGGAATCCTCCCGGGCGCAGGTGGCACGCAGCGGCTTCCCCGGCTCGTGGGGCTCGGCACTGCCTACAAGCTGCTGTACACAGGCGAGATGGTGGGTGCCGAGGAAGCCTTGCGAATCGGCCTGGTCGATGAGGTCGTACCGCCGGACCAGCTGATGACGCGGGTTCGTGAGTTGGCTGGTACGATCGCAGACAAGAGCCCCGTGGCGTTGCAGCTCATTAAGGAAGCGGTACGTGCGAGTGTGCGTCAGCCCTTGGACGAGGGGCTCCGCTTGGAGACCTCGCTTTTCGGCCTGGCCTTCTCATCCGAGGATAAAAAGGAAGGTGTGAGCGCCTTCCTGGCAAAGCGAAAAGCCGAGTTCACCGGAAAATGAGCGCCGCCGCCCCCGGCGTCAGCGATCTTCACATCCACATCCAGCCCTGGCGGCAACTCAAGCCCGAAGCTGCGCGCGTCATGCGTCTTGGCAAAGAGGAGCACTGGGAGCGTCTCTTCGCGCTGATGGACGACCCCAAGGCGCTGCTGGAAGTCATGGACGATCGCGGTATTTGGCGGGTGGGACTCGTGAACTATCCGAGCCCCGACGTCATCGGATTCGACGATTCGACCAACCAATTTTCTGCGAAGTACGCCAGCGCCGCTCCCGGCCGGCTGCTACCCTTCGGCGGGGTGCACCCGCGGTTCACCAAAGATCCCGAGGGTCAGGTCGAGGATCTTCTCCAGCTGGGTATCCGTTGCGTCAAAATCCATCCACCTCATCAGCTGTTCCCCGCCAACGCGTACACCATGGGACTCGAGGAGTTGGGACGCATTTATCGGCGATGTGAATCGCGAGGCATGCCCGTGATGATTCACACGGGGACGAGCATCTTTCCCGGCGCGAGGAGCAAATACGGTCGACCGATGGAAATCGACGATGTGGCGATCGACTTCCCCGATCTCACCATCCTCATGGCGCATGGCGGGCGGCCCCTGTGGATGGACGAGGCGTTTTTCATTCTTCGACGTCACCGCAACGTCTTCCTCGAGCTGTCCGGCATTCCACCCAAGAAGCTGCTGGAGTACTTCCCGCGACTCGAAGAGATTGGCGATCGCGTCGTCTGGGGAACCGATTGGCCCAGCCCCGGGGTGAAAGATCTGCGTGGCAACCTCGAGCAATTTCTGGCCCTGCCCCTCCCGGAAGCGTTGAAGACGAGCGTCACGCGCACGAAGCCACTCGAGCTGTTCCCGCAGCGATAGATGTCGCGCATTGCGCTGCTCCTAGGACCCCTCGCGTTTGCGAGCACACTCATCGCGTCGCCGCCCTCCGGGCTGCCCGAGGTCGGGTGGCGCGTAGCGGGGCTCGCCACCTGGATGGCCATCTGGTGGATCACTGCGGTGGTACCACTCGAGGCCACTGCCCTCCTCCCGATCGTGGCGCTGCCCGTCTTCGGTGGCGGATCGGTCGGTAGCGTTACTGCGTCCTACGCTGACCCCATCATCTTTCTGTTCCTCGGAGGGTTTTTCCTCGCGGCCACGCTCGAGCGCTGGGATTTACACAAGCGGTTCGCGCTGACGACCGTGCGGGCCGTCGGGACGGATGCGCCCCGGGTGGTCCTCGCGTTCATGTTGGCATCGGCGGCGTGCAGCATGTGGATCTCGAACACGGCGACGGCGCTCATGATGCTGCCCATTGCGACCGCGGTCATCGCGGGATCGAAGACCGCGAGCAAGGACGAGCACGCCGGATTCCCCACGGCACTCATGCTGAGTGTTGCGTACGGGTGCTCGATTGGTGGCGTTGCGACGTTAATCGGCACGCCACCCAACGCCATCATGGCGGGGGCCGTGCGCGAGCTGCTGGGGCAAGAGATCAGCTTCGTGGGTTGGCTCGGTATCGGTCTGCTGGTGACCCTACCCATGCTCGTTGTGTGCTGGGTGCTTCTCGTGCGACTGTTCGCAGTGCGTGGCGCCGTGCCCGGGCTTGCCGACACCGTGACTCGCGAGCATCGCGCGCTGGGAGCGTTGTCCGGGAGTGAACGGTTCGTGCTCACGGTGTTTGCGCTGACAGCGGCCGCGTGGATACTCCGGGTTCCCAAATCGATTGGCCCGATCAGGATTCCCGGTCTCGAGGATGTGCTACCCGGCATCTCCGACCCGGCCATTGCCATCGCCGCCGCGCTCGTGTTGTTTGTGACCCCACTCGGCAAAGGTGGATCGGTGGTGGCGCTCGATTGGGAATCTGCGCGCAATGTTCCTTGGGGCATCCTCTTGCTCTTTGGTGGCGGACTCGCTCTGGCCGCCGCCTTCGAGCGCTCTGGCCTGACCGAGTGGATTGGGACGATGCTGCAGGGCCTGGCCGGCGCCCCACTGGTAGTCGTCGTCCTCGCGACAACGGCGTTGTTCGTCATGCTGACGGAGCTCACCAGCAACGCCGCAACGACGGCGCTCGGCATGCCCCTGATGGCTGGTGTCGCAGCCGGTCTCGGTCTTCCGGCACTGCCACTGATGGTCGCCGCGGCCATGGCCGCGTCAATGGCGTTCATGCTCCCGGTCGCCACACCTCCCAATGCTATCGTGTTTGGCTCGGGAGCCATCTCGACAAAATCGATGGCGCGAGCGGGCGCCGGTCTCAACGTGGTCGCCATCGCTATCATTACGCTCGTCGTCTGGTTGCGGGTCTCATGATGACGCCCGACCGCCTGTTCGCAGCACTCGGGGCCGTCTCGGGACTCTTGGCCGTCGCGGGCGGTGCCTTCGGGGCACATGCGTTGCGTGCTCGGCTGACTCCGGAACTCCTCACGATCTTCGAAACGGGAGTGCGGTATCACATGTACCACGCAATCGCCTTGTTTGCGGTCGCGTGGGCGAGTGCGCGCTGGGGTGGTGCGCTGTTCGTGGCCACCGGATGGCTGTTCGTGGTAGGGACGGTGATCTTTTCCGGAAGCCTCTACACGTTGAGCCTCTCCGGTGCCAGGCTCTGGGGCGCCGTCACACCGATTGGCGGCCTCTGTTTCCTGGCCGGCTGGGGATGCCTGATATGGGGGATCGTCACGGCCCGATGACGCTAACCAGGTCACGCCACTCGACCTCGCGCAACGAGCGCCTCGATCGATTTACCGTCCGCGAGCGGGAGATCATCGCACGGTACCGCACGCCTCGCGCCGTCCAGCGATGGATTCGTTCGCTCCCCTACAATTGGCAGCGACGTGGCCCTACGGTACACTCGTTCCGCGGGGTCGTCCGCTACGGCACGGCACACTGTCTCGAGGCGGCACTCGCCGCGGCGACCATACTCGAATGCCATGGCTATCCGCCGCTGGTACTGGACCTGGAGTCGCAGGACCTGCTGGACCACGTGGTGTTCGTGTTCCGGCACCGAAGGCGGTGGGGAGCCGTGGCGGGGTCGCGCGATGTCGGACTTGCGGGACGCAAGCCGGTCTTCCGATCGCTTCGCGCGCTGGCGATGAGTTACTATGAACCGTACATCGATCAGAAGGCGCGCGTTACCGGGTTTGGCCTCGCTGACTTGCGAGATCTTGATCCGTATGACTGGCGACTGTCCACGCGAAATGTCTGGAAAGTCGAGCGATACCTGATTGCACTACCGCACAGAGAGCTCGATACGAGCGATCGACGGTACCGCCAGCTGAGGCGGCGCTACCAGGAGTTCGCCAAAGTCCGCGATCCTCACGACACGCCATTCACGCGCGGTCGCCATCACTGGATGTAGACATGACCAACACCATCGCGTACTGCAACGGACGTTTTCTGCCTCCGGAGGAGATCCGGATTTCGCCCGACGACCGCGGGTTTCTCTTTGGTGATGGGGTCTATGAGGTGATCAGGAGCTACGGTGGACGCCTCTTCGCGCTGCAACCACACCTGGCACGGATGGCAGATGGCCTCCGCGCACTCCGCATTGACGACGTGGACGTCAATCGAGTCGGCACCGTGGCCGAACAGCTCCTCGCCAAGAACGGCGCCGACCGCGAGGCCCTCGTTTACATCCAGGTGACCAGGGGCGCAGCGCCGCGAATGCATGCATTCCCTGCTGACACGACACCGACGGTCTTCGCCCGGGTCATGCCGTTTGTTCCCAAGGGGGACCCCAGAACCGGAGTGTCGGTGATCACCGTTCCGGAGCTTCGCTGGGCGCGGTGCGATATCAAGTCGATCGCGCTCCTACCGAACTGCCTCGCGAATCAGCGCGCGAGGGACGCGGGGGCACAAGAGGCGATATTCGTCCGAGACGGCGTGGCCATCGAGGGAACCGCGACGACGTTCTTTGCGGTACTGGACGGTAAGGTACGGACGGCTCCGGAGTCCAACTACATCCTGCCCGGGGTGACGCGCCGAATTGTCTTGAAGCTGTGTGTCGAATTGGGGATCCCGTCGGCCGAAAAGCCGATATTCGTCGAGGAACTCGGCAGAGTTCAAGAGTTGTTTCTCGCGGGAACCACGGTGGAAGTCATGCCTATTGTGCAAATCGATGGTCGCGCGGTCGGCGAAGGATCGCCTGGACCCATTGCACGGCGACTCCTGGAAGCGTTTCGATCTCGCACCATGACCCCGACGCCGCTGTAACACCAGCGGCCACGGGCCGTAGAGTTATCGATGGCGACCAGCGAACGGTGCGAACGGTGCGGCGCAGACCTGGATTATCTGCGACATCCTGTTCGGCGGCTGAGTTGGACGCGCTACTGGTGGCAGGGCATCAGGAGCTACTTCACCGGTCAATTGCGCATCTGCACCCGCTGTGGGGCGATGTACACGGGCGCTGGTGAGCTGTTGGCCGCCGGCGCGGTCGAAACCGACGCCGAGCGCCGTCTCAACACGTATCGCAAGGACATGGCTGCTCTACGCGATGGGTTCGCCGCCGTGGTAATCGCGGCCGAGTTGGCGGTGGTATGGTTGGCTGGGGGTACCGAGGTGTTCGAGCTCTCGAAGGTGCTATTGGCCGGGGGGGTTGGGTTGGGGGCGCTTGGTCCGTTCGCATTCTTTGCCAGAAAAGCCCAGTTAGCCAAACGGGACCTCAAGCGTCTCCGCACCGCGCGTCGCAGCGGGGCCATTCCAGCGTTCGCCGCTTCGCCGGAGGGGGAAAAAACAACGGGAGCGTGAACACACGCTCCCGTTTCTTCTTGCGCTCTCGGAACAACGATGGCTCAGGAAGCTGCCGCCAGCGGGTAGACGCTCACCTGAAGCCGCTTCTTGTCCTTGGGCTCGAACTTCACGGTCCCATCGATCAGCGCGAAGAGGGTGTCGTCCTTCGCACGCTTCACGTTTCTTCCCGGATGAAACTTCGTCCCGCGTTGGCGAACCAGGATGTTGCCAGCGCGCACCTGCTCCCCGCCATATCGCTTTACGCCGAGGAACTTGGGCTTGGAGTCACGACCGTTGCGGCTCGAACCTACGCCCTTCTTATGTGCCATGGTACGTGCCTACCCGAGCTTGAGGTCGGTGATCTTCACTTCGGTGAACGCCTGACGATGCCCCGTCTTGCGCCGATAGTTCTTGCGACGCTTGAAACGAAATACGACGAGCTTCCTGTCGCGGCCGTGCCGGACGATCTCCCCAACCACCTTGGCGCCTTTCACCGATGGCTGCCCAGCCTTTACGCTCTCTCCGTCACTCGTGAGGAGCACGTCGTCAAAGGTGACCTTGGTGCCAGGATCCCCCTCCATCCGAGGGATCCGGAGAAAGTCGCCCTTCTCGGCTCGAAATTGCTGCCCGGCCGCCCGAATGATTGCGTATGTCATAGGCTGTAAGGCTAACCGCAGCAAGGAATTCGGTCAAGGGTTCGAACGTCGTGAGGAGTGGGGCGGCCAACGGCCCCTCACTCCTCAGAATTTACGATGGCGCGACGGTGTTTGGGCGGCTCGGCCTGTCGTTCAGGCTACCGCGTACCGATCGGTAACATCGCGGCCCGCCGGCTGCGCCACCAGGCGAAACTCGTCCATGCGGGTGATCGGGTCATCACGCATCTCGAGATCGATCCCGGTCATTTTGCGCATCTTTTTCAAAAACTCAGGCTCGTCCTCCATGAGATACAGGGCAACCTCTGGATGAACTCGCACCGTCATCCGACGTTCCTGCTTCTCGTGGGCGACCCGGTGCAGTGACCGCTCGAGTCGGCGAACGACCACCTCGGGACGGAAGACCCTGCCCGTCCCGGCACAGGTGGGACAGGCTGTGGTGGTAGAGGCCCACAGGGACGGACGCACCCGTTGGCGCGTCATCTCGACCAAGCCCAGCTCCGATACCTGAAAGGCGCGGGTGCGTGCACGGTCTCGACCGAGATGGGTCCGCAACTCGTGCAGCACACGCTCGCGATTCGAACGGCTCTCCATGTCGATGAAGTCGATCACGATGATGCCGCCGACGTCGCGCAGCCGGATCTGGCGGGCGATCTCGCGGGCCGCCGCCAAGTTGGTCCGCAAGATAGTCTTCTCGGGGTCTTTGCGGCCCGTGTAGCTCCCCGTATTAACGTCAATCGATACGAGCGCCTCGGTCGGTTCGATCACCAGCGAGCCACCGGTCGGAAGCGGCACCTCCCGCTCGAAGATGGCGCGGATCTCGTTCTCGATCCCGAACTTGTCGAACAGCGGGGTGTGATCCGAATACTGAACAACACGGCTCAGGAGCTCCGGATCGACCTGATTCAAATACTGCTTGATCTCGTTATAGAGCGGCCGGGAGTCGACGTAGAGTTTGTCGACTTTGTCGCTAAAGACATCACGGATGATGCCACTGGTGAGCTTAGCCTCCCGATGCACGAGGGCGGGAGCCTTGAGCCGAACGAAGTGTGCTTTCCGGTTGACCTTTTTCCAGAGATCGCGTAGCGACTTCAGCTCGCGTTTGATGTGGTCGTCTGTCAGATCCTCGGCGACGGTCCGTACGATGACACCACCGGAATTGCCGGGAAGCCGTTTGCTGACGACCTCGCGAAGCCGACTGCGCTCCTCCCGCGACTCGATCTTCCGGCTGACGCCAACCTTGGAGGCGAATGGCAAGTACACCAAGAATCGACCGGCGATCGAGATCTGTGCAGTAACACGTGGTCCCTTGGTCCCGATGGGCTCCTTGGTGACCTGAACCAGCAGCGTCTGACCACGTTTCAGGTGGTCTTGGATGTTCGGGAGGCGTCGATTCGAGCGGCTGCCGTTCCCGTTTTCGTCGTCGTCGTCCTCAGGCTCGATGAGATCCGACGCGTGGAGGAACGCACTCTTGCCTTCGCCGATGTTCACGAAGGCGGCCTGCATTCCGGGCAATACGGCTTCCACTTTGCCGAGGTAGATGTTGCCGACGGTTCGCCTGTTCTCGGGGTGGTCGAGCAGCAGCTCGGCGAGGCGATCGTCCTCCAGAATCGCCACACGGGTCTCCCGTGAGGCACCATTGATGAGTATCTCGCGTTTCAACTGAAATAACCTCTGGCGCTGGCGTGGCACCACCGTCTGACCGGTGATCCACGTGAGCGCCACTTGTTGTAACCGGCCGGAGCCCTGGCTTCACGAACGCCAAAACATGCGGTGCCGCCCAACCCAACAGTGTCGGGTTGAGCATCTCGCGCCCGAGGCGATCCAGTCTCCGGTCTCGAAAAGTCATGTTAATTACTTACAAATCAAAGCGTTACGGGTCAGCACGTCAAGTACCACGGGAGCTGTGAGATCACCCGACGTCCGTTGCCGCACCAGCTCCGCCATCTCCTGTCACGGTCACGAGATCGCCCAACAGTTCCCGTGCGATCACAATGCGCTGAATCTCGCTCGTCCCCTCGCCGATCTCGCACACCTTCGCATCACGCATCATCCGCTCAACGGGGTACTCCGTCGTGTACCCGTACCCCCCGTGAAGCTGCACCGCCTTGGTCGTAGCACGCATCGCCAGTTCAGACGCGAAGAGCTTGGCCATGGCCGCTTCCCGTTTGTGTGGGCGTTGGTTCTGATGCAGCCAGGCGGCATGATAAATCAGGTGCCGGGCGGCGGCGATCTCCGTGGCCATGTCGGCCAGAGCGAAGTGGACCCCCTGAAAGGAGGCAATGGCACGACCGAACTGTCGCCGCTCGGACGTGTAGCCGAGACACTCATCGAGCGCTCCCTGCGCCAGCCCTAGCGAGAGAGCCGCCAACCCAATGCGTCCCGAATCGAGGGTCTTGAGGAAGTTGGCGTAGCCACGTCCTCGGTCGCCCAGCATGTTCTCTTTGGGGACTACGGCATCCTCGAGCACCAACTCTCGTGTATCGGACGCCCGCCAGCCCAGCTTGTCCTCTTTCTTCGCCGCCCGCACGCCAGGAGTCTTGGGAAGGTCCGGCGCATGCCCCACTCCAAGCTCCATTGCACGGTCCAAGTCCACCGTGTCTTTGGTGACGATGAATGATGTTATGCCACCGCTCCGATTCACCCGATCGGTGTCGGTGCGTGCCGTAATCACGAAGACCTCACCGACCCCGGCGTTGGTGATGAAGATCTTGGACCCGCTGATGACGAAGTGGTCGCCCTTCTCGGTGGCCGTGGTCTGGGTGCCGCCCGCATCCGATCCCGCCCCCGGCTCGGTGAGCCCAAAGCCGCCCAACACCCGTCCTCCAGCCAGGAGCGGTACGAATCGCTTGCGCTGCTCGTCAGACCCGAAGTTGACGATCGGCGATGTTCCCAGCGTGGTGTGTGCGGACACCGTAATCGCGTGGCTCGCGTCCACACGTGCCAGCTCTTCGACCAAAATGATATAGGACAAATAGTCCATTCCGGCACCGCCGAGCTCGGGCACCCACGGAGCGCCAAGGAAGCCCAGCTCACCCATCTTCTTGATGTTGTCCCAGGGGAATCGGTTTTCGGTGTCGAACTGTCGCGCGACTGGCCGGATCTCGGTCTCGGCGAAATCGCGTACGATCTCACGCACCTGATGGTGCTCATCGGTCAAGTAGGGAAGCTCCTTCATGGCGCCGAAATATAGCAGGACTCGGGCCAGGCTCAGTCGCTAAGTCCTTTTGGCGGACCGAGAATGGTCTGGAGGATGATGCCGTCCCTGACCGATTGAGGGCTGCCAAGAAGGCGCTGCCGAATCGGCGTGTAGCGGGGTCCTTGAACGATTGCGGGGCCCTCGGGGAGGTATCGCTCGTGGAACTCGGCGTGGCGCTGCTCGGTGGAGACTTCCAGCGGCTCCAGCGACCGCGCTTCCGTCGGTTCTGGGACCACCGGCTCAAAGGCCGGCTCTGGCTGAACTGGTTCCGGGACGCGCTGCTGGAGAAGATCGAGCAAGCTCTCCTCCAGGGTCTTTCCTCCACGGGCGGGCGCTGGTTGCGGAACCGGTCGCGCCGTTTGGGTGGCGGCCGCCGGCTCGGGACGCCGCTGCGGGCGGGCCCGCGGCTTCTGTTGGCTCTGCGTTTTCTTCCGACTTCCCGACAGCAATCCAATGATGAGGATTGCGAGGAAAATGATGAGCTCGACGAAATCGCCCATGCTCAGCCCTCGCCCATCTCGCTCCCACCGCCCTCACCACGGGCGATGCTGCGGCGCATCGCCGTATCGCCCTCGATATTGCGGTATCGGGCGTAATCCATGACGCCGAGGACTCCCTTGCGAAATGCGTCTGCCATGGCAAGCGGTATTTGCGCCTCGGCTTCGACGAACTTGGCACGCATTTCCTGCGTCTTTGCCTTCATCTCCTGCTCGGAAGCGACCGCCATCGCCCGCCGCTCCTCGGCTTTTGCCTGCGCGATGCGCTTGTCGGCCTCTGCTTGATCGGTTTGCAGCTCGGCGCCGATGTTCTTCCCCACGTCGACGTCGGCGATATCGATGGACAGAATTTCGAACGCTGTCCCGCTGTCCAGTCCTTTAGCCAGCACCGTCTTGGAAATGTTGTCGGGATTCTCCAGTACCGCCTTGTGGGACACGGCGGACCCGATGGTCGACACGATCCCCTCGCCGACTCTGGCGAGGATCGTCTCCTCTCCCGCTCCGCCCACGAGCCGGTTGATGTTCGCTCGCACCGTAACGCGCGCGAGCGCGATGAGCTGAATGCCGTCCTTCGCCATCGCAGCGACCTTGGGCGTCTGTATGACCTTCGGGTTCACCGACACCTGGACCGCCTCGAGCACGTCGCGCCCCGCGAGATCGATGGCGGTCGCCTGTTTGAACGGGAGATCGATTCCTGCCTTGTCGGCCGAGATCAACGCCTTGACCACGCGGTCTACGTTGCCGCCGGCCAGGTAGTGCGCTTCCAGCATGTCGATCCCGAGAGTGAGTCCCGCCTTGGTCGCGTTGATGAGCGGCCGCACGACTGCTGCTGGGTTCACTTTGCGGAGCCGCATGCCGACCAGGGTGCGGAACGTCACGCGCACGCCAGCAGCCAAAGCCTCGATCCACAACCGGACCGGAATGAATGAGAGAAACCAGCCGGCGAACAACACGACAATGATCAACACCACCGGGAGGAGCCACGGTGCCAGTTCGAACAATTCGCTCATGCGCTATCCTCGAGGTTTAAACGCTTGCCGCGTCGCCAACGGCCTCCACGACGAGGCGGTACCCTTCGGACCGGATGATCCGAACCCGGGTGCCCTTTGGAATGAATCCAGAATCGGCCACGACGTCCAGACGCTCCTCGCCCGCTCGGATCGTGCCGGATGGGCGGAGGTCGGTGACGGCGACGCCCTCGGCGCCGATCAACTCGTTGCGGGCAGGGGCTGAGAGAAAGCCGGTTTCCTTGGTCGTGGCCACCCTGAGAAAGATGCCCCGCAGCCGATCACTCGTAGGTAGGTGTCGAACCAGGGCGTACGTCACCCCCACGACAATCATAAACGCCACCGCTAGGATTCCGCCGGCACGAGCGACATCGGCCCACGTGGGGAGGGCACCAATCAGCGCGAGAAACGTCGCGGAACCTATGCAGAGCAGCGCGATGACCCCGGCAATGCCGAACCCGGGCATGACGAACACTTCGATTCCCAGCGCGATGAGTCCCGCACCAAGGAGGATTACCTCTTCCCATCCAGCCAAGCCAACAATGAGGTGGCTACCAAAGAAGGCGCTGAGGGCGAGAATGCCGGTGATCCCGGCGAGCCCAAATGAGGGTGTCTTGATCTCGATAATGAGCCCGAGCGTGCCGATGGAGAGCAGGAGCGGCGCCACGATAGGATGCGACAGAAACCGAACCAGCCGCTCCGCCCAATTGATCCCGGGGTGCACCACCCTCGCATCGTCCAAGCCGAGATTCGCAAGCACGTCATCCCAGTTAAGTACTTCCACCGCGTACCCGACCCGGACCGCCTCGTCCGCCGTGAGCGTCAGCAGCTTCCCTGCCTCGACCACACCCTCAACCGCAATTTCCTCGTCCACCATGGCCTCGCCGATGCGTGGATCCAGGCCTCGTCGCTCGGCGAGCGCTCGGTATTGCGCGCGCATCACGCTCTGCGCCTTCTCGGACATCTTCTGCCCCTCACCACCCACTACGGTTGAGGCACCCATGTGTCCATCAGCGACGATGAAGATGGAGTCCGTCGCCACAGCAATCAGCGCCCCCGCGGAGATCGCCCGCGGATGCACAAACGCGTAGACCGGAACCTCCGATTCTGAGATCGCGTCCACGATGTTTAGCGCGGCATCCACGCGGCCGCCCAACGTGTTGATCTCGAGCACGACCGCTTGCGCTCCCTCGGTTGCTGCTTCCCGAAGGGTCCGCTCGATGTAGGGGGCAATTCCCAGCTCGATCGCGCCCGTGACCGGCACTCGGTAGACAACTTGGTCCTGACTGTGGAACGGTCTGGCGGTCTGCGCCGTCACACTCAACACCACGGCTGCCAGTCCCGTGGTCACACGGGCTCTGCTCGTCATAGCCATGTAAGAAAGGTAGGACCCTGCTCCCAGCGGCGGAAGCGCAATGGCGGGACGCGCCGGCGGATTCCGCCAAACCGCTTCATGTGCAGCGCTGCTGCGTTGGTAAGCCCGATTGCGGTCGGGGAGGGATCATTGCATATTGGGAGGGTCGCATGCGCACAAAAAAAAGCGCTGCGGCGTGCTGAGCCGGGCATTGGTGTGGTCCCGCTCGTCCCCTCCCGACGAGATGCTTGCCTGGCGACAAGACGCTCAGCACGCCGCAGTTTTTCTTTGCCCTCCTCAACGGAATTTCTGTGCCAGGGGTTCCGCACACCAGTCGCTACGACCGTAAAGTCCATCCACAAAAGCACTTATGACTATCGCGCACAGCGAGCGACTCTCTCGAGCCGCTTGGCAATATGCGTACGTCTGTGCTGAATCGAGGACAGCGGTGCCCTGCGCCGTGGTCGCGCTCGGAGGGTTGTGGTAGGGTCGTCTTATGCGGGCTGCTGTTGCCCCCTGCTGCTCGACAGGACGCGGAACAGTCGTCGCGTCTCGTTCGATCCACCGTGCGGCGCGACGGTCACGGTGGCTGCCGGTAACCGAGCCTCGACCGCGCGAGCGATGGCCATGAGATCCTCGTGGTTGTCTGGTCCGACCTCCACGAGCAGTTCGATCTTGGGGTCCTCGAGAAGCCGCGGCACGTACCACCACACGAGCACACCAGGGTGATCCGGGGCCACCTCGGTCACGGCGCGAACAACGTCGAGCACATTCGAGCGTTGATGCATTGCGGTATGTCCTCGGGGTTCAAAGTCGTCCGCTGGAGGCCACTTGCGATTCGCCCTGCCGCTAGTAGACTAAGCCTCCCAACGCGGATCGCAAGGGACTTACGGCTGGAAAACCGCCCGCGACCTGGAGGCATTCGGAGTGACTTGGATCTTCGCCTACGGCAGTCTCATGGGCGACAACGCGATGCGGTACTACTCTGGGGGCGGTGCCCGCTTGAACGGGTACCGCCGGGCGTTCAATCACGCGTCGATTAGGCGTTGGGGCACACCGGAACACCCGTGTCCCATTCTCGGGCTGTCGCCGGGCGGAGACTGTCATGGCGTTGCGTTTGACATTCCACAACCCGACGAACGGGATGTTCGGCGAAAGATCGAGCGTCGCGAGGGCCAAGAGGAGTTCGAGCGCAAGCGCGTGCAAATCGAGCGAAATGGTGACGGCACCACGAAGGCGATGGTATGGGTGACGAAGCGTCGCGTGGTGGGCCGAGGCCTGTGGCCGGAAGATACGGCCGAGCTCGTCCCGTTTTTCCGCGCCGCTCACGGCTCGGTGGGTAACGGCGTGGAGTACATTCGCACACTGATCCACGCGATGGAGCGGTGGCAGATTCATGATGCGATGGTGGAGTCGCTGTGGGAAGCATTGAAACCCTATTCCAACCCGAAGGGCTGAGCGACCATGCTCCTCTACATCACGACTGGCGAACCACGGGATCGGAAGGTCAACCCCTTGCATACGATTCCCGACACGGTCAACGAGCTCTTTTATCTCGCGATGCGTGAACACGACCGGCCCGCGGTCGTGCAGTATTGGCAGGCGGACCGATGGATGCGCGACCCAGACTGGCGCTTCGATCGGCAAGTAATCCAGGTGGCCCTGTTCCTCACCACACGACTGGATCTCTCCGCGGGAGACGGTGTGGGGATTCTGGGACCGCTCCGCCCACTGTGGCTGCAGGTAGACTTCGCCGTCCAGGGTTTCCATGGCGTCCCGGTCGGCTTTGCAGATGAGCTCACCGATGACCAGCTGTGCACGGCCGTTGATCAGTCGGGTGTTCGCGTGATATTCGCGACCGATCGGACCAGCACGGAGCGCCTGGTTCGCCTGCGCCCGCGGTTTCGCGAGCAGCCGGTTCTCATCAAGGCCGAGGGCGCCGAAGAAGGCGAGGATGGAATCGTGGGCGGGGCGTTTCTGTGGAGCCGCGGGCAGGTGCTGGACACTCCCGAGCGAGCGCAGAGCTGGCGCGCCACCGCGCGCAAGGTCGACGCCGATATGATTGCCGGGGTCCACTTCGGCGCCGTTGATAAGAAGGTGGTGCGCGAAGCGTACACGCACGGGGACGCGATGAGCTTTGTGCGCGATCGTGTCGAGCGTAGCCCGGCCGCCTCGGGCGATGTCGCGTTCTTCGAGGCGCAACGGGTCACCCCAATTGTGCGGCAGATCGCGTACGCCTACGTGGGGGACGGAGACACGGTAGTCGTGCTCCCCGGGACACGCGGTGCGCAAGCGCTCCATGAGGAGCGTCCCACCAGATTGGTCGTCTCCGAGAGTTGGCTGGCCGGCTTCGCCGACGACGTCGAGGCCAAAGTCGGTTCGCGTAAACTGCACGATCGGCTCGCCGAGGTCGTAGGAGAGCGTCTCCGGTGGATCGAACCGACGAGCGAGCTTCCAGCGGCGCTTGAACGCCGCTTGCTCGAGGCCGGTTTGCCGTTGCCGGCGCTCGCTTTGCAGGGCAAGACGCCCACTTGACGGGGAGCACCAGACGCGCCATACTCGGGCAATTCTTGCCGGCGTAGCCCTGGGAACCGTAATGGCACTACGCCACTTATGGAGGAGACTCCACCCTAGCTTCGTTCCGGGCAGCGGAACGACGTTGTTGCACTCGCTTCACGGGGTGGGAATGGTTTGTCCTGACAATCTGCTCGACCTGGAGGTGCCATGAGCGAGGTATTAGCGGCCGCGATCCGCCACGCAGCCGATCTCGGATGGCGGGCCTTTCAATCTATCAACACCCGCGTCCCGGACAGCGAGTCCATCCATCCAGTTTGGGCTCCCGGCCCTCTCCTGAAGAGCTATGAGCGCAGCCGCCCACCGCTGGGCTGGCCACGCGATACCGACTCCCTGTGCCCGCACTGCGTCAAAGAGACGCGTGAAGCGATCATCAGCGGCGATCGTGACTTGAGCGAGCTGGTGAACGGCCACCCCGGCGAGATCCGGGCGAAGATCGTTGAGGACGACGGCAAGATCCTCATGAAGAAGCACTGTCCAGTGCACGGAGAGTTCGTCGACACGCTTTCCATCGACGCGAAGTTCAGTGAGCTGATCGAAGAGCGGTATCCCGGCCGTGATTTCCGCACAGCGGAAGACGCGTTGATTCATCGGCACGGGACGTCGTCCATTCGCTACGGGCGCGGCGCGGTGCTCACGATCGACCTGACCAACCGCTGCAACATGATGTGCAATCCCTGCTTTATGGATGCCAACCAAGTGGGGTATGTGCACGAGCTGAGCATGGACGACATTAAGGAGATTTTGGACGCCTCTATTTCGTTCAAGCCACGGCGCCAGATGTCCGTGCAGTTCTCGGGTGGTGAGCCCACCATGTCACCCTACTTCCTCGAAGCGTGTGCGTATGCTAAGGAGGTTGGGTACTACACAGTTCAGGCGGCCACTAACGGATTGCGCTTTGCGCTCGAGCCGGAATACGCGTTCCAGGCCAAGGAAGCCGGTCTCGACATGGCGTACTTCCAGTTCGACGGCGTGACCAACGAAGCGAATCAGCACCGGCAGATCAGCAATCTGTTCGACGCGAAGCAAATGGCTGTCGAGAACATGGCCGCGGCGGGCATCGACATCACGCCCGTAACCACTGTGGTCAACACGATCAACGACGAGCAGGTTGGCCCGATCCTCGATTTCGTCATTCAGAACTCGGACAAGATGGGCGGCGTGTCCTTCCAACCCGTGTCATTTACAGGACGCGACGAGGACATCAGTGATGAGGACCGGCATCGTCAGCGGTACACAATTTCACACCTGGCGCACGAGCTTTCTCGCTACTACGGCGGCAAGATCGATCCGTATCGCGACTGGTATCCGCTCGGGGCCATGGGAGCGTTTACCGCCCTTGCCGATCACCTTCGCGGTTCAGAAGTCCCCTTTGGCGGGTTGAACTGCTCATGCCATCCAAATTGCGGTTCGTCCGTCCTCCTCACGGTCAACTCGAAGACCAAGGAGTGGGCGCCGCTCACGCAGTTCTTCAATGTGTGGCAATTCATGAAGGACGTGTCGGTCATCTGTGATACTGCGCGTGGCAAGAAGCTGACGGTCGCGCAAGTTGGCATGGCCGTACTGCGTAACTTCGATCAGTCGAAGGCACCGCCCGGATTCGATCTCGCGGAGTTCGCCAAACTGTTCAACCGCAAGATGGGTGGAGCGTTTACCGGTGGGAAAAAGCCCGAGCCTCCCGCGTGGAAGCTGATGTGGGTTGGCGGCATGTGGTTCCAGGATCTCTGGACCTACGATTTCCGCCGCACGGAAATGTGCGTGATTCCCTACGCCACCCAGGAAGGCGAGATCTCCTTCTGCGCCTACAACACCGGTGTGGGTTGGCGGCAAGTGGTGGAGAACATGCACATGGTCGCGACTACCAAGGATTGGTTCAAGACGCGAGGTCGGCACAAGATCTACGCGGGGAACCGTCCAATGGATCTCCCGGGCAAGAAGGGTCGGTCGTTGCCCGTGGTCACCGCGGACGTTGGTGGTGGGAATGGCCACAGCGCCTGTGGGTGCCACTAGGTCGGTCGGCGCGGAAGGAGCTGTCACCGACTCAGGAGCCTTGGGGATCGCGTGAACACCGTTCTTCGAACGGACGGAAAGACGGGGCCGGTCGGTTGTTTGCACGTTGAGCACACCGACCGGCCCTCGCTGTTGATGGCAAAACGGCGCTGTGGTCGCCACGCTGAGCAGACCACCGCCGTCGCCTTCTCTCGCTCAGGCAGGGAGTGCCCGCCATGAAAATGCTACTGGTGCAGCCGCCGCAGGGAACCAGGTTCGGTCTCACACGCATCCTGCGCGTCGAACCGCTGGGGTTGGAGTGCGTGGGTGCGGCTGTTCGCGAGCACGGCGTCGATGCCGAGCTCATCGACCTCCGTGTCGATACGTGGGAAGGCCTCGACCGTGCACTCGACGACCGACCGGATGTGATTGGGGTGAGCTGCGCGTTCACGACCGATGTGTATCCAACGCTCGAGGTCACCCGCTTCATCAAAGAGCGCTACCCGGACCTCCCGCTGGTCGTGGGGGGCCACCATGCCTCGCTCGTGCCGGATGACTTCTTCCACACCGACTCCCATGTCGACGCTGTGGTTATTGGCGAGGGTGAGCAGCCGGCCATCAACATCGTGCAGGCCCTGAAGAACCGGCACCCGATCGATGCCGTCCCGGGGGTCATGACGTGGAAGAACCGCGAGAACGGCTTCAAGCATCAGCAACTGCGCGCCGGATTCGAGGTGATACCTCAGCCCGATCGATCACTCACGGCCAAGTATCGCGAATGGTATCACCACGGCCAGGCAGTGCCGTCGGCCAGCGTCGAAACGTCACGCGGCTGCCCGTTCGACTGCAACTTCTGCAGCGTATGGGTGTTCTACCAGCGCCGTGCCCGCAGGCGCTCGCCAGAGACCATCGTACGGGAGCTCGAGAACGTCGACGAATACGAAGTCTTCTTCACGGACGACATCGCGTTTCTCCATTACGAGTCGTACAAGGAGATGGCGGAGCGCATCTTGGCGTCTGGCATGCAAAAGAAGTTCACGTGCGAAACGCGTTGCGACCTCGTCATCAAGTACCGCGACCTGTTCCCGTTGTGGAAGAAGGCAGGTCTCCACACGGTGTTTCTCGGGGTGGAGAAGATCGATGACGACGGGCTCAAGTCCGTGCGCAAGCGCACCAAAGGCGGGGCCGACTCCAACGTCGAGGCCATCCGGATCCTGAAGGATGCGGGCATCACGCCGCTGACATCGTTCATCACGGATCCGGCATGGCACGAAGAGGGGTTCGATCGGCTGGAGGAATACATCCGGCGCCACGAGCTTCCCAATCCCGCGTTCACCGTGCTCACACCCTTGCCGGGAACGGAGCTGTACACCGAGCGCAAGCACGAACTCACGACGCACGACTACGGCTACTATGATGTGATTCACGCCGTGCTGCCAACCACGCTCCCGTTAGAGCGGTTCTATGAACGCCTGGCGCAACTCTACGATCTGACCGTCAAGACAACGCGGCTCACGATGCCAATGATGTTCAAGGCGGCGCGGATGGCAATGGATGGGAAGCTGTGGTGCATGCGTCGAGTGTACAGTGCCGTGTCGGAAATGCGTCAGCCCAAGGCCTATCTCAAGCCCCCTGTGCGTGTTCTGGCGCCAAGTCGCAACGGCGACGCGGCGACAACCAACGGGCGCCGGCTCGCGTCACGCGTTGCCTGACCTGGGACGCTACGAGCAGTCGATGCCCAGTCGGGTCGCGAGCCGCTTCGGATCGTCCCACCTCCTCGGCGCGAGCCCGAGCACGATGTTCCAAAGGCAGTGGAGCGGTGGCGGGAGGTTGGGAGCCGGACCCGGCGTGTAGAAGCGACCCCAACACTGCTCGTGGTCCCAGGACCACCCTTTTCCATCCGGGTGCATCCCCGAGCGAGCAGTATAGGTTGGGCTGTGGCTGAGCAGATAAGGGTGAAGCTCGAACCGCGGCTCGATGGGTCGGCACGCAATGCGAAGTAGCGCGCATTGATGGTTTCGAAGCGCGGCGGGGGTGTCGGGGTGGAGATCCAACGAGATGTCGGTGATGTCGGCGAGGCCGTGACGGTACTCACTCGCGATCGGATGCAGGATGGGATCGTCGAGCGTGACTGGGTGTGCCGTGGTCTGGTATTCCGCGAGACGACGCCCAACGACCCGCGTGAGTGGCGCTTCGGCGGCAGGCGGTGCCACGATCGTTAGAATCACCTCTGCTGGTGCCCTCGCCTCCGCCGGTGCCAATTTGACGATCGAGTAGCTGGTCGCGTGCTCCCGGACCACGGGATCCTGAACCGTGCCGCTGATCGCCTCCGAGACGAGGGCCTCGAGGGCTCGGAAGGGGGCTCCGGGGATGGAGGGATCAGGCTCCCGGCGCACCGTCCAGCGATAGAGCGCAAGTTCAGCGTGCATAGTATGCTGTGGGATCGTGACTGTTCTGCACCGTTCGACCACCGACGCCGGTGTGCTCGCTAGACTTGCGTCGATCGTCAGAAGGGTGAAGGTTTGCCACACCTCTCTCTAACCTAGGAACTGCCGTGCGACGTCTTCGGATCGGAATACTCGACCTGGTCACAAAAGCGCCGACGAAAGCGCTATACGGTCGGCTCATGCACCCGAACCTGGCGAGTATCATGCCCCAGGCGGTCGGCGTCTGGTGCGAAGAAGCGGGCCACAATGTGACGTTCGTCTGCTTCACCGGCTCAGAAGACCTCCTGCAAGAGCTTCCCGCGGACATGGACGTCCTGTTTATCGGCGCCTTCAGCCAGGCTGCGCAGCTGGCCTACGCTGTCAGCAATTTATTCCGGAAGCGCGGCGCTGTGACCGTCCTCGGTGGCCCCCATGCCCGCTGCTACCCCGACGACGCGACCAAGTACTTCGATTATGTCGTGGGCTTCACCGATCAGACCATCATCGACGAGATCCTAAAGGACTGTAGCCCCCATCGACCGGTTGGCCTTCACCTGACCGCCAAGAAGCAGCCGCAGTACCTGCCGGGGGTCCGAGAACGGTGGCGCTTCATTGAGCCGACGCTCGCCAAGTCGCCGACGAACATCAAGGGCGTTCCCATGATCGGGAGTCTCGGGTGCCCGTATACCTGCAGCTTCTGTATCGATTCCGTCGTCGACTATCAGCCGCTGGATTATGACCAGATCCGTGAGGATCTACGCTTTCTGATTGGCAAGATGCCAAATGCGTGGGTGGGATGGCACGATCCCAATTTTGGTGTGCGCTTCGATGACTACATGTCGGCCATCGAAGATGCCATCCGTCCGGGAACCCTGACGTTTGCGGCCGAAAGCAGCCTGTCCCTTCTCAAAGAAGCGAATCTCAAGCGCCTCGCGGCGGCAGGCTTCAGGGTCATGCTCCCAGGGATCGAGTCATGGTACAGCCTCGGTGGCAAGTCCAAAACCGGGCGCAAGACTGGGATGGACAAGGTCCGGCAGGTGTCCGATCACGTCAACCTGATTATGTCGTACATCCCATACGTTCAGACGAACTTCGTGCTAGGCCTCGACGTGGATGAGGGCGAGGAGCCGTTTGAATTGACCAAACGTTTCATCGATCTGACGCCCGGTGCATTTCCGGGATATTCCCTGCTCTCCGCCTTCGGTGAGGCGGCGCCGCTCAATCTCGAATTTCAGAAGGCGGATCGGGTACTGCCCTTCCCATTCCACTTCCTGAACAACAATCAGGCGATGAACGTCAAGCCCAAGAACTACGAATGGAAGACGTTCTACGATCACGTCATCGACCTGACCCAGTACTCGTTCTCGTGGAAGAACATCGTGCGGCGGGCCAGGGGGACACAGCGCGGCTTTGCCACGTGGGTGAACCTTCTCCGGGCGGTGTCTTCGGAAGGCTTCGGTCGCATCAAATACTACAAGACGGTGCGACGGCTGCTCGACACGGACAAGTCGGTGCAGCGCTTTTTTGCCGGGGAAGCCACGACCGATATTCCATCCTTCTATGTCGATCGCATGAAGAGCGATCTCGGGCCACTGTGGGAGCACCTGCCAGAGGGCGCCTTACACCACGACCCCAACGCCTATCTCAAAAAGATGAACGGTCGGGCTCCTGCGGTAACTCCGGAATCGGATCTCCAGAAGACTCCTGCGTTGGGTCGGGCCTCTGCCTGATCGCCGCTAGCTGAGCCCGAATCGCTTCAACGATACGGTCGACGATGGCCTGAGCCGTCTCGCGCGACCGCGGTCCGTCTAACAGATCGGAGTAATCGACGGGTGGCCCGTATGCCACGCGAATCCGCTTGAAGAAGCGTGGGACAACCGATCCGATGGGCAGCACGTCCTGCATGCCATCGATCGCCACGGGGATCACCCTCGGTCGCGTGCCCAGAATGACCAGCCCCGCTCCCGGCCGGCCCCTCCCCACCGACCCGTCCCGTGTTCGGGTCCCCTCCGGAAAGACCGTCATGACGCCAGCCGGCAGAACCTGGAGCATACGATGGAGCGCATGCAAATCCCGGCGGCCCTCCTTGATCGGAATACACTTCCAGTTGTCCGCGAGCCAGCGCAGGGCAGGTGTCCGATAGAAATTCTCCTCCGCGGCGGGGTTCCAGGGGAGGAGATGGGGTTTCCAAAGCGATCGCGGGAAATAGGCGAGCAAGCCCACGAGGAAGCTGTCGATCATGGACTGATGGTTCGATAGCAGCAGCGTGTTCGGCTCATCATCGATGTTCTCGAGCCCGGTCACGGTCGTACGATTGAAGACGCGAAACAGCACCCAAAACACCGCGACCGTGAAATTGGTCAGGAAATACGCCGTGATCGGCCAAAGAAGCCGGAAGAGGCTCCCCCGCCGTGGCGGGGCATGCTTACGGAGGCGCTCGGTGATTCCTCGGGCGCGGCTCCGAACCGTTGACGTCAAACCAGTCCCCCCGGAAAACCCGCCACAATGATGCCTGGCGCCAGTTCCGCCCGCAACCCACGAGAACCCCTGGGTTTAGTGGGCAAGTTCAGGTCAGAAACAGGTAACGGAGTACGAAGAGCACCGCGAAGACTGTGATCAACGAGGGAACTTCCTGGATCTTTCCACGAACGGCCTTGAGCAGCGTATACGAGATGAACCCAAACGCGATGCCTTCAGTAATGCTGAAGGTCAGGGGCATCACGATCATCGTGAGAAAAGCGGGAAGCGCCTCCGCGACGTCGCTCCAATCTACCCGCGCCACACTCTTGACCATGTAGCTCCCCACGACGATCAATGCCGGCGCCACGATGGGGTACAGCACCTGTCCGTCGCCAAGCGGCACACCGCGCCCGATCATCCCCACCAACGGCGCGAAGAACAGGGCAAAGAGAAACATTACGGCAGTGACCAGGCTGGCCAATCCCGTTCGGCCACCCGCGGTGACCCCGGCAGCACTTTCGACGTAGCTGGTTACGGTAGACGTCCCCATGAGGGACCCCGTGACCGTGCCAACGGCGTCTGACAGGAGTGCTTGCCGCGCCCGAGGCAGTGTGCCATCGTCGCGCACGAGCCCAGCCTCTTGTGTCACGCCGATCAGCGTTCCCACCGTATCGAAGAGGTCGAGAAAGAAGAACACGAAGATGACAGCAACCATTTCGATGCGGAACACGCCGAGCACGTCCAGACCGAACAACGTCGGCGTCAGTGAGGGCGGACGGCCCACGATCCCCTGAAACTCCACGAGACCGGTGACGAGTGCCGCGGTCAGCGTCGTCAGGATTCCTGCGAGGATCGCCGCACGGACGCGCCAGGCCAGCAGCACGGCGGTGACGATGAGTCCGAGCACCGTCAGCAGCGTGGCCGGACTCCGCAGGTCACCGAGCTGGACCAGCGTGCCGGGACTATCGACCACGATTCCGCCCCACTCGAAGCCCACCAAGGCAATGAGGAGCCCGATGCCCGCCGCGATACCGTTGCGCAGGGCTGCGGGGACCGCGTTGACCAGACGCTCTCGAAACCCGACAAACGCCAGGAGAATGAACAAACAGCCCGATACAAAGATGGCTCCGAGCGCTTGTTGCCACGCGTATCCGAGCCCCCCTACTACGGTGTACGTGAAAAAGAAGTTGTGGCCCATACCGGGAGCGAGCGCGATTGGGTAGTTCGCAAGCACGCCCATGAGCAACGTGGCGAGAGCGCTCGCGAGACAGGTCGCGACCATCACAGCCCCGGCGTCCATCCCCGCAGCTCCCAACACCACCGGTTGGACGAAGATGATGTACGACATAGTGAAAAACGTCGTGGCGCCGGCCACAATCTCGCGCCGGATAGTGGTCTGGTGCTGTTCAAGCCGGAACAACGGTTCGATCATGTTTTCCCCGTGCGCGGGCCACGCCTCAAGCGGCGCAGCAACCCCTGCGTTGAGTTGCACCAGTCACACCCATGGCACCGCACGCCCTGCTCACCGAGGTAGCTCAACAGCAGCCGGCGACGGCACCGGGCCGCGGTCAAGTACGCGCGCATCGTCTCGAGCCCCCGACCCGCCCCCTCACTCCCCATTCCTCCACTCGCGATTGCGCGCCGCGCCAGGCGTCCGGCGAGCCGCAGGTCGCCCTCGAGCCAGAACAGAGCACACTGTGCCAGCTGACCGTCACGCCCGGCGCGTCCCGCCTCCTGATAGTACGACTCGGGCCGTAGCGGGATGCCGAGGTGGACCACGAGGCGCACATCGGGACGGTCGATGCCCATACCAAATGCGCTTGTCGCGACGACGAAGCGGAGGCGACCATCGCGAAAGCGTGCGAGGATAGAACGGCGTGCTCTGCTAGGCAAACCCGCATGGTATGGCACGACCGGCAAATCCCACCGGCGGAGGAGCGCCGCTACACCGTCAGCCCGGTTGCGTGTCGGCACGTAGATGATGGCCGCGCCGCCCCGCAAGGCCTCGAGCAGGCGGGAAACCTCCGTGATGCGCTCCAAATTGCTCGCAAAACGGCGAACCCAAAACCGCAAGTTGGGACGGTCGAACGACTGCACAATCGTAACTGGACGACGCAATCGCAGGACCCGGGCGATGTCCGTCCGGGTAGCAGGGCTCGCTGTGGCGGTCAAGGCCATCGTGGGCGGCCGACCCAGCAGCTCCAGCGTGCGCCCGATCGCACGATATGGCGGTCGAAACTGATGACCCCACTCGCTTATGCAATGGGCCTCATCTACCGCAACTAGCGAAATGGGCATGCCGCGGAGCTCGTCGGTTGCCGAGCGGAGACGCTCGGGAGAGATGTAGAGCAGCTTGAGCTGTCCGGTGCGCGTCGCCCTCCAAACGTGTTGTTGGATCTGCCGGCGTTGCGTGCTCGCGAGGTAAGCTGCCGCAATGTTTCGTGCGTGGAGAGCAGCCACTTGGTCCTGCATGAGCGAGATCAACGGCGAGACGACGATCGTGACGCCACGCATGAGGAGGGACGGAATCTGATAACAGAGCGACTTTCCGCCCCCGGTCGGCAAGACGGCAAGACAGTCTCGTGAATGCAGCGCAGCGAGGATTGCCCGACGTTGATGATGCCGGAAGTCCCGGTGCTGCCAAACCCCTCGAAGCAGCGATCGAGCCGCTGTGAGCTGCGCGTTCCGGTTCTCTCGAATCACACTCGAGGGATAGCGGTGATTGGGGTGCGTGTGCGTACCAAACGCACTCGCCTTGGGGAGAATCTTCGCGGAAGGAGGTGAACCCTAATACACCTCGAGATCCCGTCCAAACACCACGTCACCATCCCACTCTGCCCGGACCTCCTCTACGAGCTCCTCGGGACCCGTACCCCACAACAGCTGATGGTAGAGCACGAGCAGCCCCGGTCGCGCCCGTTGCGCGAGGGCTGCTAGCTCACGGGTGGACGTATGGGCGCTGGCGTGATAACGCTGCCACTCCGGTGCACGCCGCTGAAAGCTGACCTCCGAGTACACCTCGTGAGCGAGCACGTCGCACCCATCGCAGTGCGTGACGATGGTCTCGCTTGGGGCCGCATCTCCTGAAATGACGATCGATCGATCGCTCGCCTCAAACCGATATCCAACCGCACTCGGCCACGTTGCATGACGCACCGGAAACGCCGTGACCCGCACACGCTCGTCCTCGAACACCAATCCCGAGTCGATGTCGGTCGCCCTCACGCGGTATCCTTGGTGATTCGTGGGTTCGAGACCGTCCGTCCGAACGCGGATGTCCGCCGCGTACGCCTGAAGCAGGTGCTCCACCATCTCGCGCGTGCCTCTGGGCCCGTAAACCTGGAGCGGTCGGTCGCGACCGAGTACCCACGGCGTAAAGATGAGATCCGGTAGTCCTACGGTGTGATCGCTGTGAAGGTGGGTCAGGAAGACGATGTCGAGATCCGGAATCCGAAACGGCCCCAGCCCCTGCTGGTAGGCCGCGTTGGCCCGGCGCACGATGCCCGGGCCCGCATCCACCAGATAGGCACGAGTGCCAGCCGTAACGGCCAGCGCCGTCCCAGAACGGTCGGGCTCCGCGTTCGGAGTGCCCGTCCCCAACAGCACGAGCTTGGTGCCCGCGCCGCGTTCGGCTGCCGCAGGTTGATCAGCGGTGTCGTCACCTCCCCCACACGCCACGCAGAAGGTGAAGACAGCTGCTAAGAATGGTCTCGGCCGCAACCCACTCACTTCTCGAAGAATTGCTTGACCGCGCGCTCGAAGTCCGGCGTCGCGCGTGCGAGCGCGTTCACCTCCGCTCCAAGCGCAATGGCATCCGTGAAGCTCCGTCCATCGATCTCGTAGAGCTGGCGCTTGATAAACGCGAGTGCCGACGGGCTCGAGTCGGCGAGTTGTTGAATGAGACTCGCCACGTCCTGTTCGAACCGCTCCGCGGTCGACATCCGCGACACCAGGCCGATGGCCAGCGCCTCGGCGGCCTGCAATAGCCGTCCCGTGGCCACCAGATCGAACGCTACCCGTTCTCCAACAGCCCGACGCAGCATGGCCATCACCATTGCAGGCACAAAGCCCCGCGACACCTCTGGATAGCCGAAAACGCTATCTGCGTGCGCGTGGATCAGGTCGCATGCGGACGCCAAACCGCAGCCTCCGGCGAGCGCACGGCCGTGCACCGCTGCCACAACCGGCTTGGGCAGTTGCCGCATTCGTACGAACACCTCTCCGAGGTGCGCGGCGTGCGCAGCATTTTCCTGAGGCGTGTTCCCCACGGAATCGAGCAACTCCTGGAGATCGGCTCCTGCGCAAAAGTCTTTGCCAGCGCCGCGGATGACGACGACGCGCACGTCCGCATCGACGTCGGCTGTTTCCAATCCAGTAATGAGCCCGTCGACCATCGGGCGGTCCATCGCATTGCGCTTTTCCGGCCGGTTGAGTGTTAGCGTGAGCACCCCGTTCGCGATAGCGGTCACGACCCGCTCAGCGGACACGGAGACCTCCGGGAACCCTGATTTCCATGCGAAGGAGTGCGGTTGAAAGGACCTTTCCTTGCGCATCGGTCTTGAGGGAGATCGTTCCCCCCCCACCGAGCGCGCCGTGTAACAGGAAGTTCAGGGCGTGCAGGTTTGGAAGCTCGAAACGCTCCACTGGTCCTTTGATCACGCCACGGAAGTGCCGGGCAACGCGGGCCGCCGTGACCTCCTTGGCGAGCACGGGATAGTACTCTGGTCGCAAGGCAATCAACCCAACGTTGGCCGCGTCACCTTTGTCTCCACTGCGGGCATGCGCGAGATCCAGCAGCCGCACCAGGCGCGTGGCGACGCGTTTTGCTCCCTTCTTACCCATGTGGCTCAGGCCTCCAGGATCGACACCCGTGGGTGGATCTCCGTCTTCGGAATGAGCGCCGGCCAGTAGGCTACAATCTCTTCCACCTTTGGCCGCCCGCTGGCGAATCCGGTGACGCTCGGCGGACCGTTGAGGATCAGCGGGGCGATCTCCCGGGTGAAACGCTCAACCGGTGTCCGGTCCCTCGCCCGAACCCCGATCCGCAGCTGGACCTCCGCCAGTTCCGGTGTCGGCTCTGGCGCGAGTCGGCCGTGCGTTGCGTTTGCACCAACGAACTCCGTCAGCGTCTCCTCGAATTCGAGGCCCAGCCGTCTCAAACGCTCCCGGAGAATTCTGTCGGCTTTCTTGGCCTTCTTCAGCGCGTCCGGCCACGCGTAGACGAGCGTGCCCACCGCCTTGTAGCCATAGTGGTAAGACAGAGAAACCTTGAGCGAGTCGGTGGCTTCCCGACCCTTCACCCCGGAGACGCCGACACGGTCTCTCCCGACCTGCGCAAGCTGAATGGTCGTGAAGTCCGCCACACAGTCCGGTGTGATGTAATTACGAGGATCGCCCATCTCATAGACGAGTTGTTCGGTGACGCTCGCCACTGTGACGCGCCCACCGGTCTTTGCGTGCTTCGTGACCACGAAGGTGCCATCTCGCTGCGCTTCGATGATGGGATACCCCGGATCTTCCATCCCAGGAAGCGACTGCCATCCCACGAGACAGTTGCCACCGGTGCACTGCGCCCCACATTCGATGATGTGTCCGGCAACCGTTCCGGCGGCAAGGCGATCCCACTGGTTCCGTCGCCAACCAAAGGCATGGATCATCGGGCCCAACGTGAGTCCCGTATCCGTCACGCGCCCCGTGATGACCACGTTAGCGTCCCGCTCTAGCGCCTCCACCACAGGCCAGGCACCAAGGTAGGCGTTGGCCGACTCTACCTTATCACGCACGGTGGAGAGGGGCTCACCGGTGTCGAGGTTGTTCAGTGCGTGCCCGCTGGCGAGCAGCTCATCGAGCCGATCCAGCATGTCATCGCCCTCGACGATGCCGATCTTCACTTTGCCGTGCAATCCAAGGTTTCGCGCCTGTTCCGCAACGGCTGCGGCACACGCCTGCGGATTGACCCCCCCTGCGTTCGCCGTGACGCGGATACCGCGCTCGACCAGGGCGGGAAGCAGCTTCCGCATGAGCGGCACGAAGTCTTTGGCGTAGCCGAGATTGGGATCGCGCCGTCGCTGCTTCTGCATGATGGACATGGTCACCTCGGCCAGGTAATCCATCATGAGATAATCGATCGGACCGCCCTCGACCTGCCGCAAAGGTGCCTCGAGCCAGTCACCCCAGAACCCCTGGCCTGACGCGATACGGACCAACGTACCGTCAGTCATCAATCTCCAGGCGGTGCGGCAGCGGGCTCGTCAGGGTGTCTCGAGCGCTGGTTCGGGCAGCTTCGAGGCGCCCCGGCGTACCGAGGACCCGCCATTCGAAAGGGTCGCACGGACCTCGATTAGTGGATCAAAGCCCTCGGGGATTGGCACGGGCGCTGCTTCTGACGGGATGGCCACGGCCCGCGCTTCGTAGGGGGACAGCTCCACCACGGATTCCGCCATCGTGGAGTCCTGATGGAGCGCTCTCTGCGTGGCGAGTTCGAAGATGATGCGAATCTCGGCGTCCCAAGTTTCGGGAGCCTCGAGGTGTGCGAAGCCCGGAAGCAACTCCAGGTCGATCCATCCACCTACTCTCGACGAGTCGAGTTCCACGCGGTGGCGACCGAAGGCGTAGTTGAGCGGAGAATCGCTCACCTTGCGACCCGTCGAATCGAACACCGTGACCCCAAAGTCCGTCAGCTGATGCCAGAGTGGCGGCGGAACAGCCACATCCACCACCAATCGGCTCGCCCACCTGGGCGGCGCCAACCGGACGACGACCGGCCCGGATCTCTTGCCTGTGACCCGTTTCGTTTGCACGGCGCCAACGAGGTCAGCTTCGACGCGCATTGCCCGCGAGGACGCGGTGGGATTTTGCACCACGACGCGTGGCCCCGAGTCGATCGTGGCGATGACGACCTCCGGCAGGCGCGCCGTGAGCGAATACCGCACACCCCCGGTAGGGGGAGCAACCACCACCGCCTCGTACACACCGGACACGAGATCGTCGGTCGACACGCGCAGGGTCACTATATGGCTACCCTCGTCCCCTGCGGTGATGCTGCTCTGATCGCGGAACGGCTGGCCCGATGGCTCGTACAGGTACAGGGTGGCTTCCCCGGTGCCACGGATTTCCAGCGTGACCTCGAAGCCCCCTCGCTCGGACGGAACGGACAGAAAGAATCGGGACAGCTCGCCAGGTGCCAAGCTGCCCGAGGTTTCGAATCCTTCTTCGATGGCATGAGGAACCACGACGCTATTCACGAGCGCCAGCGACGGACCAGCGATCGTATCCGTTGCCGGGGAGGCCCAGACGGTTCCGACATAGAGACCCGGATCCTGGAGCCGCAACGCGTCGTAGCGAACCGTGACGGTCTCCGGCCGTCCTTCGAGATCGATACTCGAAGGCACCCGGAGCCATGGCGCGTCAGGCTCGAGGAGAAGGCGGGCAGCGGGTTGCCCTCCGACGGAGCGGATCACGAAGCGCTGCAGCGTGTCCGCGCTCGACCGAAGACCCGTTCGGCGAAATGCTGCGGGTCGCTCGTCGGTATCCTCACCCAAAGCACGAACCTCGTAGATGCCCGTCTGATGCGCCGCGAGGAGCCAGCGATAGGCGCGCAGGACGTCTACTACGCCTGCGCCGGCGTCGAGGACCGTAGCACCCGAGATCGGCTTGGCCGTTGCCATCATGGCGCGCTTGAGATCCACCGCTCGGATCGTGCGTCCCTGCTGCTTCATCGCGGACAACAGGAGCGCTCCGACTCCACTCACGTGGGGCGCCGCCATGCTCGTCCCACCCGAAACCTCCTCGCCCACCCGCCACTGTGGGACGCTGGAAAAAGCGACCCCGGGCGCACACACGTCGGGCTTGGCCACCTCTCCTCCTCGACCGCTCCACCACCCGAGGATATCGGGCGCGGGGGCGACACCGCTCTGTGGCGGCCGCGCGAACACCCCGGGGAAGAGCGCACAGACCGATAGCGCGCGCTCCGCCGAGCCGGGAAACCCTACCGTCGACAGCCCGGGACCGTCGTTTCCGGCGCTGATAACGACGAGGACATCCGGATGCTTCAGGGCGAACTCGTCGATCACCGAGTCAATCGCTGCAGCTCCCTCTTGCTCATTGCCAACGCCAAAGCTGAGGTTGATTACGAGCGGCAGTCCTCGCTGTTCAGCAAACACCGCCGCGTAGTTCAGCGCGCGGAGCATGCTGCCCGTCATCGAAATACCGCCTCTCGTGTTATTGGAAATCTTGAGACCCAGCAGCCACGCCCCGGGGGCAACACCATCGAACCCCTGCACCCCGAAGAGATTGTGGCCCGCGGCGATACCCGCGACATGCGTACCGTGGCTGGAGTTGTCGAGAAACAGGTCGAGGAGCGGCTGTCCCCCGTACTCAACGAGGTTCGCCGCGACGGTGATGGGGCCCTTCATTCTGGGATCACTGCGGAACGTGAGCACTTCGCCTGCCACTGCGAAGTCGCGGACATGCGGCTCTCCGGCGAGCGAGCCGTCACCATCTGTATCGGCGAAGAGCACCCAGCCCGCGGTCGACCTGGCCACGAGGAGCGGAAGCTCATCGGTCACGCGCCCGTTGCCGTTGATGTCCCCCTCAGGCGCGGTACCGAGCGTGATCTCTCGGAAGACGCCGCCGTAAAAGGGTGGGGTCGCAACACGGGCAACGCGTCCGAAGCCTTGGAGGCGGTGGCGTCCGATCGTGATGGTGCCATCGGAAGCGGGTCGCACCAGTGTCAAGGGAACACGTCCCTCTCCCGAGAAATCGCGCAGGTCGAGGATCTTGCGGTCACCGGTGGTGGTCTCGCCAAGGCCGAGGACGCCCGCATCGATGCCGCTATCCAGAATGGCAATGACGACTCCACGGCCGTCGTAATTCGGTCGTGCCACTCGAAACGTGTCTGCCCCGCTGCTCCGTAGCGGCATCAGACCGGCCAGCATGGCCAGCTGTGGAGGCAGCACCGGTTCGCGCGGAGGTGGTGGCGTGATGGCGCGAGGCTCCTCGGGCGGGGCGTCGGCAAGCGTTGCGTCCGCGCGGCTCGGCTCCGGCGTGGGAGTGGGCGCGGGACCGC
Organism: Gemmatimonadales bacterium; assembly: GCA_041577295.1. Taxonomy (GTDB): domain Bacteria; phylum Gemmatimonadota; class Gemmatimonadetes; order Gemmatimonadales; family GWC2-71-9; genus JBDHDH01. The sequence continues at coordinate 163,585 of JBFGJG010000001.1, forward strand.
TGGCGCATGCCGCAGACACAGACACAAACGTCACGAGCAGCCAAGCGCGGGTTCCGATCATGTGGAGGGCACCTCACGGGTGGGAAGCACGAATGGGCCGATATGGGGACCGCGGTAGTGTTGCACGACTTCGAGCGCAAACGTGAGCAACACCCGTGTGTCCTCTGGTGGCACGATGGCATCGACGAATCCGCGGGCGCCCGCGAACTTGGCGTCGAGCTGGTGCTCGTAATCCTCTCGCATTTTTTCGACAGCTTCCGCCGTCGCCTCGTCCTCCGCCCGATCACCGAACACGGCGCGCACCGCCGAGTCACCTTCCATCACCCCCATCCTCCCTGTGGGCCACGAGAGAATGAAGTCGGGATCGAATCCCTGTCCCGCCATGGCGTAATAGCCGGCGCCCGATGCGTGATTGACCGTCAGCACTAGCTTCGGGACGACGGCGGTGGCCATCGCCTCGACGAACTGTGCCCCCGCCCTGATGATGCCCGAGTGTTCCGCTTCCGGACCAACCATGAACCCGCTGACGTCCTGAATGAACAGCAGGGGAATCCCCTCGCGGTTGGCCGTGTCGATGAAGTACGCGACCTTCTCAGCACTTTCCGTGTACACGATGCCGCCGATTCGCGGTCGGGTTCCCACGGCGCCTTTGATCAACCCCCGTTGGTTCGCGATGATCGCTACGGAATGTCCCTCGATCAACGCATGGCCGCACAGCATTTCACGCGCCACATCAGGCTGAAACTCGTCGAGCTTTCCACCATCGATGATACACGCCAGGACGTCTTGCATGTCGTACGCCATTCGGTGGTCCGGCGGCAGGAGATCGTACAACTCCGCAGGCAACCGTACAGGTTGCGTGCTTGCGCTGCGCCCTGCCCTGACATTCGGGACCCGACCGGCTGGGAGGCGGGCGACGTAGTCTCGAATCAGGGTGAGGCACGCCTCATCGTCGGCGGCACGATAATGCGCGACGCGGCTCGTCGTGGTGTGTGTGAGTGCGCCACCAAGCGTTTCCGCGTCCACCCGTTGTCCGGTCGCACCCTGCACCAGGTTGGGCCCCCCCAATCCCATGAAGGAAGTTCCCTCCACCATGAAAATCACGTCAGACAGCGCAGGCAAATACGCCCCTCCAGCGACACAGGGACCCATGACGGCACTGACCTGCGGCACGTGGAGGTAGTGGCGCATGATGGAGTTGTAGTAGAAGATGCGCGCCGCCCCATACTGTCCTGGGAAGACCCCTCCCTGATATGGGAGGTTCACACCGGCGGAATCCACCAGATAGACAATCGGGATCCGCTGACGCATCGCGATCTCTTGCGCCCGGAGGATCTTCTTGATCGTTTCGGGCCACCACGACCCGGCTTTGACAGTCGCATCGTTGGCCACGACCACGCAGTGATGCTCCGCGATGATGCCCACCCCCGTGATGACTCCCGCGCCCGGTGCCTGGCCCTCGTACTGATCGTGCGCGACGAGCAAGCCGACCTCGAGCCAGGGGGTATCCCGGTCGAGGAGGCGCCGGACCCGCTCACGGGCGGTGAGCTTTCCCTGCTCGTGCTGGCGCTGGATTTTGGCCTCGCCACCACCCAGCTCCAAGCGAGCCGCCAGCTCACGATATTCCTCGGTCAACTCTCGCAGGCGGTTGCGAGAGCCGGTGGCCGTTCCGCCACTCACTCGACGCGACCCGCGGCCCACGTTCGGATGTATTCGATGATCTCGGTGGTGGGTGTGCCTGGGGTGAAGATCTTCGCGACGCCCTGCTCCCCGAGCCGGTCGATATCGTCCTGTGGGATGATGCCGCCGCCGATGAGCAACACGTCACCGCGCCCGGCATCTGTCAGGAGGTCACGCACTCGTGGAAAGAGGGTCATGTGCGCACCCGAGAGAATCGACAGGCCCACGACGTCGACATCCTCCTGAACCGCGGCCGTGGCGATCATTTCCGGGGTCTGATGCAGTCCCGTGTAGATGACCTCCATCCCCGCGTCCCGCAGTGCGGCCGCGACGACTTTGGCGCCGCGATCATGGCCGTCGAGCCCGGGTTTGCCCACGAGAACGCGGATCGGTCGCACGGCCGATTGGCTGGCCTTCCGTTTCACCGCTGGATTCATTGTGCGCGCAACGTACCGTGGGGCGGAGTGGCGAACAAGCGGCTGCCATCCATGGGGGCTAGCGCGCTCTGAATCGCAGCAGTGCCGCGAGCCCGTCTACGTCCGATCGGCCCGTTTCGTCTTCGACCACCTCGACGTGCCCCCCCAATCGCAGAGTGTCTTCGATGGCGTCGTCGATCACATCGGGGACCGCGTCGGGCGCACCCTCGCCATCGCACGCGTCCCGCACGCTCGTGAGCCGTCCAGACGTCGAACAGCGGAACCCGGAACGCTCGGCAGTGGGATCGACGAGCAGCGTACGCACCTGTCCGTGCGACAGGGCGCGCAGGCTCGCTTCCACCCCGCTCACGGCCCACCCCCGACCGCGCGCTTCCCGCAGCTCCTCGATATACTTCGCCTCCCATTCTCGCTCCATGGTGCGACGCACGGCCAGGACAGACTCCATCACCTCTGCGGGGGAGGCGCTCTTGGGATTGAGGCGCGTCGCTCCCAAAACCTGGCGGGCGAGGTACGGGTGCAGGTGCGGACGGACGGCATCCGCGTCCGCCCCGGTCCCGGCGAGGACAATGCCGCGAACAGAGTTTCCGCGCGCCAAATCGAACAATCGTTGTGCGATCTGTGCGTAGTGACGATGCTTCTCCTCTTGGATTCGCTGATTGAAGTTGTGTTCCCCCGCGCCCGCCAACCCGGCGCCGGCGGAGTGTGCCGTGCGACCTCCGTGGAACCGCCCGGCGCGCGTCGTGTCACCTGCGGGCAGCCCCGTCAGCTCCTCAGCACCAAAGGCGGACACCTTGAAGAACCTCGCGCTGGTGCGATCGTACACCGTGCAGAGAACCATGCCGAACTCGTCGTCGAGCGCTGCGAGCTCGCGGACGAGCGGTGTCCGATCTACCGCGAGCCGCGAACGCAAGACCCGAGGAAGCGGTAGGGCCGCGAACAGCTCCAACGGCTCCGCAGCGAACACCGCAATGCCCCGTCCGGGCGGCAGGTTCCCCGGATGCTCCAGGTACTCGCGGACTCGGCGGAGGTCCCGCTCGACCGTCTCCCGAACCGCTCGGTCCACTCCGCGCTCGTCGAGCCACTCGAGCCGTTCCCGGACGCGGTTCTTCAGCTTGATCAAGTATTTGCCACGGCTCCGGTCGCGCGGCTCGAGCTTGAGATAGCACGATACGAACCACTGCGCGTGCTCTGCTCCGAGTCGGGTCAGCCACTCAACAACAGGCCCTACAGACGTGGTCGCGGCGTCCATCCCGTCCATTCGCAGATTTACCTCCCCGTCCGCGACGAAGACACTAGAAGAAGACCGGCTCGCGGTAGGCACCATAAACCTCCTCCAAGGCATGCCGGATTTCGAATAGCGTACAATACGTGCGTGCACAGTCGAGCATCGCAGGAATGACGTTTTCATCCCGTTCCGCCGCCGTCCGCAGCGCCCGAAGACCCTGTTCGACCTCTCGGGCGTCACGCCGCGCGCGCAGCTGTGTCAAACGGCGGCGTTGGACCTCGGCCGGCTCGTCACTCACACGCAACACCTCGAGCGCGTCATCGTCCTCTTCCACGAACTCGTTGACACCGACCACCACGCGCCGCTCTTCCTCCAGCTCGCGCTGGAAGCGTACGGAACTCTGATGAATTTGACGCTGGAACCACCCAGTCTCGATGCCGCGCACCACGCCACCAATGGCAGAGACTTCCGAGAAGATCGCCTCTGCCTCACGCTCCATGCGGTCCGTCATGGCCTCTACGAAGTAGGAGCCACCGAGCGGGTCGATGACGTTGGCGACGCCGGTCTCGTACGCGAGGATTTGTTGAGTACGTAACGCCAGCTTGACACTTTCTTCGGTCGGGAGAGCGTACGTTTCGTCGAGCGAGTTCGTGTGCAGTGACTGGGCACCGCCCAACGCGGCCGCCATCGCCTGATATGCGACTCTGACGACGTTATTCATCGGCTGTTGCGCCGTGAGCGAGACGCCGGCCGTCTGACAGTGAAAACGCATTGTCCACGACCGCGGGCTCTGTGCGCCGTACTTGTCTCGCATATGACGCGCCCAGATGCGCCGGGCCGCACGCATCTTGGCAATCTCTTCGAAGAAATCGTTGTGGACGTCCCAGAAGAAGGAGAGCCGCGGTGCGAAATCGTCGACGTTCAGCCCGCGGGCCATGCCTCGCTCGACATACTCGAAACCGTTTGCCAGGGTGAACGCGAGCTCCTGCACCGCCGTCGCACCCGCCTCCCGAATGTGGTAGCCGCTGATCGAAATGGTGTTCCACTTGGGCGTGTTGGTCGACGCCCACTCGAACATGTCGACGATGATCTTGAGCGCGGGCTCCACGGGATACACCCAGGCGTGTTGCGCCATGTATTCCTTGAGGATGTCGTTCTGCACCGTGCCACGCAGCTGCCCGATATCTACGCCCTGCCGCTCCGCCGCCGCGACGTAAAAGCAGAACAGCATCGCCGCGGGTCCGTTGATCGTCATGGAGGTCGAGACCGCGTTCAGCGGGATGCCGTCAAACAACGTCTCCATATCCGCCAACGATGAGATGGCCACCCCGCACTTCCCCACTTCCCCTTCGGCGCGCGCGTGGTCGGAGTCGTACCCCATGAGCGTCGGAAAGTCGAAGGCAACGGACAACCCCGTTTGACCGTGCTCGAGGAGGTACTTGTACCGCTTGTTGGTATCTTCGGCGGTCCCGAACCCGGCAAACTGCCGCATCGTCCACAACCTGCCGCGGTACATGGTGGGGTGGACCCCGCGAGTGTACGGGAACTCCCCGGGATAGCCTAGGCTCGTCTCCTCATCGAAGTCCTGCAGGTCTTGGGACGTGTAGACCGGTTTGACTGCCGCGGAGCTCTGGGTGACAAACGCGATGTCGCGCTTCTCCGCTTCCTCGTATCGCTTCTTCCAACGATCGTAGGAGTCCTTAGTCGCCATGCGTCGTCTCCTGATCCAACCGCGCAATGAGGTCGTGCGCGAGTTTGTATGGACTGATCTCACCACTCGCCACCCTGTCAAAGCCCGCCGCCAACACGGCCTCTCCCCCCCGTATCTCCCACAACCAACGGCTTACAGCTCGCTCGATCACCTCGCGCGTATGCTGCTCCAGGCGCGCCCGCCGCCGGGCGGCGAGAGCCCCGGACTGTTCCAGATGTGCCTGATGTCGATCGAGTGCGTCTATCAGCTCGGCGATTCCCTCGTCCTTCGTCGCGACGGTCTGCAGCACAGGAGGAACCCACTCGGCCGGTGGCGTTGCCATCGCGACGCGTACGTCGCCATCCCCGTGATGACCCGACGTTGCCTTATACGCGATGCCCTGACGGAGACCCAACATCACCTCCACCTCTTGCGCTACGCGACCCGCACCGGCCCGATCCGCCTTGTTCACAACGTAGAGGTCGGCGATCTCCATCACCCCGGCCTTGAGGACCTGGACCCCGTCGCCGGACTCTGGAACGAGCACGAGCAGGGCAGTGTCGGCGCTCGCCGCGATGGCCAGCTCCGACTGGCCGACGCCAACCGTCTCAATGAGAATCCGGTCGAAACCAAACGCATCGAGCACATCGCAGACTTCCCGGGTTGTGGTGGCCAGGCCACCCACACCACCGCGCGTGGCCATCGATCGAATGTAGACGCCCGGGTCGAGCGTGACCGACTCCATGCGGATCCGGTCGCCGAGCAAGGCACCACCGCTGAAGGGACTGGTCGGGTCGACCGCCACCACCCCAACGGTGACACCGCGCTCGCGGTACCCGTGGACCAAACGCTCCACCAACGTCGATTTCCCGGCGCCCGGCGGCCCGGTTACCCCGATCCGCCTCGCCTTGCCCACGGCGGGGTGAATCTCCGACAGAAGACGCTCGTACCCCTCGCGACCGTTCTCCACGAGCGAAATCGCGCGCGCCAAGGCCGGGACTCGGCGCTCACGAATCCCCTCGATCAGGGCCAGCTCGGACATTTCGGAAGTTCGTGTCATTTCCGCGATCCCCGCAACCCAATCACGTGACCCCCCCCGGGAGCAACAGCAGTGCGGCCAGTCCCAGCAGCAGCAAGAACCCACACACGTCGGTCATCGCCGTGACGAACACCGAGCTCGCGACCGCGGGGTCAGCTCCGAGCCTTTCGAGAATCAGCGGAACGACGGCTCCCAGTGCCGTGGCGAGGACGAGGTTGCCCCACATGGCCATGAGCACGACCAAGCCAAGTTGCCATCCCAACCCGACGATGGTTGTGACCGCCGCCACAACGGCACCCACGGCGAGTCCGTTGATGAGCCCCACCACCAGCTCCTTCCCCAACACGCGCGCACCCGTCCCGCGGGTCATGCCGCCCACGGCGATGCGCCGCACGGTCACGGCCAGCGCCTGGGTAGCCGCGTTCCCGCTGAGACCCGCAATGACCGGCATCAGCACGGCGAGCGCGATGACCCGCTCAATGGTATGCTGGAAGACGTAGACCACGCCGCCACCGACGAACGCCGTCAGCATGTTGAGCGAGAGCCACGGGAGGCGGCTCCGGACCGCCTGTCGCCAATCGCCTCCTAACTGCTCGTCCCCTGGAACACCAGCAAACTTGAGCAGATCCTCGGTCGTTTCCGCTTCCACCACATCCATGACGTCGTCGAACGTGACTCGGCCAAGCAGCTTTCCCTCTGCATTGACCACCGGGAGCGCTGGCACGTTGTATCGCGCCATGAGTCGCGCCACTTCTTCCTGATCCAACTCCGGCGTAGCTTGGACCACCGGCTCCTCCATGATCGATCCGACACGCTGCGTCGGCGACACGACGACGAGCCGCTGCAGTGGCAGGATCCCCACGAGTCGAAACTGGTGGTCGACGCAATACACCTGATAAAACTCGCCCACCTCCTCCGCCTGTCGTCGGATCTCATCGATGGCCTCAGCGGCGGTCGCGGTCTCCTTCACAGTCATGACGCTCGCGGTCATGCGCCCACCAGCCGTGTCCTCGTCATACACGAGGAGTCGCTCGATCTCGACGCGATCAGCGACGTGGCTGAGGATCGGAACGACCTTCTCGGCCGGGAGCTCCGCGATCAGGTCGGCTGCGTCATCATCCTCCAATTCCTCGACGATGTGGGCCGCCTGCTCGGGTCGGAGTGCGGCGAGCACCTCCTCTGGGTGCTCTTCCACTTCCATCTCGGCGAGCGCATCGGATACCAGCTCCGCGGGAAGGGCACGTACCAGGAGGAGCTGAAGCTCCGGCTTCAGTGCGGCCAAAACGTCTGAGAGGTCCGAGGCGTGCAGATCGCGTGCTTTGGCGAGGAACCCACCGATGTCACCGGCCTCAGCAAGCGACCGGAGCTCGTCTTGCAGCGTCTCGTGTTGATCCACTAACTGTCTCGGAGCAACGAATCGAGGTCGAGTCCGCGGCGGCGCGAGAGTGCTGTGACATCACTGGGGCTGACCGAGCCACCCGAGAGAATGAGCTTCATCGCGTCCTCCACCGTGACCTGCGTTTCGATCAATCGGGTCCGCGGAACGACCAGCATGAAGCCCGTGGTGGGGTTAGGCGTCGATGGAACGAAGACGTTGACGCACGGCTCGCCCACGATTTGCGACATGACGACTGCCTCTTCATTGGTGACGAAGGCAATCGCCCAGAGACCATCGGTCGGATAGGGAATCAGGACGGTTCGGCGGAACAGCTTCCGGCGCTCCCCCACCATCGACTGGACGATCTGACTCACCGCGTTGTAGATGCGGCCGGTCAGCGGAAACCGCACCAACGCCTCATTCCACCAGTGCAGCAGCTGGCGACCGGCTGCCCGGTGCACGATCCATCCGACCAACAGCACGAACACGATGAGCAACAGGAACCCGAGCCCTGGGACACGGAGCCCCAACGTGTCTCGCAACGGGTCGCCGAGGATCGAGTCCAATGTCTCGAACACCCAGCGGAGAACGAAGATGGTGAGACCCACGGGCGCGATGACCACGAGTCCCACGAGGAAGTAACGTCGGAAACGACGCGCGATTGGACTCATGGCGATGGCCCGAGGTGAAGGATCGGCACCGGACTTCGTCGTACGACGACGCGGTCGACCCGCGTAGGGGTGGCTGCCAACACATCGAACTCCAGGGCACCCACCACGAACCGCTCGCCGGCGAGCGGTATCCGTCCCGCGCTGCGCGCCAAGAGGCCACCCACAGTCTCTGCTTTTGAAGGGAATGACACTTGGAAGCGGGCGGCGATCTCCTCGCACGGCGTGGCCCCAGTAGCTTCCACGACCTCGAGCGCGCCGCCCGATTCCGGCCCGCGGCCGTTGGGCTCCGGAAAAATCTCACCCACGAGCTCCTCGAGGAGATCTTGAAACGTGGCGATGCCGGCCGTACCCCCGAACTCGTCCAATACCACCGCGAAGTGCCGACGATCTCGCTGCATTTCGAACAGGAGGTCCGCGCAGTGCTTGCTTGCAGGCGCCACTGTGACGGGACGCAGCGGGAGCTCCGCCCCCGGGGCAACCTTGAGAAGGTCGAGTGCGTAGATCATCCCGATGATGTTGTCGAGGGACTCACGGTAGACCGGCACGCGGGAGTACCCCGATTCCGCGAAGATCTGCCCGACTTCCTCGAGCGGCGCGCCTTCGCGCACCGCGACGATGTTGGTACGAGGAGTCATGATTTCGCGCAGCGGACGTTCCGTGAAGTTGAGGACGCCGAGGAGCACCGCTACCAGCTCGCCGGTTTCCACCGCGTCTTCATCCGCCTCGAGGAATCTGGCCAGCGCGGCCTCGGGCTCCGCGTCCCCGCCACTTGGCACGAGCGGCGTGAGTAGCGTGGCCAGCCGATGGAGCCACGGGAGGGCACCCTTCACGATCGGTTCCGCCCAGCGCCGCCCTAGCGCGCGCGGAATCGCGTAGACCACGACGAGCAGGAACGGGATGGCGATCAAGAACACGGTTGCCGCACCCAGCCACAAGGGGAGAGGCCCCACCAGCGCCATGACACCGAAGGCCGCGAGGATGATGCCCACCCCAGCGATTCCATTGGCGACGCCGTTGATCCGCGTGGGGACGGAGAGCACGGCACCCCCTGGCCCGGTCACGAGTCCGTGGGAGATCCAGCGATACAGCTCGACGCGACTTACGGCCACCGCGCCGACTACGAGCGTCATTCCGGTTGCGGCCAGGAGCGAGCCCACACTGAACAACAGCCAGGCAATCATCATGCGTCGCTCGGTTCGGCTTCGATGACCGAGGCATCGTGAAGGCGCTCGAAGTAGACGCGTCGGACCCGGCGCCGAAGTACCCGCTCGACGACGACGCGGAACTCGCCAATCCTCAGCTCTTCACCGGGGCGCGGAACGCGTCCCAGTTCGCTATAAATGAGCCCGCCCACTGTCGCTACCTCTTCTTCGTCGAACGGAATGCCGAGCAGCTCCGCGAGGTCGTCGAGGCTGACCCGTCCGTCCACCCAGAAACGATCGGCACCCTCCTGTTCGACCGCCGGCTCCTCCTCGACATCGTATTCGTCGTAAATCTCCCCAACCACCTCTTCCAGGATATCCTCGAGCGTGACGAGGCCGGACGTACCGCCGAATTCGTCGACCACGATAGCGAGATGCGAAGGGCCACGCTGGAAGTCGCGCAATTGGGCGGCGAGCGACTTGGACTCCGGAACGAATTGGGCCGGCCGAACAAGCTCAATCCAGTTATCGGGTGGGTGCGCCACGCCAGCCGCCGAGGGCGTCAAGTCCTTCGCATAGAGGACTCCGGCGATGTTGTCTAGATCTTCCGAGTACACCGGGATACGCGCGTGCTCGCTGCGACGCAGGAGCTCGATCACCTCGCGCACGGACGCGCGCGCCTCGAGGGCCACGACGTCTAAGCGGGGTGTCATCACTTCGGCGACCGTCGTGTCGCGCAGGGACAGCAACCCCAGCAGCATGTCCCGTTGACCCTGACCAAACGTCTCGTGGCGCCGGCGGTCGGCGGGGAAGAGTCCGGCAATCCGTCGCTCGATGCCCGTCACGAGTCTGAGCAACGGAACAAACGGCGAGAGGGTACGCCGCGCCACGGGGGCAACAGCCGCGGCTAGGCGAGGGATCAACACGGCGAGCGCGCGGGGGATTCCCTCGGCGACCATGTAGAGAAACCCGGTGGCCAACAGCACGGTACCCAACGCTTCCACCAGAGGGCGCCGCCACCATGCGACCGCCGCGGCCGCCAGCACGCTGGCGAGAATGAGGAGCGCGAGTCGACTGACTTGTAGGGCCTGAAACACGGTGGGCAGCTCTGCCGATCGTTCCCGGCGCGCTTGGGCGAGCGTGGGTGCCTCTTGCGCAAGCACGAGCAAGCCCGCCCACGCCGCAGCCATGAGCGCCGCGCCGAAGGCGGCGAAGGAGATCGCTGCTCCGTTCACGAGGCTTCGCCGGTGAGCTGCCGGACGTATCGCTCTTGTCGACGCCACATGGCGGATCGCTGTCGCCCTTCCCCATCGGGATGGCGATACCCGAGCACGTGCAACGTGCCGTGAACCACCAGCCGGATGATCTCCTCGTGCTCGGGCACGCCAGCTGTCCGCCGCCGCCGCGCCACGGCCGGACAGATGTAGATGTCCCCGACGATACGCCCGTCGTGTGGCAGTTCGAACGCAATGACGTCCGTGGCCCGGTCCCGTCCCAAGCTGCGCCGATTGAGCCCGCGCATCTTTGGACCGGTGAGAAAGGTGACGCTCACGAGGGCGGGCCCGGCGTCTTCGCCGTCGAGCACGCTCGTGACCGTACGCTCGACCGTCGTTGCCGGGAGGGGCCCGAGCTCGCTTGGGTCCGCCACGACCACCTCACGCAGTGGACGCGCGCTGCCAATCTGACGAGATGCCACCGACGGAACTCGGGTACTCGATTCGATTGTGGTACACGCCCCCGAGCACGCGAGCGAACTCCTCCTTGATCCGGTTCAGCTGCGCCATCGTGACCGGCGCTTCGTCTAGCTGCTTCGCGGCGACCCGCTGAGCAACGATATGATCGATGGCGTCGCTCACCTTCTGCGGCGTCGGATCGTCGAGCACGCGCACGGCGGCCTCGACACCGTCCGCCAGCATCGTCACCGCGGTTTCGACTGATTGCGGCCGGGGACCCGGGTACCGATACTCCTCCGGGTTGACGTTTGGCCCCGAGGTGCGGGACCGGGCGCGGTCTAAGAAGTACGTGATCTCCATCGTACCGTGATGCTCGGGAATGAACGCCTTGATCGCATCCGGCAGTTTGTGCTCATCGGCCAACGCCAAGCCCTCACGGACATGATTCCGAATGATGGCTGCCGAGACATCGGGTTTCAGTTTGTCGTGCGGATTGCTACCGGGTAGTTGATTCTCCACGAAGAACTGGGGCTTCTTCAGCTTCCCCACGTCATGGTAGTACGACCCGACACGCGCGAGCAGCCCGTCGGCACCGATGGCGTTGCAGGCCGCCTCGCACAGATTGGCCATGGCGATACTGTGCGCGTAGGTGCCTGGGGTTTCCGTCGCAAGACGACGAAGCAGCGGCCGGCTCGGATCCGAGAGTTCGAGCAGCGTGAGATCCGTAGTGACGCGGGCCATCGATTCGAAGATGGGAAGGGCGATCAGCACGAGGGCTGCCGAGACGAGCGCGTTCAGTCCACCGGCCAACCCGCCGAGACCCACCTCCTGCAGCGCGACGCCGCCGCGAAGACCCACCACGGAGCTGGCGAGCACGAACGCCCCCGTGACGATTGCCACTGAGCTGAGGAGCTGGGTTCGACGCCGGATGACCCGCACACTCAACGCGGCGGCGACACCGCCCACGACAGCCACGAACAGGGCGTCCGCGCCGCCGTAGGCCGCCTGGGTGCCGATCAAAATGGCCAAGACCAAGGCGGCCACGATTGCAACGCGACCGCTGAACAACACGGTGATCAGCATCGCGGCGAACGGGATGGGAATCAACTCGGGCGCTTCGGAGAGCACTTGCCTGTTGAGCGCGGCACCCACGACGACCAACCCCACCAGGATGGCTAGCACCGCCATGTGACGGAAGTTCGCATAGGTGTACGACCGGTACAGCATCAGCAGGAGCCAGAACGCGGCGAGGATCAGCGCGTTACTGAGCATCTGCCCGGAGATCGTCGCGACGTTGCTCTTCTCACCACCGCCGCGGCGTAGCTGTTCCGCCCGCAGCGCCAAGAGCCGGTCCCGAACCTCCGGCGTCACGACTTCATTCGCATCGACGATTCGCTCGTTCGCGCGCACCCGATCCTTCACGGAGTCCACGCTCGCGCGGAGATCGCGCCGAAGCTCTTCCGTCTGCGCCCGATTGGGCAAGAGCGTCGGTTGGAATAATCCGGCCAGGAACTTCACGAACACCGCGTTGCCGAGCGCAGAATTCGGATCTGGATGGCTCGCCGCGCGGCTATCGAGAAACCGCTGATAGGTGATCGCCGAGTCGCGCGGCACCACCCGCTCGCTGTCACCCCGTCGCAGAAGCAGGCTCACGTGCTGCTCAGTCTCGACCGTACCCGGTCCGGCCACGCCTCGACCCAACTCCCTCCGCAGAACTGTTCGCACGGCGCTCCGGTAGCGCCCGAGACGCCCATTGCCAAGCAAGTATTGCCCCTCTTCGGGGTTGAGTCGTATGCCAAACCGCAACGCCGCAGCATTGAGGGTCTCGGACGTGCGGGCACTGTCCAATGTGGCAAAGAGTCGGTCTGTCCGAGCCAGCACCGAGTCGCGGACCTCTGGGCGGTACTCGTACACGGGGGGGACCGTCGTGGCCAGAGCGCTCGCCTCGCGCTCGATCTCCGAGGCGGTCTTCTGAACGGCAAACTCGAAGGGTGCGAGGATCTCGACGCGCGAGACCTCGCCCACCTCCGGAATCGCCACCTCGAACCCGCCGGCAACTGGGAACAGCAGATAGGTCAGCACCGCGAGCCCAAGGAGAAGACCCCAGCGCGCCGCGTGGAACCCGATGGCGCGGGGCAGCCGGCTGCGCGGCAATTCGAGGTAGAGGAGCGATCGCCGGTCGGGACTCATGCGCCCTGATCGTCCGCGTACGCCCGCACGATATCCCGCACAATGCGGTGTCGCACGACGTCACGCTCGTCGAGATAGCAGAACCCGACGCCATCGATTCCCGGAAGAATCCGTTCGACTTGTATCAGGCCTGATTCCTCGCGGTGGCTCAAGTCGATCTGCGTCTTGTCCCCCACGATCACGGCGCGCGAATTGAGACCGAGCCGCGTGAGGAACATCTTCATCTGCCCTCCCGTGACGTTCTGGGCCTCGTCCAAGATGACAAATGCATCGGCGAGCGTGCGTCCGCGCATGTAGGCGAGAGGCGCGATTTCGATGGTTCTCGTTTCGAGCGCCTTCTGAATCCGGTCAAACGGCATCATGTCTTCGAGGGCATCGTACAGGGGGCGCAGGTACGGGTCCACCTTGGCCTGAAAATCCCCCGGCAGAAAGCCGAGCCGCTCCCCGGCCTCCACTGCCGGCCGGGCGAGCACCAGGCGCCGCACCCGCTTCCGTGCCAACGCTTCCGCCCCGATCGCGACAGCGAGATACGTCTTCCCCGTCCCGGCGGGCCCGATTCCAATCACGATCTCCTGATCGCGTAACGCGCGGACGTAATCGCGCTGACCCTGCGTCCGCGGCTGAATCACGCGTCGCAGCCCGGGAAGAACGATCTTGAGCTCGGGATCGTCGACGGCGGACGTGCCATTGCCGTCACCGTCGTTGAGACTGCGCACATCGTCCGTGGTGACAGTCTCACCGATCCGTGCGAGGTCAATCATGGCCGACGTCACGCGCGTCGCCCGTTCCACCGCTTCCAATTCGCCAGCCAGCGTAACCTGGTCGCCCCGCATCGACGCTCGGACCCCGGTGACGCGCTCCAACTCCAACAGATTGGCGTCGTTGACCCCGGCGAACGCCAGGGGGTCGGCGCCTTCTGCCGACAGGCGATGGGTGACTTCACCGCTCTTAGACATCACGGCTCGACCCTCAGCGCGAGCTCTTTGAGCTCCGCAGGGTCGATGACGGCCGGCGCGGCTTCGAACAGCGCTCGCGCGGCCGTCGTCTTGGGAAACGCAATCACGTCGCGCAAGCTGCTCGCCCCGGCGAGAAGCATCGTCACACGATCAAACCCTACTGCAAATCCGCCGTGTGGTGGTGCGCCCGCTGCGAGCGCACGTAGTAGAAAGCCAAAACGCTCCTGTGACTGTTGCGCGGTCAAGCCCAGGAGACCGAGCACGTGCACTTGCAGACGCAAATCCGTGATACGAATGGAGCCGCTTCCCAGCTCGACGCCGTTGTAGACGAGGTCGTAGTGCAGCGCGCGAACGTCCTCGACCTGTCCGGCCAGCAAACGCTCCACGTCGTCGGGGTGCGGAGACGTGAAAGGGTGGTGGGCAAACACCCATCGCTTCGTGTTCGGATCGTGCTCGAACAGGGGGAAGTCCTCGACCCAGGCGAACGCGTGGGCCCGCGACGGCGAGAGCGCTAGGCGCTGTATGAGATGGGTGCGCACACGGCCGAGTGCCGGTGACGTCACCGCATCGGGCCCCGCCGCGGCGATCAGCAGGTCACCGTCGCGGAGCGCCGCCGTGTTCGCCGTGATCCCCTCGAGCTTCGCGAGCGGCCCCGAGAGCGCGTCACCCTGCCGCTTGAGCGTGGCGAGCCCGCCCGCACCTGCTTGCTTCGCCACCGCGGTCAAGGCATCGATATCCTTGCGCGAGAGCGCGGCACCTCCCGGGACCCGGATGCCGCGCACGCGCCCGCCGTCGCCAAGCGCGCTGTCGAACGCCCGAAACCCCTTCCCACGAAACATTTCGCCGAGATCCGCGAGGGTGAGCTCGTAGCGGAGATCGGGTTTGTCACTACCGTAGTGTTCCATCGCGTCGCGATAACGCAGGCGCTCAAATGGCTGGGTCACCGAGTGGCCCGCCTCGCTCCACAGCGCCACGTGAAGCGTTTCGAGAAAGCCGTACACATCGACCGGTTCCACAAACGATGCCTCGATGTCGATCTGCGTGAACTCGGGTTGTCGGTCGGCCCGCGTGTCTTCGTCCCGGAAGCAGCGGGCAATCTGGAAGTAGCGATCGAAGCCCGACATCATGAGGACTTGCTTGTAGATCTGAGGCGACTGTGGCAGCGCGTAGAACTGGCCGCGATGGATTCGGGAGGGGACCAGGTAGTCACGCGCGCCTTCCGGAGTGGGCCGCGTGAGAATTGGCGTCTCCAGCTCGTAGAAATCCAGTGCCGAGAGTGTCGCTCGCGTCCGCTGGAGGAGCCGGTGCCGCAGCGCAAAGTTCCGCTGGAGCTCGGGACGCCGCAGGTCGAGGTGCCGGTGCTCGAGTCGGAGCTCTTCAGCGGGAAGTTCCTCCCCCTTGGTCCGCCACACCGGGATCGGAAGCGCGGCTGGATCGGCCGGACCGACTACGGCCAAGGTATCGGCGCGCACCTCGACTGCACCGGTGGGCATGTCTGGATTACGCGCCTCGGGTGGTCGTGACTCGACCACACCCTCCACCAACACGACCGACTCTGGACCCACCCCGGCCGCGCGCCGCAGCACGTCTGGCCCAGCCCAGTCCGGGCCAAATGCCACCTACACCAGCCCGTCGCGATCCCGTAGATCGAAGAACAGGAGGCCGCCCAGGTCGCGGATCCGATGGACCCACCCCCCGAGCCGCACGCGCGTCCCGACGTGGGACGGCCGGAGCGCCCCACAGCGGTGCGTTCGCAACGCCGTTCGGGTCACCTGCCCGTCAGACAGCTTATGCGCTTTCGTGAATACCCGGAGTGCGGCCCCGGCCCGTACTGGTTTGGGGGGCCGCCGTGGTCGTGGCAACGCCCGTCCCCGAGGGGGCACGGCGCACCCTGCCGGGGTGCGGGGGTGCCGTCTCGACGTGGCCAAGCGGGGAAAACTTGCGATGTGACAAGCGGTTGATTCCCATAATCCTCGGGACCTGCCAAGTCCCAGTACCACAGGAACATAATGGCCTCCGGGAGGAGCAGCAAGCGGCCGCTTGACACCCAACCGGGCGTCTATGAACCTTCGGCGTGCGTCGCCTGTTCCTTTTGATGTCGTGCTCCTGGGTCGCGTCCCCACTCATGGCGCAGGCTCCACCCTCTGCTAATCTCTGGCGCGTGGCCGCCGCATCGCTTACCAGCCCCGCCGCTCTAGCCCAGGGGGCAACCGCGGTGTTCTGGAACCCCGCCGCGGCCGAGCCCACGCGTCTCAGCGTCGGGGTGCAAGTCATTGAGACCTCGGAAGTCTTGGGTCTCCGCGGCATCGTCGGGGCTGTGACCACGTCGCTGGGCCCGCGAGTACAGCTCGGGGTGGTCGCCGGACGCATGGATATACGCGACCTGGTTCGTACGACGTCTTCCCCCATCAGTACGGGCGGTTCCATCCCGGTCTATGATCAGATGATCGGAGGGCGGGTGCGTGTCACCCTAGCCGGGTTGGAGCTCGGGGGACTTGTGCGGGCGCACGACTCACGATTCGACGCGCTACGGGAGGGTGGCGTGACCATGGACCTGGGCGTCCGCTATCGCCCGTTCCCCCACGTCCAGGTGGCGGCAGCCACCCACTTCCTCCCCGTGGACCTCAGCGAGCGCGAGAACACCGACTACTACTTTGGCGCAGAGTACGCCTTTACCGACGCCGTGTCGGTCGCTGGCCTGCCAACCACCATCCTCGGTCGCTATGGGTTGAGCGTGCGCCCAACCGGAGATGTCGAGCACGCGCTTGGCGCCGGCGCCGGGTTTGGCAGCCATGTCTTCGTCGATGGGTTCGTCGTCCGCGAGAGCGCCTTCGGCGACGTCGCGTGGCGTCCTGCATTCGGCATCGACATCGTGATTGGTCGGTATGCCATCACCTTCGCACGGAGTGTGGGTATCAACGACGTTGGGGGCACCTTTCGGATCGGTTTGGACGTCGATTTCATCCGATGAATCTGCTCGACCTCGCTCCGTCGGACGCGGCAACGGCTCTCGCAGCATGGATGAGCGAGCAGGGCGAACCGCGCTACCGCACGCCGCAGGCGCTCCGGCGGTTGTGGCGCCAGCCCGCGCGAGCGTGGCACGACGCTACGGAACTGCCGCTCGCACTACGCAACGCGCTCGAGCGGAAGTTTCCACTCCGGCGCCCACGGCTCGTCACCAGGCAGGTGTCGTCAGACGGCACCATCAAGTTCCTGTGGGGCTTTCCCGATGACGAAGCCGTCGAAGCAGTCCTGATCCCCGAAGGGCGGCGAAAAACGCTGTGCATCTCTTCACAGGTGGGGTGCGCGTACGGCTGCATCTTTTGTGCAACCGGCCGCATGGGCTTTGGGCGTCATTTGGAAGCGTGGGAGATCACCGCGCAGCTCCGCGAACTCCTGCTCGACGACACCTATGAGCGTCCGACCAACGTCGTCTTCATGGGCATGGGAGAGCCGCTGCACAACTGGGATAACGTCGACCGCGCGCTCACCATCCTCAACGATCCTCAGGGGTTGGGACTCGGTGCCCGCCACATCACGGTGAGCACGATTGGCCTCGTCCCTGCCCTCGCCAAGCTGGCTGCCCGCCCAGAGCAGTTTCGTCTGGCGCTCTCGTTGCATGGGGCCGATTCGGATACCCGTCGGCGCCTGATGCCTATTGAGAAGAAGTACCCGCTGGCGAGCGTCGTGAAGGCGCTGGGAAATTTCCGCCGCCGCATCACGCTCGAGTACGTGTTGATCGCCGACATCAACGATCAGCCTGAGCACGCTGATCGATTAGCCAACCTCGCCCGCCCACTCAGAGCGCATGTGAATCTGTTGCCATTGCACCCAGGAGGTGCGCCCGATCTCCACCCCTCGTCCGAGGCGCGGATGCGGCGCTTTGCGGATCGACTGCTGGAGCTTGGCGTGCGCGCGACCCTGCGGCGGAGTCGCGGACTCGATATCAGCGCTGCGTGCGGCCAACTACGGCTCGAGACCGATCGTCACGGCATCCGCGCCCAAGATCACGGTCACGTCCAGCAACCGAGAGGGATTGGGATCAAGGGCAACGACCCCATAGCCTAACGCAGCGCGCACGCGCTTCGCGCCGGTCGAGTCACCTCGACGAACCAGGAGGAGCGTCGTATCCCGTCCGCGCGTCGACGCGTCCCCCCAAAAAACCACGTCAATCCCGGCGCGACGCAGCTCGCGCGTCGTCTCCCGGGCGAGCCCATCGGTGCCTGTTCCGTTCAAGACTTCGACGGTGACGCGATCACCTTCGCCGGGAATGGGAAGCGTGTCCGTTCGACCGGCGCGGCTGAGCACGAGCGCGGTCGTCAAGATCAGGGCACCCGCGCCGGCGGCGAAAATCAGTCGACGCATCGGAGGGAGTTCCAGAAGTCGACTGTCTCGGGCAACAGTGATTGATCTCGTGCAATGATCATGGTGATGCGCGCCCGCGCGACATGACGGAGCGCGCTATGCCGGTCGTCGAGCACGAGCGCGGTGAGCTGTTCGCGCTCGGCACGGTTCCCCCCGGTCCGTCCTGGTTCGAGGAAGTCTGCCAGATAGAGCATGCGGCCCACGTCATCCCACCGCGCATACCCAACGGAGTGGAACGCCACGGCGTCGAGGACACCACGGTCGTCCTCGCCGTGTTGGGCCGCCATCGCCGCCGCCGCCGGGCCGTGTAGCAGCGCTGGCCGATCCCAAGCTCGCGGCGCCAGCGCTCGCAGCGTCTCCACTGGCGCGTCTTTGAGCGCGTCATGGAGTGCCGCGGCCCTCAACCACCGTTCCCGTTCGGTCCGGTCCACGCTCAACGCGTCCGCCCAGGTCATCAACAGACGTCCCACGCGCTCGATGTGTTGACGACGCGTCTCGCTCACCGCGGCCCACGACGGGATCGCTTTCACGGCTGTGCATCCTCGAGCTCGGCGAGTTCCCGGAGCCAGAAGCTGCGATTGGGAAGTTCTGGGTGTGGCAGGATGAGATCGGCCTCGGCGATTGCCAGGTCCCCGTACCGCACAATGTCGATATCCAACGTCCGCGGCCCCCAGCGCCGCTCGCGCACGCGTCCCGCCTCACGTTCGATCGCGTGACACGCGGCCAGGAGGGCCTGGGGCGTGAGGCCCGTGGTCACCAGCACCATCTGGTTCAGATATCGGGGCTGCGGTGGACCGAGGGGCTCGGTCTCGTCGATGCTGCTCGTTGCCAGCACCTCGGTGTGCGGTAGCGCGTGGAGTCGTTCGCGCGCCAAGGCCAGATAGCGAGCGCGGTCACCCTGATTGGACCCCAACGCGATGTAGACGTGCTCAGGTTTCCGCGCGACGCTCACGTTCCAATACCACCTCGACGTAGTCCAGCAATCCGTGGATCGGTGCGTGGGGCTTACGCGCCGCCACGCGGACGCGCTCGACCCGATCCAGCGTCAGCGCGCCGGCGGCGATCTTCTCACACAGGGCTTCCAACAGGCGGTGGTGACTGGTCCCGACCGTCTCTGCGACGAGGTTGTAAAGGTCACGGTAGTCGAGCAGACGCCGCGGCGAGTCGGTCTCGCCCACGTGTCGGAGGTCGAGCCACACGGTGAGATCCACGTCGAGCGGCTGCGGCACGGACTCCTCGTGTGGCAAGAGCCCTACGCACGTGTGAAACCGCATCCCGCGTAATGTGATCGAATCGCTAGTGCTCACGGAAACGAAGCGTAAGGCCCCCGGGGGTCGGGTGTCAAAGGCCGGCGCCGTCTTCCGAGGTCACTTGGCTGGTAATCTCCGATAACATCTTTGCAATGGCGTTGAGCTCGTTGGTGGCCTGCCCCATTTCATCGACGCCGCTTGCGACGTCCTTGGCCCGTTGTAGCACGGTGTCGGCGTCTTTCCGATTGCGCGACGAGATCGTTGCCACGCCGGTGATCCGCTCGTCGAGCCGTGCGAAAACTTCGGTCTGCTGCCGCGTGGTCGCTGCGATACGTCGCACGTGGTCCGTCGCCTCCAGGGTGATACGGGTGATCGATTCCAAGGCCTGAAGCCCCTCGGTGCTCAGGTCTTCCACACCACCGACGGCGATCTCGCCGCCCCGCATGTGATCCACCACCTCCCCCAGCCGCCGTTGCATGTCCTCGACCAGTTCCGCCGCCTCGTCGGCGGTGCGCACTCCCTGCTCGGCCAGGCTGCGAACCTCGCGCGCGACCTCGGCAAACCCGCGACCATGCGCACCCGCCCTGGCGGCTTCGATCGCGGCATTCAGCGCCAGCAGGTGGGTCAGATCCGCCAATTCGCGAATCGACGTTAGAAACTTCACGATCCGTCGGCTCGCGGTGCCAAGCTCACCAACCTTCTGGGAACTCTCCGCAACGAACGTCTTCAGCGTCACGAGTCGCTCAATCGCGTCGCCGATCGTGCGGCGGTGCCGCTCGGCTAGATCGCTGGCTGTGGTGCTCGCCTTCGCCGCCTCGCTGCTGTCCTGATGCACTTGCTTGGTGGCAGCGCTCAACTCCTGCGTGGCATCCAACCCGCTAACCACCTCGGTGTCCTGTTGGGATAACCCACCGCCGATCGCCTCGGTGGCAGCCGTCATCGCGTCTGCCGCCGCGCGAAGCCCGTCCGCCAGGGAACCCAGCGCTTTCACTTGTTGATTGATCCGTGCGACCGTGTCGAGCAGCGGCTTGCGCAGGTCCGCAATGTGAACCGCGGTGGCAATGCGGCGTGCGCAGGTTTCGACCAACCCGAGCCGGCGGCGGCCATACTGGCGTCGCTTGTGGTGATCCAGCTCGAACGTCCCGATGAACTCCTCGCCGAAGACGAGGGGCACGATCACCAGACTGCGAACGTAGGTCGTGAGTCCGACCGTGCGTGCATCGCTCTCGGTATCCTGGATCGCGATCGTGCGGCGCGTCTCGAGCGCCTCCGTGCGCAACGTCTCAAACACAGGAGATATGTCGCCGGTTTCCGGTGTCCCGCTCGCTCCGCGATAGAGTGCCTCGAACGCGGTGCCGGTCCAGCGGTACACGCGATAGTCGCGCCAATCGAGAATCCGATGGGCCAGATCTTCGATGGTGGTGAGTGCCCGATCGAGCGTGACGTTGCTGGTGATCACGAGCTCCATTGCATGCAGCTTGTTCAGTTCCTCTGCTTGAATGGCCTCTTCCAGGATCCGCTTGATGATCGAGGCGATGAAGACCACCAGGAAAGCGACGAACGGCCAGACGATCGCCGGCAGGAAAGCAACGGTCAGGATGACCACGCCGGCGCCGACCAGCGTGATCCCGTACGCCACGACCTCGTATCGCAGCACGAACAACCGCTCGTCGTGCGGAAGCTTGTCGCGAATGATGAGCGTGTAGTAGAACAGCGCGCGGGAAACGACGAAGTAGCTCAACCCGAACAGCGTGATTGCGAGAATCGCCTCATAGGATCTCGGCGTCGTGACACCGGAGAGGAGCAGCGCCCCTGCGTAAAACCCGTACGAGACAACGAGCGCCGTCGCTTCGCGTGCCACGTTGACCAGTGCCGCTCGGGGATCTTTGCGAAACCAGATCCAATCCGTCGCGAACAGTCCGAGCGACACGCCGAGAACGGTCGTTGCCGGACCGAAGAGGAGCGCACCAGCGACCAGCGCAATTCCCGCCTGCGTCGCGTACGAGTATTTCCCGATCGCCAGGTAAAACGCACGCAGTGCAGCGGTGCCCAGCGCGAGCGCTAGGATGGCCGTCCACGATTCGAGCCACCGGGGGTCTCGCACAGGAACGGCAAGCAACAACAGACCGCCCGTTCCCGCGAGCGTCCGTGAGAACACGAAGCTCCATCGCCGAACGGCTCTCACGCCACGCCCTCGCCGATGGGTGCCGCGTTGTCGAGGCTCATGCGAAGCCCACTGAAAAATTCTCTGGCGTTGGCCAGCCCTTGCTCCAGCCGCTGTACCAGCGCACTCCCCACCACGACCCCGTCCGCGATCGCCGCGGCCGCCGCCAGTTGGCGACCCTCGGTGAGCCCAAAACCCACCACGATGGGCAAGCTGGTGCAGCGACGCACCCGTGCAACTGTCGCCTCGAGACCTCCCGTCACCTCCGTCCGCGCGCCGGTGACGCCTAGCCGCGCGATGACGTACACAAATCCCCGGGCGTTCCGCAGGATGGCACCGCATCGCGCATCGTTCGTGGTGGGTGCGATCAGCTGAATCTGTGTCAGCGGACTATCGGCGAGCGCACCTTCGACCGCGGCATCTTCACCGCCAGGCACGTCCGTGAGGAGGACACCCGCAACGCCTGCCTCGCTCGCGTCCGTCACGAAGCGCTCGAGACCGTACGCCAGAATGGGATTCACGTAGCCGAACAAGATGATCGGAATCTCGAGGTCCACCTCACGCACCATGGCGAGGACCTTCGCGAGGTTCATTCCCCCCTCGAGGGCGATCTGATTGGCGCGCTGGATCACGGGACCGTCGGCGACGGGGTCACTGAATGGCACGCCGACCTCGACGAAATCGGCGCCCGCGTCCACCACCATTTCGAGGGCGGCGCGTGACACCTCGGCCGTCGGGAAACCGGCGGTCAGGTAGGGAATGAGAGCGGTACGGCGCTTGTGACGGAGGTGCGACCAGCGCGCCTCGATGCTGCTGTCAGACAAAGTAATCGCCGGGGTTGATTCCGTACTTCTCCGGATCCGTCACCTTGATGATCGACCGCTTGAACGAGCCGTCCGGGGCCACGTCCGAGAGATTCACCAAGTGCCCCGGCTTGAGCATCGTTCCCTCGGGCGTGCTAATGATGCGCACCATCGGACGGTGTAACTGGGTGAGGTCGGAGTTCGCGGCATGCACAATACCCAGCTCATATGAGTCGAGAATTACACATGTGCCTACCGGATAGACGCCGATCAGATTGATGAGGGCCTTGACCAGCACCGGGTCGAACCCGCGACGTGGGTTCTCCCACATCTCACGCAGCACCTCGTCCGGCTGTAACGGGACCGTCTGATAGCTGCGTCGCGTGGTTGCCGCGTCAAACGCGTCCGCTACTGCCACGATCTTCGAGAATACCGACAAGCCACGAGGGCGGATCGACTTCGGGTAGCCGGTCAGGTCCACCTTCATGTGGTGCTCGTACGCGGCGATCATGGCCCGGTATGGTATCTCCCCGTAGCCACGCAGGCCGAACAGCACGAGCACCCCCAGCCACGGGTGGGCCTGCATGATTCGCCACTCCTCGTCGGTTAGGGCACCTTCTTTGGACAGAATCTCAATCGGGACGCGGCTCTTCCCCACGTCGTGGAACAGCGCCGCGAGACCCAGGTCGTATAGTTGGAGTTTGTTGAGCCCGATCCGTTTCCCGATCGACACGCTGAAGATGCACACGTTGACTGAATGCGTGAACGTATACTCGTCGTAATCGCGGATGGTGGTGAGACCCACGAGCGACACTTCGTTCTTGAGTACCTGATCGACGATACCTTGCACGGCGCGCTTTACCTTCCTGACGCTTGCCGTGCGGCCCATACGCACGCTGTTGATGACTTCCTTCGTTACCGCGACAGACCGTTCGTACGTGCGCTTGGCAACCTCTTTCGCCTTCTCCTCGTCCTGGAGATCCTCGTCGCTCTCGGCAGGGGGCTCCACCCCGACGTGGGTGACCCCGCCTTGCACGAGCTTCTGCTGAAGCTCGAACAGTTTGTTTGGATCGGCCTCGCGCGCGGCGAACGACAGCAGCAACGAGATCAACACCTGCCATTCACGCCGCTCGACCTCCTCGCTGACCAAGAGCACGCCAATGTCACACTGCCGTAGCGTCATGAGGACGTGGCTGAACGATGCGTAGTTGTCGAGGTCGAGTCGCAACCGGGTGGAGTTGACGAAAATGAACTCTCCAGAAATACGCACTTCCAACTCGCTCTCGAGGTCGAGCAGCTTCCTCGCGGAGCCGTTCAGCTCGTCGAGCGCCCGCTGGACTTGGTCGTTTTCGACGGGGTAGAGCTTGAGGCTGCGAAGGGCAGCATAGAAGGACACGAGGAACGTACGACCGGTTTGCCGCAGGAGGCCTGCGGTCGTTCCCACCGCGTCGGTGAGCGTCGTGCGCGCTTCGCGCGTTTCCTGGTCCCCAATACTCGCCATCGTTACGACATCTCCCGTATGGCCCGGCCCACCGCGTTGCGCACCAACGGATCCTTATCCTGTGCAGCCGCGTTGAGAATGTCCTTCGCCTCGGGCGTGCCAATCTTGCCAAGCGCCATCGCGGCGCACGCCCGCGTCTCGGGGTCTTCTTTCCGCTTGATGAAACCCTTCGCTTTGAGCATCGACTGCAGCTTCTTGATCGCGGACGGACCCGCCAGGGTGCCGTAGGCTTCGAAGAACGCCGTCTTCTCAGTGAGGTCGGCCTGCCGTAGGCTGTTCCCGGTAATGATCGACTCAATCTTGCTGAAGCCACCGCGGTAGCCCCGGTTGGCGAACGCGCGAACCGCACCGACCCGCACATCCCGATCCTCATCCTCTACGGCGACCTCGAGTTCCTTGAGGGCTCCGGGGGAACCGATGGCAGCCAAGGCGGTGACGGCGGCGCGCCGAATCGCCGGAATTTCCCGCTTGAGCGCTCCTCCCAACGCCGGCACGACCGGCGGCAGCTTGACGTGTCCCACCACGCGGATCGCCTCGAGCACCACCGCTTCGTCGTTGGATGCGATCGCGCCCGCGAGGCGATCCGGATGCGCCGCAGCCAAACGCCTCGTGGAGTTCCCCAGGAGCTCCCGTACCCGTTGATTCGTGAGCCGAGGCAACCACGACAGAAGCGTCTCCAACGCCTCCGGCCGAAGTTCGCGAAAGAGCTCACCTAGCTCCTCTTCGGTGGGGTGGACGTGCGCTTCATCGAGTGACTGGAGCAGCTGTGCCAAGGTGTCCGACTGTGAGAGCTTGGCCGGCAGCTCTTCGAGCGTTTCCCGGTGCTCGTCCAACAACTCTCGAGCACGTTGACGCACCGCGCGAACCTCGCGCAGTACGTACGCAACCGACTGAAAGTCGCCAGCGGCGAGCAGGTACGGGATGAAATTCTCGACGATTGAGATCAGCTCGGCTCGTACTGTGGCGTACGTCTGGAGCTCGAGCAAATCGAAGAGCATCGCGAGGACGTTGCCGCGCAGGTTCTGCGCGTACTCGCGATCGACCTCGCTCTTCAGATACTTGATCTCCTTAGGGTCGAGGAAGTAGAGCGTGGAGTCGAATTCCTCGATATCCACCAGCCCGGGCGGGCGTTGTGGCTCGGGTTGCTCCTCCACCTCACGCCGTATCTCCGCCACCGTCGCTGCTGGCGGCTCCTTGGTGGATGCCTCAATGGGATGGTGGTCGGCGCTGGTGAGGTCGACGTAGTCATACCGCACCGATTCCAGATTCGCTTCCCACAGCAGCGTCAGGAGATCGTCGTTCGACTCGGGTGGGAGGTGACGCGCCTTATTGACAACCTCGAGGAACCGGACGATCTCACCGTCCTCGACCCCTGGCATGAGCGTGAGCGACCGGATTCCGTCTTTGTAGAGAACCCAGGCCAGGCTCTCGGACTTCGGCTGGGACAACACCGCGGCGCCATCCCACCGGAACTCCGTTTCCGCCACCTCCAGCTCCAGTTCGGCGCACTCGTCCCAAACCGGAGCGAACGCCGTAGTGACGTTGGCGAGGGCCCTCTGATAGACGGGGTTGTTCGGGAGATAGAGCTGAATCGCCCGCAAGCCCTTCGTAAACACCTGAAGGAGGTTCTCGACGGCCGCCGTTTCCTGTGGGGTGTTCGTCGTAGTCGATTCGGTCACTCAGCTTTCCCCGTGAGCGCCGCGATGTGGGCCACATCCTTGTCACCGCGGCCGCTCACGTTGACCACGATGACGTCACCTTCGAGCGAGCCGGATGGCTCGAGCAACCATGCCACCGCGTGTGCGCTCTCCAACGCGGGCAGGATGCCCTCCAGTCGCGCGAGCGTCGCGAAGGCTTCGAGCGCAGCGCTGTCCGAGACAGATTCGTACCGCACTCGACCCGTTTCGCGTAGATACGCATGTTCGGGACCGACCGCAGGGTAGTCAAGCCCCGCAGACACCGAATGCGCCGGTTCAACCTGCCCGTCAGCATCTTGGAGCAGGTAGGTGTAGCACCCGTGCAAGACGCCCGGCCGGCCCCGCGCCAATGAGGCGGCGTGGCGGCCCGGACCGGGACCCTCACCTCCGGCCTCGACCCCAACCAGCGCCACCGAGGGGTCCTCGAGAAACGCGCGGAAGATCCCAATGGCGTTGGACCCGCCCCCGACGCAGGCAACCACCATGTCCGGGGCCCCACCGGTCCTCTCCGCCACCTGGGTCCGGGTCTCGCAGCCGATCACGCTCTGAAAATCCCCCACCATTCTAGGAAAAGGATCCGGACCGACTGCGGAACCGATCACATAATGTGTGGTCGGAACCGTCGTGACCCAGTCCCGGAGGGCCTCGTTGGTCGCATCCTTGAGGGTCCGGCGCCCGGCTGTGACCGGAACCACACGGGCACCTAACAGCTCCATGCGAAACACGTTGAGCCGTTGGCGCTCCATGTCGGCGGACCCCATATAGACAACACACTCGAGCCCCAGGTGAGCGCACGCGGTGGCGGTCGCCACACCGTGCTGACCTGCCCCAGTTTCGGCAATGACGCGTCGCTTGCCGATCCGACGAGCCAGCAACGCCTGGCCAAGCGTGTTGTTGATCTTGTGGGCACCGGTGTGCGCCAGATCCTCTCGCTTGAGCAGGACCCGAGCGCCCAATCGTTCCGACAGCCGTGGGGCCTCCGAAAGCGGGGTCGGTCGCCCCGCGAACGTCCGGAGAAGCTCTCCCAGCTCGGCTCGAAAAGCGGGATCGTGTGCGGCCTCGTCGTACGCGTGAGCTAACTCATCCAGCGCCGGGATGAGGGTCTCGGGCACGTAACGACCGCCAAACGGCCCGAACCGGCCGCCTTTCACGGCGGGTGACGCAATGGCGGTCACGCGCTGACGTTTCGCCGCGACCGGCCATGGCGCGGCACGCCCGACAGCAGGCGGACTGCCCGCTCGGGATGAGGCGCCCTGGACAGCACCGTGCCGATCAGCACGGCATCCGCTCCCCACCCGGCCACGCGTTCGACGTCCGCTCGCCCGGCGAGTCCGCTTTCCGCCACGGCGACGATGTCCGCCGGCACTTGTGGAAGGAGTCGATGGTGGGTGACCGGGTGCACCACGAGGGACGCGAGATCGCGGCTGTTGATGCCAACGGTTTGGGGCTCGAGTGACAAGGCAATGCGAAGCTCTCGTTCGTCATGCACCTCAATGAGCTGCCCGAGGCCCAGCTCCCGGGCCACGCCTACCAACTCGCCGAGACGGGATTCCGTGAGCGCACGGACAATCAGCAGTATGGCGCTCGCGCCCACCGCGCGGGCCTCGACGATCTGGACTGGATCGAGAATGAAATCCTTTCGCAGGACCGGTAGCGATGCGCCTGCGCGCACGGCGATGATGTCTTGGACGGAGCCGCCAAAGTGATGCCGTTCGGTGAGCACCGAGATCGCACGCGCTCCCCCAGCAGCATACGCCGTCGCCTGCTGGCGTGGGTCGAGCGTCTCGGCGATCACCCCCTGCGACGGCGAGCGTCGCTTGACCTCCGCTATCACTGCGACCTCTTCGCCCGCGAATGCGCTCAGCCACGGCACGGGTGCCGGGGCCTCCCGGGCCGCCCGTTCCAGTATCGAGCGGCGGGTGCGCAGCTGCTCCACAACTTGACGCGTTTCCTCTAGAATCGCGCTCAACCCAGCCGTCATTCCAGTCCCTTGCGCTTCGGTCTGTATTCGGGTATTTTCACTTCGGAGTTCTTTCGGTTTCCTCGGAGCGTGGCCAATGCCGCTGACGCGCAGACAAAAACAGATTCTGGATTACCTGCAAAGCTACATTCAGGATCAGGGCTTCGCGCCGTCCTTCGAGGAGATCGCGGAGCATTTTTCCTTCGCCTCGCTCGCCACCGTGCATGAGCATCTCACCAATCTCCAGCGAAAAGGCTACATCCGGCGTGGCTACAACGAGAGCCGCTCCATAGAGCTCGTCCCACCCGCGGGCCAGTCCGGAGCCACGGAGCTTCCGTTGCTGGGAGAGGTGGCGGCCGGTGAACCGATCGAGGCGGTCACGTCACCAGAGACCATTGCGGTCCCGAACGATCTGATCCCACGGCGCGGCAGCGCCTATGTGCTGCGCGTGCGGGGGAATTCAATGATCGACGAGCATATCCAAGACGGTGATTGTGTCGTGGTGCAGGGACGCGATTCCGCCAACAACGGTGAGATGGTGATCGCTTTGGTCGATGGGACTTCGGCCACCGTCAAGCGCCTGTTTCGCGAAGCTGGCGGGTGGATCAGGCTACAGCCTGCGAACGATCAGATCGCACCCCTCCGCGTTCATGAGGACAACATCCTCATCCAGGGCGTGGTGGTTGGAGTGATTCGGAAGTACTGAGCGGCGTCTCGGCCCTCAGCCGCTCCAACGGACCCGCTCCCTCACCAGCCTCGAGAAGAGACACGGCGCGCGCCATCGCTTCATCCAGCGTAGCAGATACCCCTGCAACGTACAGCGCCGCTCCAGCATTCAAGCCGACGGCATTCCGCCCCGCCTGGTCGGCGCCGGCGTCGTGAAGCAGCCGCTCCACGCGGGACGCGTTCTCCTCCGGGGTGCCCCCTGCCAACGCCTCAATCGAGTCGCCGGCCAATCCGTAGGCTGATGGGTCGATGACCAGTGTTCGCACCCGGCCCTCGCGGATCTCCCATGCATCGGTCAGCCCAACGGGCGAGATCTCGTCCATTCCGACACGCGCGTGAACCACCAGTGCGTGCTGGCCGTCCAAGCGTGCGAGGACCCTGGCGACCAGTGGAGCCCGCGACGCGTCCCACACGCCGATGACCTGCCGCTGCGTCCCGGCTGGGTTTGCCAGCGGGCCGATGAGGTTCATGATGGTCGGCACCGCGAGCTGGCGTCGGACAGGGGTGATCGGCGCCGTCGCGGGGTGAAATGCGGGCGCGAATAGGAACGCCATACCGACCGAGGACAGCAACTCCGCCGCGCGTGTGGGGTCGACGCTGATAGCCACCCCCAAGGCCTCGAGCAAGTCCGCCGAGCCGCACTTCGACGTGTACGAGCGATTGCCGTGTTTGGCCACCGCGGCCCCGCCGGCCACCGCGACGAAGGCCGCAGCGGTCGACACGTTGAACGTGGAGACGGTTCCACCACCCGTACCGCACGTGTCGATGGGGTGCATTCCCTCCGCGACCGGCACGCGCACCATGGCGCCGCGCAGCGCGCGAACGATCCCGACCACCTCGTCCTCCCGCTCCCCACGCGCCCGGAGGCCCATCAGCAATCCCGCAATCTGGGCGGCACTCGCCTCGCCTCGCATGACCTCACTGAACGCATCGCTGGCCAACGTCTCACCGAGAGGGGTACCCTCGGCCAACGCCTGGAGTGCGCGCGCGACTGCGGTGCGAAGTGGCGTGGTCATAGAAAAACGTGGTGCGAGTGCGGTAGTGGAGCGTCCGAAAATGCCCAAGCACCCGGCTCATTGTCAAACGCTGCAAGTGATTGTTTTGCTTGCTGGTACGTGAGGATGGGTCGTATCTTCCTCACGCCGCATGTCCCACCATTACTACGCCGTCCTGCACTACGCGGGGGCCGGCTTCGCTGGCTGGCAGCGCCAGCCCAATCAGCGTACCGTGCAGGGCACGTTCGAAAGCGTGCTCGAGCGTCTGCTCGATCGCCGCGTTCCCACTCATGCCGCCGGCCGTACGGACGCCGGCGTTCACGCGCTCGGTCAGGTAGTGAGTTTCCGTTTACCAAAACCTTGGGAGCTCGCCACCCTGCTCCGTGCGCTTCGCGCGCTGTCGCCACGGGACGTGTGGGTGTCGCGCCTGGGAGCAGCGCCCGCCGGCTTTCATGCGCGAAGGGACGCGCTGTCACGCCGGTACCGCTACGTCATCGGCTGCGATCCACACTCCGCTTCACCCTTTCGCCGACCGTGGGAGTGGGCCCTTGGCCTGCCCCTCGAGGGTGAGCTGCTCGCGCGAGCCGCCACTCAGCTTTTGGGCGAGCACGATTTTCGTGCACTCAGTAGTGTGGGCCAAAAAAAAGCTCATTATCGCTGCCGCGTGTCCGTGTCCGAATGGCACGCGCGTTCGGACGATGAAGGTTTTATCTTTACCATCGAAGCGGATCGTTTTCTCCACCGTATGGTGCGTTTTCTCATTGGGCTCATGGCGGACGTGGGACGCGGGCGACGGCCCGTAAGCGACGTGGCGCTGCTGTTGGAGAGCACGTCGAACCACGGCGCCAGTCCCCCTGCACCACCACAAGGACTCTACTTCGTGGGAGCACGCTACCCACACCTCGACGAGGGCATCGACCGATGAAATTCTTTCTCGACACTGCGGATCTGAGTGACATCCGATGGGCAGCTCAGGCAGGACTCATCGACGGTGTGACGACCAATCCCACGCTGCTCTCGAAGGTCGCGCGCGACCTCGAGCCCCGAGACGTGTTAAAGGAGATCTGCTCCTTGGTCGACGGTCCTGTGAGCGCCGAGGTGGTCGCGGTCGACGCTGACAAGATGTACGCGGAAGGACGCGAGCTGGCCAAGATCGCTGACAACGTCGTGGTCAAGATTCCCATGCTCGAAGACGGGCTGGTGGCCGTGCGGCGGCTCACTGTGGAGGGGATCAAGGTGAACGTCACACTAGCGTTTAGCTCGGTGCAGTGTCTGCTGGCGGCGAAAGCCGGCGCGACGTACATCTCGCCCTTTCTCGGTCGGCTGGACGACATTGGTCATGAGGGCATGGAGGTCGTACGCGAAGCGCGGATTATTTACGACAACTACGGCTACGAAACGGCTATCCTCGCCGCCTCGATCCGTCACCCACGCCACGTGGCGGAGGCGGCCATGCTCGGAGCCGATGTGGCCACCATGCCTACGGCCACACTCAAAAAACTCATCCTCCACCCCCTCACCGATCGCGGCCTCGACCAATTCCTCAACGATTGGAGCAAGATCGCGTCGCGGTCCAAGGTCGGCGCTTGAGAGCAGTCGCATCACTCGCGTTCATCGCGGTAGTGGCGTGCGGAAACGCCACTCCCCAGACGCGCCCCGCGGAGGCCTCCCCACCGTCGGAGGTCGCGCGACCCCCCGCGCAAGCGGCCAGCCGACAGGCGGTCAACGACAGCCTCACGCGGTCGCGGCATTCTGCCATCGTGGAGGCCGCCGCCCGCGTCGCACCGGCCGTCGTGAGCGTTAACGTCGTCCGGCGGGAGCGGCGCATCGCACGCTCGGCGTGGGACCTGTTCTTCGTTCCACGCGGATACGAGCGCTTAGTGGAGGGCATGGGATCGGGGTTCCTCGTGACGGATGACGGCGTCATCATCACCAACCAACACGTGACCGCTGGTGCCGAACGGATCGTCGTCACGATGCGTGACGGGACGGATGCCGATGCGGAGTTGCTCGGCCAAGATCCCCTCACCGACATCGCGGTGCTCAAGATCGAAGGCACCAACCTGCCAACGGCCCCGCTTGGTTCGAGCCGCGACCTGCTAATCGGAGAGTGGGTCGTGGCGATCGGGAATCCATACGGGTATCTGTTGGGCAACAGCGAACCCTCAGTGACGGCGGGAGTGGTCAGCGCGGTGGGGCGCAACCTTTTGCCCGGCGGCGAGGATTCGCGCGTATACGTGCGCATGATTCAGACGGACGCGGCGATCAATCCTGGCAACAGCGGGGGACCACTCGTCAACGCGCTGGGTGAGGTGGTCGGCGTCAACGCATCGATCTTTACCGAGAGCGGGGGCTCGGTGGGGATCGGGTTTGCAATACCGATCGAGCGCGCCCTGCGCGTCGCTCAGGAACTCCAAGCCCACGGCACCGTGCGACGCGCGTGGGTCGGACTGGATGTGGCGGGCATGACGGACACGCGGGATTGGAAGCGGCGTGGCGGCGTGCCAGTCACCGATGTGGCCCCGGGCGGTCCCGCCGCCCGTGTCGGCATTCGCGCCGGTGACGTACTCGTCCGGGCCAGCGATTACCGGCTCCACACGTTCCTCGACTGGGAGGCGGTCAAGCTCGACGTCGGGCCCGGTGATCGTTTGCATGTGACCTACGAGCGGAGCGGTCGGGAGCGGACGGTAACGCTCGCTGTGGAAGAGCTACCTACGAGCGTCGCGGAGAAGCTCACGGTCCTTGGCGACGTGCAACTCGTGACGGTCACCGCAGCCATTCGGCAAGAGCGTAGCCTCCGCCAAGAGCATGGTGTGCTCGTCTACGACGTGGGTGAGGCCACACAACGGAACACCGGACTCCGTCCTGGCGACGTGATCTTTCAGATAAATCGCGAGCGCATCACCACGGCAGAGGAGGCCCGCGCGGCTTTTCGATCGGCCGCCGGGCGCGGAGCCGTGCGCGTGTACCTCGAGCGCGGTGGGACCCTCGGGTTCACCGACTTCCGGATCCGGTGACGGGCGCCCCGCGGTACGAGTCGGCACTGGCCACACGCTACGCGTCGCCGGCGATGCTCAAACTGTGGAGCGCGGAGCATCGCGCACGGATCTGGCGTCGCCTGTGGCTCGCCCTCGCTCGCGAGCAACGCCAGCTCGGCGCTGACATTCCACAGACCGCCATCGACGATATGGAAACGCACCTCGACGATCCGGACCTGACCGCGGTGCGTCGCTACGAGCATCGAGTGCGTCACGATGTCATGGCACACATCCATCATTTCGCGGACCAAGCGCCGGCCGCGCGACCGTATCTGCACCTGGGCGCGACAAGTGCCTACGTCACGGACAACGCGGATCTGATCGTGATGCGCGACGCCATGCGCCTCCTCCTCGGACGCATGGCGGCGGTGTTGCGCAGCCTGCGCAGCTTTGCACACCGTCAACGCGAGATGCCGACGGTGGCCTATACCCACTTTCAGCCAGCCCAACTGACGACGGTCGGAAAGCGCGCGACGCTTTGGCTCTACGATTTTTGCCTCGACGCCGATTCGTTGTGCACGACCGTGGACAGCCTGCCCTTTCGTGGTTGCAAGGGAACGACAGGTACCCAAGCGAGCTACCTGCAGCTCTTCGGTGGCGACGATGCCCGTGTGCGCGAGCTCGATCGGCGCGTTGCCGAGGCGTTCGGCTTTCGCATCACGGTCCCCGTCTGTGGGCAAACCTACACCCGTAAGATTGACAGCAGTGTGCTCGGCGTCCTCGCCGGGGTTGCCGAGTCCGCATCGAAGTTCGGCACCGACCTGCGACTGCTGCAGCACGAGGGTGAGGTTTTGGAACCCTTCGAAGAGGATCAGGTGGGGTCGAGTGCGATGCCCTACAAGCGCAATCCGGTGCGCGCGGAGCGGGTGTGCGGTCTCGCCCGATACGCGCTCAGCCTGCGGGACAACACCTCGTATACCGTAGCGACCCAGTGGTTAGAGCGTTCCCTGGACGACAGCGCCAACCGGCGGCTGGCGTTGCCGGAGAGCTTCCTGGCGGCCGATGCCATCCTGATGCTCTGCACCAACATCGCGGCCGGGCTGGTCGTGAGGGAGGATGTGGTTCGACGCAACGTCGAACGGTACATGCCGTTCATCGCCACGGAACGCTGGCTGCTCATGGGCGTGGCCCGTGGCGGGGACCGTCAGGCGCTGCATGAGATCATTCGGCGGCATAGCCGCGCGGCGAGTGAGGCGGTGGCACGTGGGGAACCGAACGATCTCCTCGAGCGGCTCTCCGCGGATGCCGCCTTTTCCTCTGTTAACACGACGGAGCTGCGCTCCGCCTTGGCGCCGTCCGGCTACATTGGCCGCGCGCCCCACCAGGTCACCGAGTTTCTAGAAGAGACGGTCGATCCATTACTCGCCCGGCTCGACGCCCACGCTGTTACCGACGAGGCTACCGTTACCGTATGAGTTCCCTGCCGATCACCCAGACATCACTTCCGTTACGCTGCGTACGGCGCGGCAAGGTCCGCGAGATGTACGAGGTCGATGATACGACGCTGCTCATGGTTGCTAGCGATCGCATCAGTGCCTTCGACGTCATTCTCGCCGAGCCCATCCCACGGAAGGGCGCCGTCCTCACGCAAATGAGCGCGTTCTGGTTCCATGAGCTCGCGCCCATCACGCCGAATCACTTTCTCTCGGCGGATACCGACGAGATCATCGATCGGGTCCCGGAGCTGGGAGAGTACCGCGAGACGATCAGCGGGCGATCGATGCTCGTGCGACGCACAACGCCGATCAGCTTCGAGTGTGTGGTGCGCGGGTACGTTGCGGGTTCGGCCTGGAAGGAGTACGCGCAGTCCGGCACACTCGCGGGTGAGCCGTTGCCCGCCGGG
The DNA here is from genome assembly GCA_041577295.1 of Gemmatimonadales bacterium. Classification (GTDB taxonomy): domain Bacteria; phylum Gemmatimonadota; class Gemmatimonadetes; order Gemmatimonadales; family GWC2-71-9; genus JBDHDH01. The sequence continues at coordinate 198,008 of JBFGJG010000001.1, forward strand.
CTCGAAGAGTGCGGTATCCTTCCCGCCCCGATCTTCTCTCCGGCAACCAAGGCGGAGGAAGGGCACGATGAGAACGTTACGTTTAACCAGATGTGTGAGGCTCTTGGCGAGTCGCTGGCGGGCGAACTGCGTTCCAAGAGCCTCCGTTTGTACGAAGCAGGGGCTGCGCGAGCGAAGCAGCGTGGCATCATCATCGCCGACACCAAGTTCGAGTTTGGGCGCGCTCCCGACGGCACGGTGCTACTGATCGATGAGGTGCTAACGCCGGACTCCTCACGGTTTTGGCCGGCCGACCGGTACCGTGCGGGCCAGGGTCAGCCAAGCTTCGACAAGCAACCAGTTCGGGACTATCTTGCCGGCCACCGGGACCGAGGCGGCTGGGACGGCAACCCACCACCACCGCCGCTACCGCACGAGATCGTCCGCGCGACGAGCATCCGGTACCAAGACGCGTATGTGCGCATCACTGGCGATCGTCTCCCGATGGACCAGTGATGATCGCGCCCGAGGGGCGCCCCTTCGTCCTGGCGGCGGCGGCAATACTCGTCGGACTCCTGGGGTTGGCGTGGTGGCGGGGCGGATGGTGGATCGTATTACTGTTGTGTTGGCTGCCCGTCGCGGTGTGGGTGCCGGCATTTTTTCGCGACCCCGCGCGACTGGGTCCGCGCGGCGAACGGCTCGTGATCGCGCCGGCCGACGGTCGAGTGACGGAGGTGGTCAGCGTTGACGAGCCCGAATTCCTGCAAGGGCCGGCGACGAGAATCTCAGTGTTCATGAACGTGTTTGATGTCCATGTGAACCGCCATCCGGTGTCAGGAGTCGTTGTGTACCGTCTATACCGCCCCGGTCGATTCGTCAACGCGACGCTAGACAAGGCCAGCGAGGACAATGAGCGGATGTCCCTCGGGATACGCACACCGCACGGTCCGGTGTTGGTTCGCCAGATTGCGGGGCTCGTGGCGCGGCGAATCGTGACGGACCCAGTAGAGGGCGATAGCGTTCGACAAGGCGAGCGTCTTGGGCTGATCCGCTTCGGCTCACGGGTCGATACGTTCCTGCCTCGAGGCGTAGAGGTGCGTGTCCAGCCGGGAGAGCGGACGCGCGCTGGCATCACCATCCTTGCGGAGTGGCCGTCGTGAGCCGCGGTTCGAAGCGACGCAGGCGCATGGGTCGCGCCATCGTAGTGGTGCCGAGTCTGTTCACGCTCGCCAACCTCTTTTTTGGCATTTGGTCCATCGTCCTCGCCGCCAACGGCGACTTCTACCGCGCCAGCTGGTGGATTGTCATTGCCGGGCTGCTCGACACGATGGATGGGCTCCTCGCCCGGGTGAGTCGCACCGGTACCCGGTTCGGTGCGGAGCTGGACTCACTCGTGGACATGGTGAGCTTTGGACTCGCACCTGCCGTCCTCATGTACCACCTGCTCTTCGCCGCGCAGGGGCCGTTCGCCTGGGTGTTCTCGTACGCCTTCGCGGTGTGCGTCGCGCTTCGTCTCGCCCGCTACAACGTCGCCGACGCTCCCAAAGGGACCTTCACCGGGCTGCCTTCGCCGGCTGCTGGGATGACGCTGGCAACCTACTACCCGTTCACGCAAACGACCTTCTTCCAGACGCAACTGCTCGATCTGCCGTGGAACCAGATCATCGTCTTTCTGACTATCACGCTGAGCTTGGCGATGGTCAGCAACATTCAATACGCTCGATTGCCGCGAATCGGCTTCCGGTCGCTCCGTGGCGTGCTTGGGCTGATCGTCAACTTGACGATCTTGGGATTCGGAATCTGGTCGCGCGACATCTTCTTCTTCCCGCTCGGTATCACGTACGTCTCCTATGGCGTGGCGCGTGCGGCCGTGATCGGCTTCTTGGAGCGTGGGGAGGACGAGAGCTCACAGGTAGATCAACCAGCATCCGACTCGGCGCGGTCCCTCACCGTGCACCCTGGCTCCCTCGGGCGGCGTGGCCGCCGCCGGCATCGGGGCTAACGGGGCGAATGGCTCGCTACCTCGTGGAGGTCCGGGTGATGTCCCGGCCCACCCTGCTCGACCCCCAGGGCCAAACGGTCGAGCACGCCCTCGAGGCACTCGGCTTCCGTGGGGTGGGTGACGTGCGTGTGGGGAAGGCACTCACGTTCAGCCTCGAAGGCAATGGCTCGAGTCGGGAGGAGGCAGAGCAGAAGGTTCGGCAGATGTGTGAGCGGTTGCTCGCAAACCCTGTGACGGAGGACTTTGTGATCACGCTGCGGGAGGGTGCATGATCCGAGTCGCCGTCATTCGGTTTCCCGGATCCAACTGCGACGCGGACACCTTGCGGGCCGCCGAGGCGGCTGGCGCCCACGCCTATTATATCTGGCATCGTCGGGATCATCTGGAGGACGCCGACGCAGTCATCATTCCTGGTGGATTCGCCTACGGCGATCATCTGCGCGCCGGGGCCATCGCGCGGTTCAGTCCGGTGATGCCCGCCGTGGAGGCCTTTGCCCGCGACGGTGGTCCGGTGCTCGGTATCTGCAACGGCTTTCAGGTTCTCTGCGAGGCTGGCCTCCTGCCAGGGGCCTTGGTCAGAAACGCCGGCATTACCTTCCTCTCGCGGCCTGTACGGGTTCGCGTGGAGAGCACCGACACGCCGTTTACCGCGCAGTTCGAGCCCGGTGCTATTTTGCGTATGCCGATCGCTCATGGAGAGGGACGCTACGTCGCGCCGTCCGGCGTCATCGACGAGTTGGAGGCCACCCAGCGCGTGATCCTCCGTTATGTAGGGGAGAATCCCAACGGGTCCATGCAGGCAATCGCCGGTGTGTCGAACCAACGGCGCAACGTTGTCGGCATGATGCCCCACCCTGAACGTTCAGCATTCACCCACTTGGGTGAGACTAGTGGCGCCCTAGTGTTCCAATCGCTCACGCGAAGCTTGGAAGTCTTCGAGGGAGGAGCCCGATGAACTGGCCGGCAACTATCGCCACGATCACCACCCTGACGCTCACCGCGACGGGCTGCGACAGCATCCCGTTCTTCGGGGGCCGCGGAGCGGACACGACCGCCACAGATACGGCAGCCGTGACCGCCCAAGCAACACCACCCGCTCAGCAGCCAGCGACCCAACCCGCGGCCCAGCAGCCGGCGGCGACGCAAGAGCCACAGCCACAACCTGCGGCCACCCAGACACCCCCCCGGCAACAGCCTCGCACATCCCCACCGCAGACGGCCCGACAGACGCCACCGACCACGGTACGGCCACCAGCCGCCGCGCGGATGCCAATGGGACAAGACGAACCGTGGACACCCCAGTTCAGCGGCACGGTCGATCCGGGAATGACCGCCGACCAGGTGATCGCGACGTGGGGACCACCGGTCGCCCAGCGGGCAGCCGGGAATTGGCTATACCTTTATTTCCGCAACGGGTGCGAATACACTTGCGGCACCTTTGACGTTGTCTTCTTGCAGGACGGACAGGTGGTGGACGCGATTGTCCGCGCTGGGAATCACATTTACTCAGGTGTGTCATCCTCGCCTCGAGGCCGCCCCGCGCTTTTCACGGCACCCGGCACAACACTCGACATCGGCGGGACAGGAACATGACCACAGAGAAGCCGAGTCGCTCCGAGGAAGAGTATTTCGCGAAGCGAGAGGCTGAGCTCCTCAAGCAGCGGCGCGAGGCCGTCGACCGGGCCTCGAAAGATGCCGAGCGGCGTAGCCATTTCATGAAGTGCCCAAAATGCGGCGCGGATCTCGCCACCGAAGACTATCAGGGAGTTCAGGTGGATCGTTGCCCCGAATGCAATGGCGTCTGGTTCGACCGGGACGAGGCTGAGAGCCTCCTGAAGAAAGACGCCGGCGTGGTTGGGATCTTTCGATCGATCATGCGCGGCGTAAGCTCTTGAGTCGAATCGCTCGCGGGCCCGTGGTATGATCACGACGCGGGCCCGCTCCCTCCCTGACGACCCGCCGATCACACCCGAGCTGGTTCGCGAACATGGCCTGAATGACGGAGAGTATGCCCGGATCGAGGCCATGCTCGGCCGCGCGCCTACCTTCTGCGAACTCGGCATTTTTTCCGCCCTGTGGAGCGAGCACTGTTCCTACAAGCACTCGCGCAATGTGCTGCGTGGGTTTCCCACCGACGGTCCGCGCGTCATCCAGGGACCAGGCGAGAACGCCGGCGTGCTCCGCCTGCGAGATGGTTGGGCCGTGGCGTTCAAGATCGAGTCGCACAACCACCCATCGGCGGTTGAACCCTATCAAGGAGCTGCTACTGGCGTGGGTGGTATTCTCCGCGATGTGTTCACCATGGGAGCGCGCCCGGTAACACTGTTGAACAGTTTGCGATTCGGTCCACTTACCGAAGCACGGAATCGGTATCTGTTCGCCGGAGTGGTGCGGGGTGTCGGCGACTACGGTAACTGCGTCGGCGTGCCCACCGTTGGCGGTGAGGTCGTGTTTGGTGAGAGCTACAGCGGCAACCCGCTCGTCAACGCCATGTGCGTGGGCATCCTTCGGGAGGACCAGCTCATTCGCGCGGCTGCGCACGGCGTGGGCAACATCCTGTTGGCCGTTGGTGCCCGCACAGGTCGGGACGGCATTCACGGGGCGTCGTTCGCCTCCGAGGAACTGACCGCGGAGAGCGAGGCAAGGCGACCGCAGGTCCAAGTCGGCGACCCCTTTACTGAAAAACTTCTCCTCGAGGCGAGCCTCGAGTTAATCGCGTCCGGCCACATCGTCGCGATCCAGGATATGGGAGCGGCCGGGCTCACGTCCTCATCGGCAGAGATGGCCGCACGCGGGGGTGTGGGTGTCGAGATCGATGTATCGCGCTTGCCGACCCGCGAGCCGGACATGACTCCCTACGAGATGCTGCTCTCCGAGTCTCAAGAGCGGATGCTGGTGGTTGTCCGCCACGATCGGGTGGCAGAGGCCCAGGAGATCGCGCGTAAGTGGGAGCTGACCGCCACACCCATCGGCAGGGTCACTGACGATGGCATGTACCGTGTTCGTCATGGGGAGACGGTGGTGGCGGAGATCCCCGGTGACCGATTGACCGAGGACTGCCCAGTCTACTCACCACATGCGGTCGAGAGTCCCGTGGCGGAAGCTAGACGCCAGCGCGCGCCCGACGCAGGAGATATCGATCCCCACGACGCGTTGGTCCGTTTGCTGGACGCACCCACAATCGCCTCCAAGCGCTGGGTCTACGAGCAGTACGATTCGACGGTTCAGGCGTCCACCGTGATAGGTCCCGGAGGCGATGCTGGCGTCATCGGCATTCCCGGAACCACCATTGGGATCGCAACGGCCACAGACGGCAACGCGCGGTACGTTTTGTTGGATCCGTACGAGGGCGGGAAAGCGGCGGTCGCGGAAGCGGCGCGCAACGTGGCCTGCACAGGAGCTCGCCCGATTGGCATCACCAACTGCCTCAACTTTGGGAATCCGGAAAAGCCCGACGTCTTCTATCAATTCCAGATGGCCTGCCGCGGTATCGCCGACGCCTGTAGCGCGCTGAGGACACCGGTCACTGGTGGGAACGTGTCATTCTATAATGAAAGCCCAACCGGCGCCGTCGACCCTACACCGGTGATCGGCATGGTGGGGATCCTGGACGACGTGCGCGTGGCACGACCGTCGCATTTTCGTTCACCCGGTGACAGCATTGTCTTGTTGGGTGACTCACGGGGGCACATCGCCGGGAGTGGCTACTGGGAGTACGTGTTGGGCGTCGTGGCGGGCGCACCACCCCCCGTGGACCTCGACGCGGAGCGTCGGCTGGTGGAACTGCTCGTGGACCTCGCCCAACAGAATCTGATCACCAGCGCTCACGATGTCAGCGACGGAGGGCTCGCGGTGGCCTTGGCCGAAGCGTGCATCGGCGGTGCCTACGACCATGAGACGCTTGGGGCCGATGTTGACCTCAGGTCGCTGGACACCACCGCATCGGTCCACGCCCTGCTCTTTGGCGAGGACCATGGCCGGGCCCTCCTGAGCCTTCCCACCACCGCCCTGTCCGATGTCACACGACGAGCGGCCAAACGCGGCGTTCCCTCCTGGGCGCTCGGACACGTTGGTGAGATTAACGGCGATTTGGTGATCCGTACGCGGGGCGCGATATTTCAATGGCCGACAGGCGACTTACGTACGCAATATGCGACGGCCATTCCCCGACGCATGCAGTTCCAGTCCTGATATGTGTGGCATCTTTGGAATCGCCAATCACAGACGCGCCGCCGAGCTGACCTACCTCGGCTTGTACGCGCTGCAACACCGCGGGCAGGAGTCCGCCGGAATCGTGAGCGTCACCGAGGAGCGGCGCGCTCACGTTCGTCGCGGCATGGGGTTGGTGCACGACGTGTTCCCTCCCGCCTCGCTCGCCCGACTATCCGGATCGCTGGCAATTGGGCACACGCGCTACTCGACGGCCGGCGAATCGACGCCGGTCAACGTCCAACCGGTCCTCGTCAATTATCATGGCGGTCCTCTAGCGCTGGCACACAATGGGAACCTGACCAACGCGGCACGTTTGCGCGAAGACCTGGTACGTAAGGGGTCCATCTTCCAGTCATCCTCGGATTCCGAGGTGCTCATTCACCTCGTGGCGCGCTCCGAGGCCCGCGTGCCGGAAGATCAGATCCTCGACGCCCTCGAACGTGTCGAGGGCGCGTACTCGCTCTTGCTCACCATTGGCCAAACGCTCTATGGCATCGTCGATCCGCGGGGGTTCCGTCCTCTCGTGCTGGGTCAGCTTGGCGGGGCGTGGATCCTCACCTCGGAGACGTGCGCGCTGGACCTGGTGGGAGCCACGCTCGTGCGAGAGCTGGCACCCGGTGAGTGGCTCAAAGTGGAAAACGGTCAAGTACACGACTTGCCACCCCTCCCTGCGAAACCCCACCGGCGCTGTGTGTTCGAGCTGATCTACTTCTCACGGCCGGACAGCGTGGTGTTTGGCGAATCGGTCGATCGTGTCCGACGCGACCTCGGAAGACAGCTGGCCCGCGAACACCCGACGCCCGGCGCCGATTGTGTGTTCTCCGTCCCTGACTCATCAAATGCGATGGCGCTGGGCTACGCCGAAGAGAGTGGCATCAAGCTCGAACACGGGCTGATCCGCAGCCACTACGTGGGGAGGACATTCATCAATCCGGGTCAGGCCGATCGCACGGAGAAGGTCCGCATCAAGTTCAATCCGGTGCGGGGAATTATTCGCGACAAGCGCGTCGTCGTGGTCGATGATTCGTTGGTTCGGGGTACGACCTCGCATGGTCTGATTCAGCTCATCCGCCAGGCCGGTGCTCGCGAGGTGCATCTGCGGGTCGCATCCCCGCCCATCACGGGCCCGTGCTATTACGGCATCGATACACCGGACCGCTCAGAGCTCATCGCGGCACAGTGTACCGTCAAAGAGATTCGGCAGCGGCTCGGAGTCGATACGCTCGGGTATCTCTCCCTCGAAGGTACCCTTGCCGCGGTGGGGGGAAAGCCTGACCGTTTCTGCCACGCCTGCTTCTCGGGGGCGTATCCCACAGCAGTGGACGACCAACCACACACGAGGGATGCGAGTCCGTTTCGTCAACCGTTAATGGTCGAGTAACGCATGCCTGACGTCTACTGGTTCGGAAATGGCAGGGCCGACGGCCATGCTGGAATGAAGGATACCCTCGGGGGCAAAGGTGCGAACCTCGCCGAAATGACGAACCTCGGCATCCCGGTGCCGCCCGGCTTCACTATCTCGGCTCAACAGTGCGGCGTCTATCTCGAACACGGCCGGCTGCCCGATGCGCTGCGCTCTGAGGTGGAACAAGCCATGCGCCGGCTCGAGCAAGCGACCGGCCGCACGTTCGGCGATCCGCACACTCCGTTGCTGGTTTCGGTTCGCTCGGGCGCGAAGTTCTCGATGCCCGGCATGATGGACACCATTCTAAACCTGGGACTCAACCAACGGACCGTCGCGGCGCTAGCGAGGCAGTCCGGCAACGACCGTTTCGCGTTCGATTCGTACCGACGCTTCGTGCAGATGTACGCTCAAGTGGTCTTCGGTCTAGCCGGGCATGGCGGCAAAAACCCGTTTGAGGCGGCCCTCGAAGAGCTGAAGCAAGAGCGCGGCGTTGAACGGGATATCGATCTCGAGGCCAAGGACCTGCGAACCCTGGTGGACACCTATCGCTCGATCGTGGGGAACGGAACTGCGCGTCCGTTCCCCGATGATCCGTGGGACCAGCTGTGGGGCGCCATCGAGGCCGTCTTCAAGAGCTGGCAGACCAAGCGTGCCATCGACTATCGCCGGGTCCACCGGATACCCGATCACCTTGGAACCGCGGTCAACGTCGTCGCGATGGTCTACGGCAACATGGGCAACGATTCGGGTACCGGCGTGGCGTTCACCCGCGATCCCGCAACAGGTGAACAGCAGCTGTTTGGCGAGTTTTTGGTCAACGCACAAGGCGAAGACGTCGTGGCCGGCATACGCGATCCGGAACCCATTAGTCGCATGGATCAACGCTTGCCAAAGGCTGCCGAGCAGTTCCGTGAGATCTGCGCGCGCCTCGAGCAGCATTACCGCGACATGCAAGATGTGGAGTTCACCGTTGAACGCGGAAAGCTCTACCTGCTGCAAACCCGCACCGGGAAGCGAACGGCACAAGCCGCCGTTCGCATCGCGGTAGACATGGTAAAGGAGGGCTTGATCGACAGAGCCACGGCCATCAACCGAGTCGAGGCGGAGCAACTCCACCAGCTGTTGCATCCCACCGTCGACCCCGCCGCCGATCTGGCCGTCCTGACGACTGGTCTGCCAGCATCACCCGGCGCGGCCGTCGGGACGGTCGTGTTCGACGCAGATATAGCGGCCGAACGCGGGCAGGCCGGAGAAGCGGTAGTGCTTGTCCGTCGGGAAACGAGCCCGGACGACTTTCACGGCATGGTCGCGGCGCAGGCGATCCTTACCGCACGGGGTGGGATGACCAGTCACGCTGCGGTCGTGGCGCGCGGGATGGGGAAGACCTGTGTGGTGGGCGCGCGAGATATGGTTGTAGACGAAACGGCTCGGTGCTTCCATATCGACTCACGTGCGGTACAAGAAGGTGAATGGATCACCGTCGATGGTTCATCGGGACGAGTGTTCTTGGGACGCGCCCATTTGGTGGAGCCTCGGCCCTCTCCACAGCTGACCGAGCTCATGGGATGGGCAGACGACGTGCGACGACTACGCGTACGCGCGAACGCCGACACCCCGGCGGACGCGGCCAAGTCCCGCGAATTCGGTGCAGAGGGCATCGGTCTCTGCCGCACCGAGCACATGTTCTTCGAAGGGGACCGCATCACCAAAATGCGCGAGATGATCTTGGCGACCGATGAGGCGGGCCGACGCCGCGCGTTGGATACGTTGGAGCCGATGCAGCGCGACGACTTCGTCGGCATCTTTCGCGCGATGGCCGGGTATCCGGTCACAATTCGCCTGCTCGATCCCCCACTGCATGAGTTCCTCCCCAAGGAAGAAGAGGACATTCAGGCCGTGGCCGTCGATCTCGGCACCGGTGTTGACCGCGTTCGCCGCACGGTCGAGAGTCTCACTGAAGCCAATCCGATGTTGGGGCATCGTGGCTGCCGATTGGGCATCACATACCCCGAGATCACGGAAATGCAGGCGCGGGCGATCTTCGAGGCCGCGTGCCAGGTCACCGCTGAGGGAATCGAAGTCCTCCCGGAAATCATGGTCCCGCTGGTCTCCCACGTTGAGGAGCTCCGCCGGCAGGCCCAGATCGTTCGCGACGTCGCGGAGGCCGTTTTTCATGAATCCGGTAGGCGCGTCGAGTACTTGGTGGGCACCATGATCGAGTTGCCGCGCGCGGTCATGACGGCCGATGAGATCGCAGAGGCCGCCGAGTTCTTCTCGTTCGGCACCAACGACCTCACGCAGACGACATTTGGCTTGTCGCGCGACGACGCCGGTCGCTTTCTTCCTGCGTACATCGAGGCGGGCATCCTCGCCGACGACCCGTTTCAGACCCTGGACAGCGGTGTGGCCAAGCTCGTCGCCCTGGCAGTCGAGCTCGGCCGGAAGCGAAACCCCAAACTAAAGATCGGCATCTGCGGCGAACACGGTGGCGACCCCCGCTCCGTGGTTACGTGCCACCGACTCGGGCTGAATTACGTGAGCAGTTCGCCGTTTCGCGTCCCCATCGCCCGCCTTGCAGCCGCACAAGCCGCCCTGGGATCTATCGCAGAAAGCTCGACGGCATGAGCGAACGCATCCGGATTGCGTCGCTGCAGTACTTCGTGCGGCCTGTCCGGGCCTTCTCAGATTTCCGCGCCCAGGTGGAGGCCTTGCTGGAGACGGCGGTCGACTACAACTGCCAGCTCGTCGTGTTCCCTGAGTACTTCACGGTACAGCTACTGACACTCGGCAACGTCAGGCGACCCATCGAAGAGCAGATTCGGGACCTCGCCTCCCAGCGCGAGAACTACGTCAGCCTGTTCAGTGAGTTGGCGAAAAAGTTCAAGGTCTACGTCGTCGGCGGCACCATTCCCGTGATCGAAGATTCGGCACCGCACGTCTACAACGAATGCCACTTTTTTGGCCCGTCAGGTGACTTCGGCGTGCAGGGCAAGCTCCATATGACCCGCTTTGAGAACGAAGAGTGGAAGATCACGCCGAGGACGCAGCTGCGGCTCTTCGAAACGAGCTACGGACGCGTCGCTGTCGCCATCTGCTATGATGTGGAGTTCCCCGAGATCGCACGGGCCGCCGCGCGCCAAGAAGCCCATATCCTCGTCGTCCCGAGCTGCACCGACGACCGTCAAGGGTTTCTCCGCGTCCGCTATTGCGCACACGCACGAGCGATCGAGAACCAGATGTACGTCATTCAGTCTCACACCGTCGGTTCCTTGCCGATGGTCCCGGCGGTACACTTGAACTACGGCCAAGCCGCAATCCTCACCCCCAGTGATTTTCCGTTTGCACGGGACGGGATACTCGCCGAAGGTAACGTCAACCAAGAGATGATGGTGATCGGCGAGTTGAACCTCGAGACCATTACCCACTCTCGAGTGACAGGCACGGTCCTGCCACTCGAGGACTCTCGACGAACGGCAAGACTGGTTGAAACACTCGAGCTGCTGACGTTGTGAAGCCAAAGACGTCCCACATCGAGGTCCGCCAGACCCAACTCACGGACGTCCCCGCGGTCATCGCGCTGTGTCAAGCCGTGTACCCACAGTCTCCGCCTTGGAAACCAGAGCAACTCGAGTCCCATCTCGACCGCTTTCCCCACGGACAACTCGTTGCCGTCGAACGACCGACCGACCGGGTGGTGGGGATGGCGTCGAGCCTCATCGTCCGGTGGGACGAGTACGACATCGACGCCACGTGGCGCCACATGACCGCGTCCGGCTGGTTTACCAATCACGATCCCACCGGCCGTACCTTGTACGGCGCCGAGGTCATGGTGCACCCCGAGCTCCAGGGTCACGGGATAGGTAAGAGGCTCTATGCGGCCCGGCGCGATATCGCACGGGGCCTGGGATTGCTACGCATCCGGGCAGGGGCACGCCTCCGTGGCTACCACAGATACGCCAGCGACCTGTCACCCGAGGAGTATGTGTTGCGCATCCTGCGGGGGGAGCTCAGCGATCCCACCCTCAGCTTTCAGCTGAAGCAGCGGTTTCGCGTCATTGCCGTGGTTGAGGGATACCTGCGGAACGATCCCGAGAGCCTTGGCCATGCCGCCGTTATCGAGTGGATCAACCACCAAGTGGCAACCCGAGATGATTGGAAAGGGCGGGATCCGCGCTTTGGCAAGCCGCGCAAAACACCCAAGCAAAAGGACCTCCACAAGACTTCACATTCATCTTGAGGCTCTACATGTAATTAGCTGTTGAGCAACGATTTACCGTCTTCTTGGTAATCCACAATCGATGTGGAAAACCCTGGCGCCTGACGCATTTTCTCGTCGCCTCAATTAGCGCCACTAGCACCGTGTCCGGCACCCTTCGCCTAGATCGGATCAGCGGCGACAGGCGTTCGATCCGAAACAGCCCACTCCCTCGGGTACCATCAACACCTATATTCGGCGCAGCGGGGGTCGTGCCGACCACCCAACTCCACCCTAGGCGGTGTCAGTGCTGACGGTCCCACCAGTTCGCCCTTGCGTACTCGCGGCGCTCGTGCTCTCCGTGCCGGGCCCAGTATGGGGTCAGTCCGTCGGTGGGCGGGTGTTGACCGGAGCACCCGAGCGTCCTCTGTCGGGAGCGTTCGTGCTGCTCCTCGACTCGGCAGGTGCGGTAACACGTGTCGTGGTAACTGATTCGGCGGGCATGTATGCCGTTCTCGCGCCATCGGATGGCCTCTACAACATCCGGGTCCGCCACGGCGGGTACGATATGGTGACGACTGCTCCGCTGCGCCTGAGGTCGGGCGAGTCTGTGCTGGCTGATCTGTTCTTGCCACAGACCGTGTTCGTGCTCGATCCCGTCACCGTCTCCGCATCCGCCACCACCGTGCCCACTGTCGGCGTGCTAGCCGGGTTCTACAGACGGATGGCTCGGGGGTGGGGACATTTCATCACGCGCGAAGAGATCCAAAAGCGGGGAGCGCGACGGATCTCCGAGTTGCTACACGGGATTCCGGACCTCCGGGTGATTCAGCGCAGCGAACTCGAAAGCACTATCCGAATCGGTACGGAGCTGTCCCGAGTCAACATCGGTCCGTTGAGCCTCGGGGAAGACGGGATGCCCGAGGTCGTAGGAGACATGCCACTGCGGTGTGCCCCGCTCCTGTACGTCGACGGTTTGAAGTTCGGGCGGGTAGATGAGGTGCTGGATCAGGTCGGCCCGACCGAGATCGAAGGCATCGAAATCTACCGGCGCTCGTCGGAGGTGCCTCCCGAGTTTGGTGGCATATACGCGCGTTGTGGCGTGATCGTCGTTTGGACCCGACGTACCCGAACAAACTGAGGGCCCAAGGATTCTCCTTAGGCCCTCCGTGACTTTGATGGAGGCGCGGGGAATCGAACCCCGGTCCGAACCTCGATCCAATACCGCTTCTACGTGCGTAGACTACGCTCTTTGGTCTCCGCCGGGCGGCGCGCAGCCAGCCTCTCGACAGACGAGCTTCCAACATTCTCACACGTGGTGCGGAAGCGTCACCTCGTGCCAGCTCGATTCATCGATGCCCGTTACCCCGCCTCGAGCGGGCAGTGTAGCGGACAGGTGCGTCAGCTAGTGCTTACGCAGCCAGAGCCAATTCAGTGTTGGCAATTGTGGTTTTTCCCAGTTGTTTCACCAGGGTACCGGGAACCTGGGCACGCTGCGATATCCTCACAAGACCCGTCGAAGCCAGTCGCCCCCTCTCCTATCGTACGTAAACTACACTATGTAATATAGTTAAGTCGTTTACTCAGCTCAAGACGACGGATTGCCCCGCAACGACGCATGAACTCGGTTGCGGCCGGCTCGCTTGGCCTTGTACAAGGCGGCGTCTGCCGCGGTAAACAGGTTCGCGACCTGACCTACGCTCTCCGGCACGGACGCCACCCCCACCGAGCACGTCATCTTGAGGTCGCTGCCGTCCCAGTGCAGTGCCGAATCCGCCAACCGGCCGCGAACCCGTTCCCCGACATCCACCGCCCTTGGGAGCGGGGTATCTGGCAGCCACAGCGCAAACTCCTCACCGCCGATGCGCGCCGCGAGATCGTTCTCGCGCAGGGTTCGACGGAAGACCTGAGCCACATGCTTGAGCGCGGCGTCGCCGGCGACGTGCCCGTGTCCATCGTTGAACTGCTTGAAGTGATCGAGATCCACGCAGAGCATCGAGCAGGCCCCTTGAGACCATCGTGCCAGGGCGCGATCGAGCGCACGCCTATTGGGCAAGCCGGTGAGTGGATCGGTCATTGCTCGTGTCTCCGCCGCCCGAACCTCCAAGGCGCTGGCGAGCCGCGGCCCGGCATCCACGGTAAGCCACAGAATGCGTTCGAGCGTCCCCGCATCGAGCGAGTCGTGATTCCCAAAGACGATCAGGGCGCCGATCCCTTCCCGCCCATCGCGCAGCGGAAACGCCGTGCCCCCGGAGCGGCGGAGACGCCGGTCGCTCCGACTCTGGCCGAGGAGGTCTTCGAACGTGGGGCCGACAACCGGAATGTCACCGATGCAGGCGCGTCCTACGGCGGAGTCGCTGCTGGCAATTACCCCGAAAAGCATCCGGTCGCCCCCCTGCGAAACCGCGACGATCGATGTGTTATGGGTCACGCGGTCTCGCAACGCCACTGCCGTGGGTCGCCCCGTCGTCTTCCTTACGGCCTCGGCCAACGCGTGGGCGAGCCCGTCTGGCGAGTGCGGGGCAATCGCGAGCCAATCCGGTATCCGATGGGCAATTGGTCGCCGGCTCGCCAGCTCGTGGCCGACGCGTAACTCGCCAAGCAATCGCCGCATCTCATCGCCCAACGCATCGAGTCGCTCGGTGGTCGTATCTGCGTCACCGAGCAAGAGGGCACACCCAAACTCCCCGTCTCCCACGGCCACCAGCACAACGTCTGTGCGCAGCACGTGGCGGCGCCCGTCCTCCATGGCGAGGCGTGCGGCTGCGGTCGTGCGCTGCGTGCGGGTTGGGTCTGGTGGCCCATCTGGATCACGCACGACGATGGCGTCACCGCCAAATCCAACGAGAGAGGCCACGGTCCCGCCATAGGCTCGTCGAAAGAGATCGATCACGTGCTCCTCGGTCCCCAGCAGTGGATCCGGCCCATGAGGATGGGTGCGAGGCCTGCGCCGTCGCAGAACCACCGCCGTTGCGATGACACCAAGGCCAAAACCGAGCACTGCGAGCAACAAGCCGATCATGGCAGGTGGTTGATGCGCGACGCGGCTGCTGCCGCACCAAATCCGTTATCGATGTTCACGACCGTTACCCCCGAAGCGCACGAATTGAGCATGGCGAGCAGCGGGGCCACCCCCCCGAAGGACGCACCATACCCCACGCTCGTCGGAACCGCGATCACGGGCACGCGCACCATCCCTCCGACTACGGAGGCCAGCGCGCCGTCCATGCCCGCCACCACGATGACCACGGACGCTCGATCCAACGCCTCCGTTTGCCGCAAGATACGATGGATGCCCGCCACCCCCACGTCGTACAGAGTCTCGACGTCGTTGTGCATGGCACCAGCCACCACGGCGGCCTCCTGAGCCACCGGCATGTCGCTGGTGCCTGCACTCACCACCAAGATTGTTCCCTTGCCCGTCGTGTTGGGCCGGGGATCCGGCGCCAGATGAACGACCCGAGCGACCTCGTCATACGTGGCCCGGGGAAACCGCTCGCGCAAAGCCGCTCGGGTTGCACCGTCGGCCCGCGTGGCGAGGAACGCCGCACTCGTCCGGGCCAAGGCCTCGCAGATTTCCACGACTTGCGGTGGGGTCTTCCCCTCGCACAAGACGACCTCGGGATACCCCTGCACGACGCCCCTCGCATGATCGACCTGTGCGAACTTGAGGTTCTCAATGGGAAATCGGCGGAGGCGGTCGAGAGCCGCGCTCGGCTGGACAGTACCGCTGGCGACTTCGGTAAGCAGGGAGATGAGCTGTTCCTCTGTCACCCGACCGCGGTCGCAGGTTGGAGGTAATTGCGGAAAATGCGCTCGACCTCATGCATCGACTCGACCTGATGGAGCCGCTGCCGGAGCTCTGCTGCACCTGGGAGACCGCGCACGTACCAGCCGAGGTGCTTGCGGAACTCGATCGCCGTGCGTCGAGTGTTGCCCTGGATCTGCGCCTGCAACCGCGCGTGCTGTAACGCCACGGCGAGGCGCTCCGCCGGGGCTGGCCGCGGGCGGATCGTCTGCTCATCGAGCAACGCCCGGGCTTCCTGAAAGATCCACGGATTCCCAAACGAACCACGCGCAATCATGATCCCATCACATCCCGTCTCGCGCCACAGTCGGAGAGCGTCCGCCGCAGTCTTGATGTCTCCATTGCCAACGACCGGGATGTCCAACGCCTCCTTTACGGCAGCGATCTCCTCCCAGACCGCCTGGCCTCGGTACATCTGAGCGCGGGTTCTCGGATGCAGCGTGAGCACGGCGGCCCCCGCATCCTGACAGCGCAGAGCGATCTCGGTGGGTTGGCGAAGGGTCTCATCCCAACCACTCCGGATCTTGGCGGTCACGGGAAGGTGCGTAGACCGACGAACGGCGTCGATGATTCGCGCGACGAGGCCCAGATCCTTGAGGCATCCGGACCCCCCATTTCGCTTCACGACCTTCTTCACGGGACAGCCAAAGTTGATATCGATGAAGTCCGGGGCGTAGTGCTCGGTGACCAGCCGGCTCGCTTCCGCCATGCCGACGGGGTCGGCGCCGTACAGCTGGATCCCGATGGGCCGCTCCTCCTCCGTGAAGTATGCGCCGTCGTGTACGCTCTTGATCCCTCGCCGGAGTCCCTCGCAAGACAAAAACTCCGAGACCACCACGTCCGCCCCAAACGAACGGCACAGGCGGCGAAACGGCGGCTCAGACACGCCGGCCATGGGTGCCAGGAACAGAGGAACCCGATGGTTCACCGGATAAGGGAATAGCATGGTGGCGAACATATAACCCGTTGTCAGGAGCCGGGCAACGGGGAGTTTGACAGTGGTAACCGGTGCCCATTAGCTTTGGCGCTTCTTTGAGCTTCGACTACTGCCAAATCATGCGCCTCAAGGAATTCTTCTCGCCCGATGCCGTGAGCATCGACCTTCGGGGAGCGACCAAGGACGACATCATCAAGGAGCTCATCACGCTCCTGAAGCTCGATGCCAAGTCCGAGGCCGTCCTCTTCAAGATCGTGAAGCGGCGTGAAAACCTCGGCTCCACGGGCATCGGACGAGGGATCGCCATTCCGCATTGCCGCTCGCTGGTCGTCAACCGATTGAGGGTTGCCTTCGGGCGACGCCGGGAGGCGATCGACTTCAAGGCGATCGACGACAAGCCGGTTCAGTTTTTTTTCCTCATCGTCGCGCCGCCCCTCGAGGTCTCCAACCAGTACCTGCCCGTCCTCGGGAAGATCGCGCAATTCGCCAAGGAGCCAGACGTCCCAGAGCGCCTCGCCGCACTGAACAGTCCAGAAGAGTTTTTCGAGCTGCTCGACGAAAAGAATCTGTGAGAACTACTCCCACTCGATCGTGGCCGGGGGCTTGGAGCTGACGTCGTAGACCACGCGGTTGACGCCATCGACTTCGTTGATGATACGGTTCGCAATGCGACCCACGACATCGGGGGGAAACGGGAACCAATCCGCCGTCATGCCATCGACGCTGGTCACCGCGCGGAGCGCGATCACGTTTTCATAGGTTCGGGCGTCACCCATCACACCGACCGCGCGCACTGGCAGCAGGACGGCGAACGCCTGCCAGATATCGTCATACAACCCAGCTTCCCGAATCTCGTCGATGTAGATGGCGTCCGCGTGACGCAGAAGATGTAATTCGGGAGACGTCACGGGCCCAAGGATCCGTATTGCCAGCCCCGGACCGGGGAACGGATGGCGTCCTACGATCTCTTCCGGTAGGCCGAGCTCCCGCCCGACCTGTCGCACTTCGTCCTTGAACAGATCCCGGAGCGGCTCGATCAGCGCGAAGGGAAGATCCGGCCGCAATCCGCCGACGTTGTGATGCGTTTTGATCGTGGCGGACGGCCCTCCCCTGGGAGAAATCGATTCGATGACGTCCGGGTACAGGGTCCCTTGTACGAGGAACTGGACGTCGCTGCCCACTGCCGTCGCTGCATCTTCAAAGACATCGATGAACGTGTGCCCGATGATGCGCCGCTTCTCCTCCGGCTCCTCGATTCCGGCCAGGCGCTCGAGAAACGTCTTCGAGGCGTCGATCACCCGGAGATCCATTCCCATATGTCTGCGGAACACCCGCTCCACTTGCTGCCGCTCGTGTAGCCTGAGAAGGCCATGATCTACGAGGATACACGTCAACCGACTCCCCAACGCCCGGTGCACGAGCACCGCGGCCACGGCAGAGTCCACCCCGCCGGAGAGACCGCAGATTGCTCGATCGGTTTGACCCACCCGCTCCCGAATCAACCGCACCTGCTCGTCGATGAAGTGGCCCGCGGTCCAGTCCGATGCGCACCGGCACACGCCAAACAGGAAATTCGCAAGAATCTCCCGCCCACGCGGCGTGTGGGCCACCTCGGGATGGAACTGGACACCCATCAGACAGCGCTGCGCATCGGCGAATGCGGCGATGATCGATGCCCGGTCGCTCATGGCGGTGACGGCAAAACCGGGACCCGGCTCCACGACGGTGTCGCCGTGGCTCATCCAGACACTGAGCTCCTCATCCACATCAAACCCCGCGAACAATGGATCCACGACGGCGACCCTCACGCTCGCGCGTCCGTACTCGCGCTTCCCAGTGTGCTCCACGCGCCCACCCGTGTGCTGCGCGATCAGCTGCATCCCGTAACACACACCCAGGGTGGGTATGCCGAGCTCGAGGATGGCGGGATCGAGCTGCGGGGCATCCACGCCATATACCGACGCGGGTCCGCCCGACAGGATGATCCCCCGGGGCCGCTGGGCGGCAATCCACGCTACCTCGCACCCCGCTGGTTGAATCTCGCAGTACACGTGGGCCTCACGGATACGACGCGCGATCAGCTGCGTGTATTGGCTCCCGTAGTCCAAAATGAGAATCCCGCCCTGGAGGTGCGTCATGCAGTTCACTCCCGCCAGATGGGGGTCACCGTTTCCCCGCGCATCAAATCGTCCACTCGTTCTCGCTCCCGCACGAGGGCCCAACGACCATCGTCCACCAGCACTTCCGCGGGACGCGGTCGAGAGTTGTACGTCGAGCTCATCGAGAACCCGTAGGCACCGACATCGAGAACGGCGAGCAACGCGCCGGGCGCGATCCCGGGTAGGTGTCGATCGAGCCCGAGAAAATCACCGGTCTCGCAGACGGGACCCACGACATCCACTCGCGCCGCGAGGTCACTCGAGGTACACCCACCATCCACGAGGAGAATGCGGTGCACCGCGCGATAGAGAGCTGGACGCAGGAGATCGTTCATGCCCGCATCGACTACTACGAGTTCCTTTCCACCGGAGTGTTTACGGTAGAGGCACCGCGTGAGGAGAAGCCCTGCCGTGCCGACGAGAAACCGCCCCGGCTCGATCAAGACCGTAAGACCCACCTGACGGGTCAGCGGACTAACGGCCTGCGCAAACGCCTCAGCGGTGAGCTCGGCCTCGTCGTTGTACCGGACGCCGAGACCACCCCCGATATCGACCGATTCCAAGGAATCGATCCCCGCTTCCCGCAACAGCTCGAGAATCTCGCGGAGCACGAGCGCGGCGGCCTCGAAGTGTTTGGGGTCGAGAATCTGCGAGCCGATGTGCATCCCGATGCTGCTGAGCCGGAGCTCTCCTCCGGTCATGGCGTCGCAAGCCATCGGCACGACCTGATCCACCGGCACGCCAAATTTGATGCCCTTGCCCGCGGTTTGCGTGTAGGGATGGGTTTCTGCTGTGACCTCTGGATTCACGCGGATCCCGACGCGGGGCACGACTCCACGCGACCGGGCCGCTTCGCGCAGGGTCTCCAGCTCACCGCGCGACTCGATATTGATGAGACCCACACCCGCATCGAGCGCCTCGGTCAGCTCCCCTGCCGTTTTGCCCACCCCGCTGAACACGATCTGGTTTGGAGCGAATCCCGCCCGAAGTGCCCTCGCCAACTCGCCACGTGACACGATATCCGCACCCGCGCCCAGCTGCCGCAGCAGCGCCAAGATTGCGAGGTTGCTGTTTGCCTTGATCGAATAACAAATCCGATGCCGCGTGCGTCCGAACGCGTTGGACAGGCGGTGGTACTGGGCGCGAATCTCGCCCGCGTCATAGACATAGACCGGTGTGCCTACATCCCCAGCGATCCTGAGCAGCAGCTCGGAGGCGCCGGTCAGTAGGCTTTCGCCCATATCGCTTCTCCAGTGGCCGCGTCACCACACCACGCACAGACCGTGGGGGCCGGATCGGAGCGGAACTCCTCGTCCGGCAGCACGCGAATCGTGGCCTTGGTCTGCTCTTGCACAGCGATCTCGCACTCGCGGTTTCCACAAAAGCCGCCGTACGCGAAGCCACCGGGGCCGTTCAGGAACTCGATGAGTTGCGGTCTGGTCGCACCACGCAGGGTGTTCTGCTCGCGCCGCGTGCGGGCCGTTGCCAGGAGCTCCTGTTGGATCTCCTCGAGTCCCTGACGCACAGCGTGAGCGAGGCCCTCCCGCGGCAGGGGCGTTTTCCCCCCCAAGCGACGGGCGAGCACGACCTGTTTCCGATCAACGTCGCGAGGACCCACTTCGATCCGCAGCGGCACTCCACGCTCTTCCCAGTAGTAGTACTTGGCCCCGGGTTTCATGCCCTCGCGGTCGTCGAGCTCAACACGAAGCGACGCCTCACGCAGCTCCGCGACGATGCGACTTCCCTGCTCGAGAACGAGCTGTCGTTGCTCGTCTGACCTCCAGATCGGAACGACCACGACCTGCGTCGGCGCGAGTCGGGGCGGACAGATGAGACCGCGGTCATCACTATGAGTGAGAATCAGACCACCTACGAGGCGAGTCGAAACACCCCAGGAGGTACTCCACACGTATTCCATCTCACCCTGTTCGGTCTGAAAACGGACGTTGAAGGCCCGGGCGAAGTTCTGACCCAGATAATGCGACGTCCCGGCTTGCAGGCCTTTGTTGTCCTGCATCAACCCCTCGAGCGCGTGTGTGCGGACGGCACCGGCGAACTTCTCGGCCTCTGTCTTCACGCCCGTCACGACCGGTAAGGCCATCCAGTCCTCCATGAACGTTCGGTACACACCGAGCATTTGACGCGCCTCCGCTTCTGCCTCCTCGGCCGTCGCGTGGGCGGTGTGCCCCTCTTGCCACAGGAACTCCGTTGTCCGGAGAAATAGACGCGTGCGCATTTCCCATCGCACCACGTTGGCCCATTGATTCAACAGGACGGGCAGATCACGATGGCTCTGCACCCACTTCGACAACATCTCGTAGATGATGGTCTCCGACGTAGGCCGAATGACGAGCGGTTCCTCCAGCTCCTTCCCACCGCCGTGCGTCACCACCGCCGTTTGGGGCGAGAACCCCTCGACGTGCTCGGCCTCCCTCGCAAGGAATGACTGTGGAATGAACAGCGGGAAGTACGCATTCTGGTGACCCGTGGCCCGGAACATGTCGTCCAAGGCCCCCTGCATCAGCTCCCAAATACGATAGCCTCTCGGCCGGATCACCATGCAGCCGCGCACGGGAGAATAGTCGGCCAACTCAGCCCGCTTGATCACATCGTTGTACCACGCGCTGAAATCTTCGCTACGCGGCGTAATCGACTGCTCTTGACTCATTGGCGTCTCGGTCGCTCCCAGCTGCTACGATGAATCGGTGCGGCGTCACGAGGTGAGCCGCGTCACGAGCGCATCGAGGGACACGCGCTCCTCGCGCCCGGAGTCGAGCTCGCGCACGGCAACTTGGCCCGCGGCCCGTTCATCCGGGCCCACCACGACCGCAAAGCGCGCTGCGCGTGCCGCCGCAGTTTTCAGCTGCTTGGTGATCGATTGCTGCTTGAGCGCGAACTCGGAGCGCACACCCTCATCCCGTAAACGGTGGGCAAGTCGCAGTACGTGGGGTACGTCCTCGCTGGTGACCGCTACCAGGAATGCGTCTAGCGTGCTGCGCTGCCCCGCAACGAGTCCGTGTTCTCGAATCAACTCGCCCAATACCACATCCCCCATGCCGAACCCGACGGCGGGGAGATCAGGTCCTCCCAACGCGGCGAGCAGGCCATCGTATCGGCCACCCCCACAAATGGCACGCAAGGATCCCGCCGCATCGAACAGCTCGAAGACAAGACCCGTATAGTACGCGAGCCCTCGTACCACCGAGAGGTCGACATCCACGAACGTGCCGAGATCCATTTGCTGGAGCGCGGTAACACACTCGTGCAGGGGCTCCCCTGCCACCGTGAGGTCGCTCGCGTCACAGTGCTCTCGCAACGCGTCCAACCCCTTGATTTCTCCGATTGCCAGGATGCGATCCGGCAAGCCCGAGCCCGTCTTCAAGCCGAGGTCCTTCCGCAGCGTCTCGACGAGGTCCGCGCGAGGAGCACGACCCAGCTTGTCGATAGCAGCGTACGCCGCTGGTAGCTGCGCCACCGAAAGTCCCACCCGCTCGAGCAGTGACTGGGCAACTCGGCGGTCGGAGATACGCACGCGCACGTGTTGCGGACCCAGACCCAAGGCGCGCATCACGTCGATGGCCGCGGCGATGATTTCGGTGTCCGCCAGGGCACCCAGCTCGCCCAGAATATCCATGTTGAGCTGAAAGTGCTCCCGAAGTCGCCCCCGCTGCTGACGCTCGTATCGGAACAGCTGCGGGATGGCGAACCAGCGGATGGGCTTCTTCAGCGCGCTACCGCGCGCTCCCACCATCCTCGCCAGCGTCGGCGTCATTTCCGGACGCAAGGCGACGTGTCTGCCACCTTTGTCCTCGAAGTCGTACAGCTGCGCGACGATCTCCTCCCCACTCTTTCGGGTGTACAGATCCACCGGCTCGAGCGGTGGGCCATCGTACTCCTGAAAGCCGTACCGCAAGGCCACGTCACGCCAGACGTTCAGGATATGGTTCCGGAGAGCGAGGTCGTCGGGGTAGAAGTCACGAAAACCCGGCAGACCCTGGATTTGCATGGCACAATCTACCCGAGCGGC
Source organism: Gemmatimonadales bacterium (assembly GCA_041577295.1). Lineage (GTDB taxonomy): Bacteria > Gemmatimonadota > Gemmatimonadetes > Gemmatimonadales > GWC2-71-9 > JBDHDH01. The sequence goes on from JBFGJG010000001.1 coordinate 220,732, forward strand.
GCGAACCCCGGCAACCGGGCCATCGCATCACCGACCGTGTGAAACGACCCCGTCACGAGCACGGTGGCCGCGCCGTGCTGTACGCGGGCTAGCGCGTCCTCGAAAACAGGTTCGATGCTTGTCGGCGGGCGGACGTTGCTAGCCACCTGTCTGAGGTCCCATCGCCGCTCTGGAGGAGCACTTGGTGGCTGGGTTACCCAAAGCCGGTCGCACGTGGTCGCTAGCGTCTCGAGCATCCCCTGCCAATCCTTGTCCCGCAGGATGCCAACCAAGGCATGGAGTGGCCGCGGCGGGGGCGTCGTATCGAGAAACCGGGAGAGCGCTTCGATACCTGGCAGATTATGGGCGACATCGAAGATCCACTTCCCTCGCAGATCGAGCCGGCCGGGGAGTGTGGCCGCGGCGAACGAACGGCGGACAGTCTGAACGTCGGGACGGAAAGAAGCCGGGAGCTCGTCCAGGACGGCGAGCGCAACCGCGGCGTTCCGCCGCTGGTGATCTCCCCTGAGTGCGAGGGGCTCTTCATAACGCGACCCGGCGGGCACGACGACCGGGCAGGCGCCCACGCGCTCCGCATGCCCGAGGAGCACAGCCCGCGACTGCTCGTCTTCTTCACCAATCACAAACGGAACACCCGGCTTAGCAATGCCGGCCTTCTCGCGTGCGATGTCCGTCAGCGACTCCCCGAGGTAATCGGTGTGCTCTCGCCGGACGTGGGTCACACAACTCACGAGGGGATCGAGCACATTAGTCGCATCGAGGCGTCCGCCGAGCCCGACTTCCACGACGGCGACCGCAGCCCCGCGCGCCGCGAAGTCGGCAAAGGCAATCGCCGTTGTCGCCTCGAAAAAGCTCGCGCCGGTACCTTCGACGGTATCCCTCAGGGCAACGGTCCACGCCGTGAAGGCTTGCTCGGTCATAGGACGGTCATTCACGATCATGCGCTCCCTGATCGATACCAGGTGGGGTGACGTGTACAGCGCAACGCTGTGTCCCGCGGCCCGCAGGGTGCGATACACCAGCGCGGCGACCGACCCCTTGCCGTTCGTCCCGCCGATGTGAATGGTCACGAAGTGGCGCTGCGGTTGTCCCAGCTGTTCGAGGAGACGCTGGGTAGGACCGAGAGACCACGTGGTGGCCCCGCCGGTGCGTTTCGAGAGATAGGCTACCGCAGAATCGAAGGTGAGGCTCAGCTGACCGCCCCGGTGGCCTCGTGACCCATCATCAAGCGGAGCAATCGGGCCGTCACCTCGGCCAGCTGCGATCGTGACACGACCACGTCCACCATGCCGTGGTCGAGGAGGAACTCGGCTGTCTGGAACCCCGCGGGGAGGTCCTGCCCAATGGTCTGCTTAATCACCCGCGGTCCCGCAAAACCTATGACGGCCCCCGGCTCGGCGATGTTGACGTCTCCCTGCATGGCAAACGAGGCGGAGACTCCACCGGTGGTCGGGTCGGTGAGAATCGACAAATAGGGAATTCCGGAATCGCGCAACCGGGCCATGAGAGCGGAGGTCTTGGCCATCTGCATGAGGCTGAGGACGCCTTCCTGCATGCGCGCACCACCCGAAGCCGAGACGAGCACGAGCGGGATGCGTCGTTCGATCGACCGATCGGTGAGCCGAGCGATTTTCTCTCCGACGACGGACCCCATCGAGCCACCCATGAAGGCAAACTGCATTGCGCCGATGTTGATTTCGTGACCGGTGAGGGTACCATGGCCGGTCACGATTGCCTCGGATCGTCCGGCCTTCTGCACGGCAGCTTGCACACGGTCCCGGTAGCCCTCGAAGCAGAGGGGGTCAATCGATTGGAGCTGCTCATCCAGCTCGATGAAAGACCCGGGATCGGTCAGAATCTCGATATAACGCCGCGCGTCAATGCGTCGATGATACCTGCACGAAGGGCACACTTGAAGCGCGCTCTCGAACTTCTCGGTGATATCGACGTGTCCGCACTCTTCGCACTTGTCCCACGCATCTGGCGGGATCTCCAAACGCTCACGCCTCGACGGCCGACGTCTGCGGTCCTTCCGAAACCAAGCCATTCCACCGTACTGGAGATAATGAGACTAGCCAATCTGGTGGGCCCGACCCCCGGGCGCCACCCCCGAAGCAAGCGGTGCGGCTACATCTCGAGATATCCTGATCCCCGTGAGTCCCAGGCCACCCGTAGCGCGAGCGCCACACACAAGATGGAGGTGATGAGAAAGGAGCCGCCGTAGGAGAAGAACGGAAGGGGAATCCCCGTGATCGGCATCAGTCCAACCGTCATGCCGATGTTCACCAAAATGTGCGTCAGAAAGAGCCCGACGATGCCAAAGATGACCATGGACGAAAACGGGTCCGTCGCGCGCCGTGCGATGCGGGCCAGGATCAACAGGAAAGTCGCGAAGACAGTGAGACTCAACAATACGCCAATGAATCCGACCTCCTCGCCGAGGACCGAGTAGATGAAGTCCGTGTGCTGTGCCGGAAGGAATGCCAACCGTTTTTGCGAGCCATCGAGAAAGCCCTTGCCGACGAGGCCACCGGAGCCAATCGCGATCTTGGACTGGATAATGTGCCAGCCTGTGGCGCGAGGATCGATCTCCGGATTCAGGAAAGAGAGCAGTCGGTTCTGCTGATAGGGTGCGAGGTTGCTCCACAGCTCGAGCGCAATGACACCCATGAGCACATTGGTCATCCATACGCCAAGGCCCTCGAGCAGATAGGGCCGCATCCACAACAGGAGTAGGGTGAGGACCACGATCCATGCGCCCCACATCGCGGTCGAAAACGCCAGCAGTAGACTGATCACTGGCGACGCGAGGAGCAAAAGCAAGTGTGGTGCGACACCCACCCAAAACAGCATTGCGAATAGAATCCCCAAAAACACCATCGCACTGCCGAGGTCCGGCTGGAGCCCGACCAAAACAAACGGCACACCGACAATCACACACGCCGGCATCAGCTCGAGTAGGGTGTTCGGTGGCTCCCGACGCGATCCGAGATGCCGGGCGAGCATGAAAATCACCGCCAGCTTTGCCAGCTCGACTGGTTGTCCGATCCGCACACCACCAATTGCGAGCCACGATTTGGCACCGGCCGCGGTGCCGGCACCGGTGCCGACGAGCAAGGTGAGCCCGAGGAGCCCGAGCGCCACCGCGAAGATGAACGGCGTCGCCCACTCGAGAATGCGGGGCGAGATCCGGAAGAAGGCCACGCCCGCGACGACACCCAGACCCAGCCAGGTGAGCTGGTTCTTCCAGATCTCGGCAGCCGCCGATGGTGCATCGGTCTGACCCGCCGAATAGAGTGTCGCGAGACCCATTGCCAGCAAGGCAAGGGTGGCCAGGATTAGTGGCTTATCGACGCCGTGGCGTGTCACGCGGCGTGGTGCTGCGAGGTGAAGGTCGGTCTGTGGACGGGGTCGGAATGATCGGTACGGGCATCGGCGCAGAATCGTCGGGCACCGTGAGCTCGACATCGGTCGCGGTTGCAGCCGGGGTGTCCTCCCCCAAGAGGTGCCGCGCGATCATCTGGGTTACAATGGGCGCCACCGACGAGCCGTGCTCGCCGAACTCGACAATCGCCCCCGCCATCACCTGCGGGTTCTCTGCCGGCGCAAAGGCAATGAACCACCCATGGTCAGGTCCATGCGCGTTTTGTGCGGTCCCGGTCTTGCCCGCAATGTGCAGATTGGCGATCCGCGCACCCACGGCCGTTCCACGCGACACCACGGCAACCAGTGCCTCACGGAGGCCCAAGAGCGATTCCTCATCCAGACCCAAGGTCATGCGGCTCTGACTCGATGCCGGCTCAACGATCCAAGGCTCGGGTGCCACGCCCTCGGTGTTGGCGAGCATTGCGTAAAAACGCATCATGCCGAGAAGAGTCTGCGAGTTTTCTCCCTGCCCAATTGCGAGGTTCAACGTGACGGCGTTCGTCCAACCGCGAGGCCCGTAACGGCGATTGTAATACTCGGGCGATGCGGGGAAGATGGGGGCGACCTCGTTGGGAAGGTCGATGCCAGTAACCTCCCGAAAGCCAAGCGCACTGGCGTCCTGAAGCAAGTTGGGAAGCTGTAACCGCAGTCCGAGTTGATAAAAATAGACATCGCAGGAGTGCTGAATGGCTTCGGCCAGGTTCAGGTCTCCGTGCCCCTGCACCCGCCAACACCGGAAGTAACGGTTGTAATAGCGAAGGCCTCCTGCGCACGGGATTGGCATCCGGCTTTCGAGACCTACAATTCCCCGCTTCATCGCCACCGCTGCGACTACGAGTTTCCATGGTGACGCGGGTGGGTACCGGGCTTGAATGACGCGATTGAGCAACGGTGAGTCTTCCGCGCGTGAGAGATTGCGCCACAACTCCGGGTCGATCCCCCCGACAAATGCGTTGGGGTCGAAACCCGGGGATGAGTACAGGGCCAACACCGCTCCACTCCGCGGATCCATCACGATCGCGGCTCCACGCTGCTCTGATGGGAAGATCTCCGATACGTACCGCTGGAGGCCGATCTCGAGGCTCGTCCGAATGGTCTCACCGGGCTGCGGTTCGAGTTGGGACTCCTCGCGCGCCTCTCGCACCGCACGTCCCAGCGCATCCACCTCGAGAAACCGCACCCCATCACTCCCTCGCACCCGATTGTCATACTCGCGTTCGAGACCATCCCGTCCCACGAGGGTACCCAGCCGTGCGGCGGGGAACGTGTTGGCCTCCAGCTCGGCCTCCGTGACCTCACCAACGTATCCCACGACGTGCGCCGCCACTGCACCAAACGGATAGCGCCGCTTGGGCTCGCTCTGAATCACCAGCCCAGGAATCCAGGCGCGCCGTTCCTCCAGCGCCGACACGACCTCGAACGAGGCGTCCGGCACGATGACGACGGGTTCGTGGGACCGGCGACGGTACCGCTGGACGATCCGCTCGATCTGCACGCTATCGAGCGCTGCCATCGGCGAGACCCGCTCGAGCGTCGCCCGCAGAGAGTCCACCGATGGAGCGATGAGCGCCACCGCGTATCCCGGTACGTTGTCGGCGAGCGCGACGCCGTTGCGATCGGTGATGAGCCCGCGCGGTGCGGGGACCGTCACGGGGCGCAGCCGATTCTCTTCCGATTGAAGGCGATACCGATCCGAGCCGAGCACCTGCAGTCGAAAAAAGGCCAGCGTCATCAAGCCAAACACGGCCATGACCATGTATCGTCCGACCGCCTCGCGGCGCATCCTCCTATGCTGGTGGTGCCAGTTCATTCCGCGACCCGAAGCGCCAGCCACCGGCGGAACGTGGCTAATACGGCGACACCCAGCAGCGCGGTCGTCGCCGCCTTCAACACGGACCACAAGGCGAGCTGCCAGAACAATGCTGTGCTATCCACGTGCTGTCCGGCGATGAGCACCAGGAGATCTCGAACCCATGTACCAACAAAGAAGAACCCCGCATTGACGGCAAGGTTCTCAGCGAAAAATACCGCCTTGCCCCAGGCCGCCAGATACCCCACGGCGAGGTGGGCAAACGCGTTCGCACCAAACGCCACCGGCGTGAGTGCGTCCGCTAGCAGCCCCACGACGAAACCGGCCACCGCCGCCGCACCCGGCCGGGCGCCAATGGCGTACACCATCAGCGCGAGCAGCAACATGTCCGGCGCGATGCGAGAGTCGCCCAGAAAAGGCCGCAGGACAAAATGCAGCACCACGAGGAGCCCGATGACGACGGTGGCGCGCAGCGGCTCCCGCCGGGCCGTCACTCGGGTTCCTCAAACGCGGGTGTGAGATCGAGCGCGCGCTCTAACAGAACGATGACATGCGAAACAGATCCGGGATGGACCCGCGGTCGCACGATGTAAGTGCGTGACCACCCCTCACGCTCCTCAGCCACACCCACCACGTCGCCAATGGGAATCCCGCGGGGGTAGAGACCACCACTACCCCCCAAACCGGACGTGTAGACCACCGTTCCAGGCAGTACAGATTCCCGATAAGGCACACCGCGCAGCTCGAGCAGCGTTTCGTTCGGCCCATCGCTACCTCCTGGCGCAATGATCCCGAAGACCGAGCCGTCGAGCGTCATGGCGCTGACACGGAACTCCGGGTGGGCCCACACCGCTGCGACGGCCGTGTTTGCCTCGACGCTTCGGATCACACCGACCAACCCACCCGGCGCCACCACGGGCGCGGTAGGCCGCACACCGTCGTTCGCCCCGATACTCAGCACCAATGTGTACCCATCCGTTGGAATCGCCTGATGCAACACCTCGGCTCCGCGGTGCGGGCTCGCAATGCGCCGGGACAGCGCGAGGCTCTCCCGAAGACGTTGGTTCTCCTCGCGCAGCGCGTCGATGCCCTGGGCCGCCACGAGCGCCGAATCGCGTTGCGTGACCAGCGCCGTGTAGCGGACTCGGGCGTTCTTGATCAGCTCCGCCTGCCGTTGGAGCGAGAGGAGCGGTGCGAGCACCGTACTGCGGATCAAGGACGCCAGAGGCTCCTGCACACTGGGCGGAGCCGTACGGGCCAGCACCGAGAGGAGCAGACAAACACCGAATGCGATGGTATCACGTCGCGACGTGAACCGATTGGGGGAACTACCCACGGCAACCTAGGTGGTGAGCACCGAGCGATACTTCTCGGGGTCCTCCAAGATTCTCCCCGTTCCCCGCACGACACATGTGAGGGGGTCCTCGTCGACACGGATGGGGAGTGATGTTTCCTGCGACAATGCCACGTCGAGTCCGCGAATGAGCGACCCGCCTCCCGCCATCACGATCCCGCGATCGACGATATCGCTGGCGAGCTCGGGGGGCGTGATCTCCAACGCGCGCCGGACCGCATCGACAATTTGTTGGATCGGCTCCTGAATCGCCTCACGGATCTCGCTCGAATGGACACGGACGACCTTGGGAATCCCGGAGACGAGGTCGCGCCCTTTCGCTTCCATCTCGCCCTCCTCACCGATCGGCACGGCGCTGCCAATCTGGATCTTTATGGCCTCAGCCGTGGGCTCGCCGATGAGCAGGTTGTAGTTCTTGCGCATGAACTGCACGATCGCTTGATCGAGTTCGTCGCCTCCGGTCCGAATGGAGGTATTGCTCACGATCCCAGAGAGCGCGATGACGGCAATCTCGGTGGTCCCGCCACCGATATCGATCACCATATTACCGGTCGGTGTCTCGACGGGGAGGCCAACCCCAATGGCGGCGGCCATCGGCTCGTCGACCATGTAGACCTCTTTGGCACCGGCCGAGTGGGCGCTATCGCGTACTGCCCGGCGTTCGACTTCCGTGATACCGCTCGGGACGCACACGATCACCCGAGGCTTCACGCGCAGTACGTGTTTCTGGATGATCGACGAGAGGAAGTAGCGCAGCATCTTCTCGGTGACGTCAAAGTCGGCGATAACGCCGTCCTTGAGCGGGCGCACCGCGACGACGCCGTCCGGTGTCCTCCCCAGCATACGCTTCGCCTCCAGTCCGATCCCCTTGATCTTCCCGGAGGTCTTCTCCACGGCCACGACCGAGGGCTCGTTCAACACGATGCCCTCTCCGCGGACGTAGATCAGCGTATTTGAGGTCCCGAGATCGACTGCGATCTCGTTGGCAGGCAGGAAGCTGCCTAGGCTAAACTTTGGCCACCGCATCCGTATGCAATCGTGGTTGACTCTAGGTGGGCTCGGGCGCTAGAGCCCGGGACGGCTGCGAAGCCGCAACATAACTGATGCGTCGAAGTTCCCACAAGAGACTGGGTTAGCGTGCGGGCCTTGAAGCATCAGACGAGGGCTTCAGCCTCGACCAATTCCAGGTCGAAGGCTTCGGCCACACCCGGGTAAACGACCCGCCCCTCAATGACGTTGAGCCCCAGGAACAAGGCGCGATCCTTGGCGCAGGCCGCGCGCCATCCGTCCCGGGCCAAGCGCCGCGCGTAGGGAAGAGTGGCGTTCGTGAGCGCCAACGTGGAGGTACGGGGAACCGCGCCCGGCATATTGGCGACCCCATAGTGCACCACCCCCTCCACCACATACGTCGGGGCGTCATGCGTCGTCGGGCGGATGGTCTCGATGCACCCGCCCTGATCAACCGAAACGTCCACGATGACCGACCCGTTCTTCATGATCCGCAGATCGTCCTTCTCCACGAGCTTGGGGGCCTTGGCCCCGGGGAGCAGCACGCCGCCGATCAGCAAATCCGCTCGCTGGATCTGCTCGACGATGTTACGACGACTGGAGAACACGAGGTCGACGTTGGCCGGCATGACGTCCGACAGATATCGGAGGCGGTCCAGGTTCACATCAAGGACCGTTACGTGCGCCCCTAAACCGGCAGCCATCTTCGCCGCATTGGTTCCCACCACACCGCCCCCGAGAATCAATACCTCCGCCGGCGAGACGCCCGGGACTCCACCGAGCAGCACACCCCGTCCCCCCTGAAACTTCTCGAGGTACTTTGCGCCCTCTTGCACGGCCATGCGCCCTGCCACCTCACTCATTGGCGTGAGCAGCGGCAGCTCACCGGAGGCGAGCTGCACCGTTTCGTAGGCGATGGCTACGCAACTCGACTCCATAACCGCGCGCGTGAGCGCCTCGCTCGCGGCAAAGTGAAAGTAGGTGAAGATGACCTGACCGGCTCGCATATGAGACCACTCCGGCTCGATCGGCTCTTTCACCTTCATGATCATCTCAGCTTCACCCCACACCGTCCCTGCACCGTCGACGATCGTCGCCCCGACACTCGCGTAGTCGTCATCGGTGAAGCCGCTCCCCTCCCCCGCGCCCCGCTGAACCAAGACGGTGTGCCCATCGCCCACTAGCGCTTCCGCACCCCCAGGGACGAGCGCTACGCGATTTTCCGCGGTCTTGATCTCACTGGGTACGCCGATCTTCATGGCTTCTCTCGCTTACGAGCAGTCCCGTGTCAGTTGGGTCCTAGCCACACGACCGTCTGTCGGTCGGGGTTGAGGAACTCTTGAGCCACGGCGGCCACCTCGCTGGACTCGACCCGGTCGATATCCGATAGGATCTGGTCGATCGTCCGGTACGGTGCACCATAAAGGGGCACTGCTGCAAGACGGTACATGCGGGCAGAGGGACTCTCGAGGGACAGGGTGATCTGTCCCTTGAGCTGTTGCTTCGCCTCCGTCAACGCGTCGTCCGGTAGGCCGGCCGATGCAAGCGTCCTCAATTCCTCGAGGATGACCTCGACCGCCTGCGATGCGGTCGACGGATGCGAGCCAACGTACACACCCGTCACACCGGTTTGCCTGTAAAACGATTGAAAGCTGTAGATGGCGTATGCGAGCCCTAACTCTTCCCGCACACGCTGAAACAGCCTGCTCGACATGCCGTTGCCGAGCACGCCGTTGAGGAGCATCAGGGCTTCGCGACGCCTGTCTGTGTAGGCAAACGTGTCCGTTCCGAGCACCACATGTGTCTGGGCGGTATCGCGGGCAACACGACGCTGCACCCGACACGCTGGCGGCACCGGCGCGATGGCTTTGGGAACTGGGCCGGGATCGAACGTGAACCAGCCGCACTTGCCAAGCAGCTTGAGCAGAATCTCGTGGGTGAGATTCCCAGCCGCGGCAATGATCACGTGGCGCGGGTGATACGTCCCCCCATGGAGCGCGCGAAGATCTGCCGTCTCCAAACGGCTCACCGTTTCACGTGTCCCCAGGATGGGGAATCCGTAGGGATGCTCTGGCCACAGGGACTGCGCGTGGAGATCGAAGACCAGATCGTCCGGCGTATCCTCGACGGTGCTAATTTCTTCGAGGACCACCTTACGCTCGAGGTCGAGGTCGGACTGTCGCAGCGTCGGATTGCGAACGATATCGGTCAGGACGTCGAGGGCTCGGGGCAAGTCCTCATCGAGCACCCGCGCCTGATAGGATGTGTGGTCACGCGCCGTGAAGGCATCGAGCGAGCCACCCCGGACCTCGAGCTCGAGCGCGATGTCGCGGGCACTCCGTCGCTGCGTCCCCTTGAATACCATGTGCTCGAGGAGGTGAGACACCCCCATGTGTCCGGAATCCTCATGGGCGGTGGCGGTCTTGACCCAGACGCCAACCGCCACCGAGCGCACCGATGGCAGGGCCTCGGACATGACCACGACGCCGTTGGGCGCCTCGGTCCGGTAGAGCCGTTCGTCCAACGCGACGGTCTGCACGTGCCCCAGTGCTTCTTCGTCGTTTGCTGTTCCTGTTCCGCCGCCTTGTGGTCGTTCTTTTCCAGAAGTGCCTTACGAGAGAGCCGCATCTTTCCGCGATCGTCCACCTCGAGGAGCTTCACGCGGACGCGATCACCCTTTTTCACGACGTCTTCGGTTCGCTCGGTGCGGCTGTGCTGCAGTTCGGAGATGTGCAGTAAGCCCTCGCGACCGGGGAGAATCTCGACGAAGGCACCGAAGTTGGTCGTGCTCTTCACCACACCTTCGTATACCGCACCGACCTCGGGCTCGCGCACGAGGTTTTCGATCATTGCCCGCGCGCGCTCACCTGCTGCTCCGTCGACACTGGAAATGGTGATCAGACCGGAGTCGTCGATGTTGATCTCCGCGCCCGTCTCCTCCTGGATGCCACGGATCACCTTACCCTTGGGACCGATGACCTCGCCGATGCGTTCCGGGTTGATCTCGATCGTGATGATGCGCGGCGCGTATTTGGATAGCGTCGAGCGCGCGGTCGCCAGCGTGTCGGCCATTCTGTCGAGAATGTGGAGTCGGCCCTGCTTCGCCTTGTACAACGCTTCGCGGAGCACCTCGAGGGACAGACCGCCAATCTTGTTGTCCATCTGGATCGAGGTGACTCCCTCGCGCGTGCCCGCCACCTTGAAGTCCATGTCGCCGAGGTGATCTTCGGTGCCAAGAATGTCGGTCAGCACCGCGATCTGATCGCCCTCCTTTATGAGCCCCATTGCCACGCCGGCGCACGGGCCCTTGATGGGCACCCCGGCATCCATCAACGCTAAGGAGCCACCGCAGACCGTTGCCATCGAGGAGGAACCATTGGACTCCAGGATGTCGGACACCAGTCGAATGGTGTACGGGAACTCCTCATACGGCGGAAGCAGCGCCTGCAGCGCACGCTCGGCGAGGTTCCCGTGACCGATCTCCCGCCGCGATACGCCGCGAACTGGTCGCACTTCGCCTGTGGAGAAGGGCGGGAAGTTGTAATGGAGCATGAAGCTCTTCGTGGTGTCCTCTGGCATATCGATGTTGTCGATCCGCTGCTCATCGGACACCGTTCCTAGCGTGGTGCTGACGAGCGCTTGGGTCTGACCCCGCGTGAAGAGTGCCGAACCATGGGCGCGGGGCAGAACACCGACCTCGCATGCAATTGGGCGCACCACGTCGAGGCCCCGTCCGTCGATCCGCTCGCCCCGTTCGAGAACCTGTCGCCGCATGCTCGTGTATTCGAGATCGCCCAGGACGGCCTTGATCTCGCCTTCCTGCTCTGGAAACTCGTCGACCAAATCCTCGAGGATCTCGTCCTGCACGGCCGCAAGCGCGGTGGCCCGCTCGGCCTTTTCCGCCAGGTTGAGCGCACTCTGGATCTTGGGCTCCGCCATGCCCCGGACGCGAGCATCGACATCGGCGGAAGGCGTGGCCTTCACAAACTCGAGCTTCGGCTGAGCGGCAGGCCGAATGACTTCCAACTCCAAGTCCACCAGCTCGGCCAATCCACGCTGTGCGAACGCGAGCGCGTCCGCGATCTCATCGTCCTGCACCTCGAGCGCCCCGCCCTCGACCATGATGATCGAGTCCGCGTTGCCCGAGACGACCAAGTCGATGTCGCTGAACTCCAATTGGCGGAACGTTGGATTGATCACCCACTCCCCATCAATGCGTCCCACGCGGACACCTGCCACCGGTCCGCTCCACGGCGTGCGGGAAATCGCGAGCGCCGTCGATGCGGCGGTGACACCCAACACGTCAGCGTCATTCTCCTGATCCGCCGACAGCACGTACACGAAGACCTGCACTTCGTTGCGGAAACCCTTGGGGAACAACGGGCGGATCGAGCGATCGATCAACCGGGCCGCAAGGATCTCGTGTTCCGTCGGTCGTCCCTCACGCTTGAAGAAACCGCCGGGGATCCGCCCGGCGGCATAGCTCTTTTCTCGGTATTCGACAGTGAGGGGAAAGAAGGGGAGCGCCGTCTCCGAGTCGGCGACCGTCACGGCCGCAAGGACCAGGGTATCGCCGTACTGGGCTAGTACACTGCCCGCTGCCTGCTTCGCCACCCGACCGGTCTCCAACCGGAACGACGTTCCGGCGAAGGACCGTTCAACTTTGTGCACCATTGTGAGTTCCTATCGAGCACGGGAAGATGCCGAGAGGCGCCCGAGGTGCTCGGCTCGGACGCCTCACGCCTGCGCCGCACTAGTTTAATGACGGAGGCCCAACGCGTCGATGAGCTGACGGTAGGTTTCGAGATCCGTGCGTTTGAGATAGTCCAATAGGCGGCGCCGGCGACTCACCATCTGGAGCAAGCCCCGCCGCCCGTGGTAATCTTTCGAATGCGTCCGGAAGTGCTCGGTCAACCGATTGATACGCTCGGTGAGCAAGGCAATCTGGACCCGGGCCGATCCCGTGTCCCGTTCATGAATGCCGTGCTGCTGGACTACAACCTGCGTGTCAACGCCCATTACTATGCTGCCTCCACGGCGCAGGGACGCCGTTGTAAAATGCTCTATTTCATCTCAGCACAGCAATTTAGCCTCGGTCGGATTCCCTGTAAAGCCCGCCGGTGACACGAGATCCGACTGCCCTGGTAGGACGTTCGCTCGGCCCCTTCACCGTCCACCGGCTGCTGGGTCAGGGGGGGTTTGCGTGGGTGTTTGCCGCCGAGATGCAGGACGGCGAGGCGGTGGCGCTCAAGGTCCTCAAGCCTCGCTTCGGCGGGGACCCCATTGTGGAAGCCCGATTTCGCCGCGAGGCCGAAACCGCCGCCAACCTCCGGCACCCCAACATTGTCCGCATCCTGGACGTGGGTGAAAGCGGGGGATTCGTCTACTTCTGCATGGAATTGTATCCCGACTCGCTCGCAGCCCGGCTGGAACGCGACGGCCCACTCGATGAGCCGAACCTGATTCAGATTGGGGCCGACGTCGCCAACGGCCTCCAGTTCGCTCACCAGCAGGGCCTCGTGCATCGCGATGTCAACGTCCACAACGTGCTGCTGCATGCCGACGGTGGGGCCGTGATCGGAGATTTTGGGATCGCGCACGCCATTACGACGGCTCGGCGGGAAAGTCGCGCTCGGGTCACCATTGGAACGCCCCAGTACATGTCACCCGAGCACGCGCGCGGGCAGCCGCTTGACGGTCGAAGCGATATTTACTCGCTCGGCGTAACCCTGTACAAAGCGGCAACCGGAACGACGCCCTTTACCTCGACCGACTGGTTCGAGCTCGCGCGGATGCATCTGGAGGAGTCACCGCGTAAACCCCGCACGCTCCGCCCCGAGCTCTCGGCACGAGTCGAGCGGATCATTCTTCGCTGCCTGGCCAAGGAGCCTTCCGAACGCTACCCAAGCGCGGACGCGCTCCGAGAGGACCTGCAACAGGTGGGCGATCGCCGGCGCCGGACCTCGGGCTTCGGACGCGTCACCGTCTCCGCCACCGATCGGGACTCGTCCTCAGCCTGGGACCCATGGCTGAGAGTGCTCCTGCCTGTGCTTGCCCTCGTGGTGATTGTCCTCGTGGCGGCGCTCGTCGTCCTCGCGGGGAGGTAGGCGCCGCGGGGGGCTCAGCCTCCGATCAGCCGAAACACGTCGTTCGTGATGACCAGGGCCATGATGCCCAGCAACACGAGCAGCCCCACCTGTGTGAGTCGAATACGCAGAGCCTGGGAGAGGGGCTTTCCACGGACCCCTTCGAGGAAAAGAAATACCAGATGCCCTCCATCCAGTACCGGAATGGGAAGCAGGTTCAGGACGGCCAGGTTGAGCGAGAGGAAGGCCATGAAGGACACGAGCGAAGCGAGGCCGAGCCGTGCCACCTGGCCGGAGACTTGGCCGATGAGGATTGGACCCCCGAGCTCCCGAAAGGAAACGTCCCCAAAGATCATCGCCTTCAGCGTAAACAGCACCGCCCGCGTGCGGTCCCATGTATCACGCGTCCCGACCACCACGGCTTGTGGGAGGGAATACACCACCTGCGTCTGGTAAATCGAAATGCCGATGCGCCCCACGCGCCGGGTCTCTCCGGTGGTGGGATCGACGTCCGTCTGCTCGACCGGCGCAACCTGCGCGGTGACAACCTGGCCGTTGCGGTCGATCCTCAGCATCAGCGTGTCGCCGACACGGCTCTCCACGGCGGCAACCAACTCGGTCCAACTCCGAATCGTATCACCGTCGATCCCGGTGATGAGGTCGCCCCGCTGGAGCCCGGCTGCGCTCGCGGGCTGGCCCGCAACCACACTCCCCACCCGTGGCTCCATCACGAACTCGAGCGCCTGGAGGATGGCCTCCCGCGCGGACGCACTCGTCCCGGGGATCTCGAGGATGACTGCGTCCCGGCCGCGGAAATCGAACCGTAACCGGTCTCCACTGGGGTCGGCGATGGCTCGCACGACCGCGTCCAACGAGCGGACCGAATCCCCGTTGATCTTCGTGATCTCCGTGCCATATGGCAGCGCCGTAAGCGCCTCGGCGCCTGGCGGGAGGGCCTCAGCCTCCACCGCTCCGATGGTGGTGGTGGGCGTCTCGAGCCGGCCACCCGCTGCTAGCACGACGTAGGCAACCCACGCAAACAAAAAGTTCATGATGACGCCGGCTGAGATAACGAGCACACGAGCTGGCAATGGCTTGTTCTCAAACAGCTTGTCCTCGGGGAAGTCCGGGGGCGTCTCTCCGCCCTCGAGAGCCGACATGCTCTCCTGCTCCTCCCGGGACGCCATCTTCACATACCCACCCAACGGTACCCAGGCCACGATGTACTCGGTTTCTCCTCGCTGAAAGCGCAAGGGTGTGGCAGGACCAAAGCCGATCGAAAACCGCTGGACACCGATGCCCACACCTTTGGCGGCGATGAAATGGCCGAGCTCGTGAACGAAGATGAGAACGCCGAGGACGACGACCGTAACACCTATCGTGAGAAGCACGCAGCCTCCGTTAGTTCTCGTGCTTCACGGTCCGCCGCCAGCACGGTTTCTAGGCTCGTGGCCTCCCTTGCGACGTGTGCCTCGAGCGCGTTGCCAATGATCTGGGGAATGGTGGAGAAACCGATCTGGCCATCCAGAAACGCCTGCACGGCCACTTCGTTGGCCGCGTTGAATACCGCCGGGGCCGTGCCACCCGTACGGCCCGCCTCTACGCCCAGCCGGAACGCTGGGAACACGTCGGCCCGCAGCGGCTCGAATGTCAGTGGGCCCGCGGCCACCGGATCGAACGGTGGCACCCCCGTGTCGGGCAGCCGCTCGGGATAGGTGAGCGCGTAGAGAATGGGAAGTTCCATCGTTGGAAATCCGACCTGCGCCAACACCGAACCGTCGACGAACTCTGCGAACGCGTGGACGATCGATTGCGGATGAATTACGACTTCGATCGCGTCATACCCAACGTCAAAGAGGTAGTGCGCCTCGATCACCTCCAACGCTTTGTTGGCAAGCGTCGCACTGTCCACGGTGATCTTCGGCCCCATGTTCCACGTCGGGTGTTGCAGCGCACCCTCCACCGTGACCTCACGAAGGCGCGTCGCGGGCCAATCCCGAAACGGACCGCCGGACCCCGTCAGGATCAATCGCCGCAGACGCGTAGGATCGCGATCGGTGAGGCACTGCAGCACCGCGCTATGTTCCGAATCCACTGGAACGATCTCGCCACCCCCAGCTCGTGCGGCTCCCCGCACGAGGTCGCCCGCCATGACCAGCGACTCTTTGTTCGCCAGCGCCACGCGCTTTCCCGCGTGCAAGGCAGCGAGCGTCGCGCGCAACCCCGCCGCACCAACCACGGCGTTGACCACAATGCGAACGTCGGGATGGGTCGCCGCCTCGATCAAGCATTCCGGTCCGACGCCGGAAACGGCCTCTCCCCCCACGTCCGCGCCGTTCACCAAGCCCGAGAACCCCGCGCCAACAGCCGCCACCTGCTCCTGGAGTCGGTCGACCGATCCAAACGCCGTGAGCGCCACCACGTGAAAGCGATCCCGTTGCCGTTCGAGGACACGCAACGTGCTCACACCAATGGAGCCGGTTGACCCAAGGACCGCGACACCAATCGTCATAGTGTTTGGAACGCCACGAAGAGCAGGACCGCCGTCGGAATGACCCAGTACAGAGAATCTAGCCGGTCGAGGACACCGCCATGCCCCGGAAAGAACGTCCCGGAATCCTTGACTCCCGCCTCGCGTTTGAACAGGGACTCGCCGACATCGCCGACCTGACCCGCCACCGACACCACCCCGCCAAAGATCACCAGCTGCCACAGAGGGATCGACACGCCCATGGGTGTCAGCACGAGCGCACCATAGAGAGGTGCCAGGAGAACAGCACCGACGCTCCCGGAAATCGCTCCAGCCCACGTCTTGTTGGGACTCAGCACGGGTGCCAGTTTTGGTCCCCCCACCAGTTTGCCTCCAGCCATCGCTAGGCTGTCGCACACCCACGTCAAAACCAACGGCAAGAAGACGAGCCACGTGGCGGCCCAGGCTGATGGCCACGGCGCGCCGTGCCGCAAGACGAGCAGGAAGCTCGGCAATCCTGCGGCATAGAGAACGCCGAAGATCGTAATTGCGACCGCCGCCAGAGGTTTCTCCGCCGGCGCACGGCTGGCCGCCGCCGCCGCCATCACGGCCATCAGCCACGCGGCGCCCAGCGCGGCGGCCAGCAGCGGTGACAGCCCGAGACCGTCGGGCAACGTCGCGAACGCGACGGCAGGAAGCAACGCCGCCCCCACATAACCCACGCCTGCCAGAGGACGAACCCCTGACGTGCCGGCGAACCGGTAGACCTCGGCCGTACCAGCTACTGCAAGGACTGCAACCGTACCTACCAGCACCCACTCCCCAACGTACACCACACCCAGGACCGCTGGAATGGCGATCGCCGCAACCAGAATTCGACGGGCGAGGTTGGCCGACATGTGGCGTGGGTGGCCCCCTCAGACCTCCATGATCTCGGCTTCTTTTGCCTGGACGAGGCTCTCGATCTGCCCGATGAAGTCATCGTGCAGTTTTTGGACTTCGGACTCGCTGCGGTGTTTGTCGTCGTCCGACACGTGCTCGGTCTTCTTGATCTCGTTGATGGCCTCGTGGCGGGCGTGACGGACGGCGATTCGTCCCTCCTCCGCCAGCTTGCGGACGATCTTGACCAGCTCTTTGCGTCGCTCCTCGGTCAGCGGTGGGAGCGGGATACGAATCAGCGTGCCGTCATTGGCGGGATTCAACCCGAGGTCCGCTGTGAGCACGGCCTTCTCGATCGGACCGATCAACGACTTGTCCCACGGCTGGACCGTGAGCAGGCGCGGTTCTGGTGCGCTCACCGAGGCGACTTGGTTCAGCGGAAGTTGTTGGCCGTAGGCCTCGACCTTGACCGTGTCGAGCAAGCTCGTAGTCGCCTTGCCCGAGCGGATGGTGGACAGTTCACGCTTCGTGTTGTCCACCGCTTTCGCCATTTGTTGTCGCGAATCTTTGGTGATATCTGGTAAGGCAGTCATCGGACGATCGTGCCGAGGCGCTCGCCTTGGAGGACACGAGCGATCGCCCCGCGCTGGTTGACGTTCATAACCACGATGGGTAAGTGATTTTCCTGGCACAGCCCGAAGGCATTGGCATCCATCACGCGCAGTCCCTGCACCATCGCGTGGTGAAAGGAAAGCTCGGGTATGAACTCAGCCTTGGGGTCCTTCTTGGGATCTGCAGTATAGACGCCATCCACACTGGTTGCCTTGATCAAGACGTTGGCCTCGATCTCGAGGGCTCGCAACACAGCGGCGGAATCGGTCGAGAAGAAGGGATTGCCCGTGCCCCCAGCGAAGAGGAGAATCCGGCCCTTTTCGAGATGGCGTTGTGCGCGTCGGCGAATGTACGGCTCGGCCAGCTCCTCCATGCGAATCGCCGTCATTACCCGCGTTTGGACATTCTGCTGCTCGAGCATCTCTTGGAGAGCGAGGGCGTTGATCACCGTACCCAACATCCCCATGTAGTCCGCTGACACCCGATCCATCCCTTGCCGGCTTGCCTCGGCTCCGCGCACGATGTTGCCGCCGCCAACCACCACACCCAGCTCGACGCCGAGGCTGTGCACCTCTCGGATCTCCTCGACGAGTCGCTTGATCACTCCGAAGTCGAGCCCGAAGCCGCGCTCTCCGGCAAGCGCCTCGCCGGAGAGCTTGAGCATCGCCCGCCCATAGGCGAGCTCCGTCATTCCTGCTCGCCGAGCTGGAACCGCACGAAGCGCCGCACGATGATGTTCTCGCCAACCTTCCCCGATACGTTCTTGATGAGATCGGCAACGGTCATCGAGTCATCGCGGACGAAGTGCTGCTCGAGGAGCACGCGCTCCTGGTAGAACTTCTTGAGCTTTCCCTCAACGATCTTCGGCCACACCTTTTCCGGCTTGCCGGACTCGGCCGCTTGCTCTTCGTAGAGGCGGCGTTCCTTGCCGACCAGGGCTTCCGGAAGGTTGTCCACGGTCACCGCGAGCGGGTTGGCCGCGGCGACGTGCATCGCGAGATCCTTCGCCAGCGCTTGAAAATCCTCGGTCCGCGCCACGAAGTCGGTCTCGCAATTGAGCTCCACCAACACGGCGGTTTTTCCATCGTGGTGGATGTAGTGGCCGATCACGCCCTCACTGGCGCTCTTGCCGGCGCGCTTCTCCGCCTTGGCGATGCCCCGCTTTCGAAGCAGCTCGACAGCCTTATCCGCATCACCGCCCGTCTCTTCGAGGGCACGCTTGCAATCCATCATGCCCGCCCCGGTCCGAGCCCGTAGCGCGCTCACATCTTTTGCAGAAATGGTCATTGGCATGTGAAAACAATCACCTTGGGTTCGTGTACTCGTACAAACCGCCGCCTCGCGCCGAGAATCAGCCCGAGAAGCGGCGGCACAGCTGTACAAACATCCGTGAGGCTGAATGCTCTGAGTCTATTCTTCTCCAGCCCCGCTTCGGGACTCACTGGCGGCTTTTGCCGTGTTCTCCTCACCATCGCTCTTCGACGGCCCAGCCTCGTCCCCCTCCCCACTCGCCTCCTCGCCTTCCTCGGACTGCTCCGTCTTGAGACGCGCCGCAATGGCCTCAGGCTTGGGCCGACGCTTCCGACGCGGGCGCTTACGGCGTCGCACGTCTTCATCGTCGCCTTCCTGGGGTTCGTAACTGCTGTACGCCTCCGACTCCGCCGCCACCTCCCGCACGGGCGCCTCCTTCCGTGCCTCAGCGATCATATCGACCAGCGCTTGGGTGATGAGGGAGACCGAGCGGATGGCGTCGTCGTTCCCCGGGATCGGAACGGTGATGAGGTCGGGATCAGCGTTGGTATCCACGATCGCGACCACCGGAATGTTCAGCTTGTTCGCCTCGGCAATGGCAATGCGTTCCTTCTTCGCATCCACCACGAACATCGCGCCGGGCAACCGACCCATGTTCTTGATTCCCTCGAGGTTGCGATTGAGCTTTTGCCGTTCGCGTTCGAACAACAGTTGTTCCTTCTTCGTGAAAAACTCGAAAGCACCGTCCGAGAGGCCTTGCTCAATGTCCTTGAGCCGCCGGATCTGTTTCTTGATCGTCTGAAAATTGGTCAACGTGCCGCCCAGCCAACGCTCCGTCACGTAGTGCGCACCGCACCGTTCGGCTTCGGCTTTCACGATCATGTTGAGTTGCCGCTTGGTGCAGACGAAGAGCGGGGTATCCCCCCGCAGCACGACATCTCGCATCAGCTGTTGCGCCGAGTCGAGCTGGCGCAGCGTTTTCTGGAGATCGATGAGGTATATGCCGGACCGCTCGGCAAAAATGAAGCGGCGCATCTTCGGGTTCCACCGCCTGGTCTGGTGGCCGAAGTGCACGCCGGCTTCGAGTAGATCTTGCAGCTGTGGTAGTGTCATCTCCAACTTCCGTGGGTTAGGCTGCCACTGTCTTCGTCCCTCGCCACGATCCGACCTAACGGTGGACACCCATGGCGAGGTCCGACAGTGTGATTGATTTGTCGACTAGCGCTTCGAAAACTGGAAGCGCTTCCGGGCGCCGGGCTGTCCCGGCTTTTTGCGCTCGACGGCCCGAGGATCTCTCGTCAGCAAGCCGTGGTCCCGCAGCTTGCGCCGATGGGTATCGTCCGCTCCCACCAATGCCCTTGCGATGCCGAGTCGGAGCGCACCTGCCTGCCCCGTCTGCCCACCGCCAGCCACCCGCGCCTTGACGTCAAACGCGCCAAGCGTGTCGGTCACCATAAAAGGCTGCTGGATGTGCTGCACCAGCGACTGACGTGGGAAGTAGTCTCCGAGCGTGCGTCCGTTGACCTCCCACTTGCCAGAACCCGGGGTCAAGTAGACTCGTGCCACGCTCGTCTTGCGGCGCCCGACCGCCTGCCACCGGAGTTCCGGCTGTACTGCGTTGGTCATCGTGGTCCTATCTGAGTTTGGTGGGCGAAGGACTCTGCGCTTGATGTGGATGCTCCGGACCGGCGTAGACCTTCAGGCGCTGCCTCAGCACCTGCCGTCCTAGCGTACCCTTTGGCAACATCCCAAAGACGGCTTTCTGAATGACTCGCTCGGGGTGCGTCGCCAGCATCTTGCTCGCCGGTGTAAACCGCGCGTGCCCCATGTATCCCGTGTGACGAAAATATTCTTTCTGGTTGAGCTTCCGGCCTGTGAGCCGCACCTTGTCCGCGTTCACGACGACAACGTAGTCCCCGCCATCGGCGTGCGGTGCAAACGTGGGCTTATGTTTCCCACGGATGAGCTGAGCTACCTGGCTCGCGAGACGACCCAATACCATGCCCTCGGCGTCTACCAGGTGCCACTGATGCTCGAGCTCAGCTTGTTTTGGCACGTATGTTTTCATCCTAACCCACTATCCTAAGCCCAATAAAAGACAAGCTTTAATGGTAGTGTGGCCCTCCATCCCGGTCAACCCTCGGCCGCCCCTAATTCCACGAGCGCCACGCCTTTCTCAACTGCCTCTCCCGCCCCAACACGTATTCCCGTCACGACACCTGCGGTCGGCGCTGCGATTTCGTTTTCCATCTTCATCGCCTCGAGAACGAGCAATCCCGTTCCCGCGGTAACGTGTTGTCCAACCTGGACCTCGACGCGGAGGACTAGGCCCGGCATCGGCGCCCGGACCACGGCACCGCCACCGGAGGACCCCTGCTTTGCCGCCATGTCTTGCAGCCGCCGGCTGCGCTCATCGAGCACCGTCACGGCAACTCGTTCACCGGCCCACTGCACAAGCCACGTTTCGCCCTCGCGCAACACGGCAAGGGTCCGTGAGCGCGAGCCGAGCACCAGCTGACTGAGCGGTGTGCTGGGGATTCCCACCAAGGATGCGGGCGCTGCGCGCCCGTCTATATGCACGTCATCGCCGTTGATCTCGATGTCGAACGTGTGGTCGCCGATGGTTACCGCGTATTTCACGCCGCCTCCAACACGACGACCGTTTCCACGTGACTCGTCTGCGGAAACAGATCGTACGCCTGCACTGATCGTAGGTGGAGTGCGGGCATGCGGACGAGGTCGCGCGCCAGCGTGGCCGGATCACAAGACACGTACACAAGGCGTGCGTGCGCACTCTCCCGTGCCCATCGGTCGAGGCAGGTTGCGACGCGACGGTGGAGGCCTTCACGAGGCGGGTTGACGACCACTGCGTGGGGTGGCGGCAGTCGATGCAACGCCTCTTCCGCCGGCGCGGCGATGTAACGCGAGGCCGCACGACCCGCGGACATCCCACGCCGTCTAGCCCACGCTACCGCGCTGCGATCGCGATCAACCAACCAGGCGTCTGCGCCATGCTCCACTAGGAGCTCGGCCGTGTCCCCCACACCGCCGTAGAGGTCCCACACGGTGCGCCCCGCGATTTCGCCAAGGCGTGCCACCGCGTCACGCCGGATGCGTTCCGCAAGGAGGGAGTTGACCTGCTCGAACGCAAGCGCCGGAAAGCCGGACTCGGGACCGCTCATCACTCTGGCCGCGCCGTGGGGCGGCCGCCACCATAGGACGATTTCCGGATTCGCCAGCGCCTTCGCGAGGGGACTCGCGTCCCAGACATCACCGTGGCCGCCGGCCAAGATCACGTGTGTACGCCCAGTCTGGTCTTCCCGCAAAACCACCGTCTTCGTGTCCGGCGGAAACAGATCGACGTGCTCGGCGAGTCGGCGCCAGACCGCAATGAGCGATTCCCTGGTTATGAGACAATCCTCGAGCACGAACACCGTTCCTGGACGCTCCAACGGATGCAGCCCGAAGTGCGTGCCGTCCCCGGCGAGCGTGATCTTCGTCCGGTATCGCCAAGAGTTGGGTGACGACACGATCTCCGGATCCGCAACCTGTCGTCGCCCTATTCGCCGGAGCGCGTCGCCAACGAGCCGCCGCTTGACCGCCTGCTGTGCCTCCGGCGCCAGGTGCTGAAGCTGGCAGCCGCCGCATTCATCCGCGACGTAGTGACGGCACCGGGGCCGCACTCGCAGTTCACTCGGCGTGATGAGGTTGACAAGGCGCGCGTGTGCGTGGCGTTTCTTGCGACGGGTGATCGCGACCTCCAGCACATCGCCCGGCGCTGCGCGAGGGACAAACACGGCCATGCCGTCGGCAAGGCGTCCCACACCCGCACCGCCCTGAGCAATCGTATCGATATGCACCTGATTCATCGCAAGCCGGCTAGGCGAGCCGCCTTGAGCCATGCGCTCTCCGTGGGCGCACCCAGACTCGACACGGGCACCACGGTACGACGCGCCTCGTCTTCGGCAAGCGCCGCGGCAACCGCGGCTAGCTCGAGATCCTGCGCCGGTGGATCGGTGGCGAGCAGCACCTCCCCATGCCGTTCGAGGTAACCGATGTCGTAGACACCGCTCTGGAACGTTGGGTCGTCCATCACCCGCCGGTGAAAGGGCTGCGAAGTGGGGATCCCGACGATGACCATCTCGTCGAGGGCTCGTCGCATCCGCCGAATCGCCCGGTCCCGGTTTTCCCCCCACACGATCAGCTTGCCTAGCAACGAGTCGTAGTGCAGTCCGATCTCCGAACCGGTGTCGACACCACCGTCCCACCGCACGCCGGCTCCGGTTGGCGCACGCAGAAATGCAATCCGGCCAGTCACGGGAAGAAAGCCTGAGGCTGGATCTTCGGCAGTGATGCGGCACTCGATGGCGTGTCCGCGCGGTCGCATGGGGCGACCGGGAAGACTGGTGGGCTCGCCAGCGGCGATCCGGAGCTGCTCACGCACTAAGTCGACGCCGTAAGCCAACTCGGTCACCGGGTGTTCGACCTGTAATCGCGTATTCATCTCGAGGAAGTAGAACCGACCATTCGCATCGAGCAGAAACTCGACGGTGCCGGCACTGACGTAGCTCACGGCTCTAGCTGCCTGCACGGCGGCCTCGCCCATCCGCAGGCGAAGATCGAGATCCACGGCGGGCGACGGCGCTTCTTCGATGAGCTTCTGATGGCGCCGCTGAACAGAGCACTCCCGTTCGCCGACGTGGATGGTGTGTCCAAAGCGATCGGCCACAACCTGAATCTCCACGTGGCGCGGCCGCTCGAGGCGGCGCTCGAGATAGACCGAGCCGTCGCCAAACGCCTTCTGTGCCTCGGAGGACGCCTGCGCGAACTTGGAACGCACCTCCGAGGGACTCTGGGCGATCCGCATACCCTTCCCTCCCCCTCCAGCAGCGGCCTTGATGAGGATCGGGTAACCAATGTTCTCAGCCGCGCGTACGGCCGCTTCAACATCCCCCACCGGTTCGGTCGTCCCCGGCACAATGGGGACGCCGGCAGCGGACATGCGTCGCCGAGCCTCTGTCTTGTCGCCCATCGCCGCGATGGCGGCGGACGACGGCCCAATGAACGTGAGCCCCGCACGCTCCACTGCCGCGGCGAATTCCGCACGCTCCGCGAGGAAACCGTACCCAGGGTGCACCGCGTCGGCCCCCGTGCGCTCGGCAGCAGCTAGAATGTTCGCGATGTTGAGGTATGACGCCGAGGAGGGCGCCGCCCCAATCGCCGCTGCGGCATCCGCCACTTGCACGTGCGGGCTTTGCTGATCGACCTCCGAGTAAACCGCGACCGTCTCAAGCCCCTCTTCACGGCAGGCCCGAATGATTCGCAGGGCAATCTCTCCACGATTCGCAATCAGCACGCGCTTCATGTCGACACGAAATGGCTACAGGGGAATGTTGCCATGCTTTTTCGGAGGATTCGTGTCCCGCTTCGTGAGCAGCGTCTGAAGCGCGGACACCAACAAAGGGCGCGTATCACGCGGGTCGATCACGTCATCCAAGTATCCCCGGGAGGCGGCGTGGTAGGGGTGAGCAAATTTCTCACGATAGTCCGCCACCAGCTGCTCGAGTCTCTCTTCCGGATCGTCCGCCGCCGCGATCTCCTTGCGGAACAAGATCTCAGCGGCACCCTTGGGCCCCATGACCGCGATCTCGGCGGTCGGCCATCCGACGTTGAAGTCGCCGCGCACATGCTTCGAGCTCATCACATCGTACGCGCCGCCGTACGCCTTGCGCGTGATCACCGTCAGCTTGGGCACCGTCGCCTCGGCGTACGCGTAGAGCAGCTTGGCCCCGTGCTTGATGATCCCTCCATGCTCCTGGTCCACACCGGGGAGAAAACCAGGCACGTCCTCGAACGTTACCAGCGGGATGTTGAACGCGTCGCAAAACCGGACGAACCGAGCACCTTTGACGGACGCCTTGATGTCCAGGACGCCAGCCAGCACCGTCGGTTGATTGGCGATCACACCAACCGGGTGGCCCCCGAGCCGTGCAAAACCCACGATGAGGTTCTGCGCATAGTCGCGGTGGACCTCGAGAAAGTCGCCGTCGTCCACCACCCTTCGAATCACATCGTGCATGTCGTACGGCTTGTTCGGATTGTCAGGAACGATCGATAAGAGCTCTTCGTCACGCCGGTCCGGTGAATCCGTCGGCGACCGGTGCGGTGGGCTGTCCAGATTGTTTCCCGGCAGGAAACTGAGCAGCTGACGGATAGCCGCTAGGCACTCGACTTCGGTATCATGCACGAACTGCGCGACACCCGACACGGAGCCGTGAGCGTCCGCCCCACCGAGCTCATCCGGAGTAACGTCTTCGTGGGTCACCGTCTTCACGACGTTTGGCCCGGTCACGAACATGTAGGAAACCCCGCGCACCATGAAGACGAAATCGGTGATGGCAGGACTGTAGACCGCACCGCCGGCGCAAGGACCGAGGACGGCACTGATCTGCGGAATGACACCGGAGGCCAACGTGTTCCGCAGGAAGATGTCCGCATACCCCCCCAATGACACCACCCCCTCCTGAATCCGGGCGCCGCCCGAATCGTTCAGTCCTACCACCGGCGCGCCGTTGCGGACGGCGAGGTCCATCACCTTGCAGATCTTCTCGGCGTGCGCTTCGGCGAGTGAGCCACCGAACACGGTGAAATCTTGCGAGAAGACGTACACGAGCCGCCCATCAACCCGCCCATACCCTGTTACGACACCATCACCGAGAATCCGCTTGTCCTCGAGACCAAACCCTGTTGCGCGGTGCGTCACGAACCGGTCGAGCTCGACGAACGACCCCGTGTCGAGCAAGAGATCGAGGCGCTCGCGCGCGGTGAGCTTTCCCTGCTCGTGCTGGCGCTCGATACGCGAAGGCCCGCCACCCTGCTCGGATTCGGACCGCAGGCGATGGAGGGCCTCGAGTTGCTTCTTGATCGTCATGCTGCGGGACGCCGTGGCCGCACCGGGATCACCCGACGCGGAACGGTCACGCCGCGGGAGGCTCGGACTCGTCCTCCTGCTTGTCGCCGCCCGGTGCTTCTGCTTCCACCGATACCTCACTCGACGCCTCGCTCGAGGTATCCGGCTGCTCGTCCTCAACCGGAGGTGCCGTAGCAGCCTCTGCAACAGCGGGTGCGTCTTGAGGTACCGTCGCAACCTCCGCAATGGGAGGTGCGCCCTCCGGAGCTTCGTGCAGCTCGGTAGCTGCTAACACGACCCGGTGGTGGATTGGATCGACTTCCAAGACCTTGAGATCCACGCGTTGGCCGGACTTGATCACCTGCTCGAGCGGCTTGCCCTCTGGGATGGGAAGCTGGGACTGTGGGACAAATCCCTCGAGATCGTCGCCAAGGTCGACCACGACGCCGCTGTCCTGCAATCGGACGACGGTTCCCTCGAGATCCATCCCGACCGGGTGCGACTCGGCGATCTTCAGCCACGGATCTTCCTGTAGCTGCTTGAGCCCCAGAGAGATGCGCTTGTTGTCGGGGTCGATGTTGAGGATCACGACGTCGACCGTGTCGCCCTTCTTCACGATCTCGGAAGGATGCTGCACCCGCTTCGTCCACGACATGTCCGAGATGTGAATGAGCCCATCGATACCGGGCTCGATCTCCACGAACGCGCCGAACGACGTGAGATTGCGGACCTTTCCAGTGATACGCGTGCCCACCGGGTACTTCATGGGCAACATCACCCATGGATCCTGCTCGGTCTGCTTCATCCCGAGGGAGATCTTCTCCTCCGCAGGATCGACCTTGAGAACAACCGCTTCGATCGTTTCCCCAATAGAAACGACCTTGGAGGGGTGACGCACGCTGCGCGTCCAGCTCATCTCGCTGATGTGCACTAAGCCTTCGATACCGGGCTCGAGCTCCACGAATGCGCCGTAGTTCGTGATGCTGACGACCTTCCCCTGCACACGGACGCCAACAGGATACTTCTCGGCCACATTCTCCCACGGATACGGTTGGAGCTGCTTGAGACCCAGCGAGATCCGCTCACGATCCCAATCGATGTCGAGCACCTTCACATCGAGCTCCTGGCCCAGCTCGACAACTTCCGATGGGTGCGAGACGCGGCCATAGCTCATGTCGGTGATGTGCAGCAGACCATCCACACCGCCCAGATCGATGAACGCCCCGAAATCCGTAATGTTCTTCACGACGCCTTTGCGCACCTGTGATACCTCGAGCTCCTTCATCAGGTGCTCGCGCTTGTGCGCCCGCTCTGCTTCGAGGATGACACGGCGAGAAACCACAATGTTGCGGCGTCGTTTGTTGAGCTTGATGATCTTGAAGTGGAATTGCTGACCGAGGAGTTCGTCGATGTTGGGAACGCGGCGGAGGGCGATCTGGCTACCCGGAAGAAATGCATCGACCCCCATCAGATCTACGACGACACCGCCCTTGATCTTCTTCATCAAGGTGCCTTCGACCGGCTCGTTGTTCTCATACGCATGCCGGATCTTCTCCCACACACGCATGAAGTCGGCTTTCTTCTTCGAGAGGACGACCGTCCCCTGCTCGTCCTCCAGGTTTTCCAGCAGGACTTCGACTTCATCCCCAGGCTCGACCGCGTCGAGGCTCTTGAACTCGTCGAGCGGTACGGCTCCTTCGGACTTGAAGCCAACGTCGAGGATCACGTGGCTGTCCGTCACCCGTAGGACCTTTGACTTGACGATCTCCCCTTCCGCGATCTTCTGAAGTGTCCCCTCGTACAGCTCGAGCATCTTGGAATACTCTTCGTCAGAGTAATCCTCCTCATACAAGTCTGGGCGGACGGGGGTGTGGTACGGTTTGGCGGTCGCGACACCGGCCGTGGCGTCGGGCGTGCCTTCCTGAGAGGCCTCACTCATGTACAGCGTTCCAGCCTAGGGTTGAGGGTTAACGATTGACTCCCACCGCGCCCCTGAGCGGGCGTACGGCAAGCCACGTAGGTTAGAAGACCCGTTCACGTATGTCAAGTTACGAGAACACCTTCCGCGCCAGTTGCACGACGCGCTCCACCTGATCCGCGAAGGTCAGGTGCGAAGTGTCGAGCACGATCGCGTCTCGTGCCTGGATGAGCGGCGCCACGTCACGCGAGGCGTCGGCCGTGTCCCGGCTGACCAAGCGCGCCGCCGCGGCCGCAACGCTCTCGGCATCCGCCGCGTGACCCTCTTGCTGCAACCGGCGCCGGGCCCGTTCCTCGGGATCCGCTATCAAGAAGATCTTCAGCGCTGCGTCCGGAAACACCACCGTTCCGATATCTCGACCGTCCATGACCGCGCCGCGCGGGTGCTGCGCAACCGCCTCGCGCAGCTGGACGTTCACCCACTGACGCACCGCGGGAAGTGCGGAAACCTCGGAGGCCCTCTCGGTGACCCGCCGTGCTCGAATCGCCTCCGAGACCTCGATGCCGGCGATCTCCGGATGGTAGCCGTCGGCGGCAAGGACCAGTCGGACCGGGAGCGCTCGCGCCACAGCGACGATCCGCTGACCCTCGAGCGGACAGTTCGCGTCCAGGGCGGCCAGCGTCACGGCCCGATACAACGCCCCACTGTCCAAATGCGCGAGGTTGAGCCGCTCAGCAACCGCCCGGGCGGTGGTGGACTTTCCGGACCCAGCAGGTCCATCGATCGCAATCACCGGGCTAACGTGCACGGATTCGCTCCAGATCCTCGAAGAACCGCGGATAACTGACGCCCACCGACGACGCCTCCGAGAGGCGAACGTCCGCGCCCGGCGCCATGCCCAGCACGGCGAAGGCCATGGCCATTCGATGATCGCCCCCCGTCTCGACTCGGCCGGCCGGGGGAGCCTCTGAACCAACGACGATGAGGTCGTCGCCCACGATCTCCGCTCGATACCCGACCGCGCGCAGGTTGATAGTTAAGAGAGCGAGCCGGTCACTCTCTTTCACGCGCAGCTCACCAACGTCACAGAAGCGCGTTTCTCCTTCGGCGCGGGCAGCCAGCACCGCCAGGATCGGCACCTCGTCAATGAGGCTCGGCACTTCTGCCCCGGGGACGGTCGTGCCGGAGAGCGGTCCCGCGCGGGCCACCAGATCGGCCACCGGCTCGCCGCCCTCTTCGCGTAAGGACTCCCGCCCGATGTTCGCACCCATGCGGTCCAGCACATTGAGGAATCCGGTTCGCGTCGGATTCACGCCCACGTGCTCGATGCGCACTTCACCGCGTTTCTGCGAGAGCACCGCCCCAACGAGGAACGCTGCCGAGGACGGATCGCCTGGGACGCGCAGCTGGAACGGCTCCACCTCGTCCGGGCGAAACGAGCGCGCGTCCAGCACGACCGTAGTTCCATCGGTCTCGATGGGGAGGCCGAGGTAGCGCAGCAGCCGTTCGGTATGATCTCGGGATCGCCCGGGTTCGGTGACGCGCGCCCGTACATGTCCCGCGAGCGCGGCCAGTAGAATCGCACTCTTGATCTGGGCGGACGCGACCGGAGTGCGGTAATCGAGGTCGTGGAGGCGGCCGCCTTCGATGGTGAGCGGAAGATGATCACCGCCATGTTCCCGAAACTGCGCCCCCATGAGGGTGAGTGGCTCGGTGACCCGCCGCATCGGCCGACGGCGCAAGGAGGCGTCACCGGTGAGTCGCGCCGTGAGTGCGTGCCCGGCCAGCGCCCCCACGAGCAGGCGCGCGGTCGTCCCGGAGTTTCCGCAGTTGAGCGTCGCCGCCGGCTGCCGCCACGGAGCACCCTGGACCAGCACTCGCTGGCCTGCGCGGAGCCGGCTCACGCCGACCCCCAGCTGTCGCAGAACGCGCGCGCTGCTGCGCGCGTCTGCGGAGGTCAACGGGTGCACCACCTCGACCCTCGTACGGAGCATGCCCCCAACGATCAACGCCCGGTGGGTAATGCTCTTGTCGCCTGGTGGCCGGATGACGACGGCGGCCGTCACGAGACGCCGCGACGCCACCGAGCGCCTTCTTCCAGGAGACCGGTTATTGCGTGGGAATCCCCGCGCGTCAGCGCCTCGCGGAGCTCATTGATCACGGGGTGAAAGCCCTCGAGGCTGGCCATGAGGACCTCTCGATTCATGAGCAGGATGTCGGCCCACATCTCGACGCT
Source organism: Gemmatimonadales bacterium (assembly GCA_041577295.1). Taxonomy (GTDB): domain Bacteria; phylum Gemmatimonadota; class Gemmatimonadetes; order Gemmatimonadales; family GWC2-71-9; genus JBDHDH01. The sequence continues at coordinate 250,692 of JBFGJG010000001.1, forward strand.
GCCCGCCGCGATGCGGGTCGTATCGAGGGCACCTCTTCCCAGTCGAGCGCCCTCGGGAGCATGGCGTGCGAGGGCGACGGCGAGCGCGGAGGACACGACCTGTGGCAAGTGACTCGTCCAAGCAACCATCTCGTCGTGCCGTCCCGCTTGAATCTGGACGGGAAGAGCGCCAAAGACTCGGGACCAGAAATCGGAGACCTCATTGATCGCGGTGCTCGCTTCATCTACTGGCGAAACGTAAACCACGGCTTGCTCGAACCGGTCGGGTCGTGCGCCACGGAAGCCTCTATCATGGGTGCCCGCAAGCGGGTGAGATCCGGCGAACGTCGCGCCGAGACCAAGTTGCGCAGCCAACGCGATCACCGGCCCTTTGACACTCGCCACATCTGTGCTCAGGAGCCCCCGTTGGCGGATCAACGCGGCGTGTTCCCGTAACAACTCGAGCGTGGCGCCTGGTGGCGCGGCAAGCACGAGAAAATCCGCGCCGAGCACCACTCGGCGAGCGTCGGTTGCGACCTCAGTCACCGCACCGTGGCGAGCTGCGCCCACCGCATCGCGGCGATCGGGTGAATACCCGAGGATCCTGCTTACGCCGGACCGCGCCGCACCCCATGCGACCGAGCCCCCGATGGCCCCGAGACCGATTACCCCGAGCCGATCCGGGACCACCGTTGCTCCATATTTACGCGCTCGCTGGGTGTATCGGTAACACCGATGCGGTCACCACAGCGGCACGCGGGGCCACCGCTCCACGAGCCAGCGATCGACTCCGAAATGACGGCCGGCGCTCCCAAGCAAGAGTACCAAACCAATGAAGAAAAACGCCGCATCGTTGCTCGACGGCATCCAGAACCACGCACCTTTCATCATCATGTAGTTGAGCACGAGAAACATCGCGAGCCCTGCACCAAGGCGCGTCGCCGCCCCAAAGATGAGTGACAATGCGACCGTCAGCTCTCCCAGAATGACCAACCCTCCAAACAACCCAGTGCGCGGGAGCACGACGGAGTGGAGAAGGCGGGCGTACCACCCGTGTGAGCTTTCGGACATCCGCTCCAGAATCATCGGCAGGCGGTCGCCAAACCCGGTATCGCCGCCGAGCTTCGACACAGCGGCGATGAGGAAAATGATGCCGAGGTACACGCGGAGGATGACCAGCAGTGTGCGGGGAACGGTCGAGGTTGGGGGTGTGGATTCAGAGACCGTCACCGGAGCCCAGCCTCCGCCAGGAGGACCAACAAGGCTCGCTTGATCCCAATCGTCGATTCTTGGTCGTACCACCATTCGTCCAACGCGTGGGCATTGCCCCCGCGGCCGCCACCACCAAGGGTGATAGCTGGAATGCCGCGCGCGATCGGGATGTTGGAGTCGGTGGAACTCCGTCGAGAGCTTGGCGTCGCACCGACCAAGCGGCTGGCTGCAAACGCTCGTTGGACCAGGGGGGTATTCACGTCGATCTCACCGGATGGCCGGTTCCCTATCATCTCGACCGTCACCGTAAGCGAATCGCCGCGGCGGCGTACGGCATTCTCTTCGGCGACGCCACGACGAACCGCGGCCTGAAAGAGCGAGTCGATCTGGTTCAAACGCTCGGTGCTCTCGGAGCGCATGTCCAACTCAAGCCACGATTCGAACGGTACGGCATTGACGGACGTGCCGCCGCCGATCCGGCCCACATTGTAGCTGGTGCGCGTCCCCACGCGAGTAAACCAATCTGCCGCATCGGCAAAATGAGCAATCGCGCGACCAAGGGCATGATGAGGATTGGCCAAGCCAAAAGCACCCCAAGAATGCCCGCCCGGACCCGACACCGTGACGCGATACCGGTGGGATCCGAGGCCCTTATGCGTCACCCCCTCGATAGAGATCCCATCAATGGAAATGAACGCGTCGATCCTGGGGCCGTGCTCACCGAACAGGTGTTTCATCCCTCGCAGGTCACCCAACCCCTCTTCCCCCACCGTGCCGATGAACAACAGATCGGCTTCGGTACGGATGTTCGCTGCATTCACTGCCCGCAGCAACGTCAGCACCACGGTAATCCCCCACGTGTCGTCACCAATCCCTGGGGCAAACAGCGTATCGCCGCGTTCTTGAACCGTGACGTCCGTTCCCTCGGGAAAGACCGTGTCTAGGTGTCCGGCGATGGCCACCGTCCGTTGCCGTACGCGTCCGCGTCGGAGTGCGATCACGTTTCCTACGTCATCGGTCCAGACAGAGTCGGCCCCCGCCTCACGCAGCATTCGAGCATACGCGCGCCCACGCGCCTCTTCACCAAAAGGGGGAGCGGGAATCTCCGTGAGGCGGATGAGATCGCTGCGAGTTTGCGCTCGCCCCGCCTCGATCGTCGCGATCGCTGCCGTGACATCCCGCCGCACCAAAAGTTGCGCAAGCTCCGAGTCGTATCGCGACTGCTGCGCGCGAGAGACTCCGGGAAACGTCAGACTCACGAGAACAGTGCCAACGAGCGGTGGAAGAATACGCATACCATTCCTTTTCTAGAGGCGTCGAATTCGGCTCTGTCGTGGTTTATCCGCAGGCGACATTTCGCTGGTACAGGCCAACGCAGCCATCGCTACGTGCTACGAACTCCTCGGGCGACGGAATCGACCCTCCCACCCAGTACCCCCGCGCCGATGGCATACACGAAGTCCGTGTTGCGCGGGGTTGCACCGGCCTCCCGGAGCTCCGCAGCAATCTGGCCCCGGTGATGAGCTGAGTGAACGACTACGTGCATGAGGATGTCCTCGACCGCGTTGGTCCACGACTCATTCTGCGGGCTCGCGTAGGTCACCCGTGCGCGCAACCCATCGGGCGTGCGCGTTCGGAGAAACGCCTCCCACTTCTGCGAGATATCCGCCAACTCCATCGCACAGGTCGCAAGATCGAGGTCTGGCCACACTGGGAGATGCGGTGCTTCCCCGCGCACGCGCGAGAACCACAAGCACTGAGCGCCGATGACATGGGCCATGAGGCGAACGGCCTTTAGAGGCGGTTCAGTAAGCTCCTGTAAGCTTGTTAGGCTCTCGGCGTTCGCCCACCGGTCGAAGGCCATGAGCCGCCGATAGTAGCGGAGCGGGTCCATGAGGTCGAGTCTCCTGGATCGATCGGGGTACGGCCGACCACCCACCTACGTTTGGTTACCAACGCCAGCAGTGCAGCTCATCGACGAGGACCGACGTCGCCGTGGCACCGACATAACCGTCAGCCGGGTTGATGCCATGGATCACCCAGCCCTTGGTGTCGACCCCTGCGGTCGGCATGGGCCCCGAGAAGCGTGGAACATCGGAAAGCCCGGGAGACGCGTCAACCTCTTCGAGTGGAACGGACACTCCACAACCCCACGCTTTGATGAGCGCTTCTTTCCTCGTCCAGCACTCAAAGAATACCCGATCGCGCTCAACTTCGTCGGCTCCCGCAATGGCCTCCCGCTCGATCGGTGTGAAGTATCGCGCTACCAGCCCTTCCATATCCGTGACGGTTCGGACCTGCTCCACGTCCACCCCGAGCTCTCCCACGCGGGTGACTCCGTACAGCGCCAGATCGGCGGAGTGAGTCATGTTGAAGAACAAACGCGGCTCTTCGTTTTGTGAGAGCTGAAGGCGTGGCTTCCCGAAGTCGTTTTCGACAAACGTCAGCTTGTCGGGGGCGCTGGGATGCAGATAGACCGCCAAAAGCTCTCGCAACTGACCGCGGGCGCATATGAACCGATTCCGATCTCGTTCGAACCGGAACCGTGCCGCTCGGGACTTTTCGTCGGGATGGAGAAACTTCGCAACGCGCTGACGGGCGCCGTCGGCGAGATCGAGCCTCGCACACCAGATATGAATATCACGGGGTCCGAGCTGTTCCGCAGCTCGGTCGATCGCGAATGGTGCTGCGGACCAATGTCGCGTCAGTTGGGTGACCTCTCAGGAAACGCTTTGCTGTGCCGCCACTTGCCAGACGTCCTTCGCCCAGCTCCGCACGACCGCGATAAGTCGCTGCTGGTGTGAGAGGAGGGTAAACGTGTGGTCCGCCCCATCGAGACAGCTCACGCGCACCACGCCAGCTGAATCGGTCCGCGGGTAAGCGTCGGCCGCGTCCGCCTGTGCGCGGTACATCTTGCTGAGCCGAGCCGTATAAATGAATAAGAGGTGCACCCCTCGGCTCCGCAACTCCTCGGTGCGCTCCACGGCGAGAGCCTTTGGGGGAAGATCGATCACAAAACGCTCGACGTCGCCGCTCCCCGCATTACCTGGACTGCCGAGGACTCGCAGAATGGCATTGCCGGCGAGCTTCCACACGGGATGTCGTCCGGTGACCAACCGCCACCATAGGTCGGGCGTCAAGACGCGCCGGAGCGCCTGTGCCCGCCGCTTCGACTGCTGGGTGCGCTCGAATTCCGCGCTGGCATATGCGTAGCCGTCGATCATGGCGGCGCCCGCGACACGTGGGTCCGCGCAGGCTACGCGGAACGCGTGGTCGGCACCCGAGCACAGGCCGAGAATCACGAAGCGGTCGATACCACGTAGAGCGGCAACGTGATCCATGGCCTCCACCGTCTCGCCCACCCTGCTTCGGTGATAGGGCAAGCCATCCTCACGGGGTGCGCTGTCTCCCAAGCCAGAGAGGTCGAACCGGAGCACGACGAAGCCAGCCTGCGCGAGCCGCCGGGCCAGCCGGACGTGCAACCGGTTGGGACCCACGCGATGTACGATTCCCGCATTGACGATGATAACGGCGGGACGGTCTGCGGCCTCGGCCGTCGGCTCGGAAAGGATACCAACGAGCCGTTGTCCATCACCAAAGCGGGCGATCTTCTCCCTCATCGGTAGCGCTCGCTGACCCACGAGACGATCTGCTCGAGCACCTTTGAGGGTACGAGCTCGTTCGACCACAGCGCCCGCTCTTCCCAGATCGGCTGCGCGGTGAGCCGAGCCCTCTGAATACCCACTCGGGCGCTACGCCACCGTGACTCCAACAGATCGTAGTCGGGACACTCTCGCGTGGTCACGAGGAAGACAGCTTGCGTCGCCGGGACCGGAACGGTGGACAGGTCGAGCCCCACAAGCTCGCCGCGCAGCGTTTCGCCCATCGAGAAGCCAAACAATCCGTCTTCCTCCGAGGGTTCTCCGTTGTGCTGCCGCAGTACGTTCACGACCAGGTCCCGGTGCCGCTCATAAAGCTCGTCCACATACGCTTGGCCGGTCACGACGGGATCCCACAACGCCAAACCTGTCACGTCGTTGCGATCCTTCGCCGCGAGCGCGGCGAGGGTACCACCTAACCGCAGACCAATCAGGCAGCTTTGCTGCACACTAGTCGTGTCCACGAGCTCGGTAAGCGCCACGTCGATATCCGACCGCCACTGCTCAACGGTGGATTGGTCGTCATCCCCGTACGAGTCCCCGGAGCCGGAAAAATCGAACCGGAGCACCGGGAAGCCCGCCCGCGCAAGTCGTGTAGCGAGCTGACGCAGTGACCGATGCGAAGGGTTGTACTCGTCGCGCGCAGCCGCGCAGAGCACGACGCCGGCGCTGCGTTGATGTTCCCCGCTGGAAGGGTGTAGCACCCCAAAGAGTGGGGCGGCGGAGGCGCCAAAGTAGAACGGGTTCATGCGCTCTAACTTCCGCGGCGGGTCACGAACCGCAGCAGCTTGGCCCCGAGCCCGGGCCGCCCTTTCGGTCCTTCGGGTGCTGACGCTCGCTCCTCACACAGCGCTGCGATCTGGCCGAGGGTCTGCAGCACCATGTCGCGCGCGCTGAGTCGCACGCCGATCGCGTCGTCGATCCTGGCGATGACCTGCATAGAGAGGAGTGAATGTCCGCCGAGGTCGAAGAAGTTGTCGTTGACATCGATCCCATCTGAACCGAGCGCCGAGGACCAGATCTCCGCAATCGTCTTTTCCATTGGCGTCGTGGGTGGAACGATGCGGCTTTTGCCCGCGAGCCCGGGTTCCGGGAGCGCCTTACGATCGACCTTCCCGTTCGGTGTGAGAGGCAAGGACTCCAGCGTCACGAACATCGCTGGGATCATGTAGCCAGGCAGGCGCTCCCTGAGAAACGTTCGTAGGTCGGTCCCCGTTGGCTCGTGCGCGTCGGCCTTGGGAACGACGTACGCCACCAATCGTCTGTCGTCACTGCTGTACGAGCGGACCACGGCGACCGCCTCGCTAACAGCCTCATGCGCCGCGAGGGCTGCTTCCACCTCGCCGAGCTCGATGCGAAACCCCCGCAGCTTTACCTGGTTGTCCACACGCCGCAGGTACTCGACGTTGCCGTCAGCACGGTACCGCACCCAGTCGCCTGTCCGGTAGAGACGCTCGGTGGGGTCATCGCTGAAGGGGTCCGCCACGAATCGCTCCGCCGTCAACGCCTCCCGCCGCCAATACCCTCGGGCGAGCCCTGCGCCGCCGATGTACAGCTCCCCAGGCACGCCCACGGGCACCGGATGCATGTCGTCGTCTAGCACATAGAGGGTCGTATTCGCGATTGGACGCCCGATGAGCACCGGAGCCGAGGGGTCCTTCACGTGGTAACACGTCGACCAGATCGTCGTCTCGGTGGGCCCATACATGTTCCACACGGCGGATGCGCGCGTAACCAGGACCTCCGCCAACTCCTGCGAAAGCGCCTCACCGCCGCACAGAACTTTCAGGCCCTCACCACCACTCCACCCGGCAGCGAGCAGGAGACGCCACGTGGCTGGCGTCGCTTGCATCACCGTGGCGTGCGAGTTTTTGAGTAACTGCAGCAGTCGCGTTCCGTCGCCCGCTGTCTCCTGGTCGGCGATGACCGTCGTTGCGCCCGCCGTGAGCGGCAACAACAGTTCCAGCACCGCGATGTCGAAGGACAGCGTGGTGACGGCAAGCACCACATCCGAGGATTGCATCCCCGGCTCGCGGGCCATGCTGGTTAAGAAGTTGACCACGCCCCGGTGCCGGACCTCGACGCCTTTGGGCGTTCCGGTCGAGCCGGAGGTGTAGATGACATAGGCCAACTCATCCGGTGTCGTCGTATCAGCGAGCGGCGTTGCGGCACACTGTGCGATCTCCTCGTGCTCCCGATCGAGACAGATGACGTGATCAACCTCCAACGGTGCGCGGTCGACCAGGGTTGAGCTCGTCACCAGCGCGGCCAGCTCGGCGTCCCGTTGCATGAATGCGATGCGCTCGGCCGGGTAATCGGGATCCAGCGGAACGTAGGCCGCACCCGTCTTGAGGACGCCGAGCACCGCGGCAAGCATCGCATCCGAACGCTCCAACAGAATTCCCACGCGCTCGCCTGGGCGTGCACCGCGATCCCTGAGGTATCGTGCGATCCGGTTCGATCGGGCTTCCAACTCGGCAAACGTGAGCGAATGGTTTCCGAACACGACCGCAGTGTCGTTCGGACTGTCTTTCGCTCGGCCCGCGATCAACGAGTGAACCGACGACTCGGGATAGGTGTGCGCCGTCTCGTTCCACTCCACGAGCACCTGCGATCGTTCCGCATCGGAGAGCACATGGAGCTCGGCAAGTGGGCGATCGGGATTCGTTGCGATACCGCGTAACAGATGGTCGAAATGCTTGAGGAATCGCGCGATGGTCGCGTGCTCGAAGAGATCCGTACTGTACTCGAGCGCGCCGGTGACCTGCCCGTTCGTGGCTTCCAGCCAGAAGGCCAGGTCCGTCCGGGCGATGGGCGGGTGCCACTGCACCGGTGTCCACCTGACATCCCCCATGACGTTCGGCTCGCCAGTCGTGTCTTGGAAGGCGAACAGCACTTGAAAGAGTGGCGTGCGACTCAGATCCCGTTCCGGCCTCAACTCCTGTACCAGACGCTCAAACGGCATCTCCTGGTGGCCATAGGCGCCCAGACACACGTCCCGCACTTCGCGGAGCAATGCACGAAAGTCGCTACCTTCGGGAATGGCGGTTCGCAGTACCAGCACATTCACAAACAGGCCAATGAGCCCTTCGAGTTCCGGTAGCTCGCGGTTGGCGACCGGTGACCCAAAAACGATCTCGCGCTGCCGCGTGTACTTGCTCAGCATCAGTGCCGCACCGGTGAGGAGCACCATGAACAGGGTCACCCCTTCCTCGCGGGCGATGTGCGTGAGCCGGTTGACGAGATCGGAAGGAAGCTCGAACGCCTGGGAGGTACCCCGATACGACTGCACCGGTGGGCGGGGACGATCCGTCGGCATCTCCAGAACCGGCAAGTCACCGGCCAGTCGCTCTCGCCAGTACCCAAGCAAGCGTTCGAGCTTTGCGCCCTGAAGTGTGGCCCGTTGCCATGCGGCGTAGTCGCCGTACCGGATTCCGGGTTCCACCATACTGAGGGGAGCGCCCTGAACGCTCGCCTCGTAGCACTGGATCAGTTCCTGGCGAAGGACAGTGAGCGACCACCCGTCGATAATGGTATGGTGCGCTACCAGGATTAGTACGTGCTCGTCTGCCACCAGCCGAACGAGACGGGCACGGAACAGCGGGCCCCGTTCGAGGTCAAACGACCAGGTCGCTTCTTCGGCCAACACCTGATCCAACCGCTGCTCCCGTTCCGTGGCGCTCAGCCGCTCCAGATCGACCAGCGGAAGGGGGAATGCTGCAACGGGCGCTACCTCGATGACGGGCACCTCACCGGCAATGCGAAACGTGGTGCGGAGCGCATCGTGTCGTGCCACGACGCGTGTGAGGCTTTGCCGCAGACTGTCGACGTCGAGCGTCCCCGTTAGGCGATAGGCGGAACGTACGCTGTAGATCGCCGCGTTCGGTTCGAGCTGATTGAGATACCAGAGGCGTTCTTGTGCAAAGGAGAGCGGCGGCGCAGCGCCCGGCGCCAATCGCGTAATAGTCGGACCCACCGTTCGCTGCAAACCCTTGCCACGCAAACGCTGCTCCAGCAACGCCCGCTTTGTCGCAGAGAGCTGGGCCTTACGACCGAGTCGCTCTCCTGCGTCAGCCATCGACCCCGTCTCCCACTAAGCGTTCGGCCTCTTCCTCGGATAACGCTTCGATCTCGGCCAGCAGCTGGTCCTCGATCATTTGCGCGAGCGCGGCAATCGTTGGCGCTTCGAATAGCCGCCTGAGCTCGAGGTCGATGGCAAAGTGGCCGCGGATCCGGCTGATGACGCGCGTCGCGAGCAGCGAATGGCCGCCGATTTCGAAGAAATTGTCTAGGACACCAACGTTCCCCACCCCGAGGACCTCCTGCCAGCATTCGACCAGCACGCGCTCGGTCTCGGTCCTGGGTGCCACACGCTCAGACTCCTGAACGCCATCATCACCCGGGTCCGGCAGCGCTTTGCGATCGACTTTCTGGGTCGTGGTCATCGGAAAGGCATCGAGCTGCACGAACTGCGCTGGGATCATGTACTCCGGGAGCCTGGTTTTCATGTACTCACGCAGCGCCGCAGTTGCAATCGTCGTCCCGCTCTCCCGCGGTACGAGATAGGCGACGATGCGTGGATCACCACTTTGGCGCTTGAGAACCAGTGCGACAGCCTGTTGGACCTCAGGATGATCCGACAGCACGGCTTCGATTTCACCGAGCTCGATCCGAAAGCCACGGATCTTTACCTGGTGATCGGTGCGCCCGAAGAACTCAAGATTCCCATCCGGCAGCCACCGACAGACGTCGCCGGAGTTGTACATCCGCGCCGCAGGATCTGCGGCGAACGGGTCGGCCACAAACCGTTCAGCGGTCAGTTCAGGGCGGTTGAGGTAGCCCAAGCCCACGAGGTCCCCGCCGATGTAGAGCGTTCCTGGCACCCCGATCGGCACGGGTCGCAGCCGCTCGTCTAGTACGTACAGCGAACTATTGAGCAACGGGCGACCGATCGGCACGCTGGACATGGTTTCGCCGTCCTCATCGTCCGGCGCCCGCCAGAGGCTACAAGTCACGGTCGTTTCCGTCGGGCCATAACTGTTGTACCACGGAATCTCAGTACCCACGATCCGCCGCCAACTGCGGAAAGCACCAGGCACCGCGGCCTCACCTCCAGCCGATACGAGGCGAATGGTCTTCGGAAACGGCGCACCGGATTCCAGGCCGCCAACCCACTCGTGCCAAAAAGCGGTTGGAAGATCCAAAACCGTGATGCCGTGCTCGAGCACAAAGTCGTGAAATCGTTCGAACGATCCGATCTGCTCGACGGGAAGGAGAACGCTGGCGCCACCTTGCAACAGAATGGACAACAGCTCTTCAGATCCCGTGTCAAACGCAATGGACGACAGCTGGAGCATTCGATCGTCTGCCGAGAGTGCCCACGCGTCGTTGAGCGATGCGCAGAGGTTGACGAACGCACGATGGTGAATCTCGACGCCTTTGGGCCGGCCCGTCGAGCCGGAGGTGTAGATGACGTAGAGCAGCGCGCTCGCGTCTACTCGGCACGGAAGGTCAACTCCACTCTCCCGCGCAATGGCCTCCCAATCCCGATCGATACAGACGATCGTACCGTTGAACTCCGGCAGCTGCTCGAGCAGGGTCTCCTGTGTGATCAACACCGGGGCCTGCGTGTCCTCGAGCACAAAGGACATCCGATCGGGAGGGTACCGTGGATCCAGGGGAACGTACGCGCCACCCGCCTTGAGGATCCCCAGGACGGTCACCACCATGTCCAGTGACTTCTCGACGAACATGCCGACGAGGGTGCCCGGTCCCACCCCCCGCGTGATCAGGTAGTTGGCCAGTCGATTGGCTCGCTCGTTCAACTCTCCGAACGTGAGCCTCCCGTCGGGAGCGATGACGGCCACCGCCTCCGGCCGCTCGGCAACGCGCTGCTCGAAGATCTGGTGCACGCATGTCTCCCGTGGGACCTCGGCGGACGTCGCATTCCACTCCACCAGGACGCGATGCCGCTCCGGCTCCGGCATGATGTCCAGATCTCCCACGGGCGTATCCGGATCCGCAACTGCTGCCCGCGCGAGCGTTACGAAGTGGCCCGCCATGCGCTGGATGGTAGAGCGATCGAACAAGTTCGTGTTGTATTCAATCCAGCCCAGGAGCCCTGCATCACTTTCCATCATTGAAAGCGTAAGGTCGAAGCGGGCCACCTCCGGGTCGATCCGCCACGGCGTCATCGTCACGCCCGGCAATTCAATCGACCGCGTCGGAGCCGATTGCCAGTCGAACATGACCTGGAACACCGGGTGGTGATTGAGATTGCGTTCCGGGTGGAGATCTTCGACCAAGCGCTCGAACGGAAGCTCCTGGTGCGCCTGGGCACCCAAGGTTGCTTCCTGAACGCGGCGTAGCAGATCGGAGAATGACGGATTGTCCGCGAAATCCGTCCGGAGCGCGATGGTGTTCACGAAGAACCCGAGCAGGTTCTCCAGCTCCAAGCGATTCCGGTTGGCGATGGGCGTGCCGATGATGATGTCGTCGAGACTCGTGTAGCGGTGGAGAAGAACCTGAAACAGTGACAGCAGCGTCATGAACGGCGTAGCGCCATGCCGCTGACCGAAACGGCGCAGTGCATCCGCGAGATCCGGTGGAATACGGAATGGTTCTTCCGCTCCTTCCGGCGTCAGAATACCGGAGCGGGTGCGATCACCCGCAACCTCGAGTATCGGAAGTCTTCCACCGAGACGGTCTTTCCAATACTTAAGCTGCCGGTTGAGCAGATCTCCCCGCAGGCGTTCCCGCTGCCAGACGGCAAAGTCACCGTATTGAATGGGCAATTCCGGCAGCGCCGCCGGTGTTTTAGCAACGTGAGCACGGTACAACGCGGCGAGCTCACGCTGAAAGACTCCTCGTGACCACCCGTCGAACACGGCGTGATGCACGGTAAACACGAGCGCATGCTTGCGGTCGTTCTGCCGCAGCAACAACGCTCGGTAGAGCGGCCCCGCGGTCAAGTCGAACGACCGTCGAGCCTCTTCGGCTGCACGATCCTCCAGCTCGCGCGCGGACGGTCCGACGTCCACCACCGGGATTTCCACTCTACCCGGCGGCTCGACGATCTGTACCGGCCCCGCGTCATCCGACCTGAAGCGCGTGCGCAGGACGTGATGGCGGCTCACGATCTCCGTGATGCTCTGCTCGAGCGCCCCCCTGTGAAGCTCGCCGGCGAGGTGATAACAGTCTGGCAGGTTGTACGCCGGAGTCCCGGGCTCGAGCTGATCGAAGAACCACAACCGCTCCTGTCCAAACGAAAGCGGAAACGGGCCCTTGCCGTCACGGCGTGGGATCGTACCGCCTTCTGCACGCTTGACTCCTCGGGCCTCCAGCATCCGCGCAATCAACTCGCGTTTGTCAGCGGTGAGTTCCGGTGGTCCTGCTGCGTTGCGGTTATCGCTCACCCGTTTGCCTCACTCTCCGCCGAAAGTTGTGCACGCACCTCATCATCCGAGAGCTGCTCCACCTCCAAGATCGCCTGCGCGATCTCATCGAGTCCCTCCATCCCACCAAACGACGGTGCCAACGCGTGGACCAAACGTGCGACAGTTGGATGCTCAAAGAGGAGCCGAACGGGGATCTCGTTCTGGAAGCGGTCACGAAGACTCGATACGAGCCGAGTTGCCAGCAGAGAGTGACCGCCGAGCTCGAAGAAATTGTCATCGATACCGAGATGCTCGACCTCCAACACCGCTTGCCACAGACGGTGCACCAACCGTTCGGATGGGGTCGTTGGCGGCCTGACGGCGGCTCCCGTTGCGGTGTGCGGGTCAGGCGCAGGGAGCGCCTGCCGATTCACCTTGCCGTTCGGCGTCAGCGGCAGACTGTCCAAAAAGACGAAGTGCGCTGGCACCATGTAGTCCGGCAACCGGCCACGCAGGAACTCCCAGAGGGTGGATTGGTCCGTGCCACCATCCGTGACGACATAGGCCACCAGCCGCCGCCTGTCGTTGCTGTCGTCGAGCACCGCTGCACACCGGCGCACCGACTCGTGTCGCTGCAGCGCTTCCTCAATGTCCGCCAGCTCTACTCGAAAGCCGCGGACCTTCACCTGATGATCCTTGCGGCCGATCAGCTCGAGGTTGCCATCGTGGCGCATCCGCACGAGGTCACCCGTTCGAAACAGCTTCCCGTACAGTCCATCTCCGTATGGATTGTCCACGAACCGCTCGTCAGTGAGCTCATCCAGGTTGAGGTATCCCTCAGCCAAACAGGCACCCGCGACACACATCTCGCCCACGGCACCAATGGGTGTTGGTCGAAGTGCATCGTCGAGCACGTAGACCCGAGTGTTCGGAAGTGGGTGGCCAACCGGCACGCGGCTGGCGTCCGCCGGTAGGTCGGACGTGTCATAACACGTCACGTTCGACGAACACTCGGTGGATCCATACAGATTGAGCAGTGGGACATCGGGAAAGACGCGACGCCACCGATTGATCATGCTCACGGGTATGGGCTCGGCGCTCGTCGTCGCGAGGCGCAGCGTCTGCCACGCGCCCGGGTGTGCCTCGGCTTGATCGAGCAGACCCTCGAAGAACGGCGGCGAGGCGAGTACGTGGGTCACCCCGTGTTCCACCAGTCGTCCCCAAATGGCGGCTGCGTCGATGATCTCGTCCTGCGAGAGGATGACGGTGGGGATTCCCTTGAGGAGACCACCGAAGCATTCCCAGGTCGCCGCCACCAAGGCGTACGACTTCTGCAGCAGCGCCACATCCCCATCGTGGAAGGGATGATCTTCCCACATCCATCGCAGCCGGTTCAACACCGCGCGCGCAGGGATCAGCGCACCTTTGGGTATGCCGGTACTGGCAGATGTGTAGACGACGTTCAGGGTGTGCTCGGGTGGCGTGGCGATTCCCAGGTTTTCGGCCTGCATGGAGGCAATCGCGGAGCGCTCGCCGTCCAGCACCACCGTGGTGCCCGCAAAGCGCTCGAACCGATTGTAGACCTCATGCACGACCAGCACAGCCGGTTGCGCGTCGTTTAGGATGGCCTCGAGCCTCGGGACTGGATAGGTCGGCTCGAGCGCGACATAGCTGCCCCCCGCTTTCAGCACTCCGAGAATCGTGACAATGGTATCGAACGACCGTCCCACGCAGAGTCCAACCCGGACACCCTTCTTCACACCGTGTTGCTGCAGGTAACGCGCGAGTTGATTCGCCTGCCGGTTCAGGTCCGCGTACGTACAGGTGCGTCCTTCGAAGATCAATGCGGTCGCATCCGGTGTACGCGCTGCCTGTTCCTCGAACAACTGCGGGAGGGACGTGACGAGATCCACTGAACGATCGGTTTGGTTCAGCTCTACCAGCACACGGTCGCGTTCACCAGGCGATAAGAGCTCGAGCTCCGAAATCCGCGTGGCCGGATTGCGCACGATGTTGCGCAGAAGGATCTCGTAGTTCGCAACCATTCGTTCAACCGTCTCATGGTCAAAAAGCGCCGTGAGGTACGCGATCTGAAAGAACAGCCGGTCGCCCTGTTCCTGTGCGTAGAACGACATGTCGTACTTCGTGTACCCGGTATCCACCTCACTGAAACCAAGCGTGAGCCCGCCGAACTCGTAGGTGCTATGCGGCAGGTTCAGCATGTTGAACATGACCTGAAACACGGGGGCGACACTCGTGTCACGCGCCGTGCGAGTCCCCTCCGCCATCCACGCAAAGGGATAGTCGGCGTTCGTCATCGCGCCCGTCACCGTCTGACGGACGTGGTGCAGCAGCTCCGCAAACGTCGGATCATCTGCAAGATCGGCACGCAGCGGCAGCATGTTGAGGAAGAAGCCAACGAGACGTTCCGTGCGGGCATCAGTCCGGTTGGCGATCGGCGAGCCCAGGATGATGTCGTGCTGGCCGGTATACGCTCGAAGCAAGACATAGGACGCTGCCAGCAATGTCATGAAGAGCGTGGCGTTCGCTTCCGTGCTCGTCGTGCGCAGCGCCCGGCTAAGGTCCGTGTCGAGCATGATGCTTCGCGCAGCACCGCGATAGTTGGGCGTATTACTGCGCGAACGGTCGGTGGGGAGGTTCAGGACCGGCAGCTCACCCGAAAGTTGGGAACGCCAGAAGCTCTCTTGCGCTTCCATCGCATCGCGCGTCAATCGCTCCCGCTCCCACAGGAGGTAGTCTGCGAACCCAACCTCGAGCGACTTGACGGACTCCTCACCACCCGCCTGGAAGCCCGCGTAGTACTGGCCGAGATCGTTGACGATGACGGAAATGCCCCAGAGGTCGAGGATGATCTCGTGGAAGGTGATCAGGAGCTCGTACCGCTCGTCACCAAGCTTGAACAGTCGCGGCTGCAACAGCGCATCTTGCTCGAGATCGAGCGCTTGCTGTCCCCACTCTCGCGCCATCGCATGCATCCGGGAAAGGCGCTCCGACGGTGCAAGATCCGTAAGATCGATGAGCGGTAGCTCTTCGGCCCGGCGGTCGTCGAAAGACTGCACCGGCTCGCCGTCCTCCGTGGCGAAACGAGCGCGCAGCACCTCGTGACGATCGATCACGGCCCGCCACGCGGCTCGCAGGATTTCGACATCGACGGGCCCGTCGATGTGAATCGTTCCTTGTGCTGTGTAAAACGGATTCTGTGGCTCGAGGCGCCACAGAAACCACACCCCTTGCTGTGCATGGCTCAGCGGATAGGAAGAGCGATCCGCGTCCCGCGCGGGGACGAGCGCGGCTCCATCACCGCTGGCCTCCAGTGCGTCGAGACGCGCCGCCAGCTCCGCAACGGTGCCGTGCTCGAAGAGATCGCGGAAAGATATGGGAATCCCCGTCGCATCTCGCGTGCGATTGAGCACCTGCATGGCGAGCAACGAGTCACCACCCAACTCGAAGAACCCATCGTGCACTCCAACGCGGTCGAGACCCAGGATCTCACGCCATACCTCGACCAAGAGCCGTTCGCGATCCGTCGTCGGGGGAACGAACGGCTGCTTCAGCTCAGGGCGCAGGAAGTCCGGCTCCGGCAATGCGTGAACATCGAGCTTGCGGTTGGCGTTGAGGGGAAGCGCATCGAGCTGCAGCAACTGGTGCGGGATCATGTGAGGCGGAAGCTCACCCTCTAGGAAGGTGCGAAGCTCACTGCCCGGCACCGGTCGCCGTGCCGTGTAATACGCGACGAGCACCTGAGGACCCTCCCGGTGAGATGGTGCGCGCGCTTCGCGTTCCTTTGCAACGAGCTTGGTCCGCACACCGCGTGGTCGCCGGACCACCGCGGCACAATCGGCAACGCTCTCGTGCCGACGGACGGCCGCCTCGACATCACCCAACTCGACACGAATCCCTCGCAGCTTGACTAGATTGTCGCGGCGCCCGAAGAACTCGATCGTGCCGTTGCCACACCAGCGCGCCATGTCACCGGTTCGAAAGACCGGATCAGGGAAATCGTCGTGGAGCGGATTCTGAATGAACCGCGCAGCCGTTTCCGCGGGCCGCTCGAAGTATCCTCGGGTCAAGTAAGGGCTTCGTATGTAGATCTCGCCACGCACACCGATGGGACACAGGCGGCCGTGCGGGTCGAGGATGAGGATCTGCCGCCCACGAATCGCGCTGCCAACCGAAACTGTCGTCTGATCGGCCGCCACGGAGGTGACATGGTAATGTGTCGCGAGCACGCATTCGCTCGGACCGTACAGGTTGTGTAGCTGTGGCGGGTGCGGGAAAGCCTCGAGCAGCGTTTTCGCGAGATCAACCGGTAGTACCTCACCTGCCAGCAACAAAGCACGAACGTTTGGAAGCGGATGACCCTCCTCAGGCTCGGACTGCTCGCGCCAGACCTGTACCAGCTCACGGCAAAAACTCGGAACAACCTGGAGTATCGTCACCTGTTCCCGGCGCACCCAATCGACAAGACGGCCGGGATCGAACCGCACCGTTTCGTGCGCCATGCAGAGCGTTGCTCCAACGCACAAAGTGCCAAAGATCTCGCAGTACGAGGCGTCGTACGCGATGGACGCCCACTGCGCCCACCGTTCAGAAGCGACGATGCCAAAGTGTTCGCTCTGCCAGATAAGAAATTGGCAGAAACTGCGGTGGGTCTGGACGATGCCCTTGGGCTTCCCTGTGGAACCGGACGTGTACACGATGTACGCCGTCGCCGCCGGATCCACCGACACGTCGGGGTTCTCCTGGGAACGCGCCGCGAGAAACGCGCGCCCGTACCGTTCATGCGCATTCTCCGACCCATCAATGCCCTCATCCAAATCCAGCTGCACGAGACGGTTGCCCGCTCCGGTCCACCACGAATCGAGGTCGGGGTGACGCTCCAGGGTATTGGATTCTGCAATCAGCAGCGTCGTGCCGGTCTCATCCAGAACTTCGCGCAGTCGTTTGGTGGGATGCACGGGATCCAAACAGACGAACGCGCCACCTGCCTTCAATACCGCGAACATCGCCACGACCTGTTGCGGACCGTTTTCCAACAACACTGCGATGGGCTGCTCTGCGACCACCGAGAGCTCGAGCAGTGCGTGGGCCACTCGATTGCTCTGCGCATTGAGCTCTTCGTACGTGATCTCGTTGCCATCGAAGGTGATTGCGACGGCGTGGGGCGTCGCGCGTGTCTGTTTCTCGAACAGGGTGTGCAGCGCCTCGAGCGGGGTGTCGTCCGCGGTATGATCCCACTCATGGATGAGGCGCCGGGTCTCCTGTTCTGTCAGGACATCCACATCCGAAACGTCGATGAGCGGATTGGACGCCACGGCATGCAGAAGGCTTTCGAAGTGCCCCGCGATCCGGGCTGCTGCCGCGGGATCGAATGCGTCCGCTGCGTAGACGAGCACTCCATGCACCGTGCCGTCGAAGCCCTCGTCTATCCGCAACTCGAGATCACACACCGCTTCCGATCTCGTGATATGCACGTCGGTCAGAACTGCCTCACCACCATTGCGTCCTCGGGGCAAATGTTCGCCGCGAGCGGTGAAGCCCACTTGGTATCGCTCGCGATCGGCGTTCCAGCTATGTCCACCAGTCGCTTCCGCCGCGGTGCTCAGCGCAGCACGAACCAGCGTGAGGATCTCTCGGAACGACGTGGCGGTTCGTGGATCGAACCGGACGGGTGTCCGCGCATCGAGACAGCCAAGGAGAGCTTCCGATCCTGGGTGCCGGCGTTCGCCGTCGGACAGCCAAATAACCACGTCACTCTCTGGCGAGTACCGGTGGAGAAGCGACGCAAACGCCGCGAACAGCACGGTCGTGACCGTCACCCGTTCCGCATCGGCCACCCGCCGTAGCCCAGTGAGTAACGGGCTCGGGAAGAGGAGAACGGCTTCACGTGGCTCGGAGCGGGCGTCGTCACGGCGAGCAGTGGTGGGCAGTTCCAGCACCGGCGGTTGCTCGCTGTCCCCCGCCACCGCGCTTCCGTTCGCTCCCTCCCAGACCACGATGTCGCGGAGAGACAGTGGCACGCGATCCGCTAAATCGACCGCATCACCCTTTCGCGCGGCGTAGTCCGCCAGGACTTGGCCGACGAGCACGTGAAGCGAGTACTCGTCGAGAGCCAACGCCGGAGCACTCAAGATGAGAACACGCTCGCGATCGAGCTCGATCAAATGCGCCCACAGCGACACCCCCTCTTCCGTCGACGTTTGCCGCTCGCTTGCCGTCTGCACCGCCCGAGCGACCACTGCTTCCTGTTCGACGGCGTTCTGCCGGGAACAATCCGTGATCTCCACGCACGGAACGGCGGATTCACGCACATACTGCTGCGGACCGCGCCCGTCCCGGATAAAGGCGAGGCGAAGTGCTTCGTTCCTGGCAACCGCCGCGTGCAGGGCCTCACGCAGAGCCTTCTGGTCTAACGCGCCGGCAATGCGCAAGGTGGCAACGACGTTTTGGTGAATCGCCCCATTGCTCGACGCCCACAGCTTGGACTGGGCACGCGTCAAGGGGAACGAACCACCCTCCTGGTGGGTCTCGAGGCGACCGACCTCGTGCTCACATCGCGTGCCGAGCAACCGGTCCAGAGTATCCACGGACGGCCTCGGCGGGCGTCGCGTATCCGTCACGCGTGCTACTCCAGCCCCAGCTGTCCGGCCCAGCTCCGACGGTGGGCCAGAAAGAACTCGCGTGCGCGCTCGATGTCGTCCGCCAAGACGCGGTCCTTATCGAGGAAGTCCACCTCTTCCCGGAAGGCGTCCACGATCGCGCGCGCCGGCTCAGAGAGTTGCAACCCCTTGTTGAGCTCGATGGCCTGAGCCGCGGTGAGGAGCTCGATCCCCATGATGTAACCACAATTCTCCACGATCGTCATGAGCTTGAACGCCGAGGTGCCACCCATGCTGACGTGGTCTTCCTGCAGCTGACAGGTTGGGATCGTGTCCACGCTCGCGGGCGTACACAGCACCTTGTTTTCGTTTACGAGCGCGGCCGACGTGTATTGCGCGATCATGAAGCCCGAGTTGAGCCCGGGCCGATTCACCAAGAAATCGGGGAGACCACGCTCTCCCGATAGCAGCTGGTACGTGCGGCGCTCCGAGATGTTGGCAAGCTCGCTCACAGCCATGGCGAGAAAATCGAGTGCGAAGGCTGTGGACTGACCGTGCAGATTGCCGCCAAAGAGGATCTTGTCCTGTTCCGGGAAGAACAACGGGTTGTCAGAAGTCCCGTTGCACTCCCGCTCGATCACTTGCTTTGTGAAACCGACGACCTGTCGAACCGCCCCATGCACTTGTGGCGTGCACCGATAGGAGTAGGGATCTTGCTTGGAGTGATTGCAGGTGGGCAGCTCGTGGTGATTGCTTCCCGCCAACAGCCTGGTCAGGTTCGCGGACACCGCTCGCCGCTCCGGATGATGCGACGTCTGATGGTACAGCGGATCGTAAAACGTCTCCGAAGCGCTGAACGCCTGAGCGCTCAGTGACGCCAAAACGTCGGCACACCTAACGAGATCGAGGATTTGCAACAGACAGTCCACGGCGATCGCGTTGATGTACTGCACACCGTTGGTGAGGGCCAATCCCTCCTTGGGCTGCAATCGAATGGGGTCCCACTGTTGCTGCCGCAGCGCGTCGGCTCCGGACACCAGCCCGCCGTTGCGGTGCACCTTCCCCAGTCCGAGCAACGGCAGCGCCATGTGTGCGAGCGGTGCAAGATCACCGCTTGCACCAACGGTGCCCTTCTTTGGGATGGCCGGTATCACACCGTGATTCCAGAAATCGAGCAGCCGTGACACCGGTCCCAGCGAGATCCCGGTGTGTCCGTTGCGAAAGGTCAGCAGCTTGATGAGCATAGTGAGCCGCGAGATCCGCTCCGAGACGGTCTCGCCCACACCAACCGCGTGGGACACGATGTGGTTGTACTGCAAGAGCTCCATCTCGTCGTCGCCGACCCGGGTCTCGCACAGGGAGCCGAACCCAGTATTCACGCCGTAGATGTAGCGATCCTCCGCGGCTTTCTTGAGCACAAACTCCGCTCCAGCCGTGATCTTGTTTGCCGCGTCCGGATGAAGCGCCAACTGGGGTCGGCGGTCGACGATTTGCCCGAGATCCTCGATCGTGTAGAAATCGAGCGAGATCGCGTGGGTTGAAGCCGTGGAGTCGCTTCCGTCTCCGCCCGGTCTTACGCCGTGAGCCGTGCCCATTCCTCACCTTCTTGCTTTGCCAAGAGTTCCAGACAGTGTCGCAAGTCCTTGTACTCGGACTCAGGAATCTTGCGACCGTGGGAGAACGTGAACGTTTCGGGAATGGCACGAGCGGGCCGCGTCGGCGCGCCGTGCCGAATCATGAACTCCCCGATCCGCGACCCCTCGCGCCGCGCATTCTCACAGACGTCGCGGTACGAAATGCTGAGGAAGCGATCGTCACCAATCGTGCGTCGGGCCTTCACGATCGCTCGCTCGACATAATGGACCTGCTTGCACACCTGGTGATGCAGTGGCTCGGATTCCAATCCCTCGCACTCCCGCGGTTTGGCGCCGAGCCATTCTGGATATTCGGCGCGCCGGGCGCGAATGATGGACTGCGCCGTGTCGACCCGGTCGCGACGCACGTGGATGAACGACGCGGTTGGGAACGTCTGCGCCAAGGCCTCGATGCGTACGCTGAGCGCGGTCGTCTTGTTGACGAACGGAAGCTCGAAAACGTTCTCGGTCGCGGCGACGGCTTGATACATCGCGCGTGCACACCTTGGATCGAGCTCTTCGGGCGACACCGGCGAGTAACGCGAACCAAACCAGTGCGCCCACAACATCTCACCTTCCGTAGGAGCCGTGCGACCGCGAATATGGCCGTACGTGTTGCGAAACGGATCCGCGCGGTAATGCCGATCGACTGGGAGACTCCCGTGCAACCAGCGGATGATCTTGGCCGAGATGATGGGGAGTGGATAGCCCACCTGTTTCTGCGACTCGGCCAAGAGGTTGGTGAAGTGACATGTGGACAGACCCCACGCGACGACTTGCCGAACGAGGGTCGTACCGCTCCGAGCTGGGCCGACGATGAAGGTCGGGCTGTAGCGCAAGCGGTATTCGCGCGCGGCCGCCCGCTCCGCCACGGCCAGCGCTCGGAAGCACTGGTGCCGCGCATACCGGCGTATCTTCCAGACCCTCACCGCCCACCCCCCTCAACACCTTTCCCCTCGACGATGTAGCCTTCGAGATCTCGGCCGACGGCCGAAAGCACTTCAGCCCGAGCATCGCGCACAAAAAAGTGGCCGCCCGAAAACATCCGTATGCACATCCCGGATGCGGCGAGATCCGCCCACGGAGCCAGTTCCTCACTCGTGACGAGATGATCCTCATGCCCGCCAAAGACGGAGAGCGGACACCGGAGCTGGCTGCCCGGCGAAAACTCATAGGTCTCAAAAACCTGAAAGTCTGCCCGCAACGTTGGCAGGATCAGCTCTACCAGCTCCCGATTGGACAGCACGTCCTGCGGAATGGTGTCGAGCTGCTCGAGACCGGCAACGAACTCAGCACTGGGGAGGTTGTGGAGCGGCCGTCGCTGTGGAGGCCGGTGCGGTGCCCGCGCTCCCGACGCGAACAGGTGCACGGGGCCGACTCGCCCGAGCCGGTCGAGCGCTCGTGCCAACTCGAACGCCACCGTACCGCCGAGGCTGTGACCGAAAATGGCAAACGGCAGATCCATGAACGGCGAGAGCGCTTCGACGAGCGCATCCACCAACGTCGCCATATCCGTGAACGGCGATTCAGACCAACGGGTCTCCCGACCGGGCAGCTGCACCGGGCACACGTCGATCGCAGGATCCAGCACACCGTCCCAGCCTCGAAACGTGGACGCCGCCCCTCCCGCATACGGCAGGCAAAAGAGGCGAAGCCGAGCGTCAGGACGCGGGGGGTCGAACGGCAGCCAGGGGCTGGCCGGCGTCGTACCGACTCTCACTGAATAACAGGCCCTATTCCAGGGGCCGCATGTCCCGTTTTTTGGGTTGCCATCCCAGTCCGCGCGGTCGAGTTGTCGTGACGGCGATTACTAGCGGAGGGGCTTGCAAGCTTAACGCCACTGACTATGGTGGCAAGCGACGATGGGTCTAGTGGTAAGCCGTTGGTCAGCAATCAGATACGCATAGGACCTCGCTGCGCGAGATCCTTCTGGCGGTGGTCTTGGTCGGCACCGTTGCATCCCTACCACACCTTAAGGGGAGCTTTCCAGATGACGGCCCGTAACCCGCTCGATGGCTTACGCTCCGGGGCGGTCCTCATGCAAAAGGGCGGCCCCGATGGACCGCCCTCTCAAGCCGAGTTGCCCCAACTCAGGGCCCCCCTACGGGGTCCCGGCGATTTGCTGCTTCACCTTTCCATCCGCGTCGATTTCGTAAATCGGTCCGAGGCCGAGTTCACGGATCCCAGGCTCGATTTTCTCGCGGTCTCCAACAACGACCCACACGAGGCGATCCGGCCGTACTACTTTCGCCGCATCCCGAACCTGGCTGAGGTTGAGCCCGCGGACCTGTGCGGGGTACGTCTCGAAGTAGCGGTCATCCAACCCAAACCGGACGATATCCCCGATCGACGACGCCACAGCGTTTGCTGTTTCCCACTGCCCCGGGAGGGTCAATGTCTGCGAGTTCTTTGCGAACTCCAGCTCCTCGGCGGTTGGCGGTTTCTCGCCCAAGATCGCCTGTAGCTCTTTGGAAACTTCGAGGATCGATTCCTTCGTCTTGTCCGCTTGCACCGGCGCATACACGATGAATGGGCGCTGGCCACGGGCATCCCAGATGAGACTAAGCGCTCCGTACGACCAGTGTTTGTCCTCGCGCAGATTCATGTTGATGCGAGCGGAGAAATCCCCACCGAGAACGCGGTTCATCGTCTCGATCGCGATCTCGTCCGGGTTGGCTTTGGGCGGGGCGACATGGCCGGCAAAGATCACCGACTGGATTGCCTGCGGCCGGTCGAGGAGATAGACGGCCGAACGCTCTTTGTGGTCCACCTTCGCGAGATTCTTCTGCGGCGTATCACCTGCGCGCCAACTCCGGAACAACCGCTCTAACTTAGGCTGGAGCTCGCCCATGGTCGTTGCCCCGACCACCACGAGCGTCGCGTTGTTTGGCTTGAACCAGGTGCCGTGGAATTTCGCGAGGTCTTCACGACTGAGCGCCGTAACGGACTCGGCGGTTCCCGATCCCGTCATGGGCGTGCCATACGCGTGGTCCTGACCGTACAGCAGCTGGGGGAAGACGCGTAGGGCCATGGCGACCGGCTGCACTTTCTCCTGCTGAATACGCGCTAACTGTTGCCGCTTCAGTCGCTCGAAGTCCGCTTGGGGGAAGGCGGGATTCAGCACCACGTCGGCGAACAAGTCGAGGGAGGCGTCCAAGTTTTCCTTGAGCGCCGACATGAAAACCGTGGACATGTCGAGATCCGAGCCAGCGCCGAGAGTCGCACCGAGTGACGCCAGCTCATCACTGATCTGGAGCGCGTTTCGCCGCTTGGTCCCTTCATCGAGCATCGTCATCGCCAGACTCGCCGTGCCCGGCTGACCGAACTGGTCTGCCGCGTATCCCGCGTCGATCATGAGTCGGAGGTTCACCACGGGAACGGCGTGCCGCTCGGCCAGGATCACCTCGAGCCCGTTGGATAACCGCGCGCGCTGGAGGTCGGGGAACGAAGCCCTCGGTGGGTCACCAGGCGTTGGCAGCACCGACCGGTCGACGTCGGTAGCAACCGTACGGAACTCTGGATACGGGTGGACCTCGGCGATGTACGCCCCGCTCGAGAGCCACTCCTGTGCCGCGCGCTGCAGGTCCTGACTCGTGGCATCGGCTACTCGTCGGAGGGTCACCTTGTAGAAGTCAGGACTCCCGCCGTACACCTCGTTCTGCGCGAGCACGTCTGACTTGCCGCCAAACCCACCGATCCGCTCCACACCACGAATGAACCGCGAGCGGAACTGGGTCTTGGCACGCTCGAGCTCCTCGACCGTCGGGCCCTCCACGAGGAAACGATCCAACTCTTCGTCCAATGCACGTTCCACTTCCTCGAGGTCGGCACCGGGCCGCGCGGTCGCGCGGATGTGGAACTGACTCCCGATTTCCCGCAGGTCGACGAATGCAGAGATATCGGTCGCGATCTGATCGTCATAGACCAGTCGCTTATAGAGCCGGGAGGTCTTGCCCTGCGCGAGGACGTCGCTGACCAGGTCGAGGTGTCGTGCCGTCTCCGAGCGCCACTCAGGGATGTTCCACACCTTGTAGATGCGAGCCTGCGGAACGCGATCCGTCATCACCTGACGATGCGTCTCGCTGCGTTTCGCGACCCAGACATCTTGGCGGCTGACCGGCGGCCCCGCTGGAATGCTCCCGAAGTACCGCTCGACCTTGGCCTTCGCGGTCTGAGGATCGATGTTACCGGCAATCACGATCACGGCGTTCGCCGCGCCGTAATAGTCGCGGAACCACTGGTGCACGTCCTCCAGCGCCGCCGCATCGAGATCTTCCATGGATCCGATCACGCTCCAGGAATACGGATGACCGGCCGGATAGGTGTTCTGCGGGAGGGTGGTCCAGAACGCAGAGTACGGCTGATTCTCACCCTGCCGCTTTTCGTTCTGCACCACACCGCGCTGCTCGTCGAGCCTCGCTTGATCGATCGCGCCGAGGAGATGACCCATACGATCCGACTCCATCCACAGCACGACATCGAGCGCGGGCGTTGGAACGTTCTGGAAGTAATTGGTGCGATCCTCATTGGTGGTCCCGTTGAGGTCAGTGGCACCCAGTGGCTCGAGCACTTTGAAGTAATCGTCGTTGTAGTGCTCGCTTCCGTTGAACATCAAGTGCTCGAAGAGATGCGCAAACCCCGTGCGTCCAAGCTTTTCGTTCTTCGATCCCACATGGTACCACACGTTCACCGCAACGATGGGGGCCTTGTGGTCCTCGTGGACGATGAGCGTGAGCCCGTTGTCCAGGACGAACTTCTCGTACTGGATCTCTACGGGATCCGCCGCCTGGCCGTTGACCGCGCCAGGCGCGACGAGAACCCCACCCACCAACAGTGCAAGCGTGGCGAGTGAGGTCGAGAGACGTGGTAGCTTCATGAATGGGTCTCCTGGCTACTGATTTTGAAGTGCCGAGTCACTCAGGGGGCTCGGTCAGCCGTTTACCGTCGACGAGATCAGCATGGAGGGTAAGCGCGCGGACAGCATCGGCCAACCCCTAGGTTCTACGCGCCAAACCTGGCAGATGTTTCGACAGGTTTGGCGATCGTGACGTACTTCACGGATAAGACGCCAGTGAGCAGCCTACGGTAGTCTGAGGTTCACTCTGCTGGAGGGGTTGTTGAGGCTTCGAGTTGCAACGCTAATCACTATCGGGGCAGCGATGGCGTGGCCCGCCGCCGCGCTGGGCCAGGCAACGCCACGTGGTTACGCGGTCTCGTCCGACCACGCGATCGTCGTTGCCAAGCACGCGCTCGTCAAACATGGCTTCACCGTGATCCGGATTGAAAAGGATGGCGCCACCACGGTGTTGTTCTATCGTCCTGCGCACGAAAGCCGTGCAGAGGGATACGGTCCTCCACGTCGGCTCGTGATCCGGCGGGTTGGTGCCTACCTCGTCTTCGACCAAACGCCCCCAGAGGTCCTCATCGAGATCGACCTCCGGCTCAACTTCCCCTGACGACGGCGCCTAGCACCGGGTAGCCTAAGCGTCACACCGGCGGGACCCCTCGCCGCTTCCGCGTGGGTCTTACGTCGTGTACTCCCCCGCCCCATGTTTGCGTCGACGACGCAGTTCCGTCCTCTCATGGAGTATCACGATGACTGCATACCCACGACGCGATTTTATGAAGGTTGCCGGTCTCGGCCTTGGCGGGGCGCTCATAGTCGGACCACGCGCGGCATGGCCCGATGAGCGAGCTATGGCCCGAGCGGAGGTGGGCGCCGACAGCTTCGTCCTGCTCCGCCGTGAGCAACAGCGCCGGCGAGGGCAGCTCCCAACGTCCGCCACTGCGCATCGCTTGCCACTCTCCTGGTACAAGGCGAAAGCGCGGGCATTGAAGCAGGACGCCCGTGCACGTGGGGTCGATGGTGGGATCTTGTTGACCAACCGGTGGAACATCATCTACGCGACCGGTCTCTTTCATTCGACCACCGAGCGACCGTTCGCGGCCTTTCTACCGATGGATCGAGACGACGGGTTGATCTGGCTCCACCCGTACCTCGACCACGAGCTCGTCCGTTCGTGGTGGGCAACCGACAGCTACGGCTACTTCGACTATCACCATGCTGCGGGTGCCTTTCCCAACGAGGGACAGGTTACACAGGGCCCAACGGTGAATCTCTACCGCTGGTGGGGGGAGACGCTCGGCCGGCTTGGCTACGACGGAAAGACGATTGGAATCGACAACGGTGCCGCGGCGGAGATCGGTCTTCTGCCTGGTCAAGATAGTCACGAGCGCCTCGACACTTTTGGACCGTTCGACGTACCGAAAAAGGATCGCCCCTCCGGCGGAAAGTTTGGAACGCTCGCTTCGGCCATGCCGCGCTCACAGTTCGTCGACGTCTATGACATCCTCATGCGCCACCGGATGGTCAAGGACGACGCTGAGAACGCGCTCACCCAGCGGGCAATGGACTACTGGTCGGAGGTGCATGCGTTCGTCCGTAATTACATGCTCGAGCGCGGCCACGGGACCCTGGATGCGGAAATCGAGAACGCCGCCCAGCTGTGGGGCATGCACCGTATCATGCAGGACATCCCTCAGGCGGGTGAGCCGCATAATGCCGTCGGGATCCAAGTGGGAATCGGCTGCCGCACGGGCAAGAAGACCGCCTACCCTCACCCCAACCAAGTGTCCTGGGCTCGCATCGAGCGCGGACACGCCCTGCAATTCGCGGGAGTCGTCCGGATCGGTGGATATGGAGGCGAGCAATACCGATCATTCTTGATCGCACCCTGGACTGACTGGCAGGAACGGGTCTGGGACGTTCATACGCGCACATACTTCATGCAAGCCGAGCTTTCGAAGGCGGGCGCCACGTGCTCCAGCGTGGCGAAGGCGGTGCACGACTATCAAGTGGCCAACAACTGTGGACAGCTCGTATACCATCGTCCCGGACACGGAGAAGGTATGGAAGGGCACCAGCCACCGTATCATGCGCTTGGCGACTACACGGTCATGCAACCGGGCATGCACTTCTCCAACGAACCGGGATTGTACGATCCCGAGAACGGATTCGGCTTCAATCACTCCAACAACATCTTGGTAGGTCGCGATCGCGGGCTCCAGATGGGGACCGCACCTTGTGACAAGGAGTGGTGTCTGTTGACGCTGTGAAGTGGGGAGTTGGGAGTGGAGTCGGCCACCCCACTCCCTGCTCACGGCTCACTGCATTACTGCCATCCAGTCCAACCAGGCCCCCGCACTACGCGTCCGGCTGCCACGCCCGTTGGCTCTCCGTCACGCAAAACCTGCTGTCCGTTGACGAACACGTGCATGACGCCCGTGGCGTACTGATGTGGTTGCTCGAACGTCGCGTGGTCTTGCACCGATTCGGGATCGAAGATCACGACGTCGGCGAAGTGGCCTGGCACGAGGGAGCCCCGGCGTCGAATGCGGAGATTCTCAGCCGGTAAGCTCGTCAGCCGGCGGATGGCCTCCTCGAGTGGGATGACGTCTTCGCCTCGTACGTACTTGCCAAGCAGACGCGCGAAGTTGCCGTACGCTCTGGGGTGAGGGTTCGATTTGAGGAAGACACCTTCGGCG
Organism: Gemmatimonadales bacterium; assembly: GCA_041577295.1. Lineage (GTDB taxonomy): Bacteria > Gemmatimonadota > Gemmatimonadetes > Gemmatimonadales > GWC2-71-9 > JBDHDH01. Next base: position 278,717 of record JBFGJG010000001.1, read on the forward strand.
GAGGGCGCGCCACCATCCGATCCAAAGCTGACCCATGGAAGACCGATCTGGCGCTCGACGTTCTCTTCGGCCATCAGGAAGTAGACAGTACCAACCCGACTGTCGTCCTCGATCACCAGGTCCATCGCCGTCTCCTCGGGCGACTTGCCGCGCATCTTTGCCACTTCGGCTAGCGTCTTTCCTGTGAGCGGCTTGAGCTCGTCATTCTTGAACCCGACGAGCAACGTCTTATCGGGTCCCGCGGCGAGGAGCAGATTCTCCCACTCGTCTGTCGGCGTGCGCATTTCGCGTGCAACGCGCCGCCGGATCGTGGGGTCCTTGAGTCGAGCGACCCACGCTTCATGACCACCTTCCTGCACCTCCGGAGGCATGGCCGCATCGAGACCCGTGGCCCCAGCCGTATACGTGTACATATCAGCGGTGATCTCCAGCCCCTCGGCGTGCGCCCGTTCCACTCGCTGAATCACCGCGTCCAGCTTACCCCAATTCTGCTGCCCCGCCGCTTTCAGATGGTAGATCTCTGCGCGAATGCTGGCGTCTCGCGCAATGGTGATCAACTCGTCGACCGCCTCGAGCAGGCGATTCCCCTCGCTCCGCATGTGTGAGATGTACATGCCATCGTATTCGGCTGCGGCCCGCGCGAGCGCCGTCAGCTCGGCGGTGGTGGCGTAAAATGCCGGGGCGTAAATCAGTGAGGACCCCACGCCGAGCGCGCCATCTTCCATCGCCCGTCGGACGATCGCCTGCATGCGCTTGAGTTCGTCGGGGGTCGGAGGCCGGTTCTCGTACCCGAGCTCGTGAATGCGCACCGTTGTCGCACCCACGAACGACGCGACGTTGGGAGCGATACCACGCGTGACGAGATGATCGAGGTATTCCGCCAGCGTGGTCCATGCGATCTCATACTTGATGTCTGCCTGCCGCTCACGCAGCTCGACCTTCATGGCATCGTTCAGAGGTCCCATCGACCAGCCCTCACCAAACACCTCGAGCGTCACACCCTGCCGGATATCACTCTGCGCCCGCCCGTCTTCGATTAGCGATTCGGTGGCCCAACTCAGCATGTTGATGAAGCCTGGTGAGACCGCGAGCCCCGACGCGTCCACCTCGAGTCGCGCGCGGCCCTCCGCCGTTGGTCCGACATAGACGATGGAGTCGGCACTGATCGCCACGTCACCCACCATCGGCGGCCCGCCGGACCCGTCGTAAATCGTTCCTCCGCGAATTACGACGTCGTAGCGCGGTGAACACGCGGCGATCATCAAGGCACTGGCTCCCAAGACAAACCAACCAGACCCACGGATTGATCTGCTCATAGTCTCACATTGCACCTTTCTCATCAGTGGCGCTCCCACGCTCTTCACTGTACGGACTTGTACGGACCTTCAAGGTACGCCCCGGAAGGACGGCGCGTTAGCCAGCGCAGCGGCCGAACCCAGCCCTGGCCGCCACCGGCTGTCCGCCGTACGCTTGGGTCGGATCTTCCCAAGGAGCGTCACCATGACGGCCTCCCGAGCTCTGGCGTTCGCCCTAGCTGCAACAGTCATCATCCACTCCTCCGCGCGGGCTCAGGCGCAGGGTCTTAAACTGTACATCTCCGCGGACATGGAAGGTGTGGTCGGTGTGGTAACCGGTGAGCAGTTGGGACCGAGTGGCTTTGAGTACCAGCGGTTTCGTGAGTTCATGACCGGCGAAGTCCTCGCGGCGATCCGGGGCGCGCGGGCCGCTGGTGTTCGCGAGATTCTCGTGAGCGACTCCCATGGAAATGGGCAGAACCTGCTGATCGAACGACTCCCACCTGACGTGCAGGTTGTTCGGTCATGGCCACGGCCCCTCATGATGATGGAGGGGATCGACTCGACGTTCGACGCGGCGGTCTTCATCGGCTATCACTCGGGAACGACCAATCCCGACGGAGTGCGCGCACACACGATATCGAGCGCCCGACTGGCAGACCTCCGACTCAACGGCCGCTCGATGCCCGAGGCGGGCATCAACGCCGCCATTGCCGGCTCGTTTGGCGTGCCCGTGATCATGGTGACCGGTGATGATGCGGCTGTTGAGGAAGCCCGACGAATCATCGGCGACATCGAAGCGGTGCCGGTAAAGTGGAGTCGTAGCTTCCACTCCGCCCGAACCCTGACCCCTGACGCCGCTTACACGATGATCGAGACGCGCATCCGCAATGCCCTGGCGAGGCGGGCCACATTGAAGCCCCTGGTGCTCGAGGCGCCGGTGACCCTGGACATCACCTTCAAGAACTACCGGCCGTCGCAGCTCCTGGCGTACCTCCCGAACGTGGAGCGCACCGACGCGCATAGCATTCGCTTTGTCGGTCCGGACATGACGACGATCTCGAAGTTCATCGCCTTCGTGACCTCCTACGAGCCCGGGTTGGAACCGTAACGCACCGCGACAGGGGTGCGGCCACTCAGGCAGTCGCCTCGGGAGGTCGCGGGGTGCGGCCGGGAAGCAGGCGCTGAACGGCACCGAGCAAGAGCTTCGTGTGAGTTACAATCGTGGGCTTCGGATCCCGCCAGCTCCACGTAGCATGGGCGTCAGCCCTGAGGAAGCCCTTGACCATTTTCCCTAACCATCGCACAGCCTCCCAACGCCCAATCGTCCCCGCATCACGCGCGCGGATGATGCCGTCGATATCCCCATAACTCCATACCATCCGCTTGCCCGTCGTATAGGCTGGACAGCGGACGTCAACGTTCCCGCGGATCGCGAGCTCGGCGGCCATCCTCGGAAAATCGATGCCACAGACTTCACAAAGCACGAACGCCGCACCGAGCCGGGGGTTGAGTTCCAGAAACGACATCGAACCGGTGTGTTCGTCGATGAGGAACTGCAGGCAGCCCAATCCGCTGTACCCGAGGTGACCCAGCAAGCGCCGCGTGTGCTCGTCGACGGCCGGGTGAGGATCGACGGTGACCGCTTCGACGGTGTAGCCAGTGTAATTCGGTCGGTCGGTCCGAAGGGTCTTGGTCTGAACGCGACAGACCAATTCTCCGCGGTGCGCGAGGAGCTGCACGTTGTGGCGCGGACCGGGGGCGAAGCGTTGCACGAGCACCGACGAGAGACCTTTCGGCCACTCCCGAAACTGCTCCCGAAGATGTGCGGCGTCCCGTACGATGACGGCCTTCTCGTCGTGCACGGCGTGGAGCGACTCGGCTGACTTCACAATGCACGGGAAGCCCACGGCGGGCGCCGAGTGAAACAGCTCGTCGAGGTTGGTCGCGATGGCAAAGGGCGCTTGGGGAATGTCCAGTTCGCGCGCGAGCCGGCACATGACGGCCTTGTCGGTACAGGTGGAGACGGCCGATGGCTCGGGCATGGCCAGACGGACCCGGGGAGGAAGCTTCGCCGCGTGGCGCGCGACAGCCACGACCTCGCGATCTCCCAGTGGCAACACCACGTCGATGTCCGTGCTCGCGTTCACGAACGCCGCGAGGGCCCGGCCAAATGCCTCCCCATCGCCGATGATGCGAGGGTGTTCCCAAATGGCTGACGTGAAGCGAGAGTAGCGCGCGTACTGCAGAAAACCCGCTCTTGCCACGACGACGCGATAGCCCGATCGCGCGAGCGATCGGGCAAAGGTCAGCGTGTAGCGGAAATCACCGACGAGCAAGACGGTGGTGGGTCGCCCCGGCGCGAGGTCAGCGGGCTCATTGCGGTCCTCGCCTCGCCCCCAGTCTAGTGCAGGTTTCGTCACGTTTGGCGGAAACGCTTCGTTTTGGTATCGAGTGATCGAGCCCAGCGACGCCCTGTCCGGCTCGGTCCACCCCGCGAAGTTGGCTTGCATGGCGGACGGGTTTTGACGAACAGGCGAGCAAGGATCGGACCATCATCCAGCCACCTATCGCCACAACGTTAGCTGGTACAACATTTTAGCGGGCTGCGCAGGTTCAGGCCCACAGGGTGAGCCCCGTCGACTCGTCAAGGCCCCGTACAAACTCTGCGCCATCGAACTCCTGAATCACAAACTCACAGGCAAACACGACGGTTCCCGGAGCCAGGTGACCGCCGATCGCTTGGCCGTCCGCATCCGAAAGGGTGACGTGGGCGTGCACGAACGGGCGGCCGTCCTTGATCGACACGTTACCCGACAGCTTGGTGATCTCGAGGGGCTCGCGAACCTCGAAGTTTTGGTATTCACGCTCCTTCTGATCGTAGTATGCCAGACCAGCCTTTTCGACGGCGCCGATGGCCTCGACCCTTCCAACCGTGATCCCATGCTCCACGCACAACTTCGTAATCGCTTCGAGCAGATCGTCACCCCGATTCAGTCGGCCCATCAGGGTGCGTGTTGGCTGCACTATCCGAGCGAGCGTCATGATGTCGTGCTCTCCTTACACCAGTGGGAATTCACATTGTCTATGTCGAGCCGTCGACAGCGTAACGGAGATCGTCTCGCTTGGCAAATTGCCTTGACCTCATCCGAGAGCGGTTCGACCTTACAACGCATGCTCCGGCCCGCTGCTTCGCCCCTGTTGTGTCTCGCGCTCCTCGGTATGCCAACGAGCGTTCTCTCTGGGCCCGAGATCTACCGCTTTGACCTCGTCCCTACGGCTCGTGCGCCGGGTGCCTCTGGAACCGGACAGCTCGCGCTCGCGTGGTCGCCGTTTGGTGTGGCGGTGAGCGAGGACGGCTTTCTCGTGTACGACCTCACGCTGAGCGTCGAGGGCCTGCTTAACCCGTCCACGCTGGGCCCGTACAGTCACTATGTCGCGTGGATTGCCTCCCCCAATCTCGAGCGCGTCGCGCGTATCGGGGTGTTGGGCAGTTCCGGGACGGTGGAGACGCGAATCGAGTCGTGGAACAAGTTCTTGATCTTGGTGACGCCGGAGTCCCGTGCAGATCCCCCCCGGCGATCGGGCCCAATCGTGCTTCAGGGTCGTTCTCCCAGCGGGTTCATCGCGTCATTTCAGAGTCACGAGCTCTTCAACTTGATTCCGCATTGACCCAGCCATCCGCACCACGCCTCATGTTGCCCCGATGCCCGAAGACGCTGGCGGGGCTCTTCGCGCTTGCGATGGTGTGCGCCGTACCCCTCTGCGCGCAGGACTCATTGCGCGCCGGCCATGAGGGTCACGGTCACGGCAGCGTCGAATGGCGCATGCCGATGATGCCGGGGATGAACCTGATGATGCTTCCCGGCATGGCAGAGTACCGTCCACCCCTCACACCGTTCTTGCCGGGCCGCGGAATCGATCCAACGACGCTGCCGGCGGCTCGCCCTCGCGAGCTCGTTGCCCTGCAGGAGGGAGACACGCTGGTGCTCGAGAGTGCGCTGGTGCGTCGCGAGATCAACGGCAAGTCGTTCACGATGTACGGCTTCAACGGTCAGTACCCCGGCCCGCTCATACGCGTTGCCCAGAACACGACTATCGACGTCGACTTCCGAAACGGCATTGAGCTTCCGTCCACCATTCACTGGCACGGTGTTCGTCTGGACAATCGGTTTGACGGTGTTCCGGACGTGACCCAAGCGAGCGTACCACCAGGGGGGCGTTTCATGTACCAGGTGCATTTCCCCGACGCCGGGATCTACTGGTACCATCCGCACCACCGAGAAGACATTCAGCAGGAACTGGGGCTGTATGGCAACATGCTCGTCGATCCGGCCTCCACGGATTACTACAGTCCAGTCCACCGTGAAGAGATTGTCATGCTCGATGATCTTCTGCTGCAGGAGGGAGAGATCGCCCCGTTTGGACTCGAGGCATCGAATCACACGCTGATGGGCCGTTTTGGAAACGTCTACCTACTCAACGGCGAGCCCACGTATCGGCTCACGGCGGCAACTGGCGAGATCGTTCGGTTTTTTCTCACCAACGTCTCGAACACGCGTGTTTTCAATCTCCACGTGGGCGGCGCTGCTCTCAAAGCCGTGGGCGGGGACATCGGAAAGTTCGAGCACGAAGTCTGGGTGCCGAGTGTCGTCATCGCGCCGGCCGAACGGTACGTGGTCGAAGCGCGCTTCGACCGGGCGGGAACATTTGCGCTCACCAACCGCGTCCAGGCGCTGAATCACTTTTTGGGAGAGTTTTACAGCGAGGTCGATACCCTAGGCGTGATCGAGGTTACGTCAACCACGGCGACACCGGACTATCGGGACGCCTTTGAGCAGTTACGCGCCAACCCCGAGGTGGTGGCCGATATCGACCGCTACCGTCCGCACTTTGGCCGGGCACCGGACTTCGAGCTCGACCTGACGATTCGTGTGGGGGATCTGCCGTCCGGGATGATTCAGTTCATGAGCATCGACACGACGTACTTTCCGCCGGTCGAATGGAACGACGCCATGCCGATGATGAATTGGGTCACCAACAGCACCAACACCCATTGGATTCTCCGCGACGCGGCAACCGGCGCGGAAAATCTGGACATCGACTGGCGCCTCCCAGTGGGCGAGGTCACCAAGATTCGCCTGCAAAACGACCCCGAGGCGTTCCATCCCATGAGTCATCCCATCCACCTCCATGGTCAGCGGTTCCTCGTGGTGGAGCGAGATGGCAGACCCAACCCCCACCTGGTATGGAAGGAAACCGTGCTCGTCCCCGTGGGGTCGACGGTCGACCTGCTCGTCGATATGTCGAACCCCGGCAAGTGGATGCTCCACTGTCACATCGCGGAGCACCTCGAAGCAGGAATGAAAATGGTGTTGTCCGTTGAGGCGCCGTAGCCTCGTCGGCGCCCCAGAAAACCGGCTCGCCCCAAGGAGGTTCTCATGACGTTTGCTGGTTGCACCGCTCCACTCGTGGCCGCCCTTCTCCTGCTACAACCCGTCGCGGTCCTTGCGCAAGACGACATGCGCGAGCGTCCTCATGCCAGCGCTCGACCTGGTTTAAAGGTCGGAGGGAGCGAGAACGTCGACCTGTTATCGCACCTCCCGCTCGGCGGGTTCTTCCGGGTCACCGATATCGAGATGGAGCAGGACGAGGACCGACCGTTCGTGTATGTATCGCAGGCCAGAGAGCGCGCCGGCTTCTCGGTCATCGATATTTCAGAACCCGATAAGGCGCACGTGATTCATCGCTGGACCATCGAGGACGTCGACCTTCATCAAGGGCTCGGTGGAATGGATGGCAAGTACTTCAAGACGAAGAACCGGTACTACTACGTCCAGTCCATGCAGTTCGCACAGGGCGGCCCCGACGCGGACCTCGGCGCCGTGGTCTTTGAAGTCACCGGCCTTCCTGACGTGTCCAAGGTGCGGGAGGTGGGCCGAATCCGTGCGCCAGACACCCCGGGGGGATTCCACAACATCTTTGCGTATAAGCACTCTTCCGGTCGCGCGCTGCTCGTGACCACCGTGCGAGGACCTTGGGCCAACGTGTATGATCTCGACCGATTCCTCACGGATGCACCGGACTACGGCCTCATTGCCCGTATCCCGGCTCCCGAGGGACCGTTTGGTCCCGGCGGCTACCACGACTTCTACATCGGCTACGATCCGGCAACGGGACAGGACAAGTTCTACGGCGCCGGTAGAGGGGGATACTACGTCTTTGACATTACCACGCCGGAAAACCCTCAACTGCTCTTTTCGATTACCGGCACCCCAGGGGTTACCGGTGGGCACACCTTCACACCAACCCCGGACGGCAAGTACGCCGTCACCGAAGCCGAGTACCAGTACGCACCGCTCAGGCTCTTCGACTTACAGCCAGGGCAGCGGGGCGAACGCCGTAATATCTCCCGGCCAATAAGCGCTTGGACCGCCGACTGGCGCGCACTGGCTCACAACCACGAAATTCGTTGGCCGTATGTGTTCGTCTCCGCATACGAGGACGGCCTCCAGATCTTCAACATGATGGATCCTGAAAACCCCATCACCGTTGGCTGGTATTACACGTATGATGGACCTCACATGCGCGGGTTCGGAGGCTCCCAGGTACCCGACATGCAGGGTACGAGCGTGATGAACGGTGCCTTTGGTGTCGACGTGCGCAATCGTGATGGGCTCATCGTGATCAGCGATTCGGCCACGGGGTTCTGGCTCTTTCGGCTCGAGGGCTTTCAGGGGTGGCGCGGGGAGGACTGGGGCATGCCCAACATTTCGAGCGTGCAAGACTGGGACGCGGGCCCCGTTCCACGGACCCCGGTGCTGCCGTGAATTGCAGGGAGGAGTAAGAGAGGGAGGAGGATGGCCCCACCCCTCCCTCTCACTTCAGTTCACCGAGATACCTTCAGGTCGCTGACGTGGAGGTTCAGGCTGTGGTTCACGCGTAGCCCAACCACCCCGTCCACCTGAAGCTCGCTCCTCGGCACGCTGGTCAGCTTCTCACCGTTGACGTAGAAGCTCACCGCATCTGCCATCACTTCCACCGCAAGAACGTTTTTCGCGTTCTCTGAGCCACCGGGGTGCTTCATGATGGCGCCGCTCGGAGACCAGTCACGGACCGTCTTGGTCGAGGCCCCCTCACGTTTCTTGATGAGGTAATCACCGGTGTCCCGAATCAGGAAGTACGAGTACGACTGATCCGCACCATCCAGATCCTGCCCACCAAAGATGATCCCGTAGGCTTCACGATGGCGTCGCCCGGGATCGAACAGAAAAATCGTCGACTCGATCTTGAATTGGCCGGTCGCGGTGGTGGCGGGATTGTAGAGAATGCCGGCGGGCCCCGTGGTGATGTGCCAGCCCGGTGGCATGCTCACGAAATAGACCGCGGTGTCCGGTGCACCTGCCCGGTCGAATCGGACCTTCCAGTCCGCTGGTCGCTTGAGCTCAGCGTCCTGCGCGCCCAGCGGAGCGGCCAGCACGACCGCGAGTATCGGAACCAACAAGGATCGCATGATCCGCCTCTCGAGTGGGAACCCCCGCAAGATCGCAGGACGCGGGCAGCACTTCAACTCACCCCTCGCCCTTCACCAGCAGCTGATAGCCCACCACGAAATTCAAAGTCATCCAGCCAACCACACCTGCAACGGTGACCACCTTGAGTATGACCGCTATGGCATCCATGATGTCCTCCGGGCTCAGGCAATGATGTCTCGTGTTTGCTGGCATCCAAGGTAGGCCCCACCACCCAAGCCGAGCCCAAGTACCGAAGCGTGCTACTCAATTCTCGGGGTGAGTGGCATCACACATTTGATGCCTTAGTGATGAGGATCACCGCTCCGGCAAGCGACGGAGCACGTTTCCCACTGAACGATGGGTCAGTTGTTGACCCGCCGTCCAGGGTTGCGTGCAGACCATGGCAATGCGTAGGGGTGGGGGTCGCCAAGGCGTTGCCACGTCTACGCTTTTGATTTCGACAGGCTCAGCCCGCAGTAGGCGCCCCGATCAACGCCAACCATCGCAACGGGTCCCGGATCCAATCGATGCAATGGGCGGGCGTAGTAGAAACCCCGGAGATATACAAATCGACCAGCAGAAATGCGCGCGAACATGGTATCTCGCTCGTGTCCTGACAACGAGAAAGGCGCGGCTGGTGCCTCGAATGGCTCATTTCCGGGGAGACCGATATCCTCCTCGCTTTTAAGCTTCGATCGACGATTTCGAAGCTTCGATTGACCATTGACCTGTTGAAAGCTTTGAACGGGGCTCACGAAGCTTTGGGTGACCGTGCGAAAGCTTGCGGTCCACGGAGCCAAGCTTCCATCCGCGCGCCCAAAGCTTCCGAGCGCCTGACCCAAGCTTGCAGGAGCTGACCCAAAGCTTGGAAACGGTGACGCGAAGCTTTGACACGACCGTTCCAAGCTTTGAGGGGGCCAGGCACAGCTTCGACAGGACCATTTCAAATGGACCGCGTTGCGAGCATAATTGCCGGATATGCGGGCAGTTACGAACGGGGAGTTCAGGTGACTTGTGCTCACGGGATCGCCCCCCGACCACTTGGCCGACGCCCGCGGCACCGAGCAGCCCGACCCGGTTGCGGTTAAGCTAGGGTCGTGCGACGCGCTCGCTTCTTGTTGCTCTTCGCTGTCTTGCCACTCTGTGTGGCGATCTCCCCGGTGCGTAGCACCGCCGCGAAGCCTCAGGCTGACACTGCCGTCGCGGCCCAAACCGATTCAACCCTCACCGCACGAGTCCCCGTTCCCGAGCCCACTGCCCGTGCGCTCCGCTATTACCGCGGCGGGATGGTGCTGTGGGTGCTCGGCGTGCTCCTCGGGCTCGCGGTACCCGTCGTCGTGCTGTTCACAGGCTTGTCCGCCAAGCTCGCTGGCTGGGCCCATCACCTCTTAGGCGGCATCTCCCTCGGCACGAAAAATCAGCGGCAGCGAGGAGCAACCGTCGAGCTGGCCGCAGCGGTCTTCGTGGCAGCGTATTTCTCGCTCGAGTATCTCGTTGAATTCCCTCTCCGTCTGTACGCAGGGTACCTGCGACAACACGCCTACGAGCTTTCCAACCAAGCCTTTGTGCAGTGGCTGCGGGAATCCCTCACCGCCTTCGGGCTCGAGGCCCTGCTCTTCATGTCGGTGATTCCCGTTGGGTACTTCTTGCTCAAGTTGATGCCACGGCGTTGGTGGGTTGCCGCCTCGGCGGGCGCGGTGATCACCGTCGTCGCCATTCAAGTCCTGTATCCGGTCTGGGTTGCTCCGCTGTTCGATGAATACCGCACGATGCAGGATGAGGCGCTCGAAACCGAGATTCTCGAGCTCGCGCAGCAAGCGGGCATCGAAGGCTCGCGCGTCTTCGAGGTAGTCAAGAGCGCGGACACCAAGCGGGTCAATGCGTCGGTGACCGGCTTTCTCGGGACCAAGCGGATCGTGCTATGGGATACAATCGTGGAGAGACTCAAAGGCGACCAGCTCTTGTTCGTCATGGGACACGAGATGGGTCACTACGTCTTGGGCCATCGCTGGAAGGGGCTGGTGCTTTCTTCCCTGGGCTTGGTGGCGACGTTTTACCTCGCAGCGCTCGCGCTCCCCCGAATCATCACGGGGTTGCGCCATCGACTGGGGTTTGAAAATCTGGGCACGGTTGCATCGCTGCCGCTGTTCATCTTGACCTTCAACATACTTGCACTGATCGGCCAGCCGATTGGTAACGTGGTTAGCCGCCACTGGGAACACGAAGCCGACCGCTTTGGGTTGGAGATCACGCAGGACAACCGCGCAGCCGCCTTGGCCTTTGTTGCGCTCCAACAGACCAATCTCAGCAATCCCCGGCCGGGGATCGTGTACAAGCTGTGGCTCGCGTCGCACCCGGCCCTCGCCGAGCGGGTGGAATTCGCCAATGCGTACCGGCCGTGGGAGCGCGGCGCGGAACTGCGGTATCGGGATCGATTCAGCCATCCACACCCGTGACGGATCCGGAGCCTCGGCGTTTTTACCTGGCGCCACCTCTGGTCACTGAAAACCAGGTCAGGTTCGCCGTGACCCCAAAGAAGTCCCGTCACGCTGAAATCTTGACGTTCTCGATCGAGGAAATACGACCTACCTCGACCACAGTTAGCGTGGCACACGCGAGCCGTCACGTTCGATATCGCGGTGGAGCCGTCCCGGCCTGTCACCGTCGCCGCTGACGTCGCCGCCCGCTATGTGGGTTCGTACAGGATGCACCTTCGTACGCCACTGGGCGATAGCGTCGTGGCGTTCGAGGTTGCGACCCTCCGACACCAATCCGCATCTCCCTCCGTAGATACGCTATGACCCGTTAGTCCAGGACCCGCCACCAAGGACCACATTCACATGGCTTCCCTGAAACTCGCCATTCGCATGCTGGCCAAAACCCCGATCGTCACGGCGGTTGCGGTCCTCTCGCTCGCTCTGGGAATCGGCGCCAACTCCGCCATCTTCTCCTTGTTTGAGCAGATGCTCCTACGTGCCCTTCCCGTGCAGGAGCCCACCCAGCTGGCCAACCTCGCCAATCCGGGGCCGAAACCCGGGTCGCAGTCCTGCAATCAGGCGGGCGACTGCGACGAAGTGTTCAGCTATCCCATGTTCCGCGACCTGCAGGAAGAGGCACGGACCGGATTCGAGGGCATCGCGGCTCACCGGCTTTTCTCGGCGAACCTGGCGTACTCGAATCAGACAGTCTTCGGTGAAGGGGTGCTCGTGTCGGGCTCCTACTTCCCGTTGCTCGGGGTGCGACCAGCTCTTGGGCGGCTGTTGGGGCCGGAGGACGACCAAACTATCGACGGACATTTCGTCGCGGTACTCAGTTACCGCTACTGGCAGAATCGACTGGGCGGCGATCGCGATGTCCTGAACAAGTCGCTGGTCATTAACGGCCACCCTATGACTGTTGTGGGAGTTGCTGCGCGGGGGTTCGAAGGAACTACGCTTGGGTCCCGCCCAGATGTGTTCGTGCCGATTACCATGCGCGGGCAGATGAGCCAGGGCTTCGATGGGTTCGACAACCGGCGGAGCTATTGGGCGTATCTCTTTGCACGCCTGAAGCCCGGGGTATCCATCGAGCAGGCTTCGGCCGAGATCAACACTATCTATTCCGCGATCGTCAACGAGGTCGAGGCGCCGCTGCAAGAGGGGATGAGCGACCAAACCATGGCCCGCTTCCGCGAGAAGGAGATCACGCTCGTCGAAGGGCGGCGCGGACAGAGCTCGCTCCATGCAGAGGTGGCAACCCCGATGGTTTTGCTCTTCGCCATTACCGGCGTCGTCCTGCTCATTGCGTGCGCCAACATTGCCAACTTGCTGCTGGCACGTGGCGCCAACCGCGCACAGGAAATGGCGGTCCGCGGGTCGCTGGGAGCAAGCCGGTCACGTCTCGTCGGCCAACTCTTGCTCGAGTCGTGTCTCCTCGCTGTCCTTGGTGGAATTGTGGGAGTGGCCGTGGCGCGCGCGACGCTCGGACTCATCATTTCGATCTTACCCCCGGACGCGGCGGACGCCCTGGTGCTCACGCTCCAGCCCACCGCTGTTGCCTTCGCCGGAATCTTGGCAATCGGGACTGGCTTTCTCTTCGGGTTTTACCCGGCGTTGCACAGCACCAGACCGGATCTCATGACCGTGCTCAAGGGAAGCTCGGGACAGCCCGCGGGCGCCCGCGCGGCGGCGCGGTTCCGCAACGGGCTCGTCACCGCCCAGATCGCGTTGTCGATGGCGCTGCTCGTCGCGGCCGGGATGTTCATCAAGAGCCTCGTGAACGTCAGCCGAGTCGATCTCGGTCTGAATACCGAGAACGTGGTCACATTTGGTCTCTCCCCGGTATTGAACGGCTACGAACCAGAGGCGAGTCGGGGATTGTTTGAGCGCATAGAAAACGAGCTTGCCGCCGTTCCCGGCGTGACGGCGGTCACCGCTGGTCTCGTTCCCCTGTTGACCGGGAGCAACTGGGGAACTGACGTTGACGTGCAGGGCTTCGAGGAAGACGCAGATACCGACGACAACTCACGCTTCAACCGTGTGGGTCCCGGCTACTTCAGCGCACTGGGAATCCCGTTGATTGCTGGGCGCGAATTCACACTGGCTGACGGTGCGGGCGCACCGGGCGTTGCGGTCGTCAACCAGGCGTTCGCGCGGAAGTTTGGTCTGGACGGGCCAAGCGCGGTGGGCGCATTCATGAGTACCGGCGGTGAAGAACTGGACCTCGAGATCGTGGGGCTCGTGCGAGATGCCAAGTACAGCGAGGTCAAGCAAGAAGTACCTCCATTGTTCTTTACACCGTATAAGCAGGACGAGCGGATCGGATCCATCACGTTCTACGTCCGCACCGCCGCCGACCCGCGTCAACTGCTGCGCGCGGTGCCCGCTGTAATCCAACGACTCGACCCGAATCTGCCCGTGGAGGACCTCAAAACGCTCGAGCAGCAAGTGCGTGATAACATCGTCTTGGACCGCGTCATTGGGATCCTCTCGGCGGCGTTCGCGATTCTGGCAACCTTGTTGGCGGGTGTCGGACTCTACGGGGTGCTGGCATACACCGTCTCGCAACGCACACGGGAGATCGGCCTGCGCATGGCGCTTGGGGCAGATAGCGGGCGGGTGCGCGCGATGGTTCTGTGGCAGGTGGGCCGCATGACCATCATCGGCGGGGTGGTGGGCATTCTCGCCGCGCTCGGTATTGGCCGAGTAGCCGCGTCGCTGCTCTTTGAGATGCAGGGACACGATCCACTGGTTGTCACCCTTATGATCCTGCTCATCGCGGCCGTCGCGATCGGCGCTGGCTACGTTCCTGCGCACCGGGCGTCGCGCGTCGAGCCCATGCGAGCACTCCGGTACGAATAGGAGGGAAGGATGAAGGACTGGAACGAGGTCAACGGCTACCGCGAATTCCAGGGTATGCGTGCCCTTAGTGGGAAGTGTGGTGCGTCTCACCCTCCCCGGGCGGGATGGGTGACTCACTGGGCATGCTGCTCACCGGCCTCGGGCCAAACGCTCCAACTCGGTACGAGCCTCGTCCACCATCCACCGCACTTCGGGGTCGGGGTCGCTGAAGTTATCGAGAAAAGCCACCCAATGATCTTCCGCTCGATCGACGTCATCGAGCTTCGTGTAGATCAGCGCCAATCGCCGGTGAGCGACGGAATGGGTCAGTCCCCGAAAGACCTGGTCATAGTCACCGAATCCCCGATATTGCGCGATCAACTCGAAGTATGTAGCGGCCGAATCTAGATTACCGAGTCGCTCATGTGCCTCGGCGATGGTCCAGCGTGCGAGCTGACTGAACGCCGGGCCCTCGCCACGAGCGAACGTCGGCTCGGCGATCGGTTCCAACAACCCAACGACATCGTCCCATCGCTCCCTCACCGCCGCGAGCCGTGCACGTAGAAGAATCCGTTGCGCATGATCCGCGTCGATTCCGTCCGCCGGCGGTTCCTTTTGCCCATCGGCTGAGGTCAGGTACGCAGCCGCCGAAGCGGTATCGCCGGCCCACGCCGCCCATAAAGCTGTCAGTCGTTGTCCCCGGACACTGCTGCTGAGTGCCTGCGCTCGAGGCGTCGGCCCCATGGGAAGAGTGGTTGCGGCCAGGATCAGACGCGCCTGGCGGGGATCTTGAGCTTCGGGCTCTCGCCCCATCCGCTCCGCCAACTGCGTACCCTCCCGGAGCGTCCTCGTTGCCGCTCCGATTCGTCCGCGGGCGGCGTGTGCAGACGCAAGCACGGCAAACGCGCGCAGGTAAAATACCTGCGGTTGGACGTCCGACCGATCCAGAAAGGAAACGGCAAGGCTTTCCGCGACAGCCCACTGAGCCGCTGCGCCCGCAATGGCAGCCTTGGTGATCTGCGCGAAGTCCCCGTCCAACCGCGCGGCATATTGGCTTGCTTCCTCGAATCGCCCAAGTGGCAGCAACCATTGAGCGCAGTTGTAGAGCATTCCCGCGCTGAGGCCAAACGGGCTAGCCGCCTCTGCCTCTTGTATCATGGCAACCGCTTCCTCAAAACGCCCGATGACGCTCAAAGACAGCGCGTACGCGTTGTGACTGGTGTGGAACTCCCGCACAATCCGCTGACGGATGCGACGGGCCGCGGCTTCCTCGCCGCGCTGTGCGGCCATTCGAGCCTCCAGAGTGAGCCGCTCAACCGGAGTAAGCCGTTCCGGGCGCTGCGCAGCCTGTTCAATCCAAAGTCGTGCCGAATCACCCATGCCAAGGTTGCTATAGATTGCCGAGATGCGCAGCATGGCCGAGGCGAAATCCGGATCGTCTTTCAACGCGGCCAAGTACACCGGCAGCGCGTCAGCGAAGTTGCCCATGTCAAACAGCCGTCCGCCGCGGTCGAATAAACGATATGCGTCGAACGACGGGGTTGCGGCCGCGCGGAACGGGCGCGTGGCCTTGATATCTCGTGACCTTTCGCCCAGATCTCGCCGAACGCGGTGCACCACGTCGTCGACCGCGGTGATGATCTCTCGTTCACCATTTGCATTTCCCCGAGCTACAGCGATCACCGTCCCGCTGTCGGCATCGAAGACACGCACGGTTATGGCATACGACTCACCGAGCTGATCGATGGTTGGAGCCACCACCGTTCTGATCGAGCCCCGAAACGCCAGCTCCCTCGCATCTTGGAGAGCTAAGCGCGTGCTCGTACCGGCCTTCCCGGCCAGGGTCAACCCTCGCCTGACTTGATCCTCGGGCAAAGTTCGCAACACTGCGGCCTCATCGATCGCTGCGGAAACAAGCCCATATGCGATTCCTCGGATTTCGTCCGAAGCCGAGCCATCCACCTCCGATACGATGGTCCAGGCCGGAGCCGCGCTGACCGGTGTGGTCTCTCGGCCAAGCGGTGCCGACAGATGGTTCCAACCGAGCGTGAGCGCCATCGCGGCCACAACGACACCAGCTGCCGCAATAAAGAGCGAACGGGTCGGGAGACGTCGGGGAAGCTCCTCCGGGACCGGTGCCGACAAAGCTTCGGCGAATGACGTCGCGGTGGGGAACCGGTCTGCTGGCGTCTTTGCCAGCGCTTTGCTAATTGCCGAATCGATGGCGGGTGAGACCGTCTGGCGCATCCGCCGGACGGATGGCACGGGATCGATCATGCACTTCGTAATGATTGCCTGGGCAGTCGGTCCCGTGTACGGTGGCTCACCAGCGAGCGTTTCGTACAAAACGCAACCCAGGCTGTAGACGTCCGTGCGTCCATCGAGATCGGTCGTTGCACTTGCTTGCTCTGGACTCATGTATGCCGGGGTGCCAACGGCCAAACCAGTCTCTGTAAGCTTGTCACCACCAGCAGACTCAACTGCCTTCGCAATGCCAAAATCGGCCACGACGGCGTGCCCGTCCTCGAGAAGAATATTCTCGGGTTTGATGTCGCGATGTACGATGTTGTGCTTGTGTGCCGAGTTGAGCGCGTCGGCGACCTCACACACAATCTTGATCGCATCGTTCACGGGGAGCTGCTTCTCCCGGTTCAGCCGATCGCGAAGTGATTCTCCCTCGACCAACGGCATCACGTAAAACAGCAAGCCCTCGGCATCACCCGAATCGAGTAAAGGGAGAATGTGGGGATGATTAAGCTTGGCGGTGATCTGGATCTCACGCAGAAACCGATCGGGTCCAATCGCATCGGCCAGCTCTGGACGGAGGACCTTGATTGCGACGTGGCGATCGTGTCTGCGGTCCCGCGCGAGGTAAACGGTCGCCATCCCGCCAGCACCGAGCTCGTGCTCGACGTAGTAGCGGTCCGCAAGGGCGCCTCTCAGACGGCTCACCTGATCAGGCAAGGGGCCAACCCCGGGGGCACGGATGTTTTACGATATGTCACGGCCCAACGACGGTCCAGCACTCGGCCTATCTGCTCCGACCTCGATGAAGGTCCACACCGCGTCCAGAAACTCCGCCCACGCTGACTCGTGCTCCAGCGGAATGTGATTGCGGCTCTGGAGAGGAACAAAACGGGCGCCGGGAATGTGGCCGGCGAGTAAGCGTCCCTCCTCGAACGGCACGCAGCCATCCTGCGTGCTATGGAGCACGAGTGTCGGCGCCGTCACCTGAGTCGCGGTCTCACGCACGTCGATGCTTTGAAACGCCTGCATGAGACGCGCAGCATTCTCCGCGGACACGGTCTGCAGTTCGTTGAGCCACTTCACGTCCTCCACGGTGGCGTCCGGAAAGAACATGGTCGGATGAGCTTGCGGCATCCTTCATGGGCGATCAGTCCGTGGCGGCAACCAACGCTGTCCTCGAATTAAGTGGTTTGTCCACCCCACGTTCCCAAAGTGCTACCCGTCCCTCGTCCATCCGTCCGCCTTTCTTACCGTCCTTTCCGTCTTCCCCTCATTCCATTCTACGTGACCCCGATGACGCTGACGTGGTAACAAAGGTCACTGCAAAGCCGAGCTGCGCGCGCATAGAATTGAGCAGTCGCTTGTCCAATACGCGCATCCTTTCCGCGGCCGCTCAGTGGCAGCGGCCCAAGGAGTTTCTACGTTGCCTGTCTTCCCGAGCTTTTTCCGCGTGTTCCGACCGGCCGCGCTGGTTTGTCTCGCCGCAGGATGCGCGACGACCGGCAACCCCGCCGGTCCCGGTGGGAACGGTAACAATCCGCCCCCACCACCACCGCCCGCGGGCCAGGCGGTTTACTACGAATGTCGCTTCGAAAACGGCAGCGGTCAGTGGGGGGGCAATGGTGTGGGCTGTACCGGATCGGTGGGGTTCAGTCATCAATCCATGGTCCAGACGTTGAGCCCGGGCGGGGGAACCTCGTGGGCGGACGAGGGTGATGGGGTGTTCAACGTGGACTTCCCTGGTCAGGGCGGTTGCTCTGGCGCCACCGGTTCTGATGGCTTCGAGGCCTGCAACGGCATGGTCGCAGTTACGTTCGACGAGCCACTCCAGTTCCCGCTCTGGGTCCGCATTGTCGATCGGCTCAGTACAGGCTGGGTGAGTGGGGTTGCGTACAAGTGGCAACGGTGGAACGACGACGCCGGAAGGCAACCCGGTCTCGGGGTCTGGGAGGACGCCGTTGGATGCTCTGGCGCATTATGGTTCACACGCACACAAGATGGTCTATGCCTAGGGCGTGATGACTGGGAAGGCGAGTGGATCCAGTGGGACTTTCACCTCCAGGGTGACGCCGTTGACGTGTACCGCGACGGTGAACTCGTACACAGCGGGGCCGAGGATAGCGCGGTCAACCTGCGCATCTATCAGTTTGGGGCCAACCTCAATCACAATCCGCCTGCGCCGCAGACCCGCAGCTTCGACTATCTAGCGATCAGCCGCGAACGCTTGCCGTAGAAACACGGCGGGGCAGCGAGTAAAGACCTTGGGGGTGAGTCGGTGCCGTTCCCTTAGGTTACGAGTTGCGCTATTCCCGCTGTTTGGTGAGCAGGCGCTCTGTGAAGTCGATCCGCTCTTCGAGATCTGCCACTCGATCGGCTTGCATCCGTGCCAACTCTGCGATCTGCTGTCGGTGCCGTTCCTCCATCGTCGCGAGTCGCTCCCGCAGGCCGTCGGGATCCCTCCTCACCGAGCGGCCCAACCGTGCCCGGTACCATGTGGGGATGGCGGAGACCGCGACGATCAGCCCGCCGATTATCGCAGCCGTGCCGGCTTCTTGGGGGTTCCCATCTACACCGAACCCGATGAGAATCATCCCGCCGAGCAGCCTGGCCCCGATTTGGGCGGCGAGCTTGGCTCGCTCGCGCCATCTCGATTTGGCGTCCACGCCGGAAGTACGCGCCTGCATCCCGGTCGCAACGGGATACGCGCACGACGGACACGCCGCCGCGTTACTCGAGACCTCTCGGCCGCACTCCGGACATTCGATCAGGGCCATGAGAGTCACCATCCAAAGGCGGAGGTCATGGGGGTTTCTGACCCTACGGGAAGCTGCACACCAGGTTTCTACTTGGTACGCGTCGTAGGATGCAGAACCCAATGCCCGGGGCGGGATTCGAACCCGCACGGGGACTTAGCCCCAAGGGATTTTAAGTCCCTTGCGTCTGCCCATTTCGCCACCCGGGCTCCCCTCTCTAACTTCGCTCATCACACGGAAGCGCGGAAGCCAACGTCCGGGACGGAGGCACTATCGCGCTGATCGCCCGAGGCGTCCGTTGGGCTCGCCGCTTCCAAGCCCCCTACCCTCCGTTATCTTTCTGCAGCCTCAGACCGTACTCGACGGACTCAAGACCCCTTGCGATCGCTACTCCGAAACGGGACTCAATGCGAGCTATACTCTGCTGCGCGCTGCTGGCCTGGTCCATCGCACTCCCCGGGGCCGCCGGGGCCCAGGCCTCGGCCAACGTCTCAACCCTCGACCCTGCCTATCGCGATCTCGAGAAGCTCATCGCCTACGGGCTCTTGAACAGCGTCCAGATGGGGCAACGACCTTTTAGCAGGGTCGATTTTGCCAATTTCATCAAAGCCGCACGATTACGGGTCAAAAGTCTGCATCCACCGCACGCCTTCACCATTCTCGAGCGGCTCGAACACCGTTTTTCACGGGAGGTGTCGTTGCTCGGGACCCCGGACGATCCTGTGCGACCTTCGATCCGGCCACTTGAAACACTGCGTTTTGAGCTGGTGCAGGCCATGAGTCCCGATCGCCCGGTTCGCGATCAGTTTTTCGGAGTGGTGTCCGCCACGATCAACCCACTGTTGGGCTACCGCGAAGGGCGGAAACCGGTGGACGGGACGACGGCAGCCTTAGAGACCACACACGAGATCCGACTCGCCAAGCAGCTCGTATTGTATGCGCACCCACGTCTACAGCTCACAGAGGGACGTGAAGCAACCCCCAACCTAAACCGTGTCTCGATCCAAGAAGCGTATGCAACTCTGTTGTTGGGAAACTTTTCGCTCCTCGTTGGACGCGCCAATCAGGTGTGGGGCCAGGGAAGACAGGCTGGGCTGCTGATTTCATCCAATGCCCGGGGCTTCGACATGGTGAAGGTCACCAATCAAGAGCCTCGCGTGCTGCCGTGGGTCTTTCGCCTGCTGGGACCTACGAAGGGAACCTTGTTCTTCGCGACGACTGCCGCAGACCGCGACCGACATTTCCTCAACTCGTACATGCTCGGCTACAAAGTGACGATTCAGCCATTTCAGTGGCTCGAGTTTGGTGGAAGCTATTTGCTCGAGTCGGGCGGACGAGGCGCTCCCGAAGCAACACTCGGCGATCGCATCGTTGATCACATCTTCATTCTCAGCTGGCCCGCGAGGGAGGCCAACCTCCAGTTCTCAAACAAGATCGTCGGTGTTGAGTTTCGTGCGACTTTACCAGGCGGGGTACAGGTCTATGGTGAAGGAGCGTGGGATGACGTGACTTCCACCCAGGTCAGCAGGTGGTTCAACCAAGACTCGGGTTGGCTACTTGGCTTCTACGCGCCGCGTTTGGAACGCTCAGGCCGAGTTGATCTTGCTTTCGAGTACCACTTCAGTGGCATTCGCCTGTATCGCCACGGGCAGTTCTTGACCGGACTAGCCGTGGACGACCGCTTGTTCGGCAACATCCTCGGTCCCGAGGGACGCGCAGGATACGTCGAAATGCATTTCGATGTGTCACGGGAGAACACAATAGGAGTCCACGCGGCGTACGAGGGTCGGAGCCTCGACGAGTACGAGACACCGGAACGTGGTGTGCGGGTAAAGGTCCGCGCCTTACCGCAAGAGCGTCGCTACCGAACTGTCGGATCGTGGACGTATCGTCCAATGCGGCAGCCAATTGTCTTTAAGGCGATTGCCGGCTACGAACGGGTGAACACCTTCGACTTCGCCGTCGGCGACGATCGAGATAACTGGATTGGTCAGATCCAGCTGGAGTGGCGCTTCTGAGTCCTCTACTCGGCTTCGAACCCCACCTTGCGGTGACTGCTATCGCAAAACGGCTTGTTTTGAGAATGGCCACAGCGGCAGCACCACGTTTGCTCCCTCCGAACCACCGACTGCTCTCGATCCCCGCTCACGAGCCGAAAGGTTCCCTCGAGCAATAACGGCCCGTTGGGTTGCGGCTCGACGACAAGGTGACCTGACACGTCTTCCTTTGTCGACTCGTTTTCGCCGGACACAAACCCGCCCGAATGCTCGAATCCGATATCCCGATGGCTGTTATCGCAGAAGGGCTTGTTGTGCGACGCGCCACACCGACAAAGCGCAACCCTCGTGTGTGCCGTCACGCCGTCCGGTGTCTGGATTTCGAGCGCACCCCTCAGGTACAGAGGACCGTTGGGCTCAATCCAGACCTCGTTTGTCGCTGGCGTGCGCTCCTGTGGCCCGCCGTCCTTGCGTCGGTGCTGCAACGCACCACTCGGGCAGGCGATGACCGCGGCCGCCACCTCGTCCGCCGTGGCATTTGCCGGAGCCACCCACGGCCGTCGCTCGGGATCAAAGACCGACGGCAGTCGCTTCACGCACTCCCGTGCGTGGATACAACGTTTGAGGTCATACTCGACCGCGATTGCGTCGGATTCGTACGTCCGGATCTTCGGTGGCATCGAGGAGGTTACCCCTGAGTTGGATCGTGGTGTGTGGTTGGAACCTTTCGGGCCCGAACGAACGCACCCATTACCCGGCCTGCTACCTCTCGCGCCACTGAATCTGCATCCAATCCGGCCTGGCTCAGAAACGCGCGGGCGTCCTCGAACTCGTACACCCGGGTCGGCTCGATACTAATGTCGTCAAAACCAGCGTCCGCCAAAAACCGCTCGTACTCGCTCTCGGTCAACGCACCTGCTATGCATCCCACCCACAGCTCCATGCTCTTGCGAACGACGGCGGGAACCTCACCACGCACCACGACGTCGGACACCGCAAAGCGACCGCCCGGACGCAGCACGCGGAAGGCTTCGCGGATCACGCGCTGCTTGTCGGCGGAGAGGTTGATGACACAATTGGAAATGATGACGTCCACCGAATCATCCGGCAGCGGGATGTCTTCGATCTCGCCCTTCAGGAACTCGACGTTTTGAACCCCCGCCTTGCGTTGATTCTCCTGTGCAAGCTCCAGCATTTGGTCGGTCATGTCCAGCCCATAGACTTTGCCGGTTGGGCCGACGCGGCGGGCGGAGAGCAACACATCGATTCCACCGCCGGAGCCGAGATCCAGCACCGTTTCCCCTGGATGCAGATCAGCTAGCGCGGTGGGATTGCCACAGCCGAGTGATGCGAGCAGCGCTGATTCGGGAATCTGGGCGACGTCACTCGCTTCATAGAGGTTCGACGTCACGGGGTCGCATCCACAGCCGCCTCCTGGGGCGCAGCACTCGGCCGCACCACCAACGCGCGCCCGTTCCGCAGCCGCACCGTACTTGGTCTCGATTTGCGTCTTCAGTTTGTCACTCATTTCGTCATCCTCGCGGTTTCCTGCAACTGCCCCGTTGCACGTGTCCCGTTTCCACTCCCATCACTGCTTCCGCCTCTAGGACCTGCTCCGTTCGTCGCACGACTCAACAACAACCCGCCTGAGCGCAGCTCCCTACGTGGCCTCCGGACCTCATCGTAGAGACGAAGGCGATGATTCCGTCGATCGCGTCATCGACGAGGCGATAGTAAACCCACCGACCTTCCCGGCGGTCAACGACGAGCCCCGCGTCCCTGAGGGTCTTCAGGTGAAAGGAGAGGCGAGATTGCGCCGCACCCAGCCCCTCAGTCAGTTCACATACACACCGCTCCCCGTGCGACAGCAGACGCACGATCTCGAGGCGTGTCTCGTCTGAGAGCGCGTGAAACCACCGAGCAGGTGGAATCGTGGTCTTTGAGCCGTTCGGTATCACAAGCCAAATATATCAATATTTCTTGATATATGAAAGGCCTGAGGACGTGAGGCCCGGCCACTGGCTTCCTTTTCACCGCACTACGTATCAAAACGACCAGGAAACGAAGGACAAATCGTGCCCTGCGACCTCTACGGCCACCGACCCTCGATCAGAAGGGAACCTTGAACGGCGATCGTGGGTTGAAGGGGTTGTGACCCCGATCGTGAACGGTTTCATCTCTCGCTGTTGTCCGGCGTGTACCATTGTCGGGCCGGCAGCGCCGTGCGTCCGGGAAGATTCATGAAGTCCTAGCCATTACAATCTGACGCGCACTTCGCAGCCGGCTGCGACCCAAGAAGGGACACAGCCGGTGTTTTTTTTATCAAGGAGGTACTCATGGGCGCCATCGATGATGCTCTGCGGGCCAACAATCGGTACTCGAGTGGATTTCGTCTGGCCCACCTTCCCATGCCACCAGCGAAGCACTTGGCTGTCCTCGCATGTATGGACGCGCGCCTTACGGTCGAGGAGATCCTGGGACTCGAGACGGGTGACGCACACGTGATCCGCAACGCAGGGGGGATAGCTACCGAGGACGCCATTCGATCCTTACTCATCTCCCATCACCTGTTGAGCACCCGAGAGTTTGTGGTGATCAATCACACGGACTGTGGTATGCTGACGTTCAAGGACCATGAGCTGCTCAGCCGCCTCGAACGGGAAACGGGAACGGCAGTGGTTGGACCGGCCCACTTCCACGCCTTCAGCGATCTCGAGGAGAATGTCCGCCGCCAGATCCAAAAGATTCGAGCGCATCCGTGGATCCCACGGGCGATCCCCGTACGCGGATTCGTCTACGATGTGGGGTCGGGCAAGCTCAACGAGGTCGAGGTGGGTGAGGTCGCGGTGAGACGTTAAGCATAGGGATATAGGGGAAGGAGGGAGCGGGGAGTCGGGAGTGGGGGAAGCAGCCAGACGCAGCGGCAGCCCCGTGGCGGGTGTCAGTGAGTGGTGCCCGGCATGCGATTTGGTTTGCACGTGCGAACTCCAGCTCGCGATGGGGCTGCCACCACGAGACCGTCACCGGCAGTCGCTCCCGAAGCGAGGAATCCGCATCGCGTGGTCGTGGATCTAACGGCCATCGCTCACCCCCGAGCAGCGCGTTTGATGGCTAGCTTGATGCGGTTGTACGTCCCGCAACGACAAAGGCACACCGACATCCACTGCTCGATCTCGTTGTCACTCGGGTTGGGATTCTTCGCCAACAGATCCGCGGCAGTCATGATCTGACCAGACTGGCAATACCCGCATTGCGGAACGTCTTCGTCGATCCAGGCCTGCTGTACGGGGTGTAGACGGCCCTCGCTCGCCAACCCCTCGATGGTCGTGATCTGCTTTCCGGCCACGCCGGCGATCGGCAGCTGGCACGAGAAGGTCGCCGTTCCATCCACGTGCACCGTGCAGGCACGGCACTGACCGATCCCACAACCGAACTTTGTCCCGGTCAGGCCGAGCTCGTCTCGCAACACCCAGAGAAGCGGTGTGTCCGCCTCAACGTTGACCGTGCGACGGACGCCGTTGACCGTGAGGGTATACTCGGACATGAAAGAAGGCTCCCGGCAGGAGGTTCTCCGTACCTTCGTAGGATGGACGCACTGAGTCAACCGCACTAGGGAAGGCTAGAGGGAACCCGCCACTACTTTATCAACAGAATTCTCCTGATCACCGGGTAAAGCCACTCAATCCCACGTTCGGTGACGATCGCGTCGTCTTCGAGGGGAATGCGCACCTTCGCTCCCCCCCACTCCGGAGCTTTCGTATAGGCGAAGAACTCGATCGAAAACAAGTTGGTGGGTTTGATCTGATACTTCATGCGCTCTGGATTGAAGAACGCGATGGAAGGACCGATTCCATGGCCCGTGTTGCCGACCGAATGGGAGCCAACCACCACGTCTGTGCGGTCCTCGGTGGTCGGTTGGTTGAACTCGATGATGCCAAACCCTTCCTCCTCGAGACGACGATTGATGAGGTGCCAGGTCTCACCGGCGGTCGGGCCCGCTTTGATGGTCGCCTTGACGATCTCTCGCACGGCGAGCGCCCGCTCGAACGCGTGCTGAATACCCGGTGGAGCGGTGGTTTCACCCTCACGTAACACGTACGCGATGCGCTTCACGTCCGTGCAGAAGTTCAGGTAGCACACCCCCCAATCGATCATTAGGAGATCCCCGCGCTGAATGATGCGGTCGGTCGAGACCGCCTCGATTCCAGTGGGTCCCGTCACGTAGACGGATGGCATGTCGAACGACGAGCCCAGCCCTCGGGTAAGCAGCTGGTCCCACATCCACCACGCCACGTCTTCGAGCGTGGTCTCGCCGGGTGTGATGACTTCGTTCGAAAACGCCCGCTCAGCGATGGTGCGTGACATCTCGCCGGCTTCGCCAAACGCGACGATCTCGGATGCCACGCGGCGCGACCGGAAATCGGATATCAGTTTTTCGGCCGAGACAAGGCGCGTGGCATACGGTTCAGCCAACGTCTCTACGAGGTGTTGGTACCCCGTGTGTGAGAGCCCGTCAGCTGCGCCGATGGCGGCTGACATGTTGACGCCGATGCGTCGAGGATTACGCTCGGTGACAAACGCCCGCAGGTCGAAGTTGCCGCTGATAACCTCGTCGTAGACGCCACACTGCTCGAGCATGTAGCCACCCACGCCTGCGGCAACTCGCTCGACACGGTCGTTACCGCGGTCACTGAAAATGTAGTACGCGCTACCGCCCACGTAGCCACGTCCCAGGTCCTCCCACAGCGGATCGAGAAGACCCTCTTTCATCATGGTGATCCACATATCGATGCCGTTCTCCCTCATCGCCTCGGGGAGAATCCGGTCGAATTTTTCTGCGCGAATCTGACACAACCGCTCCCACCGCTGACGCGCTTCCTGCGCATCTGCCGAGAGGGGCGGCATGGACAGGACGAGCACGGCCATTGTGAACACACGGGTCATGAGATGTGGACGCGGACGAACCATCGGCTGCTCCGTGAGTGTGCCAAGCTGAGAATCTACCTCCACGGTCACTCGCGCGCCGGGCGCTCCTTCATGCTGGTCCGGCGTTTTCCCACAGAGTAAGTTCCCACCCAAGCACTACCCATTACGACGCCTTGCACGAGGTACTGTGGAGGTCATCGAGCGTTTCAACAAGGTGGTGGATCTAGCGCGTGATCTCGGCGACCCATCGCTGAAACAAGCGCTGATCGACGTCCGAGCCGAACTCAAGAAGCTGCTGACCGAGAACCAGCGGCTCAAAGAGGAGGTGCGGACGCTCCGGGAGAGTCTCGATGATCGAGCGCGTGCGGCGTCCAGGGAGAATCGCGTCAAGTTCGAGCGGGGCGCCTACTGGCTGATGGAGGAAAACGGAGTACTGCGCGGTCCCATGTGCCGCCGCTGCTGGGAGTCCAAACAGGCCCTTGAACGGCTTGGCCAGCAGACACCGTTTTTCTACACGTGTTCTAAGTGTGGGGCCGTTGCACGGCTCCCAGGAGTCCGTCCCGCGTGACCCCCTGATCATCGTCGACTCCGACGGTGTTCCCCGTGAAACACAAGTGTGATCCTCGTCACAACGCTCTGGCGGGCCGCACGACCCAAAGACGAATCGTCGTCTCGGCGCACCGGCCGCGCTGCACGTGGCTAGGCATTTCGCCACAAGGGTGCAACAGTGTGACTGCAGTCACAAAGCCCGTAACCCACTCACCAGGTATCACTTTCATTGCTCGTGGTCCGCATTTCACCGGGCACCTCTCTTGCAACTCGGTAGCGGCACAAGGACCACACGGAGCAAATGCCCATGTTGAAGGTCACTCATCACCCACAGTGGGTGGAGCGGTTGGACGAGGCGCTGGAGCCTCTCCAACAGGAGATCCTCGATCTTCCGGTGGTGAGCGAGGCCTCGCACAATAGGCTCGACGAGATCGCTATCCGGAACTTCTGCGTCGAGTTCTATCCGATCGTGCGTGACTTCCCGTATTGGCTAGAAGTTCTATTCAAGCGGTCTCCACCACCCGGGCGGTCGTTCTTCCGCGACCACATTCGACTCGGGCGCCGTCACACCGCGATGTGGCGAGCGATGGGTGATGGTTTTGGTGTGCCGCTGGAATGCTTCGAGGGATACATCCCCTCAAATCCAACGGTCAACGGCTTCCACAACTTTCTCACGGACATTGGAGCCAACGGACCTTTCGCGAGCGCCGTCGCCGCGACCAACTACGCAGTCGAAGGCGTAGCCCAACGCATCGCCACGAAGGCGCTGGAGGGACAGCAGCACAACCAGCGTCTCGGGAAGTGCGGACGCCAGTGGCTCGAAGAGCACGCACGGTACGATGATGAACATCCGATCCTGGCGATGGAGCTGATCAAGGCGTGCGTCACGGACGCCAATGGCCAGTTCCATCATGTGCAGGACTGCGCGCTCCGGAGCCTCGAGA
>JBFGJG010000002.1:0-243166 GCA_041577295.1 Gemmatimonadales bacterium
CCCCCCCGCGTCTCCCTGCTACCCCCGCGGTAGCAGCCCAGTTCCGCTACCTCAGAGCAGCGTGTCCAACTCCTTCACCGCGTGCTCGAGAATTTCCGCTACCCGCGTACGCTTCTCCTTGTCGTCACGAAGCTTCCAGGTTGCCCGATACGCCTGACCCACCAACCGACCGACCAGTCGCGTGACTTCCGGCATGGGGTCACTAAAGAACGACTCGAGCGTTTCATCTACACGATCGAAGATGTCCTCCACGGTCGTCTTGTGCTCTTCCAAAAACTCGAGCCCTTGTTGCGTGATCGCGTACACCTTCTTTCCCTCGACCTCGTCTCCCTTGACCAACCCTTCGTCCTCCAACCACTGGAGCGTGGGATAGACGGTACCCGGTGATGGCTTGTAACAGCCGTGCGTCTGTTCCTCGAGCGCCTTCATGACCTCATAACCATGCATGGGCTTTTCTTTGAGGAGCTTGAGAATGACGTATTTCATGTCTCCCGACTCGAACCACTGGCGCCGTCCTCGGCGACGACGATGTCTCGGCCCACCCCACATCCAGTCCCACTCGCCGGGTGCAAATCCGAAACCGAATACTCGATGTGTCATCGATCCTCCTGCTGGCGGGTTCACGCCAGAACCACGACACTACGTACGATACAACTGGACGATACTACGTAAGTAGTATCGCAAGATATATCGTAAAGGTCAATATCGGGGCAGACAATCTTAGTGAACGACTGCCAGCGGCCAGTCCATGTGACCGTAGTAGGCGATGAACAACGATGCTCCCGCGAGGGCGATGGTCATGAAAAACGAGGCGCGGGCCCGCATTCTGAGGCTTGGATCGGTCTCACGCCAAAACGGGTGGAGCGCGAAGGCCCCGGGGAAGAGCACCAGAAAAAGGAGTCCGGCGCCAATGAACCGACTCCACCCGGTGAGCACGAATGCGCCGCCGGCCAACAGCATGAGACCGGTGGCGAACGTAACGGGCCGAGGCCCTGGGATCTCTTTCTGACGGAAGTACTCCACGACAGGGTCGGGTCGCAGGAGATGGGTCAAGCCGTAAATGACAAAAAACGACGAGAATAGGACGCGCCCGGCGAGGTGCAGCGAGGGCCACAAGGACCACAACTGATCTGGCATCTCTCCCGCCTCCGCTCATGGGGAACGGAGGAGATTGGGGGCCCAGGGAGAGCGCCGCAAGGACCGGCGCTCTCACTCCCGCTCCGGGACTGTGGCCGTGATCGTCATGCGCCGCTTGTTTCGCATGACGTCGATGCGCATGGACTCGCCGGGCTCATAGGACCGCATGATTCGGAGCGCGTGGGATGGCGATGAAGGCGACCGA
This sequence comes from Gemmatimonadales bacterium, assembly GCA_041577295.1. Taxonomy (GTDB): domain Bacteria; phylum Gemmatimonadota; class Gemmatimonadetes; order Gemmatimonadales; family GWC2-71-9; genus JBDHDH01. The sequence goes on from JBFGJG010000002.1 coordinate 1,343, forward strand.
CCATCGATGCTCAGAATGACGTCTCCGCTCTGTAGGTCCAACCCACCCTCACGAGCTCCACGAATGACGAGCACACCTTCCGTCGTACCGAAGTACGCTCCGAGTTGCTCGTCGAGGGTCACGAGCTCGAGGTCGAGCCAGCGGCCTGGAAGCCGAATCTGAATGGGATCGAGCGCAATGCGTGGCATCACCCTCATGGCGTCGCCCAACTCGATACGGCTTCGGATCCCATCTCGCTCGAAGAACACGTCGCCGGAGTCGCTCGACCAGCCGAACGCGTAGGCGCTGGAATCGAGCTTCCGGAGAACCACGCTGGTCTCTCGGTTCTCGCTGCCACGGCGATACGCAATTCGCAGCGTATCTCCCTCGTCGCGCTCGCGAACGATGCGCGCCAGCTTGTCCCCGGGGCGCTCACCGCGTCTACCAGATCGCGCCAAAGTTTCTCCATTTACCCGTGTCACCACGTCGCCAACGCGCAGCCCGGCCTCATCTGCAGGGCCGCCCGGCGTGACCGCCTGCAGACGAGCGCCGACGGTGTCGGTCGACGTTGGGTCTCCCGTATCGAGAATGACTCCCATACGGGCCCTATCGTCCCCAAAAACCCGGACAAACGCTCGTTCTTCATTCGGCAGGATCATGATGTCGCGCAACTGGCCACGGCCCAGCGCTCGCGCAGCCGCCCTCAGTTCTCGCATCGCGTCCTCCAGGGCGCGGCGCGCATCGGCCTCCTCAAGACGCAGTTGGCGCATCGCCGACTCCAGAGCTCGCCGAGCATCCTCGAGTCTCCGTTCCGCCTCGGCGACCCGTTCCTCGTCGCTGCCTCGTTCTCGTTCCTGCGTCACCGCCGTCGCCGGCATCGCCACCATCAGCGCCGCGAGCGTCGTGACAAGCACCCTGCTGTTCATGACTCGCACTCCTTATGAAACGACCGACAGCCGCCGATTCTATGCATCGTGCCTTCGCAGGGTACTCCGCGTAGCCCCGGTGGCTGCCGGTCTCTTTCGTTCAGAATCCTTCGTACGCCACCTGTCTTACATGTACGTTGACCAGCGCATCCATTAGCGCCAGTCGTTGCTGCCATAGCGATGCCAGATCATTCCGCGGTGCGTTGCCGACAGTTGCGTGCTCGATGCCGGCATCGATCAATGCGATACGATCCTCCAGATCAGCGATGGCACTCGCCGTTAGGCCGTCGATGACCCGCCCATGCTGCTCCACTTCTCTGAGCAAGCCTTCGAGCTGTCGTGACTGCCCGCGCAACGACTCGAGTTCCACGGGTGTGATCGCCGACGGTGCAACGTCATTCGTCAGGGAAAGCTGCGGCACCCCACCGACTCCCACGACCGCCACGACAGCGGCCGCGGCAGTGACGCCGGCTACCGCGACGCCAATATTCCACCGCCGGCGGCGCTGTGACACCAGCCGTTCGCGAACGGTCGACCATCGTTCACGCGGTGGACGCAGACTCGGCAGCGCCTTGAGGCTGGCAACTCGTTGATACAGCCGGTCGAGCTCGGTCCGGCACGCCCCGCAGTCGTCGACGTGTGCCCGGGCCGCCGTAGAGCCCTCTCCATCTCGAATGTCTAACAGCTCTGCCATCGTGCAATGTCTCAACATTGCGCCTCCTCACCGAGCATCCGTCGTAGCCGCGCGTGAGCGCGTGACAGCTGGGACTTGGAAAAGCTCACCGTCTTTCCCATAAGCTCGGCAATCTCCTCGTGTGTGTATCCTTCCACGTCGTGGAGCCAGACGACCGCCCGTGACGTGTCCGACAGTCGCGACAAGGCCTCCTCCAGATCCAATCGCAACGCCACGTCACTATCCCGTTTTGCCGCCGACGGTCCATCTTCTGTCAGGTCGTCGGTCTCGCGGTACTTCTCCGCACGGAGTCGCATAAGCGCTTTGCTCGCGGCGATCCGCTTCACCCACGCCGTCAGGCTTCCGTGACCGGTTCCGCGGAACCTGCGGATGCTGTTGCACACCTCGAGGAACGTCTCCTGTAGGACGTCCTCGGCATCCTCAGCCGTGCGGCACATGCGGCGCGCGATGGTGTAGACGGTGCCCTCGTACGCGCGGTACACATTCTCGAGCGCCGCGAGATCACCCGTCTTCGCACGCTGAATGGCCAGTTCGTCGAGCGCAACCAAGGTCATTCCGGTCATCCGCCAGTATAGATGCGCGCCACCCCGGGGGGGTCGCAGTTCTGGAGTCCCCACCGGTGTCACCCCCCAGGTGAGCAATGAGCAGACACTTCCACTCCCTCCGTCCTCCTCCTTACCCCTAACTCCTTGCTCCTCACCGCTTACACTATTGTTCAGTCATGCACGCCACCAAGCCAAACCCCGAGACCCTTGCCCGCTGGCTCCACCACCTAAGGGATGAGGCGGACGCAGCGTTCCTCTATCGAGCCCTCGGAAGTGCCGAACGGAACCCCAAGAAACGAGATCTTTATACACGCCTAGCCCATGTGGAGGATCGTCACGTGGGGCTCTGGCGGTCGTTGTTGGCTGAGCAAGGTCACGACGTCGCGACACCAACTCCTTCGGTACGCGCGCGGCTCATGGCGAAGCTCGCTCGCTGGCTCGGGCCAGGGCTACTGCTGCCCGTGCTACTCCGGGAGGAGGGTCGTGAGGTCAAGGGATACCTCGAACTCTATCGCGAGAGCGCCCCAGGGACGACCCGGGACACGGCGCTGACGCTCGCCCGGGAGTCCGCAGAACACGCCGAAACGCTTGGCACCATCGCGGGAAAGGCAGGTGAACCGTGGCACCGAACCGAGTCGGGCGGATTCTTGAGGAACGTCGTATACGGCTTCAACGACGGACTGACAGCGAACTTTGGTTTGGTTGCGGGCGTGATCGGTGCGGCGGTCGAGCCGCACATCGTTCTGGTTTCGGGTCTCGCCGGCATGATTGCCGATGCGCTTTCGATGGGGTCCTCGGGCTATCTGGCGGCGAAGAGCGAGCGTGAGGTGTATGCGCATGAGATCGCCATGGAGCGGGAAGAGCTCGCGCTCATGCCAGAGGTCGAGGAGGAAGAGCTCGCGCTGCTGTACGAGGCGAAGGGCGTGGGCCCTGAGCGGGCTCGGCGTATGGCAAGCGATATCATGCGGGATCCGGAGCGCGCGCTCGACGAGAAGGTTCGTGAAGAGCTCAAGATCGGCGAGGCACACACCACCCCTTTGAAGGAGGGCTGGATCACCGGCACCGCCACCGGCTTTGGCGCCCTCATTCCTGTTGCACCGTTCTTCTTCACGTCGGGCGTCCTCGCCATCTTGCTCTCGTTCGCCGTGTCCATGCTTTCACATTTTGGCGTCGGAGCGGCACGGAGTGTGTTTACCGGCCGTGGTCTCTTTCGGAGCGGGTTCGACATGTTCGTGGTGGGACTGGGTGTGGCAATCGTGGGGTACTTCGTTGGCGATCTGGTCGCCGGGTGGTTCTAACGACAGTCCCCTCACCTCCCGACACCAGAGTTCTTACTCCTTACTGACTCAAACTACCAGATTCACCAACCGATCCGGCACGGACACCACCTTCTTCACCCGTCGCTCGCGGATGGCCCGGCGCACGCCATCGTCGGCCATCGCACGACGCACCGCCTCCTCCTCTGCGAGGCCGGTTGGTACAAGCACACGTCCGCGCACCTTTCCATTGACCTGTACAACGAGCTCGACCGTGTCCTCTTGCGCCACACTCTCGTCGTATGTCGGCCAGGCCGCGAGGAAGATCGACCGCGTATTCCCAAGCCGCTCCCAACATTCCTCGGAAAAATGCGGGGCGTACGGCGATAGCATGACGATCAACGGAGCGAGCAAGCTCGTGGGAACCTGGACGTCATCGCCGTCACCGAGAACCGCGGGACTTCTCAGCACGTTGACGTACTCCATCATCGCGGCAATTGCGGTGTTATACCGGAGCTCGGCAGTATCCACCGTCACCTTCCGAATGGTCTGGTGCAGCTTTCTCAGCGCATCCGGGAACGCGGTCGCGTCGAGGCTCGCATCTGCCTGCCCAACCAGACTCCACACCTTGTCCAGGAATCGCCGGACACCGACGATCCCTTCGTCCCGGAAGTCGCCGCCCTCTTGATACGGGCCGAGGAACATGAGATACACCCGGAACGTATCGGCGCCCCATTCGGCAATGAACTTGTCCGGAATGACAACGTTCCCACGGGACTTCGACATCTTCGCTCCATCCTTCACGATCGTACCGTGGGCGCGGAACTGCCGGAACGGCTCCTCGAAGTCGAGATACCCAAGATCGTGCAGCGCCATGTTGATGAACCGCGCGTACAACAGATGAAGCACGGCGTGCTCGTTCCCACCGATGTAGCAATCCACGGGCAGCCATTTGGCCGTGCGCGTTCGATCGAACGGCTTGTCGTCGAAATCCGTCGACGGATACCGCAGGAAGTACCAGGACGAATCGAGAAACGTGTCGGACACATCGGTTTCGCGGCGCCCTGGCCGGCCACATTGTGGACAGGGTACGACAAACCAGTCTTTGTGACGAGCGAGCGGGGACACGCCTGAGGCGTCCGGTCTGAAGTCCTCGATGAACGGGAGCGTAACCGGAAGATCCTGTTCCGGTACTGGCACGGTGCCGCAGGCGTCGCAGTAGATGATGGGGATGGGTGGCCCCCAATACCGCTGTCGCGAAACGCACCAGTCGTGGATGCGGTACTGGAGGCGAACTTCACCGAGCCCCTTTTCCTTCAGCCACTGGGTGATGGCGGGTACCGCTTCTACGCACGGCAGGTTGTCGAACTGGCCGGAGTTGATCAGCACCGCATCCCATCCCTCGTACGGCAACACGGTCTCACCCTCCGTCGCACGCACGACCTGCTGGATGGGAAGATCGAATTGGGTTGCGAACTCGAAATCGCGCTCGTCGTGCGCCGGGACCGCCATGATCGCCCCGGTGCCGTACTCCATGAGCACGTAGTCGGCCACCCAGATGGGGATCGACTCGTCGGTGGCCGGGTTGCGGGCGTAGGAGCCTGTGAACACCCCTGTCTTCTCCTTCGAGCCAACTTTGCGACTCACGAGATCCTTGGCGGCCGAGGCCCGCCGGTACTCTTGGATGGCCGGCCGCTGTTCTCGCGTCGTCAGTCTTTCGACGAATGGGTGCTCAGGGGCGAGGACGAGGTACGTCGCTCCGAAGACCGTGTCCGGCCGGGTGGTGAACACGCTGATGCGATGATCCGTTGGAGTCTCGAAGATGAGCTCCGCGCCCTCGGATCGGCCGATCCAGTTGCGCTGCATCGCCCTGGTGGACTCGGACCAGTCGATCCAGTCCAGGTTGTCGAGCAGTCGCTGCGCAAAGGCAGTGATCTTGAAGAACCACTGCTCGAGGAAACGCTGATGGACCGGCGTGTCCGGATGCCGCTCGCAGTTGCCGTTGATAACCTGCTCATTCGCGAGCACGGTCTTGCATTCGGGACACCAGTTCACCGGTGCGCGCTTCCGCTCGACTAGCCCCGCTTCGAAGAGCTTCACGAAGATCCACTGTGTCCATTTGTAATACCGTGGATCTGTCGTCGAGAGCTCGTGATCCCAGTTGACCATCAGGCCGACGCGCCTCAGCTGCTGCCGAAAACGCACGATGTTGTTTGGGATCAGGGTTCCGGGGTGCGTGTTGACTTTGAGAGCGTAGTTCTCTGAGTGAATGCCAAACGCATCGAAGCCAATCGGCTCGAAGACTTGGCATCCCCGCAAGCGCTGGAAGCGTCCGTGAATGTCATTGCCCACGAACGCAAACACGTTGCCAACGTGGAGCCCTTCCGCCGAGGGATAGGGGAACATCATCAGTTGGTAGAAGGGGCGGTCAGCACCGTGGAGATCGACGGCGTTGGTCCGCCATCGCTCCCACCGGCGCTGCCATTTTGCCTCAACGGCCTGCGGCTCGTACGTCGCCACGTCGGTCTTCGCATCGCTCATAAGGAGCGTAATTTACCATGGCTTGCCCCCCCTGGAAGCCTTCCGTAGCTTAGGCCGGATCATATGGCCTCCAAATCTGCCGACCTCCGGCGACGCGTGCTCCTCGTCGGAGCACCTCTGGCCGTGCTGGCCGTCGCCACAGCCGCCGTCGCCGCCAACCGAATCGCCACATTGCAGTTCGAACGGTCAACCGCCCGGGCTGTGACCGCGGCAGCGTTGCGCACCGCATCGACGGTGGATCTCTACCTGCAAGAGCGACACGCGGCGGTGCGAATGCTCGCGGGCGTGCCAACGCTTGTCGAGCGGGCTCGGCGTTCCGGGATTCGGGCCGTGGCGCTTGGTCTGGATGGGAGGGGAGTCGATGACCTCGAGCGTGCCTTCCAGGCGACCCGCATGCTCGAACCCGAAGCGCAGGTCAACGCCTTCCTAGCACGCGTACGCGACGACTCGGATTTTGTTGAGCTCATCGTGACCGATCGACACGGGTTTACTGTGGCCGCGAGCAATCCCACGTCAGATTTCGTGCAAGCAGACGAGGCGTGGTGGCAGCGGGCGTTCGAGCTCGGCGATCATCAGGACGCTGCAGAGTTTGACGAGTCCGCCGGCGCCACGGCGGTAGGCCTCTCCGTGCGGATCGAAGATCCAGGCTCGGGGGAGCGGCTTGGAGTGTTGAAAGCTGTACTGGACCTGTCCCGCCTCGTGCTCATCATCTCTCCGCGGAGCGACACGACGACCATTCAGACAGCGGTGGTGGACTCGGCCGCGCGCGTCGTCGCATCGCGCGATGTGGCCCAGTTACTGGGCCGGCTGCCGGGAGCGGACTCGATCACGCTCGGGAGTGCAATATCCGCCGCGACCATCCGGCGCGCCGGAGCACCACCGGAGCGTGTCGCGACTACGCCAATCAACCGCGCACCATGGTGGGTCGTTGCGCGAGAGCCGGTGGATGTCGCGGCCGGAGTGGCCGTGGTCCGCCGGGTTGTGATACTCGCCGCCGCGGGGCTGTTGGTGCTGATCATCGTCGTGATTTACTGGCTGTCGATGTGGCTCAATCGCCGGGTGACACAGCCGGTGCGAGCGGCAGGGGACATTGCGACGCGAGTGGCAGGGGGTGATCTCTCGGTGAGCGCGCTACCGCACCACACGGGAGCGCAGGAAGTGTCCCAGTTGCTGTCTTCTGTCGAATCGATGGTAACCGCACTGCGGCAGTTGGTAGGGCAGATCAGGTCCGCCGCGCAGGACTCGGCAGCTATGGCTCAAGAGATCTCCGCAAGCACCGAGGAGATGTCCGCCTCGACGCAAGAGATGGCGCACACCTGTCAAAGCCTCACGGAGCAGGCGACGCAAGAAGCCGAAACCCTTCGGGCAGCGGCAGTGGATGCTTCCCGGATCCTCGAGATAGCGACGGCGCTGGCTGACGGCGCCAGCGAAGCGGCATCGCGCAGCACACAGCTCGCAACGCTCGCAGCTCGTCACCGGGAAGAACTCACCGGTGGTGCGGAGCAGCTCACTAGCTTGGCCGCTGACCTCGAGCGGGGGGCCGCGGATGCGGAAGTGCTCGCGAAGATGTCGGAGGAAGTCCAACACTTCGTGAAGCAGGCAAAGGACATTGGAGCGCAAACCAACATGCTGGCCCTCAACGCAGCCATCGAAGCGTCGCGCGCTGGCGCCGGGGAGAGCCGTGGTTTCGCCGTTGTGGCCGATGAAGTGCGCAAACTGGCAACCCAAGCGTCGCGCGCGGCCACCACTACCGCGGAAACCGTACGCAACGTGCTGACGACACTGGAAGCGACGCGTGAGCGGCTCACTCGCCTCGTGGGCGCGAGTGCGTCGGTGCGCCGGGTGGCCGAGTCGGCGGTCGGAGGCCTGGAAGAGGTCGTCGGTGCGGCGCGGGACACGAGCAGATGGACCGAGGAGATCTCCAGCGCGGCAACGGAGCTACGTCGCCTCGTTGAAGAGATCACGCAACGACTCGACGTGCTGGCGCAGGGAACGGAAGGAGTGGTTGCCGCGGCGGAAGAGATCGCGGCCTCGGCGCAGCAGCAGAGCGCCTCAACCCAGGAGATCGCAAGTTCTGCGTCACAGCTGGCCGAGTCGGCCGAACGTCTAACTGCGGCGGTGAGCTCTTTTCGAATCCAGCGCGAATCGGGACGGCTGGTGCGGAGCGGAGTCGACTAGGCGACCTCATCGAGGCTGGCGAACTGGACCTCGATGACATCCTGCAGCTGTTCGAGACAACGAAGCACGCCCGGCTCCGGAGCTTGGTCGACCACGATCGCGGCGAGTGCTTCACTCCCAGGCGGCTCCAAACGGGACTGGTGGTACGATGCAATGTTGATGTGCGCATCGCCCAGGACCGTTCCAACGCGGCCGATCACACCGGGCACGTCTCGGTTGCGCAGCACCACAACGTGTCGGTCGGCCGGGATGTCGACCTGGAAATCGTTGATCCGAATGATGCGCCCCAGCCGATCGCCCACGACGGCACCCCCGATCCTCACGGTCCTGGCCGATGTTTCCAGCGTTATGCCGAGGGTCGTCTCGAAGCCTGCCTCCGGCGCTCCCACGCGGCGTTCGACGGTCATGCCACGTTCCCGCGCGAGGGTAGCTGCGTTCACAAGGCTCACGGGCCCCACACCCATTCCGCTGAGGAGTCCCTCGACAGCAGCCAACATGGCGGGTCGCGGGGCGGCCTCGTCGGTCCCGCCGTAGGCCATTTCCATCGCGCGGACCGGTCCGGCCGCGAGGGCCGCTGCCAATCGACCGAGCCGACGCGCGAGGTCGAGCACTCCGCGCAATCTCAGCAAGGCTTCACGACTCACCCCTGGGAGATTCACCGCTCCTCCCACTGCACCGGTGAGCAAGGCGTCGCGCACAGCCGCGCAGATCTCGTGCGCGACGCGCGCTTGTGCTTCCGCGGTCGAGGCAGCGAGGTGCGGCGTCAGGATGATGCGGTCCGATCTCCGCAAGGGCGAATCCGTCGGGAGTGGCTCGACTTCGAACACGTCCAGGGCAGCGCCGGCGAGATGGTCACGCTCGATGGCCTCGAGCAGCGCGTCCGTGTCCACCAGCTCACCGCGTGCCGTATTGACGAGAATGGCACCCTGCTTCATTTGCGCGATCCGCTCGCGATTCAGCAGTCGCCGAGTCCCGTCGGTGAGTGGAACGTGCAAGGTGACGACATCGGCGCGAGCGAGCAGTAGGTCGAGGGAAAGAAGTTCAACACCCAGCGCGCGGGCCCGCTCTTCCGGCAGATAGGGATCGTGCGCGACCACCGTCATACCGAACGCCCGCGCCAAGTGAGCAACCGTAGCGCCGATTCGCCCCATGCCGATTGCACCGAGGGTCTTCCCGCGCAACTCTATTCCGGCAAACTGCGCGCGATCCCACCCCCCCTGTCGCAGACACGCTGCCGCCCACGGAATGCGCCGCACGAGTGCCATGAGCAAACCCATGGTGTGCTCAGCAGCACTCACGGTGTTGGCGCCGGGCGCATTGAGCACGGCGATGCCGCGTCGGGTTGCGGCGGCCAGATCGATATTATCCACGCCGATACCCGCCCGCCCAATGATCGCGAGATCCGGTGCATCGGAGATGAGATCCTCAGTCACCTTGGTCTCGGACCTGACCACCAGCGCGTGGGCGCGGCGAAGCTCTGAGCGCAGGCGTTCCGGCTTCCCGACCGTCGAAACCACTTCGAGCTCCGCAACCTCGCGTAGCAATGCAAAACCGCGTTCGTCAATCCGATCCGCAACGACAACGACGTGGGTCACTGTACGACGCGCTCCAGATCTGAGAGCAGCTCCTGCACCCGTTCCGGTGAATGGTCACCCATATGGCCGATCCGGATAGTCCGTTCTTTCAACTCACCGTACCCCGATCCGATGGTCCACCCGCGATCGGCCATGGCCTTGGCGATCGCGCGACCGTTTAACGCCTCCGGCACCGTGAGACAGGACACAGTCCACGACCGCCGTCCGGCGCGGGGAAGGTATCGAAAACCGATCTCGCCCCCTCGTCCCTCCACCCACCGCTCAACGCGCTCCCGCATCTGTGCGTGACGCCGCCAGCGCGCTTCAATGCCGCCGGCCGCTTCGATCCGGGCCACCTGAGCTTGCAGGGCGTAGTAAAGTGAGATCGCTGGGGTGTTGGTGGGTTGCGCCTCTTCCGCGGAATTCATGAATGAGACGACATCGAGGTACATGCCTCGCTCGGGAACTCGTTTCGCACGCTCGACCATTCGCTCCGAAGCGACTGCCAGCGCGAGACCTGGCGGAAGGGCAAATGCTTTTTGCGATCCCGTAAAGACGAAATCCAGCTCCCAAGCATCAACCTCGACGGGAGAGCCTCCCACCGAGGTCACGGCGTCAACGAGGAGTAAAACATCCGGAAACTCACGCACGACCTGGGCCAGCTCTTCCAACGGTGCCAAGGCACCTGTGGACGTCTCGGAATGCACGACCGTCACGGCATCCACGTCGGATCTCGCGAGCGCATCCCGCAGCATCGACGCCTCCACGACCTCGCCCAGCGGGACGTTCAGCCGCACCACGTCGCGCCCCGTGGCGGCCACGATGGCGGCAAACCGCGCACCGAAAGCGCCGCCAACCAACGACAGTGCACGATGACGAACCCCCGAGCGCACCGCCATTTCCATGAATCCCGTCGCCGCACACGTGCCGATCAATACGGGCCGCTGCGTCCGAAAGATGCGCCGAAGCGGTGCGTCGAGACTGGTCAGCAGCTCGACCATGCCGGCCCCCCGATGGGGAATCATCGGTCGGACCATCGCCCGTAAGACATCCGGGTGCACCTCGGTCGGCCCCGGAAGGAAGAAGCGCCCGAAGTCGGGCGCGGTCATCCGGCCGCGCGCTCGTTCACCGTAGCCCACCTGTCCGCAATCGTCACCGCTTCCTCAGCCTCGATCAGTCGAACCCCCCGGTGCCGCCAGCCCTCGAGCAGGGCCGTTGCCTTTTGCGCCACGATTGGTTTGGTCGCGTCCGTGACCACAAAAAGTTGGGTCGTTGGACGCCGCTCTAGCAGCCCATCGATCGCAAAGCGATTGCACACGTCGAGGGCTACGCCGTAGATGATGATGGCTTCGGGATTCAGAACGTCCAGCACCGACTCGACATTGGGGTTCGTGAAGACATCGAACCGGTATTTGTGAAACAGAATGTCGCCATCGTGCTGCTCCACACGTTCGCGGAGCCACTGGGGATCGAGCGGTTCAGGCTCGATCACGAAAACACGTTCTAGCGCCGTCTCCGGAATCTTGCGCTGTCCCTTGGTTCCCCGGAGACAGTGCGGTGGATACGTGCGGTCGAAATCCGGATGCTCCGAGATTTCCTCGTGTTCGAGGACGTGGTCGTCGGCGCTGGCAACCACCCGTATTCCACGGGCGTGCGCGCACGCAGTGAGCTTCCTCAACGCGGGTATGATAGCCTCGGCATCCGGCACGTAGAGCTTACCGTCCCGATGCATGAAATCGTGCTGTGTATCGACGTCCCAAAAAATGAGTCCTGACATCCAATCGCCTCTTAACTCGGCTCGAGTTCTAAGCTAACGAAACCGCGATCACTCCACTCGCTCGAGCCGCGAATTCGGACGGTAGTCCCTTCCAATTTTGGCGCACGGCTTTCCGTTTACCATCACCACGTCTGCCGTGAAGTCGTAGCGCCCGTGGTCGCGGAACAGTGACGACCCGACGCCGTATGCATCCACCGGGACACCGAGCCGCTCGAAATGCTCGATCTTTTCGACTGTGAACCCACCGGATGCAACTATCTTGACGTGCTGAAAGCCTTCGGCGTCGAGTGCCTTTCGCACATTACACACCAGCTGCGGGTTCACACCGGTGGGCGTGAAGGATCCCATCTGCGGCATGACCGAAGCATCGACCATCGTGCTTGAGGTATCGAGCCTCACCCCATAGAGCCGCTCACCGATCGCTCTCGCAACCGCGAGTGACGTCTGCACGCAGTCGTTGTCGAAGTCAACGAGGCTCACCAGCCGGACATGCTCGGGCATGTATTGCACGAACTTCTGCGTCGCCAGTACGGTGTCACCACCGTACGCCGCAATGACTCCATGTGGAACTGTCCCGATCCCCTCGCTCCCCCACCAGGACGCCTGCGCGTCGGTGGAGACCCCGATCGCACCTGCAATGTGCGCGGCGTAGCCATCGCCGGTTTGAACCAACCAGTGATCGTGGCGAGCGGGAAAGAACATGACCTCTTTTGGTTTCGCTGCTTCCACGACCAGTCGCGTGTTGCTACCCACCCGCGTGCGGCGTGCGAGGACACCCAGGTAGAGCGTCTCCAAGTGCGCAAACGCATCGTAGGGACCCTCGATGGTCATGACGGTCTCCCAGGGCTCGAACTCGTCCCCATCGTACAGGGCGTGAACCACGAGATCCTGCCACGGACTAGCGCACAGCTTGAGGATGGCGATCGCTTCGTCGATGCCACCGAGATAGGCGTGCGACTTGCAGAAAACCTGCATCAGGACGGGTGGCCGATGACGATCGGCGAGGAGCACTTCCCGCGTGCGCACGAAGTATTTATCCGAGTAATACCCAGAGCGCATCTTGTCGACGGGAAGATGGAAGATGGACGGATCCAGCCGTTTTCGCCTGGCCATCTACTCAACGTCCTGTCTTACGGCATAGCGTAGCGCCCGACGCCGAAGCCATCGGATCACCAGGGCGTCGGAGAGACCGCGCAGCCCGCGATCCCACATACCGTACTTGGTAGAGCCGTGGCGACGGGGGCGATGCGATACCGGCACTTCGATGACTTGACCTCCCTCGAGCCGGATCAGTGTCGGGAGAAATCGGTGCATTCCGTCGAAGCGCGGGAGGCGAAGGAGTGCCGCTCTCCTGAATGCTTTGAGTCCGCACCCGGTATCTCGTACTGCATCGTTCGTGATCCAGTTGCGGACCGCGTTGGCGATCCGACTCTGGATTCGCTTCCATCGCGAGTCTGCCCTGCGCACCCGGAAACCCACAGCGGCACTCCATTGGGATTCGCTGCTCAACAGATCGAGCAGCTGAGGAAGCTCGGCCGGGTCGTTCTGTCCATCGGCATCGACGGTCGCAATCACATCGCCCCTCGCGGCATCACAACCTGCCATCAACGCTCCGCTCTGCCCACTACGATGGGCAAGCGCGACGACCCGCAAGTTTGGATACTGCCGGCGCAATACAAGCAGTGCATCGAGGGATCCGTCCGTCGACGCGTCATCGACCGCGACAATCTCGTGCGGCCGACCCTCGAGCGCGGTGGTGATCTCCGCCAACAACGGCGCAAGGTTGTCTCGTTCATTATGAATTGGTAGCACAACGGAGATCACGGGCCGATCCTCGCGCCGTCCAGCTATTCCTACAGCACGATTGGTCGTCTAGAGTTAGGCGAGTGAACCTATGCCTGGACCGCGGGTGAATCAAGTTGACATCGGGCTGACGGTCTTCATTTATTCGGCAAGTGTCTATTCCAGGGAGCCACAAGATGGCCGACATGCCCCGCCGCACCTTCCTCAAAGGAACATCTGGGTTCGCCGCCGTAGGGGTCGCCGCGACCGCGTTCCCCACCCCGGCGATCCGACGGTCGCGTCAAGCCCGCGTGGTGGCGGTTGCCTCTTCCAACGGCCTGCGGGCCGTCGGACGAGCGGGAGAGCTTCTCGCGCAAGATGTCGACACGCTCGATGCGGCCATCGAAGGCGTAAAAATTCAGGAACTGGATCCCGAGGACACCTCGGTTGGATACGGTGGGCTCCCCAACGAGGAAGGGGTAGTGCAGCTCGACGCGTCTTGCATGCATGGGCCATCGCGTCGCGCGGGGGCCGTCGCCGCACTCGAGGGTATCAAGACACCAAGCGTCGTGGCCAAATACGTTCTGCAATACACCGATCATATCCTCCTCGTCGGTGAGGGTGCGAAACGCTTCGCCCTGTCCTACGGCTTCATCGAAGAGGACCTCCTGACCGAGAAGTCCCGCCAACTGTGGCTTCGGTGGCGGGCAAACCGGAGTGCCGACGACGATTGGCTCGACGTGACTGACGAAGAGCGAATGCCGGCGCGACCAACCGGAACCATCAACTGCAACGTGGTCAACAGCCGTGGCGAGGTCTCGTCAGTGACCACCACGAGCGGACTCGCGTGGAAGATTCCGGGCCGGGCCGGTGACTCACCGCTCATCGGCGCCGGTCAGTACACGGACAACGACGTCGGCGCGGCCGGATCGACGGGCCGAGGGGAGGCCAACATCAAAGTCTGCGGCGCCTTCTTGACGGTTGAGTTCATGCGACGCGGGCTCAAGCCCACCGACGCGGCCCGGGAAACCCTCAAGCGAGTCGTAGCGACGACGGAGCCACGTCTGCTCAACGAGCGAGGACGCCCACGATTTGACCTAAGCTTCTACGCGGTGAACAAGAACGGAGACTTCGGCGCGGCATCCATTTACCCGGGCCGATATGCAGTTCATGATGGCCAGACCGCGTCGCTTCGGGATCGCGCGCCCCTGTTCGAGTCACCTGCGTGAGAATCTCCATCGGCCTACTGATCGGGGCCCTGCTGGTTCCCCGACCGTGCGCCGCTCAGCTCCCGGACCTTCCGACGTTCGGGCCGGATTGGGTGGATTTCTCCTACCCAAAGCTCTTTTGGGGCCCGCGTGAGGGACTCACCGTCGGCCTCTACTACGCTCAAGTACATCCTTTTGGGTACGATGACTGGGATTCACCACCCCCATTCCGCGGATCGATCTCCGTCGATGGCCAGATCTCGACCTCGGGGAGCCGGAGACTCGGCACCGAGTTGTGGTTTCCACAAATGGCCGACGGCTGGCGCTTCCTCATTTCGTTGGTGGCCCAGAGGCGAGCGCGCGAGAACTACTTTGGCCTCGGAAACGACTCGGAAGGGGAGGTCGACAGCCTCGAGCAGATCAACGATCTGTTCTTCCGATCCGATAACCGCCGGGTGTATCTGCGGGGAGCGGTGCAGCGCCGCGTGGTGGGCCCGATCCGTGTGCTGGGTGGATTTCACCTCGAAGGTTGGCGGATCGATACGCTGTCCGGCCGCACGCTGCTCGCGGACGATGCGGATGCCGGCCGTGCCGCATCCGTTGGGGAGAACGTCTTCGATGCCGCACTGCGGGTAGGACTCGTCATCGACCTGCGAGATGATGAGGTATCGCCAAGACGCGGAGCCCTCTTTCAAGCGATCCACGCGGCCGCGGACGCGGACGTGGCGGGAGATGCCTCATACACGCGAACGACCCTCTCTGCGGCGGGCTACGTCCCAGTCACGAGCCGCGTCGTCGTGGCTGGCCGGATGCTCGGACAGACCATGGGGGGTAGCCCGAGACTCGGGAACCTCTACCACATCGAGGCAGCCGAGCATCCCACCTTTGGCCTCGGCGGCGCTGGTTCGCATCGTGGTCTCTACGACCGGCGCCTATTGGGACCAGACAAGCTGCTCATGAACTTCGACGTTCGCTTCGATGCGTTTGCGATTCGCACCCTCGCCGTGCTCACCGTCGTCGGCTTTGTCGACGCGGGGCGCGTGTTTCAGAAGCGCCAGCTCGAGCTCACGACCGACGATCTCAAGGTGGGAGGTGGATTGGGGCTGATGCTCCGTATCGGGCGGGCGGGCGTGCTCGGAGGCACGTGGGCCACAGGCCCAGATGGCCTCGTCTCACAGTTCCACGGTGGGTGGACCTACTGAGAAGCAGTGAGCAGTAAGGAGAGGAGGTAGTGATTCTGGCGAGCGACACTGCCTACCGCTCACTGCAGTAACGCCAGTACCTCGCGCAACGTGGATTCTCCACGATCCTTCGCGTACCAGCGGCGCACCTGGGGATACAACTCGCTCCGTGGCATCGTGCTCTTGTTCGCCACCACCCATTCCTGGAGCTCACTGGGACGCGGACCCCAGTAACCGATCTCCTGGTAATCGGAATCCAGTACGATCACGATCGGAATGGACCTCGTGCCATCGGTGAGATACCGATCCATGATTTCCGGGTGCTCATCACGCCGAATCACACGCATCTCGAGACATTCCGCCTCGTCTCCGAGCCGTGCGAGGACCGGAACAGTGTTGCTCGCGTCGCCACACCAGTCCTCGACGATCACGAGGAGGCGCGCGGTCTTGCCTCGCTCACACGCCAATCCGAACGCCCACTCTGGAATTCGTGCGGTGCGATATACGCCTTCCCACAACCCTCGATTCTTCTTGGACTCTTCGACGAACTGCTGATAGCTGAGCGCTTCGGTCCACACACTTCGAAAATCCAGTCCACTGACGGCCTTCATGACTTGTCACCAACCTCCTGGATGTCGATCCCCCTAAGGCGCAGTGCGGCCACATACGCCTCGAACGGAGTTGCAATATACGCCGGCCGAACGCCCAGTTGTGTGACGCGTCCCTCAACTTGCATTTGGGCCGTAATCGACAACGAGTATCCGGTGGCACGCATCATCGCGCTGATGCCTTGCTCGACGTCGTAGTGATCCACGAGCTGAAAGGTCACCGCGGCTGCCTCGCCGTTTCGGTCGCCGCGTGCCACGACTTTCAGCGCCACGAGATCTTCCGCTTCCGGATGCCGGAGCTGCGGCTCGACCACGGCGATGAAGACGTCACGCGGAACGACCTTCGTCCCCCTCACCGTGACGGGGTCGAGCTTGAAAAGACCGAGCGCCCGCATGGCGCGGATCAGCCCTGCGTGCCCCCGATATCGCAGCGTCTTGTACTCCATCTGCCGTATCTGGCCGGCGAAGTGCCACGGCATCGTGGACACACCTCCCGCGGTATGAAACGCCTCGAGCTTGCCCAGGGGCTCAGGAAACGTGACTTCCTCCACTTCGGAGAGTGCGTCAACCTGCGTTGGACGACTATCCCGCAGCACCCATGAGGGCGTGCTGTAGTAATCGAGCACCCCCTCGAGTGAGTAAACCACCTGGTAGTTCAATGGTGGGGTGGGGTGCTGAGGAAGTCCGCCCACGTAGAGCTTGACCGCATCGACCTCATCGAGGCGGCGAATACCCTCTGCCGCGAGGATGTTCGCCATGCCGGGCGCGAGACCACAGTCGGGAACGACCGACACAGATTTCGCGAGCGCGGCCTCATGGAGCGTTTCTTGTTGCCGGACAATCTCCGTATTGCCACCGAGATCGGTGAAGTGCACACCCGCCTCGACCGCGAGGCACGCCATGGGATAGTTGAAGTAGTAAGGGATGGCAGCCAACACGGCGTCGTGCGCACGCATTGCCTTGAGCACGGCGGACTCATCCCGGACGTCGAGCTCCAAGAAATCCAGCCTCTTGCCCACACGCCGCTTGAGAAATCCCGGTGTGTGCTCAAAGCGGCAGTCGGCCACCGTGACCGTTGCGTCGCTCCGTTCGAGGAGGTCGAACGCGCTGGCGGAGCCCTGGAAACCAGCCCCTAACACAAGCATTTTCATACACTTACTCCGATGTCGTCCCCATCTGGGGCCGGGAAAGATAGGCGGTCTCCGGTGTTGCTGGAATGGGCGCTCGTCAGGCGGACCGCCCGACAGATAGTGAGATCATTGGATGGTCGAACCTCTTGGAGCCCCCACTCACGGGACGGCCATCGAGGCGCTAGACAATTACTGGAAAACGAGTTAACTACTCGCACCCCCTGTGAGGAGATTCGGTGATGGCAGCTCCGGCAGCGCAACCTCAGCGAGACTCGTGGGCAACCCGGGCGGGCTTCATTCTCGCGGCGGTCGGCTCCGCGGTTGGACTCGGGAACATGTGGCGGTTCTCGTACATGGCCTCGCAGGGTGGCGGCGCGTCCTTCGTACTCCTCTACCTGATCTTCGTCGCCATCGTTGGCGTCCCGCTCATGACGTCGGAGTTCATCGTGGGCCGCATGGCGCAGGAGTCGCCAGCAAGAGCGGTCAGGCGATTGGGTGGGTCGGCGTGGGGCCCGCTCGGAATGCTCTTTGTCTTCTGTGGGTTTGGCATTCTCTCGTATTACTCCGTGATCGCAGGGTGGACCGTTCGCTATGCGGTCGACGCGCTTCGGGGGGCTATCCCATCCGATGCAGCAGCGTACTTCACGGCGGTTTCCGTGGGTGGCGACGCCTTGATCGCCCACCTGCTCTTCATGGCTGCCACGATCTTCATCGTGATGAGCGGTGTGAAAAAAGGGCTCGAGCGCGCAGCGCTCATCCTGATGCCGATGCTCTTCGTGCTACTCGTGGGGTTGGCGGTCTGGTCAGCCACTCTGGGAGGAGCGGGAGAAGCCTATGCGTACTATTTGCGCCCGCAATTGGGTGAGCTGTTTGATCGGGACATCATCACGGACGCGGCGGGGCAGGCCTTCTTCTCCCTGAGCCTCGGCATGGGAGCCCTGATGACGTACGCATCCTACCTCCACTCAAAGGAGAATCTGGGCAAAGAAGCGGCGCTCGTCGCGCTGACCGATTTTGGGGTGGCGTTCATTGCTGGCCTCGTGGTGTTTCCGGTCGTGTTCAGCTTTGGCCTGCTGGATCAGATCGGAGAGAGTGCGGTCGGCGCCCTGTTCATTTCACTACCGGCCGGCTTCGCCGAACTGGGTCGCGTGGGTGGGTTCATCCAAGGCGCATTCTTCGTCATGCTCTTCTTCGCAGCCCTCACCTCGGCAATCTCACTCCTCGAGGTGGTGGTGGCGGCCGCTGTGGACGTCTGGCAGTGGGCACGGAAACGCGCTGCGCTCGTGCTCGGCGCCATCGTTGCGTTGATGGGGGTTCCATCAGCCTTCAGTACCGAATTCCTGGGTGCCGCCGATCAGCTCGTGGGCAATTTTCTGTTGATCGTCGGCGGGTTCTTCACAGCCATCCTGGTAGGGTACAGGATACTCCCACAGGCCGATCAAGAGCTGAGTCAGGGACTCGACAATGTCACCGCTCGCAAAGCGTGGAGCTTCTTCGTGCGGTATATATCGCCCGCCGTGTTGCTGGTGGTTCTGGTCTTCTTAGTGCAGCCGACGTGGGCGGCGATACAGACACTGATTGGACTTGATTAGGAACAAACAGGATAGAAGGGATAGCTTCCGCTAATTCCCCTCGGCTGTGTAGACGTCGTCCAGCGCGGTATCCGGTCGAGGCGCATTGTCGCGCCGGCTTTGGAGTGCGTCCTCCGCGGCGTGGTCGATCTCGTCGCTGACCCGGGCCTCGATCTCCTCCAACTCCCCGACGGTCACGCCCTCACATTTCAGGTACTCCTCATAGAGACCGATGGGGTCGCGTCGTCCCCACAGCTCGTACATTTCCGGTGGAATGACGTGACGGGCCTCCCGTTCGTCGTGCGTGGCGTGACCACCCATGCGGAACGTTTCGGCCGCGAGAATCACCGGACCTTCACCGGCGCGACATCGCTCCGCCGCAATCCGCGTCGCGGCATATGCATCGAGCACGTTGTTCCCGTCAAACGGCCAACCAGCACACCCATATGCTTCGTGCACGCTTGTAAAGTCTTCCGGGAGATGATGCTGGCTGCGCAGCGTCCCCAACGCGATCTGATTGTTCTGAATGATGAAGATGACCGGAAGTCGCTGCACCGCCGCAAAGTTGAAGGCTTCGTGCGTGGGGCCTGACTTCACCGACCCGTCGCCCACCCAGGTAAGTGCGATCCCTGGATTGCCCCGCATGCGGTTTGCGAGCGCGATACCGGCGGCCACAGGTGGCATATTTCCGATGTTGGAGATGGGCTGGAGCACACGGTGGGCAAAGCTACCCACGTGGCCGTCACGGCCTTTCGATGGCGAATCAAACGTTCCCAGGTATCCGCGGAGCATGTCGGCGATGGGCATCCCCATCTCGCTGCAAGCTCCAGCGTTGCGGATCATCGGAGCTACGACGTCGCGAGTTCGCTCGAGCGCGTGCACCGGGCCCACGGTGGTGGCCTCTTCCCCCGTTCCGAGCCAAGCCTTCGAGATGACGCCCTGATGCACCCAGCGCTTGAGCATGATGTCGTGCAGCCTGACCCGCACCATTCCAGCGTAGAGTGCCAGTTTGGTCTCGCGGTCCAGTCTCTCGACGATCGCGTGCCGGGCGGGATCTTCTGCCAAGTGCGCTATGTACTGTTCGACGAGGGAAGGATCGGCCTGCCACTCGACGTATTCTGGTGGATCGTAGGCGGGGAACCGCTTCATCGAACCGTGCGTTGCCGGGGTTGCATGGTGGGCCTAATATCCGCTCATGGGTAGGACAGGAGCAAGTCGATGAGACATTGGTCAGAAAGTGGTAAGCGCTCGTCAGGAGCCGTCGCGGCGGCCTTGGCGCTCGCGTTGTTGAGTGCAGTCGATCCCGCCACGCTGCCGGCGCAACAGCAGTCGCTGGCTACAGATGCGACGGCCGACTCGCTGATCGGACTGTGGATCGATTCCGTTGGCGGGATGGAGACCTACGAGCAGTTCCGGTCCGCCAAGTTCACGGTGACAACGATCCTGTACGACACCCTTTCCGGGCGGGTGAGACGCTCCCGCCCTCGATATGTCTGGGTCAAAAAGGGCCCACATGGAGAGGAGACCCGGATTGAACGGTGGGAGACAGGCGACATCATCCAACAGGGCTTCAACGGCCGGGATGATGCGTGGGCGGCGCTGGGTGGAAAACTCCTTCCCGATACGGCGAAAGATGCGCGCGAAGCGTTGTACGTATCCCGGGACGTGTTCTATTGGATGGGGCTGCCGTTCAAGCTGCGCGATCCCGGCGTCTATCTGTCCTACCTAGGGAAGATCGAGCGACCGGGTGCCACGTTCGTCGACGGTGAGAAGCCGGAGCGGTTAGCGCCAGACGGTCGCTATCACGCCGTCGGCGTGTCGTTTGGCGAGGGGGTGGGAGAACACTCCGACGTCTTTCGATACTATTTCGTGGAGGGGCGGGGGTTCCCCACCGAGGTGACCTACGTTGAAGAGGGCCGCACGAGCCTGAACCGACTCATCTGGGGCGAGACAAGACGCGCGGGCGAGCTGCGCTATCCCTATGTGGTGCGACGCGATTGGCTGACGCTTTCGGGCAAGCGCACAAAGGCGTTGGTCATTTCCGACGTGGTTATCAATCCGGAGATCCCGCAGAGCCGTTTCGAGCAGCCCTGAGCGCTGTGGGAAGCGCTACCGCAGATACCGCTGAAGGCGTGGGCGTTCCTGCTCGGTGACGCACTCGGCCAACGCCCGACCGAAATCCCGCGCGTTTGCATAACGCTCCTCCGGCTCGGTTGCCAGTGACTTCATGAGAACCGCCTCGAGTTGTTCCGACAGATCCGGTTTCACGCGTCTGAGCGGAAGTGGTTTCCCGCGAAGGCGGGTCAGCATCATCTCTTGGGGCGTGCGCCCGTCGAACGGAAGTCGCCCCGTGAACATCTCGAATGCGACGATCCCCAGTGCGTACACGTCGCTCCGCGCGTCCAGGTCGCGGCCACGGATCTGTTCAGGGCTCATGAACTCCGGCGTCCCGAGAATGATCCCGGTCGCGGTCAGCTTGGAGAGTACTGGATCCGCTTTGCTCTCCTTGGCAAGCCCGAAATCCATGATCACCGCCTGTTCTCTCCCGTCGCTCGAACGCACGATCATGATGTTTTCGGGTTTGAGGTCGCGATGAATGATGTTCAATTGATGCGCGTGGTGGAGCCCGGCGCACGTCTGCACCATGAGGTCGAGCCCCACTTCCGGTGCGATGGGGCCTACGCGCTGCTCGCGATCCGCCAGCAGTTCGCCCTGGAGATAGGGCATCACCAGGTAGATGAGCCCCCCCTCCGTTTCACCGAAACGAAGGATGCGGCACACGTTGGGATGATCGAGCCGCATCGCCAGACCGGCTTCACGACGGAGCCGCTCTACTGAGCTCTGGTCCCGACCCAGCTTTGGTATGAGCACCTTAATGGCGACGCTGTGCCCCCCGGTCACGTCCTTGGCCTCGTAGACGTAGGACATGCCACCCTCACCGAGCTTGCGCAGCACCCGGTATCGGCCTTCGAGCACCTGGCCCACGAGGGCAGCAGCTCCGCTCATTCGGGGTTCCGGACGCGGGATGGCCACCTTGCGGATCTCGGTCTGCTGAGAGGCGGGCGCCTTCGACGGTGGGCCGATGGGCGTACCGCCCGAGCCGGCGACGTCGACCAGCGGACTGCCGTCCTTGGGACAGAACCGGGCTTCGCCCGCGTAAACGCTCTTACACCTGGGACAGCGGCGACTCATGAACGCACCAGATTGCGGCCCTCATTCTTGGCTCGATACAACGCGGCATCGGCGACCGCGATCAAGTCCTCTGGGGAACCTACTTCCGAGGGCGGGATGCTCGCGACCCCAACGGACACGGTGGCGTTCAGAGCCGGGTCGTCATCGGAGAAGTTGTGCTCCTGCACCTTCACACGGACACGCTCGGCGAACACGAGTGCGCCATCCTGACCAGTCTCAGGGAGGACGATCACGAATTCCTCGCCACCGTACCTCGCCACCACGTCCACCGTGCGCACTTCACGCCGTAGCAGCTCACCCAACTGCTTCAGCACCTTGTCTCCCGTGAGATGACCCATCGTGTCGTTGATCGTCTTGAACCGATCGACGTCGATGAGGAGAATACTGAGGGCCACATCGTATCGGTGGACCCGTCCCAACTCCGCCTCGAGCTTATCGATGAGCGCCCGGCGATTCACGCACCCGGTCAAGGCATCGATCGTCGCCAAGACTTGGTAGTGCTCTTTATCCGACTGCGCCGTCTGCAGCACGTAGGCCTTTTCCAGAGCGTTGACGGCCGTGTGAATGACACTCTCCGCGAACTCTAAATCGGACTTCGTGAGCGGCGGGTCCTTATCGACGGTTCGGAGGAAAAAGACGCCGCTCTGCTCGTCGCGGAGTCGAAACGGTACAGCAATCACCGACCGAATCGGTACTGTGATTTGCTCATGGTGCCACTGCTTTCTGATCTGCGCATACAGCGGGTCAGTGTGAATATCGCTGACGAGCACCGGGTGCTGTGTTTCGACGGCCTTGGTGATTTCGGGATAGCGCGAGAGCCGGATCTCGAGGTTGCGCACCATAGGATTCTCGGCCGTGACCACCACGGTGCCGTGTTGATCGCCGTGGTTTGCGAGTACGAGGGAGCAGCGCGAGATCTTGAGGACGTTGGACACCCGTCGGGTGAGGATGTGGTAGATCTCTTCCGGCTGCAGTGCATCGGTGATCTCGTGCAGGATGTCCACCATCTCGGCACGCGCCGCTGCTTCGTCGGCGCGCTGCCGGGCCTCCTTCCGAGCGTCGTCGAGCATCCTCCCCTGCCGCAGCTGCACCGCGACGCGGGCGAGTAACTCTTTGACGCGGAAAGGCTTGGCGACGAAATCCGAGGCCCCGAGCCCAAGTGACTTCACCGTGGCCTCCTCGGGTGGCATCGACGAGATCATCAGCACGGGAAGGTCTCGCCATCTCGCGTCCCGCTTGATCTGCGAGAGCAGTTGAAGCCCGTCCACCTTGGGCATCATGATGTCCAGCATGAGAAGGTCCGGCCGCTCGTTTTGCAGGTGGCGTAACAAATTCTCACCGCCACGCACAGGGATGACTTCGTACCCCTTGTCGCCGAGGATCCACGTGAGGGTGTGGAGGAGGGTTTCGTCGTCGTCAGCGACTAGAATCCGGGGTCGGGAAGTGGTCATCGACGCTCGAGGTTTAGGAGGCGCTCAGCTGCGCGATCTTCGCCGGGTCAATGTTGCCGCCACTGACGATCAGCGCGGTAGGACCCTTCGGTCGAAAAGCACCACAACGGATGGCGGCAGTGGTGACGGCACCGGAGGGTTCGACGACCAAATCCAACTCGGAGTGGAGCCACTTTGTCGCCTCCACGATCGCGGCCTCGGAGACCGTCACCGCGTCGGCTCGACCCCGTAGATGCTGGAAGGTAATGGTGCCTACGGAAAGCGGAAGTAACCCGTCGGCAATGCTCGACGTCTCGTTGAACCGCACGGGATGACCGGCTGCGAGAGCGGCGCCGAGGGTGGCCGCACCCGCCGGTTCGACGGCCGTCAGTCGGGCCTCTGGCCTCCCAGTGGCGAGCGCCGTTGCGATGCCGGCTGCGAGGCCCCCCCCGCCAACAGGCACCGCCACGTGGGCGACCGTGGGCAAGTCCTCCAAAATCTCGAGGCCCACCGTTCCCTGGCCCGCGATGATGTCGGGGTGATCGTACGGGGGGATCACGGCGTAGCCCTCGGCGCCCGCCAGCTGGAGCGCCCGCTGGTAGCGGTGCTCAGACGTCGTGCCAGCAAACACGACTTCACCGTCCCAACGCTCTACACCTGCCACCTTTGTGCTCGGAGCCGTTTCGGGCATGACGACGACTGCTTTGATGCCGGTGCGATGTGCGGCATAGGCTACCGCTTGCCCATGATTACCACTCGAGTAGGTGATCACGCCCGCCATGCGGTGCTCGGGAGCGAGCCGTTGTATAGCAGTCCACGCCCCGCGAAGCTTGAACGCACCGGTGGGTTGCTGGTTCTCGAGCTTGAGGTACACGGGAACCCCGGCGTGCTCGGCCAGGGCCGTGACGGCCATGAGAGGCGTACGAACAGCAACGCCCGCGAGACCCCGTGCGGCCGCGCGGATATCCTCGAACGTGACGTCTTTCAGCGCTGATTCAGCTACTCTTCGCTCTCCCCATCCGGGGCACCGCCAGCGGGCGCCGTCGCCTCTTCGGCCTCCTCCGCGTCCTCTTCCTTCACTACTCGCGCCACATCCATCACGGAGTCACCGGGGTCCAAGTTCATGACCCGGACTCCCTGCGTATTCCGTCCACTGATCCGAATGCCCTCAACCGGAACTCGGATGATCACGCCCTTCTTGGTGATCATCATCAGCTCGTCGTCCGGAAGCACTTCCTTTAGCGCGACCGAGTCGCCCGTCTTCTCCGTGCGTTTGAGCGTGATGATCCCTTTGCCTCCACGCTTTTGCACCCGGTAATCGACCAGCTCCGACCGCTTCCCCATCCCTTTCTCACTCACCACGAGCAACGTCGCGTCACGCCGGATGACGACCATGCCAATGACTCGATCGTCTTTCTCGAGTTGGATCCCCCGCACCCCCGTCGCGGCACGGCCCATGTCACGCACGTCCTTTTCGTGAAAGCGAATGCTCATGCCGTAACGCGTGGCCAGCACGACGTCGTTGGTTCCGTCGGTCACCTGCACGTCGATCAGCTCATCGTCTTTATCGATGTTGATGGCGTTGATGCCCGTGGCGCGCGGGTTTCCGTACGCGGAGAGCACCGTCTTCTTCACGGTTCCGTTCTTCGTCGCAAAAATGAGGTACTTGGAATCACTGAATTCGCGTACTGCGACGAAGGCGGTGATGCGCTCATCCGCCTTGATCTGTAGGAGGTTGATGATCGGCCGTCCTCTGGCCGCTCTCCCTCCCTGTGGGATGTCGTAAACCTTGAGCCAGTACACTTGACCGTTTTGCGTGAAGAACAGGACGTAGTCATGGGTCGAGGCAACGAAGAGGTGCTCAACCCAGTCGTCCTCTCTGGTGCCCATTCCGTTCAGCCCGCGTCCGCCCCGCCGCTGTCGGCGATAGGTGGTTACCGGAATCCGCTTGATGTACCCGGCATGCGAGATCGTGATGACCATGTCCTCCTCCGCGATGAGATCTTCCACGGAGAAGTCACCCTCGTCGGCAACGATCTCGGTGCGGCGCGCATCGCCGAACTTCTTGACGATGTCATCGAGCTCATCCTTGAGGATTTGCATGCGCATGGGCTTGGATCCCAGAATGGCCTTGAGATCTTTGATGAGCTTGCGCACCTCCGCGAGCTCCTCCTCGAGCTTGTCCACCTCGAGGGCAGTGAGCCGGGCGAGGCGCATGTTGAGGATTGCTTCGCTCTGCTTCTCGGTGAGCTCAAACCGCTTCCGCAACGCAGCGTCGGCCGTGGGTACGTCCTTGGCCTTTCTGATGATCTCGATCACCTCATCGATGTTGTCGACGGCGATCTTGAGTCCCTCGAGGATGTGCTCTCTGGCCTGGGCTTGGTCGAGATCGAATTGCGTGCGACGCGTGATCACCTCGTGTCGATGATCGACGAAGTGCTGGAGGAGCTCGCGGAGGTTCATGACCTGCGGAATGCCATCGACCAGCGCCAACATGATCGCCCCGAAGGTCGCCTGCATCTGGGTGCCCTTGTAGAGCTGATTGAGCACCACCGTGGGATTGGCGTCACGCTTGAGCTCGATCACGATCCGCATTCCGTCGCGATCGGATTCATCCCGCAGGTCGGAGATGTCGGAAACCTTCTTGGCTCGTACGAGCCCCGCGATCTGCTCGATCAACCGTGACTTGTTGACCTGGAACGGGATCTCGGTCACCACGATCTGCGCTTTGCCGGTCGACTCCTTCTCTTCCACCTGGGCCCGGGCCCGCATCACGATCCTTCCGCGACCCTGCCGATAGCACTCGTTGATCCCGTCACGTCCGTAAATGAAGCCACCGGTCGGAAAGTCCGGTCCCTTGACGTGTTGCTGGAGCTCGTTGATCTCGGCTTCCGGGTGATCGATCAGGTGTTTCAACGCGGCCGCGACCTCACCGAGGTTGTGCGGTGGAACGTTGGTCGCCATGCCGACGGCAATTCCCGAGGACCCGTTGATGAGCAGGTTGGGGAGCTTGGAGGGCAGTACAGTAGGTTCGTCGAGACGGCCATCGAAGTTGGGGACGAAACCCACCGTGTTCTTTTCGATGTCCTCCAACATCGCCACGGCCATCGGCGTGAGACGGGCCTCGGTGTAGCGATAAGCCGCCGCATTGTCCCCATCGACAGAGCCGAAGTTGCCCTGCCCATCCACCATGGGGTAGCGGAGCGAGAAGTCCTGCACCATGCGAACGAGCGAGTCGTATACCGCGGTATCGCCGTGCGGGTGATATTTGCCGAGCACCTCACCGACGACGGTCGCGCTCTTCTTGTACGGACGACCGGGAACGAGACCCAACCCGTTCATTGCGTACAAGATTCGGCGGTGTACGGGCTTGAGTCCGTCTCGCACGTCGGGTAGAGCGCGTTGGACAATGACGCTCATCGAGTAGTCGATGAACGATTCCCGCATTTCATCCTGAATGAGCCGGGGCAAAATGCGTTCGCGTTGATTTGGTGCGGTCATAGTGGCCAATTGCTAGTGACTAAAGAAAAAGGGGGCCGGAAATCGACCCCTCACGAGGTCTGCTAAATATACCCGGTGCCGGGGCGAAAGGCAACGAGGCGGGAACTTCGTAGCTTGCTATCTGGCAATGAGTTAGGCTATAGTCGATCCCCGAGAATTCCCGCCGTCGCACCCCACCTCCTCCCTTACCGTTCTCTTACAGATTCGCTACAGGACCGGTACCGGTCTGCTGCAACTTTGCGCCCCCTTCGCGCGTCTAACTATCAGAGCGTTGGACAAATCCGTTGTGGGAGGGGATGGACCATGAACACAATAGGGATGACTTTCGATCAGGGACTCGCACCCTGCGGCTGCCTCGGAGCGCCGCGGACACGGGTGCGCACGAGGCTACTCACGACACCGGAAAGCAGCAGGGCCGTCGAGGATCCCAGCTATACGTTGCTGAACGAGCGCGGCGAGCCCGTGGGCATCATCCTCGCACCGGAGTGCCAACCGGTACTCGGAAAGTCTGCGCCGACGTTCTATCTGAAGAGGTGAACGACTGCTAGAAGGTCCACGCCACGCTAACGCTGAGCGTACGATAGCGGTACGTGCCAGCCTCCGAAGAAAAGACCTGCAGCCCCGTCGTTGACAACCCTCCCGATGCAGCCACCTCCCGACCTGGTGCGAAGCGATAGCTCACCACGCCGCGGGCTCGGGCCGACGCGCTCGCATCCACGCCCGTGAGCGTTTGGAGTCCGGGTGCTGCCTCGATGAGGAACGTCCATCCCCGAAACTCACGCTGCCATCGTCCGGTGATCTCGGTGAGGGTGTACAACGACGGGTCGAAGTACCCATCGTTCAAGTTCTTTTGAAATCCAAAGGCCCGCCAGGAGGCACCGAACGTCCACGACCGGGTCACGCGTCGCGAGCCACCCACAGCACCGGCAATCCGTCGATTGGATTCGCTGCCGTCGAAGCCAGCCCGCGACACGCCGGCGGTCACGCTCCACCCCGTCGCTGGCTCACCGCGCAGCGCCAGACTCACCTCGTGGTAGTCCACTCCTCGATCGGCGAGGAGTGCCGTCACGTCGAGCGCGCTCCTCGTGAACCGGAGGGTCCCACCCACCGGGTACCGTCCGGGTGACGCGGCCCACACAACGAACCGTCCAATCGCATCAGCGTTGGGCGCGTCGGAGTCGCTCGCACCGACCCCCAGGGCGCCCGACCAGCCCGGTTCGAACTGCGTCCAGAACTCCACGGTGCCACCGCGAGTGGTGCGTTCGAGCAGCGGTGCCTCGACCTGATCGAGATCGCGGGTGTAGCCCTCGACCCGTACCTCCACTCGGGGCACCGGCCGGACCGCGGCGCGCGCGACAAACGTGGTTATCCGGTTCCCGTCGGAGTCTCCCTCCAACACCGAGGACACGCTCACGCGGGGAGCGGTGGCCGCCCGCGCCCATTGCAGTTGGGTCCGAAGATCCCGGTACGTCGGGTCCAGTCGCTCCGCCTGCTCTAACAGCTGCAGCGCCGCAGCCTCACGCCCCTGCCATCGCAGAGCCTGAGCGAGTCCCACCAGCGAGGGGACATCCTCGGGCGCAACCTCCAACGCTCGCCGCCACGTTCGCTCCCCTGCCAACAGCTTGCCACTCCAGGTGAGAGTCTGGGCGAGGCCGCGCCACCCGTCGAGGTCGGTTGGATCGCGGTCGACCATCGCCCGATACAGCGTCGCAGCCGAGTCGAGCTCGTTGGCCCACGACAAGATCCGCGCAAGGCCGAGTTGCGCCTCGCGGTCGTTGGGATCGGTCCGCAGGAGGCTGTCATACTCCGCCGTTGCCGCGTCGAACCGAGACGCCCACCCCAGCGTCCTCGCGCGGGCGTAGCGCGCGTTGCGGTCTTCGGGCGTGATCTCGAGCAACTGATCGTACGTTTGGATCGCGGATTCCAGCTCTCCCGCCCACGCGGCGAACTGTGCGCGCGCTTGCAAGGCTGGCACATAGGTGGGGCGTTGGGCCAGTAGCTCATCCAACAGCGTGATGGCGCGGGTGAGATCACCCCGCCAGGCAATCACACGGGCCCGATCGACGGCAGCCTCGGAGTTTTCCGGTGCGATGGCCAGGAGACGGTCGAACAGTGCGAGGCTCTCGGAGTATCGCTCGTTCCAGGCATGCATCAATGCCATGCGATGGAGCGCGCGTTGATCCGATGAATCGGCTTCGAGGCGCCGGGTATACAGCCGCTCGGCGACGGCCACATCGCCACGGTCCCACGCGGCATCGGCCTCGTCCTGCGCAGTAGCGGGTTGCGAGAGCACCACCGCGAGCGTCAACCACACGGTGAGCGCCCGGACGGCGACGGGAGTCATCGATACTTGACGACCGTGGGCTCGAGGGAGCGGAAGGTCCTGCGCATCTCCTCATATGCCGGACGACGACGGCTGCGCCACTGCGGAGTCTCCCACGTTGGCCATGAGTATCGCGCAACACTCTCCACGTTGGCCGGGGCTGGCCAGAAACTCCACCATCCACGGGCGTCACGCCCCCCCGCCACGATGCCAATGGAGCGCACGACGGTTGTCCCCAACGCGCCACGAGCCGTCTCGGGATCGTGCTGCAATACCCGCCGCTCGCTCGGATCTGTCACGTTGAGCAACGCCCAAGGGATGCGAATCTCCACCACCCCACGCTCGAGGCGCTCCCACACGCCGTCCGGCGGCGGACCCTCACGCAAGATCCCACGATCGTACCCCATTCCTGCGTATTCACGCCCATCTCGCCCAAATCGCGGTCGATTCACCACCACCCGCAGGGAGTCGTAACGACCGTCTTCATTTGGTTCGGTCACGTAGCGTGGTCGGAAACGTTGCTCGACCCGCCCCGTGAAAAAGCCCGGTGGTGCCTGTTCGATGGTGGGGGTTACGAAGTGTTCGTCGGTCACCGTATCACGCACGGATTGCAGGCGAAACAGATTCGACATGGAGTCCGCGAGCAGACGGACGCCACTGCTCGAAACGTCCAGGACGAATTCGATGCCGACAGGAATGCGCGGCCCCTCACCGCCGGGCCAGCGAAAGTCCCCCGACTTGGGATCCACCATGTCGAATCCGATGAACACTCTCTCGTACGAGCGCCGACCGGGATCGAACAACACCCACAGCGCTTCCTCGTCGGCGGAGGCTCGTAACCGTGCACCGTCGTCCGAACGATACAGCGGAGGGACGAGTCCCCAGGCACTCATCCGTTGTGCAAGCGTTTCCCCAGCGAGGCGAGGCGCCGCATCCATCGCGACCATGCCGTAGTGTTGTTCCGCATCCAATCGGTTGTGCCAGAGCCTTCCTCGCTCCTGTGGGATCTCGAAATCAACGGTGATCCAGTTCTTCTTGAACCACTCGTCGATCCAGGAAAAGACGATGCCACCCGCCATCCCCGCTTCGGCGATCTCACGCGTGAGGCGGCCGTCGATCTCTGCCATGCGAGCCTCGGTATGTCCACCGTGATGCCAGCCTTGGGGTTGGACATGTGCCACCCCGAGGCTGGCGGGGACGCCATACTCGGCGATCAACACCGGCATCGTGGGATGATGCGCCTTCAGGTCTCGGAGATACCCGTAGTATGCTGAGGGCCCCTCGGCCGATTGCGTGGCCGCATAGCGGGCGTCGAGCACCATGAAGTCGGGGTAGTATGGATAGACGTGGAAGGCCGCAAAGACGCCCGCCGGCAACGCCGCCGTCGGTCGCATGCGCCCCGCGTCGAGCCCAACGCCGTCGTTGTCGTATTCCATGGGCTGAGGGGCAAACTGCTCACCCAGCGCGCGACGAATCGCCACCTCTTCCTCTGCCGTCGTCTCGGTGGGGTGGTACATGGGGTCGAGCGTCGGCCAGTTGGTGTAGGCCACCGGTCGCTGTTTTCGGTAGGTCTCCGACTCGTAGGCGACGATCTGCTCACAGGCCTTGGCCAACCACGTCTCCATCGGG
Source organism: Gemmatimonadales bacterium (assembly GCA_041577295.1). GTDB lineage: Bacteria > Gemmatimonadota > Gemmatimonadetes > Gemmatimonadales > GWC2-71-9 > JBDHDH01. The sequence goes on from JBFGJG010000002.1 coordinate 32,368, forward strand.
GACCCATCGCGCAGCTCGATATACCGACCCGACCACTCGGTCTGGCGCGGCCCCCGGCGGTTGAATACCACGACCGAGTAGGGCTCCCACTCTCGACCAATGATGTACGCCAGCGTCCAGTCGGATACGTCGGCGATGTAGCGACCGGCGGCATGGCCACGACGCGGAAAGATGTCAGCGCGTCCGTGGATCACATCGACCACTCTTCGCATCTCCCGAAAGAACTCGCCCTCCCAGGTGGGATCCTCGTACTCGTGATTGGGCGGAAGCTCCGTCCATACGCCGTGCACCACCCACAGCGGGTCGTCGGGATTGGCCAGGTTGTACGCGCGCAGCGCGTCGTAGAATTCCGGCGGATGGATGGTGTACACCCGGATGGTGTTGGCCCCCATCTCACCAATACCCGTAAGCCAGCTCGCGTAGGTTGCCGAATCGGGGAACTGGCTCGGAAATCGACCGGGCAGCGCAGCGCCAAGGTTGACACCTTTGACATAGAACGGTCGCCAACCGTCCGCGGTGCGGACTTCGAAGCGGTCCCGAGATGCGCGAATGCGGTGTTCGAGCGTGTCGGGAAGAAGTAAGGGCGGACGAGAAGGACCACCTTCCGGCATTTGTCGCAGATACTGAAGGGCGGTCACGTTCTCCGGCTCGACACGGAGGACTCGCGCGAAACCGTCGCGTGCCACTTCGAGTTCTCCATTGAGCCAGGACACGAGGGCGATCCCCACGAGGGCATCGACGACGCTCGAGTCCACGGCGAGCACGCGCGCGAACAACGATCGAGCCTCCTCGGTGCGACCGAGCCGCATGGCGGCATACCCGAGCCCAGTGATCACTCCGATGTCCTGCGGGCAGATGGCACTGGCACGCCGAAACAGCGTGTCAGCACGGGAGAAGTCGTCGCGGCGATAGGCGCTCCAGCCATCCGCCAGGAGCTGCTCCACCGCGGCCGGACAATCTTGAGCCTTCGCCGGCGTGGGAGTCATTGCGAGCCCGACGATCACGCAGACCATCAGCCCAAGCAGCCTCCCCAAGTGCCGCGGCGCGTTATTCAATATCCACCACGATTTTCCCCATCTGCTTGCCTTCGGCGAGCCGCTGAAAGGCCTCGATGGCGTTAGTCAACGGGTAGGTCGAATCGATCACCGGGCGGAGTTTGCCCTGTCCCAAGAGCCTGACGATCTCGGAGTACTCCCCCGCATTCCCCATGGTCGATCCCATGATGTTGAATTGATACCAGAAGAGGCGGCGGACGTCTGTGACAACTTTGGGCCCCGTGGTGGCTCCGCAGGTCACGAGCCGGCCCCCCGGCCCCAACATCCGGAGGGAGCGCTCCCAGGTGGCCTCTCCAACGTTCTCGACCACGACGTCGAGCCCTCCCTTTCCCACCACCCGCCGCGACTCCTTGACGATATCGGCCACGGAGTGGTTGAGCGTGAGGTCGGCACCCATCTCTTTGGCGTGTTCGAGCTTCGCGTCGCTCGACGAGGTGACGATGACCCATGCCCCAGCGAGCTTCGCAATCTGGAGGGCCGCGAGGGACACCCCCCCGCCGATCCCCCATATCAACACCGTCTCGCCAGGCCGGAGGCGCGCCCGCGTCATGAGCATCCGCCAGGCGGTGAGCGTGACCAGGGAAAACGCGGCCGCCTCTCCCCAGGAAACGGCCTCGTGGGGGGGTGGCAGATCGGGTATGAGGCGGACATTCTGGGATGGCACTCGTACATACTCGGCGAGCGTGCCTGCGAGGTGTTCGCCGAGGAGCTTGTAGGCGATACACAGCGACTGTTCTCCCGCGTGGCAGTACTCGCATGCGTAGCACGAGATGCCAGGATTGAACAGCACGCGGTCTCCAGGGGCAACGTGGCGCACTCGGACCCCCACCTCTTCAATAACGCCCGCGCCGTCACCGCCAAGCGTGTGAGGGAGGTCTAGCGAGAGGCTAGGTAACCCGCGGAGGGTCCACAGGTCGAGGTGATTCAGGGCGGCCGCATGGAGCCGGACGATCACATCGTCCGGGGACGACAACGTGGGCCGTGCAACGTCCGCGAGCTGCAGTTGAGAGAGGTCACCGTGGCCCCGCATAACTAGGGCTCGCATCAGACCCCCGCGCGGGCGTGAGGCCACGAATCAGGCCCGGCGCTCGTCAGTGACGTGGCTGGTTGGGTCGGATAGGAGAACCCGCCCGAGTGAGGCGCGTAAATCCAGGCAATAGTTGGACATACGCGTGCGAACCTAAGCATCGCCTGTCGATCGTGTCAAGCAAAGTGGTGAGCCGTGCGGGGCACGGAGAGCGCGCGCCACGCGTGCGGGCTTGCGCACACCTTTCATTGCGGCGCAATCTATACACCGCATGCCCGTCACCGGAGGGAAACGCGATGGCAACGCACAACGCTAGTGATACCGGCATCGGTGGTCCCGGGATGTGGGATCCGATGCCGCTGACCCCACCTGTCAGGCCGTCTCCCGAGCCGGAACGGGAGCGCCTCATCTGGTCGACACCCGAGCCTTCGGTGGCGGAAGAGGAGAAGAAGGAGCCAGCGAAGCCCCCCCGGAAACGAGTGAAGGCCAAAGCGAAGGCCAAGAAGAAAACGGCGCGAAAGAAAACCGCGAAGAAACCAGCCAAAAAGAAGAAGCCGACGAGAAAGAAAGCAAAGCGAAAAGCCAAGAAGGCCGCGAAGCGACGCACGCCCGCTCGCAAGAAGAAGAGCACTCGAAAGCGAGCCACCAAGGCGCGAAAGAAGACGACCAAACGGAAAAAGAAATCGGCGCGACGCGCCAAACGACGTTAGGCAACCAATCATTTACACGAGCGCGGAGACACGCACGGGCTTGCGCGTCGGCCCGATTCGCCATCGTCACATCCGCGGTCTGATATCGTCGTGTCGAGAGGCGGCCCGGTCCCGATATCGCTGGGCCGCCTCGCCGTTGTCAGTTCGGCTCACCATCTTGGCGGTCGTCGGCCTCATACCCTCTTTCAGTGCGTGTTCCAGTTCCGAACCAACTCCTGCCACTCCGGCGCTTGCACTGGGAGAGATGTTCGATCGCTCCGCCGCGGCGTGGAACCGTGGCGACTTGGATGCATTCCTTTCCGATTACGCGAACGAGCCCACAACGAGCTTCGTCGCGGGCTCCGCGGTGCAGTACGGCTACGAATGGATTCGGGAGAACTACGCTCCTCGTTTCGGGCCCGGTGCTGCACGCGATTCGCTCCGCTTCGTTGACCTTTCGAGCCGGCTGCTAGGCATGGATCATGCTTTCGCGACGGCCCGCTACGTGCTCTACCGGGGGGATTCGGTGACCAGCACGGGCATCTTCACAGTCGTACTGCGACGCGAAAACGGGGACTGGAAGATTCTTCATGATCACACCAGCCGTGACCAGTAGAAACACCGACCGCGGGGTGTACTCGAAGCGACGTCATGCCGTTGGCTGGGGCGGCGCCCGCTGGTCCCTCACCCTCTTGGGGATGGCGGCGCTCCTCGGAGGGTGCGAGAGCGGTGAGGGGAAGACCGCATTCATAGGGGCAACGGTGTTCGACGGGACCGGAGCTCCCGTATTGCAGAATGCGGTAATCCTCGTGTCCGACGGAAGAATCGAGGCTCTTGGGCCGGCTGATCTGGTTCGGGTCCCTCGGGGGGCGGAAGAGGTGCAGGTCGATGGACGCTGGGTGATCCCGGGTCTCATCGACGCGCACACCCACGCGGATCGTTGGATGTTGGATCGGTTTCTCGCTTATGGGGTGACTGCCATCCGGGATGCGGGGGGGGACCAGGACGATATTCTTGCACTCCGCAGCAGCGTGCGTTCTGGCACGGTGCTCGGGCCGCGGATGTATGTCTCGGGAGCTCCGATCGACGCGTCGCCGGGTCGGGCACGAGGTGCTACGGTGGTGTCCAATGGCAACGAAGCACGGCGGGCAATCGATCAATTGGTTCTCGCCGAGGCTGCCCAGGCGAAGGTCTTCGCGGGAATCGACGCGCGTTTGCTGCGCCCGCTCATGGACGAGGCGACCACGCTCAATATTCCCGTGGCGGGGCACCTCGGGAAGGTGGACGCGATCACGGCGGCCGAGATCGGTGTGCGTACGCTGGAGCACATGACGGGTGTCGTCGAGGCGGCGGTCGCCAGCCCACGCATCTTCTTCGATGCGCACAACGATTACTACCGTGGTTGGAACACGGTGCAGCGCGGTTGGGCAGCACTCGATTCGGCGACGCTGAACCGAGTCGCTGAGAGGCTCGTGGGTTTGGGTGTCGCGATCGTCCCTACGCTCGTGCAGCACGAGGTGTACAGCCGCCTCGATGACCCGGCGTTGGTCCAAGAACTCGATATCGCCGGCGTTCTGGATTCCGTACAGGCGCGCTGGGCAGCGGTGACCCTCGGTGCGCGCGGTCTCACGACGCGGGACTTCCCCACCTTTCGCCGATCACGATCGGTTCAGGATCTCTTCGTCCGCATCTACGCCAATGCCGGCGGTAGAATCGCGGCCGGAACAAACACGGCGGGCGAGTGGCTGCCGCCCGGTTCGAGTCTTCATACCGAGCTCGCTCTATTAGTGAAGGCGGGGCTCGACCCAGCGCGCGCCATCCAAGCCGCTACTCGAGAGGCGGCCGCGCTCGTAGGGGTCGACAGCGTGGGAACCCTCCAAGCGGGGGCCGTTGCAGACTTCCTCGTGCTCTATGCGAACCCCCTCCAAGACATCACCAACACGCGGGCGATCGAGATGGTGGTATCGGCCGGAACGGTTTTTCGGCCGGAGGAGCTGAAGGGTGGATGGTAGAAAGACCGTAAGGAGTAAGGAGTGAGTGATTCGAAATGAGAAATGCGAGGTGGCCGCGGATCGCGACCACCTCTTTCGATGTTCGCGAGCTACAGTCGTTCCAGCAACTGCCTGAGTAGCTTGACCGCGCCGGCCCGCGTTGCGGGCCGTCCGCTTAGCACCACGACTGCCATGACGTCGTCCTTGAGCGCCATTGCCCGCCACCCATCTTCCTCGGGATGCGATAACGCGCTCGTCGCGACCCCGTCGATCGTCTCGTATCCTGACGCTCCGCGTGGATCGTACCAGTAGCTGGAGTCGGCCAGCTGGATGATGGCGTAGGATTCGTCGTCTCTTCCGAACCACTGACATCCCGCCCCCATCGCGGCGATCTCGCCATCGTCAACTGCGGTTCCGAGTTGGTTTGTGATTTCATCAGATGAAAACAGCTTGCACAGATCGCGTTGGGGTAGCGTCTGTGTACGCCCGACCTGTGGAACGAGGACCAACGTTAACAGAAGACCAACACATGCCTGCGCAATGCGAGACATATCGACCCTCCGAGCATTGTGGAGCAAGTGTCCTTCAACCTCGCGTCATTCCATCCGCACTGGGGCGGCAGGACTCGAACCTGCAACCTCCCGGTTAACAGCCGGGCGCTCCGCCAGTTGAGCTACACCCCATCAAAAGCCGTTCGCCGCTCACCCATATTGCTGCACGAGCGGCGCTGACTTGTATCTGCCTCTCCGGCCTCACCTGCCGGAAGCCCTTACGAGACAGAAACATAGCCGCGATCTGACCGCCGCGCACCGCCACCGAACGGACCCCGACCCTAGCCCCTGGGCCATTTTCGTTCGATCTTTGAACATCTACCCCGCCGATCACACGGCGGTGCGCCCGCTGATCTGATACCAAGCCCTGGATCATTCTATGGATTCGTCGGACGACCTACAGGTCCAGCCAAACCAATGGACGGCCCCGCAGGGTCCGGCCTTGGTAGACGGTGCGGCGGATCTGACCGGCGCTCGCGATCGCGCTGCCGCGTTCTTACAGGAGCGCACGACGAGACCAGGCGTGATGGGGCGCCGACTCATGGGACATCCGAGCCCGGGCGATCTCCAACTCACTGATCACCTAATCCGCGAAGGCCGCCGACGCACACGCATCGACGGGAGCAAGGACGGAGCGCTGTTTCCCACGGCATGGACCACGTGGGAACTGCTCGACCTCGGTTGTCCACCGGATCACGCTGCGGTGGTGCGGACCGTCGGATACGTGCTCACGAGGCAGGATCGACCGGGGCGATATGGCGAAGGATGCACGCCTGAGCGCCACGAGCGCAAACGGTGCCGTCACTTCTTACAGGGCTTCTTCTCGCCCGGCTCGTGGGAAGACGAGATAGCACCCTTGCAGTTGCCATCGGGATTGGTGATCAGCGATGAGGAGGCCGCCCGGTTCGCGCTCAGTTGTGTCGCGCTGCGTGTGGTCCTCCGCGCGCGACAAGATGGTCGGACCGCGGTGTGCCGCCATGTCGAGAGCCTGCTAGGCATGGATGAGCTCTGGGAGGGGTCCCCAACATGGTGGTCGCTCGATCTCTCATTTCTTGCCGCAGGTGCCGTTGCGTTGGCTCCGCTGCAGTTCAGAGCGCAGGCCGATGAGCGCATGCGGCGACTGCTCGATCAACAGCTCCCCGATGGGAGCTGGCAGGACGCTCACTTCTTCAACGCGCTCGACATGCTTATGTCGTCTTCGACTCCGGAAGTGCGAGGCGCCATCAAGCGCGCAGTGCCGCTGTTGATGAGTCTGCAGCAAGACTCCGGCGCTTTTGATGAGAGTGGGAACGAGGAGATGGTGCTCATCGCGCTGCGAGCGTTCCGAATCGCCGAAAAGCCGTAGACCAGCAAGGCTGGCCACCCCGCAATCAGAAGAGATGTTGCTCCGGGTCGTCATCCCACCGACAATTAGCACATGAGGACGCACCCAACGGGTGCGTGCCGACGTGCTGCCCCTGCCCGCCTTACGAGGCGGGCGGCAATTCACCATACACCCTATGAGGAGGAGACGTGCACGTCGATCCGCAAGATCAGCGGACGCGAATCCGGCTGACGGCGCTGTCGCACGGCGCGGGTTGAGCCTGCAAGCTCGGCGCAGCTGAGCTGGCGCAGGTCCTGCGTCATTTGCCGGCGGTGAGCGATTCGCGCGTACTCGTGGCCGCTCTGACACGAGACGATGCCGCGGTCTATCGACTGTCGGACGATCGTGCGATCGTCGCCACCGTGGACTTTTTCACGCCCATCGTGGACGATGCGTACGCCTTTGGTGCGATTGCCGCCGCCAATGCGTTCAGCGATCTGTACGCGATGGGGGCCACGCCGCTGTTGGCACTCAATATCGTCGGCTGGCCGCGAGAACCGGCGATGCTCGAGCTGCTCGGCGACACGATTCGGGGCGCCGTGGATGTCACCCGGGAGGCTGGCGCGTTCATCCTGGGAGGACATTCGATTGACGACCGTGAACCGAAGTTTGGACTGGTTGCGATCGGTGAGGTGCATCCGGATCGCGTGCGGACCAACGCGGGAGCGCGCGCGGGCGACCGGCTCGTGCTCACAAAGCCGATCGGCACCGGCATCCTGAGTACGGCGCTCAAGCGCGACCTCCTACGCGAGACCGATATGGAGCCGGCGGTCCGCGCGATGACCACGCTCAATGCAGGTGCGGCCCGCGCGGTCGCCGGGCTCGGTGATGCGGTGCATGCGGTTACCGACATCACGGGGTTTGGTTTGATCGGACACCTGCGCAACGTGTGTTTGGCGAGCGGGGTCTCCGCCCGCCTCGTGGCAACCGACGTCCCCGTCTTCCCACATGTGTGGCGACTGGTCGGCCAGCGCGCCGTCCCTGGCGGCACCGAACGAAATCTGGAAGCTGCCGGCGATTACACTGAGTGGAACGATGCTGTGGATGACACGACCCGGACTATCTTGTGCGACGCCCAAACTTCCGGCGGGCTCTTGATCGCGGTCGATCCTGCGGCAACTTCGACGCTAGTCCAGCGTTTGCAGGACGAATCGAGTCCGTCAACCGCGGTCATTGGCGAGGTTACGAAAGGATCCGGAGAGATCATCGTGGTTGGTGAGCGCAGTTAGGCCGAGATGGCAGCGGTAGTGGTTGTTCACGCCGACGAGAGTTGCCTTGGCAACGGACGAGACGGGAAGACACCGGGCGGGGCAGCGTCGTTGATCGAGACTCGCTCCAGGGGTCGGGTTGTGCAACGGGACGTGTTCATTTCAGCACCTGACACGACGAACAACCGAATGGCCCTGGCAGGGGCGATTGCGACCTTCGCACTCATCTCTCGTAAGCGCCAACAGCTCCGAGTGGCCTACGTGTCCGACTCCGAGTACCTGATCAAAGGAATGCGAGAATGGGTGCCGGCATGGCGCGCGCGCGGGTGGCGTCGCAAAGGGGGAGAAATCTCAAATCTCGAGCTGTGGCAAGCGTTGACCAAGGTCAGCGCGCCGCACGATATCGAATGGATATGGGTACCAGGCCACGCCGGTCACCCAAAAAACGAATACGCAAACGACCTGGCTATCCGCGCGGCGGCGGAACAGCTGATTTCCGACGGAGCCGTGTCGTCTGGTTTCGCAAACTGGCTCGAGCGGAAACAAGCACGCGGTAAGTTCAAGAACTACGATCCCGAGCGGGCGCTAGCAGAAGTCGAGACTCGACTGGGGAGCAACGCGGGATGACGGCGTTCAAGGACGGTGTCTGCGCCAACACCCACGCGTTGAACCTGCAGCCGGATGGCACAGATCCGCAGTTAGAACGCATCCCGCTGTATGAGGTGTACATGCGCATGGCAGAAGAGTTGGCGAAACGGTCGACCTGTTCGCGATTGCGCGTGGGAACGGTCGTAACCGACGCCAACCTGGAGAACGTGGTCGCCATTGGGTACAACGGAAACGCGAAGGGCCTCCCCAATCGATGTGATTCGACTGTTCCGGGAAACTGTGGGTGCATTCATTCGGAGGTCAACGCGCTGGTCAAAGCCCCGGGACACCTTCGCGACAAAGTGGTGTTCGTGACAGACAGTCCTTGTCTCATGTGTGCAAAGCTGATGATCAACTCGGGCGTCACACACGTGTTCTACCGCCGCCAGTATCGAGATCCAACGGGCATCGAGCAATTGGCAGAAGCCGGTGTCGTGCCGGTGCATTATGATCGGTGGGCAACGGCGTGGCGTTGAGGATCGGACCGTGGATGACGTGACACGCCTGTTCCGCCAGCTGGTAGAGGTACTCGCTAACCGGGCACCCGGTCGCCTGCACTCGCCGTTCACGATCGCCGAACTTTACGAGGAGTTGGTCCCGTACAGGCGCTACCGCCGCGACTTGCGCTTCGAATCCATCGAAGATTACGAGATGGCCATGCTCAGATTCCTGGCGGGGGACGAAGGATATGCCGCGGTGGAGCCGGCTGAGGTGCGTGCGTCGTTGAATCGCGAGGTCGGCGCCATCAATCCGACTCCCGGCATCTTCCGCGGGTTTGGGAACGCAACCGTGTCGTTGAACTCGAGCGCCGTCATGACGGTGCTCAACGCGCGGCGAGCGTACGAACCACCGCCCGAGCCGCAACCGCCCGCTCAGGTGGAGCGGGCCGCGGAACCCGCCGATCCGAGTCCCGTCCCGACGGCACAGGAACCCACAACGCCGATCGCTGCGGAGCCGCCGGAAGCCGTCGCACCCGAGGAGGTGCGCGAGTCGGAACCGCCGCTGCCGAAGACCCCGCACGCCGACGAACATCCGGCGGCCCCCCTGGAGGAACTCGTGCCACCCATCCCCCTGCCAACGTGCTTCCGCTGCAGCGGCAAGCTCCCCGTCGGACTGCCCGTGCGATTCTGCCCGTCATGCGGCACGAGGCAACCGAACATCGCATGCATGCGGTGCGGTGCGTTGTTGGGAGAAGACTGGCAACACTGCGTTGCTTGTGGCGAGACCACAAACCACTAGCCGCTCCACTCATTCCGAGGTTCCCGTGGCCGTCATCGCCGGCGACGGGATCGGTCCGGACGTCGTCGACGCCGCAATCCCGGCTATCGAAATCGCCGCGAGCGCCGACGGTGCACGCATCGAGTGGCACCGCTTTCCGTATGGGGCCGACCACTACCTCGCCACTGGTGTCACGCTACCAGATAGCGCGGTGGACGGTTTTCGCTCGGACTTTGCGGCGATCCTGGTCGGGGCGCTCGGTGATCCACGGATACCGGCAAACGAGCACGCGCGGGATATCCTCCTGGGTCTGCGCTGTGAGTTGGACCTGTACATCAACTTCCGGCCATGCCGTCTGCTGCACCCATCTCTCTCACCACTCAAGGGCTCCCCGGATCGCCCGGTCGACCTCGCGATCTTCCGTGAGAACACCGAGGGGATCTACTTGGGAAGGGGTTCCGTACGGTTCGAGGGAACGGATCGCGAGGAGCATGTTGCCGAGGATGTGCACACCGTTTCCAAGGTCCGACGCATAATCCTCGCGGCGTTGGGGTGGGCTCGAGCCAACGGTCGGCGTCGGGTCACGGTCTGTGACAAGTCCAACGCCGTCCCCGCTCACGTCGTCTGGCAACGCGTCTTCACCCACGTGGGGGACGACTATCCGGACATCGAACGTGAACACCGCTATGTCGATGCGCTCGCCATGGAGCTCATCCGCGAGCCCGAGCGCTTCGACGTGATCGTCACCAACAACCTCTTTGGCGATATCCTCTCGGACATCGGGGCACAGCTCGTAGGAGGTCTCGGGATGGCGCCGAGCGCCAACCTGCACCCCGGACGCGTCGGGTTGTTCGAGCCCGTACACGGCTCGGCACCCACGTTGGCGGGCAAGGGCATCGCGAACCCCATGGCCACTGTCCTCACCGGGGCCCTCATGCTGCGAACGCTCGGACTCCCGTTGGGGGCGGGGTTGCTGGAAGAGGCGGTTCGCGCGGCTCTCGAGGACGGGGTGCGGACCCCGGACATCGGGGGAGACCTCAGCACCGCTCAGGTCGGCGACTGGATTGCGCACTGGATCGACGCCCGATCCGGCGCGCACGGTTGAAGCCAGGGCGGTTCGCGACGGGAGTGGAGCGTGGGCTTGCGGGTTATATTTTAAGGCTCTAGCCGGTCAGCGACCCGACCCGGAGTGCTCCCCATGAAGACTCAAGGCCAACGCAAGGACATCGTCTTTCTGTCCGGGGTCCGGACGGGGTTTGGCAAATTTGGCGGAACCCTCAAAGACCACTCCGCCACCCGTCTTGCGGTGATTGCGGCGCGGCAGGCACTGGAGCGTTCTCGTGTGGATCCTTCCCACGTGGGTCACGTCGTGTTTGGCAACGCGCAGCAAACGTCAGCCGACGCCATCTATCTCGCTCGGCACGTCGGCCTGCAAAGCGGTCTCGAGATCGACACGCCCGCAGTGACGGTCAATCGCTTATGCGGTTCGGGCTTCGAGGCAATTACTCAGGCAGCGCAGCTGATCCTGCTGGACGAGGCCAGTGTCGTGCTCGCCGGTGGCACCGAGTCGATGAGTCAGGCACCTCATGTGGTTCGCGGCGCCCGTTGGGGCATCCGGTTCGGCCCCGCGCCACCGTTCGAGGACTCGCTGTGGGAAGCCCTTCGTGACCCACAATGCGGTTTTTCGATGGCCGAGACCGCCGAGAACCTGGCGGAAAAGTACGAGCTCACACGAGAGGAAGTGGACACGTACGCTCTCCAGAGCCAGCAGCGCGCGAAGAAGGCGTGGGACGACTGCGTATTCGAAGATGAGGTAATCCCCGTTCCTATTAAGGACCGCAAGACCAAGCAGATGGTGGACTGGCGCGCGGACGAGCATATGCGCCCCGACACGACCCTCGCGGCTTTGAGCGCCTTGCCGCCGTACTTCAAGAAGGATGGTCTGGTGACGGCGGGAAACGCATCCGGCATATGCGATGGGGCCGCGGCAACCGTGCTCGCCGGTGAGGATTTTGCGGCAGAGCACGGACTCGAGCCATTGGGACGCCTCGTCGCCTGGGCGGTGGCGGGGGTCGATCCGAAGATCATGGGCATCGGCCCGGCTCCGGCGGCGCGTAAAGCACTCGCCAGGGCTGGTCTCTCACTGAAGGATATGGAGCTCGTCGAGGTCAACGAGGCATTCGCACCTCAATACGTGGCGGTGGAGAAGGAGCTCGGGTTGGATCGATCCCGCACTAATGTCCACGGAGGGGCGATCGCCATCGGGCATCCACTCGCCGCAAGTGGGGCACGAATCACCATCCACTTGCTGCACGCCCTCCGGCGTACCAACAAGCGCTTCGGCCTCGGTTCTGCGTGCATCGGCGGCGGGCAGGGGGCAGCCGTGATCGTCGAGGCATTCCCCGGAAATTGACGCCCGCGAGTCGATGAAATGAGCGACCTCGTTCCGACTGGCCGTATCGATCGCGCCGCGCTCGAACGCATCGTCAAGCGGGCCGCAGAGCTCCAAGCCCAGGAGCGCGAGATCGGTGAGGGCCTCACTGAAGAGCAGGTCTTGGATCTGGGTCGCGAAGTCGGTATCCCCGCCACGTACCTTCAGCGTGCATTGCTCGAAGAACGGGCTCGAACTGTGGCGCCAACCAGTGGCGGTGTCCGGGTGTGGTTGGCGGGACCGCGTTTCGTGGCTGCTGCCCGATCCGTCGCCGGCACCCCGTCGAAGATTCAAGACGCTTTGCATCAGTGGATGACCCAAGGCGAGCTGCTTCAGCTCAAGCGCCGATGGCCCGACGGCACCTCATGGGAGCGCCAGGAGGGCGCGTTCGCCTCGATCAAGCGGTCGCTGAGTCTTGGCGGCCGGCGGTACGTGCTCGCCCGGGCACGTGAGGTACAGAGTCGCGTGGTCGCGATGGACGCTACCAAGTGCTACGTTCAGCTCGTCGCCGATATGTCCAACAGCTTCAACGAGTATCTCACCGGTAGCGGCTTCATTGCCGGGGGTGGGGCCGTGGCGACCGGAGTGGCCTTGTTGGTCGGTGTCCTTCCACCCTTCGCCATTGCCCCTGCGATCGCGGCGGTGCCCGTTGCCATTGCCGTCGCGCGATCGCGCCGCTCCGAGGTCGAGCGGTGCCAGGTTGCCCTCGAGCAAGTGCTCGATCGCCTCGAGCACGATGAGATCGACGTTCGCAAAAAGTCCGGGCAGGGCGCTGCCGGATTCGTTCGCCTGGCGGACGAAATCAAGAAGTCTCTCGGAGCATGACCTACTCTCTGTTCCCCGTTATCGCGAGCCCATGAGCGACATCAAGACGGTTGGGGTCCTTGGATGTGGTTTGATGGGGAGTGGTATTGCCCAGGTCGCCGCACAGGCAGGCTATCGCACACTGGTTCGCGAGATCTCAGACGACCTGAACGCCAAGGGGCGAGCTCGAATCGAAACGTCGCTCGGAAGGCTCGTGGAAAAGGGCAAGCTGGTCCCCGATGATCGCGACACGGCGCTGGGGCGGCTCACATTCGTCACCGAGGTTCGGGCATTGCGCGACTGTGACATCGTGATCGAAGCGGTGACGGAGAATCTCGATATCAAGAACGCCTTGTGGACCGAGCTCGACGACCTCACGTCTACTCAAACCATCTTTGCCTCGAACACTTCCAGTCTCACCATCGCGGCGATGGCAGCAGCCACGAAGCGACCGGATCGGTTTGTCGGTCTCCACTTTTTCAACCCAGTTCCACTGATGAGGCTCGTCGAGGTGGTGAGAACCGTGACCACCAGCCCGGAGACGTTCGACCGCGCCACCGCCTTTGCCCAATCATTGGGTAAGGAGACCGTTTCCGCCAAGGACAACTCCGGTTTCATCGTGAACACCTTGCTCGTGCCCTACCTGCTCGACGCTATTCGTGCCCTCGAGCATGGGGTAGGATCTGTGGAAGACATCGACAAGGCGATGGTGCTCGGGACCGGCCACCCGATGGGACCGTTCACTCTGCTCGACTTCGTAGGCCTCGACACTACATATCGGATTGCCGAGATCATGTTCGACGAGTATCGGGAGACCCGGTACGCACCGCCACCGATCCTGAAGCGGATGGTGCTCGCGGGCATGCACGGAAAGAAGTCCGGCAAGGGTTTTTACGACTATTCCACTTCACCACCGTCCGTCTCGAATTTGGGGCTGTGACCATGTGGCAAACTCCCGCTGAGCTCCACTCCGCGTTGAACGATCTGCCCGTCATTCTGCTGATCGCCTCGGTGGTGTTCGACCTCGCTGGGAGCGCTACGAAACGTGAGTCATTGAAGGCTGCCGGGTTCTGGACGATGACCGGTGCGGCTGGCGGCGCGCTGCTGGCCCTCATCTCCGGGCTCCGCGCAGAAGACTCCATCGAACATGGGGGGTCGGTGCACCTCGTGATGGAACGACACGAAACCCTCGCGATCGCTGCGACTGTGCTCATCGTGGCGCTCGCCGCATGGCGTATATGGCGTCGCGGACAGCTTCGTGCCTCGGAGCGGCCGGTCTACCTATCAATCAGCGCCGTCGGGGCCCTCGCCATCATCTGGGTCGCGCATATCGGAGGAACCATTGTGTACCGCTACGGTGGTGGAATCCCAACACCGGTCATGGAAGCGGCTCTCGAAGAGCGAACGGTGGGCCACAGCCACGGTCCCGGTGAGGAGCACGAACACGGTGAGGCGAGCACCCCGAGGGACTCTGCGGCTGATACGACCGCACAAGGTGAAGGCCATTCACACCCGCCTGGGACGCCCGAGCACGAGCACGAGTAGCGGGGCAGGTTACGCCGTTCTGCAGCTCGCCGCCGGCCTCGTCGTGCTCGCCGCCTGCGGGTCCGTCAACGTCCGTCCGTACCTCACGCCGTTGCCGACCGCACTTTTGGACACGCTGCGGGCGCCGCCCGACGCGTTGATCACGGAGGCCGAACGAGTCCTCACCATGGAGGGCCTACGGGTCCGCGCCGCCAGCGCGCAGGAGGGATACCTCGAAACGCATTGGTACGATCCCGCGACGCAACGCACGGTGGGTTCCACGGCTTTCCCAGTCCAACGGGCGGTCAAACTGCGCCTTTGGGCGGATTCGGTTGGCCTCGGACGCACGCAATTGACGAGCGAGGCGGTGATTCGCCGCTCCGCGGATCCGTCGCTCCCGTCTCGCGAAGCTGAAATGGTCGTTCCGCCGGACCACCCAGGTTACGAGCTCCTCGTCCGAGTCCGTGACAGCTTGCGGGGCAGGTTTGGCGGATGAGCGAACAGGCGCGTCGGCATCACAACGGTGGCTCGAGCACCCGTGGACGCCTATGGGACGCGGTGGTCGTGGGTGGGGGGCCCGCCGGTTCCACCGCTGCGTTTTACCTCACCGCGCACGGGCACGACGTCTTGATCCTCGACAAGTACGATTTTCCTCGGCCAAAGGTCTGCGGCGATGCACTCATTCCCGACGCGCTTGCGAGTCTCAAACGATCGGGATTGTACGATGCGGTTCGCGCGCATGCCTATCACGCGTCGACCGTCAGCGTGTACAGTCCGTCCCGGATTCAGGTTGATCTCCCGGGTGAGTTCCTCACGATCAAACGGGAAGTGTTCGACAGCATCCTCCTCGATGCTGCGGTGGCACGAGGAGCTGAATTCCGGCGAGGAGAAGTGGTCGACGTCGAGCGGGGACCTGAGGAGGTGCGGCTCGTCACACGTGACGAAACCATCACGGCACGCTATGGGATCCTCGCGACCGGAGCGGACGTTTCGTTACTCAAAAGCACCGAGATGCTCCGGCGTCGACGGCCCAGTGGTATTGCGGCGCGGTTCTACGTCAGGTCGACGGTACAAATCGATGAGCTCGTCGTGTCGCTCGATCGCGCTGTACTTCCTGGATACGCATGGATCTTCCCTCTGCCAGACGGGCTGTACAATGTGGGCGCGGGCGGCTTCTACCACGGTCGCAAAAACCGGGGTCTGCGTCTGCGAAAGGTCGTCGACGCGTTCCTCGAGAGCTTTCCCGCGGCACAGGCGTTGATGGACGCCGCGACCGATGTCACGCCGCTGCAAGGAGCGATGCTCAGGTGTGGTCTGGAGGGGGCTGCCGTTGTGGACGGCGGGCGGGTCGTGGCGGTTGGAGAAACGATCGGGACGACATTTCCATTCACCGGGGAAGGTATCGGCAAAGCCATGGAGTCGGCAGAGCTCGCGGCGCTCCGCGTACACGAGGCACTCACCACCGATAACCCGGCACCGCTCGATCAGCTACCGACCATGCTCGAGCGGGATCTCCGGCATCGCTACCTCGGCTACCAGGTGGCCGAGTCGTGGGCATCGCACGCGTGGTTGACCGATATGCTGGCGCGAAGAATCCAAGCGAGTCCCCGACTCACTCGCGCGGCGGCCGGGGTGTTGAACGAACATGTCGATCCTCGCGTCGTCTTCCGGTGGCGCAACCTGCTGCCGCGCTGGGCTCGGGGACAGTTGCGACACAGCGAAAACCCTTGAAGGTTTAGCCCGACATGGCGGTTCGGCAGCCCACCCCCACACCGGTCGCAACGGCCCAGACTCCCCTCTCCGGAGAGCCCCGAGCCGTGCAGCCATCCGCGACCCCGTCGGCCATGACCGACCGGTTGTTCTGCCAAGCCATGCTCCCCAAGGTCTCTCGGACATTCGCCGTGTGCATTCGACTGCTCCCTCCCAAGCTGGAGCATTCGGTGCTCGTCGCCTATCTCCTGTGCCGGATTGCTGACACCATCGAGGATACCACGACGCTGGGGGGAAGCGACAAGGCGCGTCTGCTCGACGACTTTCGCGGCTGCCTCCACGGCGAAGGGGAGGCCACGTCGTTGCGCGAGGCATTCGACGGCGCGACGAGCGACGAAGAGCGTCTTGCGCACGATGCGGATTCCGTCCTCCGCGAATATCGACACCTCCCAGCAGCTCATCAGGAGGCGATCCGCCCGTTCGTCCAGGAGATGTGCACCGGCATGGCTGAGTTTGCGACACGGGAGCGGGCATCCCGGTCGGGAGATGTAGCGCTGGAAACGGTGGCGGACCTCGAGCGGTACTGCTACTACGTCGCGGGTACCGTTGGGCATTTGCTGACCGACTTGTTCCGGCTGCAAGGGCGCTCCCTCGCGGCCGATCAGTACCACGAGCTCAAAGACCTGGCTACCAGCTTTGGCCTCGGCTTACAACTCACCAACATCATCAAGGATGTCGCTGACGACCGGCGTCGCGGATGGACGTTCGTCCCGCGTCAACTGTGTCAGCTCGCCGGGATACGCCCCGAGGAGCTCCAGGATGAGGGTCATCGTGAGCAGGCGGGTCACGTGATGCGCCAGCTGATCGACAAGGCTAAGGGTCACCTGTGCGACGCCCTCGAGTACACCACCCGGCTGCCGCGGCGCTGGTACCGGGTCCGCCTCTTCTGTCTCACCTCGCTCTACTTCGCCGTCAACACCATCCGGTTGGCCGAACAGGATCAGCGGTTGCTCGATCCATCGCACAAGGTCAAGATCTCGCGGTCGACCGTATACCGCACGCTGCGGATCACGAAGCTCGTCGCCCCGAGCAACGGTCTCGTGCGCGCCTATTTCCGGCACCTCGCCGGCAACGCGTGGCACTGCACCAACCCAGTCTCCTAATCTCGCGTCAGGCGGTGACGCCGACATAGCTTTCAATAATGTCGGTGCCCGACACACCCGAGCCGCTTTATCGAGGCTCCTATTTCGTAGACGCCAGCACCCGCGCGGCCTATAGCGAGGGCGCAGGACCCCTTCGCATCGTTCCGGCCGCTGTGGCGATCCCATGCGACGTGCCGGACCTTGTCCGACTGATCCACCACGCTCGGACTCGAGGTTTGCCACTCACACCTCGCGGTGCCGCCAGCGGCATGCCGGGAGGGAACCTCGGATCGGGAATCGTGGTGGACCTCCAGTCGTTCGATCGGACCATGGTGTTTGGACCGGACCGCACCGTCATTGTCGGTGCGTCGGTCACATGGGGCGAGCTCGCTCAGGCAGCCGGCTCGCGCGGACTCCGGTTGCCACCAGACCCTTCCAGCGGCCGATTCTGCACGATTGGCGGAATGGTCTCCACAAACGCCGCCGGCCCGCAGAGCGTGAAATACGGAAGCATTCGACCGTGGGTTCGTGGCATCGAGATCGTCACGGCCGATGGCGAGGTCACGTGGCTCCGGCGTGGGGCTGAACCAGACGCCGAGATCCAGGCAGTTCATCGCTTCGAACGCGGCGTCGGGCCAACCCTTCGCAAGAGCGCAGTCAGCGTCCGAGCGGCCTTCCCTCGTACAACCAAGAACTCAGCGGGATACGCCCTAGACCATTACGTCGAGCGGGGGGACCTCCTCGACCTCGTCATCGGATCGGAAGGAACGCTCGTTGTGGTCACCCGAATCGAGCTTCAGCTAATCGCGCTTCCGGAGTCGGAGGCTGCGATCCTCATCGCGCTCGACGATCTGGCAGCCATGAGCCCCGTGGTGGCGCTCCTCCGTGATTACGATCCGTCCGGGGTCGAGTTGATGGACCGGACCCTGCTCCACCTCGGGGGAGCCGCGGTACCGCTCCGCCTCCACGACGTCGAGGCGCTGTTGTTGGTTCGTCTGGAGCGTTCCAGTGATCACGAGCTTCACCAGTCGGTAAACCGGGCAAGTGCGGCGCTCGCACCGCTCGCCCAGTTCGTCGAAACGGCCACTACCGCCGCAGAACTCACCCGCCTGTGGAGCATCCGGCACGCGGCGAGTCCAGCGCTTGCCAGCCTTCCCGAAACGCGCCGCTCGCTTCAGATCGTCGAGGACGGCTGCGTGCCCGTCTCCGCCCTCGGCCGGTATATCGCCGGCGTGCGTCAAGCAGCCGAGGACGTGGGGATCGAGATCGTCGCGTTCGGACACGCTGGGGACGGGCACCTGCATGTCAATGCGCTGACGGACCTCACACGATCCGATTATCGCACCGCACTCGAGGACCTTTACGAGCGAGTCACGGACCTGGTGATCACCTTGGGCGGAACACCCAGCGGCGAGCACGGTGACGGCCGCGTCCGAGCGCCTGCGATCCAACGCGTGTACGATCCCGCGGTGATCGACCTGTTCCGGAGTGTAAGAGCCGCGTTCGATCCGAATTCAGTGCTCAATCCCGGGACGATTCTCCCCGACGAGACTTTGCCTCTAGATCGGTTGAAGGTGGGAGCGCAGGCCACACCGATCCCTGCCGAGATCGCTCGCGGTCTTCGGGAGATGGAGCGGGCCGGCGGCTGGGGGAGGGCCAAGAGCGAACTGGCCGAACGGGGGATGAGCAGTTAGATAGTCGATGAGGGATGGGTGCCAGTCGTTGTCCCCGGGAGTTTCGCGAGGTCGAAGATGAGGCAATATCTGGATCTGTTGCAGCACGTCCTCGAGCACGGCCGGCCAAAGGCGGATCGGACCGGCACCGGCACGCTCAGCGTCTTTGGCTATCAGATGCGCTTCGATCTCAGCCGGGGCTTCCCGCTAGTCACCACGAAGAAGATCCATTTCAAGTCCGTCGTCTACGAGCTACTGTGGTTTCTGCGTGGGGACACCAATGTCCGGTATCTCAACGAACATGGTGTCAAGATTTGGGACGAGTGGGCGGACGCGAGCGGAGACCTCGGGCCGATTTATGGGTACCAGTGGCGATCCTGGCCGACGCAGGATGGAGCTCACATCGATCAGATCTCGTCGGTGCTGGATGAGATTCGCACGAACCCAGATTCTCGGCGGCTGATCGTGAGCGCATGGAATGTGGCGGACCTGGCTCGCATGGCGCTCGCACCCTGCCATACCTTATTCCAGTTCTTCGTACAGGATGGCCGGCTCTCCTGCCAGCTGTACCAGCGCAGCGCTGACGTGTTTCTCGGCGTACCGTTCAACATCGCGTCGTACGCACTGCTCACGATGATGATCGCGCACGTCTCGGGCCTCCGCCCGGCCGAGTTTATCCACACGCTGGGTGATACGCACTTGTACAACAACCATCTCGAGCAGGCACGGCTCCAGGTCACTCGACTCCCTCGCCCGCAACCGACGGTGGCACTGAACCCACGGGTGCGGTCGATCTTCGATTTCACGTACGAGGACATCACCCTCCATGACTACGACCCCCATCCCCACATCGCGGCACGGATAGCAGTCTGATCGTCTCTCTCATCGCCGCAATGGCCGAGAACCGCGTCATTGGGCGAGACGGTGATGTGCCATGGTACCTCCCCGCTGACCTACGTTTCTTCAAGCGATTGACCTTGGGTCACACGGTCGTGATGGGTCGGAGGACGTTCGATTCGATCGGACGCCGCCCTCTGATCGGGCGGCGGAACATCGTCGTGACCCGCCAACCCCGGTTTGGCGCCAGCGGGGTCGAGGTCGCCCATAGCCTACCCCAAGCCCTCGAGCTCGCCGAAGGGGAGCAGGAGGTGTTCATCGCCGGTGGGGCGGACATCTACCGGATCGCACTCCCCATCGCGGACCGGCTCTACCTCACCGTCGTACACGCCGAGGTCGATGGCGACGTGCGATTCCCGGAGTTTGACACCGCCGATTGGGAGCTGGTTTCCGAAACGCGCTTTGAAGCCGACGAACGTCACGAGCATGCGTTCAGCTTCCGTCGCTACGACCGCCGGCGGCGTCTCTGACGATCTCGAGCGCGCCGCTCGACCTCGATTTTTGTACTCGCTGACCTCCCAACGACCCTTTCGCAGCTAAGAAATCACGATCAGCATCGACGCGCCGTTGAAAAAAAAGCCAGAAAAACTATTGCATATCGTCGCGGCATACCTTATCGTGTTGCGCGACAACACGAAACGCGGAAACGATGCGCATAGGTCTTGCTTTCAATCAGCGACCCAACGGCACCAAGTCGAATCGTTCGGCGCGGGCCGCTGCGGACGTCATCGAGACGCAGGATGCATACGTCGAGTGGGACGAGCCCGAGACCATCGATGCCGTCGCCGACGCGTTGACGTTCTTTGGCGACGTCGTCCGTCTCGAGGCCATCGGTGATTTTCCATCCCGGCTTCGTCGGGCACGGGTCGACTTTCTTTTCAACATGGCCGAGGGGGTCCGAGGTCCCAACCGCGAATCGCACGTTCCGGCGATCGCGGAGTTCCTCGGCATCCCATACTCTGCCAGTGATCCCCTGACGCTCGCGCTTTCCTTGCACAAGGGTCGAGCGAAAGAGATCTGGGCCCAGCGTGGCCTGGCGACAGCACCGTTCGTCCTGATCGAATCGGAGGCGGATCTCCCCACGCTCAAGCGGCGGCGCCGCTATCCGATGTTTCTCAAACCGGTGTGGGAGGGCTCCTCGAAGGGAATCTGCCAAGACAGTTACTGCGCGAAGCCCGGCGACGCCGTCGCGCGCAGTCGAGAGCTGCTGGCGACCTATCAGGAGCCGGTCCTCGCGGAGACGTACCTTTCCGGTGAGGAATTCACGGCCGCGATCCTGGGCAACGGCGATGAAGCGGACTGTCTCCCCCTGATCCGCTATCGGTTCGAGGCGTTGCCGGAGGGCGCACTTCCCATCATGGGCTACGAGGCAAAGTGGCTGTGGGATAAGCCGGACGAGCCGCTCGACATCCTGGAGTGTCCAGCGGAGATCTCAGAAGACATGGCCGATCAGCTTAGGAAGACGGCGCTCGCGGCGTACCGTGCGCTGGGCTGTCGCGATTGGGCACGAGTGGATCTGCGGCTCGACGCGGCGGGCGTTCCTCACGTCGTGGAGATCAACCCGCTCCCGGGCATCATCCCGGACCCGGCGGCAAACAGCTGCTTCCCTTTGGCCGCCGCGAAGGCAGGACTCACCTACCAAGAGTTGATTCAAGGCGTGGTTGGTATCGCCTGGAAGCGGCTTACGGGGGAGGAGCTCGGAGTGCCTACCCTAGCAGGAGCTGCCGGCTGAAGATCGTCGTCCTATACGACGGGGGAGCGGACGACTGGACTCCCGAGGATGTTCAGTCCGTGCTCGAACCCGTATGGGCCGTCTCCCGCGTGCTCTCGAAGGCGGGCCACAAGGTCTCCCGTGTTCGTGTGCTGCCCGACATGGCGTGGCTCGAGCCCGTCCGCAACGCCGATCTCGTCTTCAACCTGTGCGAGGGAATTGGCGGTATCAGCCATCTCGAGTACAAGGTTGCGTCGGCGATCGAGCTGACCGGTTTGCCCTTCACCGGCGCGGGTGCGTGGACGATGACGGTTTGCCATCGCAAGCCGCTGTTGAACGCAGTGCTCGAGACGGCACGACTGCCCATTCCCCAATGGTCCAATGGATCGCCTGCGACCCTCGACCGCTTTCCGCTTCCCGCCCTCGTCAAGCCGGCGGCGGAGGACGCGAGTGTCGGGATCGACCAGCGATCGGTGGTTGAGGATCGCCAAGCGCTCTATGAGCGCGTACAGGATATCGCCGCCCAGTTTCGAGAGGTCGTGGTGCAGCGGTACATCCACGGCCGTGAGCTCGCGGTTGCGTTCGTGGGAGATCACATCCTCCCGATCTCGGAGATCGACTTTGGCGCGATGCCTCCGGGCGCTTGGCCCATCCTCTCGTTTCAGGCCAAGTGGATGCCGGGTAGTCCAGAGGACCGCGGTAGCCGGCCTGTGTGTCCGGCCAAGCTCGATCCCAAGCTCGAGCGACGGGTAGTGGCGGTCGCCCGCGCAGCGTGGCGAGCGGTACGAGGACGGGGTTACGGCCGGATCGATCTCCGGGTGGACGGCGATGGCAAGCCGTGGATCATCGAAGTCAATCCGAACCCCGACATCTCCACGGATGCCGGGTTGGCGCGAATGGCACAGGCGGCCGGTTGGTCGTACGGGGACCTCGTGCTCAGGGTCCTCGCGGAGGCACGTGCAGAGTTGATCGTGGCGGACGAGAGTGTCGAGCGGAAGACCGCTGAGCGGCGGAAGGTGGCTGCTGGCGGAGGACTCGGGTGAAAGCGGTTCAACGAGCCGCCACTGCGTTGCGGGCCCCGAGCGTACGCGATGTCGAGCGCGCGCGGGAGATCGTGGAGGAAACGGGTGTATTCCGATCAGACGAGATCGCGATCGCCGAAGAGGTTTTTCGCGAAGCCGTCGACCATCCCGGCAAGGACTACTACGCGCTCGGCGCGTTCGAGGATGATCAGCTCGTCGGATTCACCTGCTTCGGACCGACACCGTGCACTGTGGCCACGTGGGACCTGTACTGGATCGCGGTGCACCCCGACACCCATCGCTCGGGCATCGGCCGCCGCCTGATGCAGGCAGCCGAACGAGCGATCCAGACGCACGGTGGGCGTCTGGTCGTCGTCGAGACAGCATCGCGGCCGGATTACGCGCCGACCAGAGCGTTCTACGCGGCGTTGGACTATCGCCAGGCGGCACGGATCTCCGAGTACTACGCCCCCGGCGACGATTTGGTTGTGTACGTCAAACACCTCCATTCCACACCGGAAGGGGCGGTGCACAATGGCTGAATGGCAAAAGCTGTTTCGGCAGCGGAGCCTGACTTCCCTACAGCAGCTGGTGGATCGATTCGGGCCCGAACACTTCCCCGACCTCGATCGGTTGCAGGAGGCCGTGGACAACTTTGAGTTCCGCATCTCACCGGCAATGGTGGACCTGATCGAGGAACCGGGCGATCCGTTTTGGCGACAGTATGTGCCCGAACTGGACGAGCTCGAAGTCGTCGATGGCGTTCCCGACAGCCTCAACGAGGACGCGGACAGCCCGGTGCCCAACATCACACACCGATATCCGGACCGAGCGCTGTTTCTGGTGAGCCCAGTTTGTGCTTCCTACTGTCGATTCTGCACGCGCCGGCGCAAGGTGGGAGATCCTGAGAAGATTCCGATGTCACAACTCGAGAGCGCCTTTCGGTACCTCGAGGAGCACGCTGAGATCCGCGATGTCATTCTCTCGGGTGGTGATCCACTCCTTCTGTCCGATCGCCGACTCGATCTGATCCTTGGACGTCTCCGAAAGATCCCGCATCTCGAAATCATTCGTATCGGAAGCCGCGTCCCGTGTCACCTTCCGGAGCGGATCACGCCAGAGCTCTGCGAGATGCTCAAGAAGCATCACCCGCTCTACATCAACACCCACTTCAACCACCCTGCCGAGCTTACACCCGACGCGGTCAGGTGCCTCGGGATGTTAGCCGATGCCGGCATACCCCTTGGGTGTCAGACGGTGTTGTTGCGTGGCGTGAATGACGATACCGAGATCATGACGGAGCTCATGAAAAAGCTCCTCGCGGCACGCGTGCGACCGTACTACATCTATATGTGCGACAACGTCGCTGGCGTGGAGCACTTCAAGACCAGCGTGGAGAAAGGGCTGGAAATTGTCCAGGCGTTGCGTGGCTGGACCAGCGGACTCGCGGTTCCCCATTTCGTCATCGACGCGCCGGGTGGCGGTGGGAAGATCCCGCTCATCCCCGAGTACATTGAGGAGATCACTGAAGACGAAGTGGTCATGAAGAACTTCCGTGGCGAACGGTACGTGTGGGCGCAGCCGCGAAAAGAGGCGGTGGTCGGTGCAGTCCTCCCCTTTGGATCAAGCTCCAGAAAGTCTCAGGCTCGCCGGGGCAAGAAGTCGGCGGTGAAGCGGCGTCGCGCATAACCGAACATCGGACGCGCGACGCCGACGCTCCGTCACTTTCCGTTACTTTCCTCCTTCTCCCGGTCCTCGACGATCTTGTGCGCCACATCAGGCGGAACCTCTTGATAACTCGAAAACTCCCAATGATACGTCCCACGCCCATGCGTCATCGAGTGCAATTGCGTTGAGTACCGGTGCATCTCGGCCTCGGGAACAAATGCTTTGACTTTTGTGAGTCGGCCATCCGGTTCGGTGCCGAGAATCTGGCCGCGACGTGACGAAAGATCGCCCATCACTTCGCCCAGATTGTCGTCAGGCGTCCAGATCTCCACCACCAATATTGGCTCTAGAATGACCGGCCTGGCCTTGGGTGCGACGTTCCGGAAAGCAAGAATTCCCGCCATCTTGAAAGACTGCTCACTGCTGTCGACATCGTGGTACGAGCCGTCATAACACTCGACCTTGAAATCGACCACCGGAAATCCTCCGACGATCCCACGACCTGCCGCCTCCTGAACACCCCGATCGACTGCGGGCACGTACTTACCGGGAATGACTCCACCCGTGATCTTGTCGACAAACTCATACCCGGTTCCGCTCGGCAGTGGAGTAATCCGAATCCAACAGTCGCCGTACTGCCCTCGCCCGCCAGTCTGCTTCTTGTGCTTGCCCTGGCCCTCGGCCTTCCCCCTAAACGTTTCTTTGTACGCGACTCGCGGCGTGATGAGTTCGGCATGCACGCCAAACTTTCGTTCCAAACGGCTAATGATGACCTCGAGATGTCGTTCGCCACGACCGGAGATGATCGTCTGCCGAAGCTCGGGACGGTACTCGTGCCGAAAGGTGGGATCCTCCTCGTGCAGCTTGTGCAGCCCCAGTGAGAGCTTCTCTTCGTCACCTCGCTGCTTTACCGTCACCGCCATCCGGGTCAACGCCTCCGGGAACGGAATGGACGGGAGCAATAGGGGCTTCCCCTGCGTAGACAACGTATCGTTCGTGTGGGTGTCCTTGAGTTTGGCAACCGCGGCGATGTCGCCAACGTGCAGCATCGGGATTTCCGTCCGGTCCTTTCCTTGAACGACGGACAGATGATTCAGTTTCTCAGTAGATCCGCGGCGACCGTTGAACACCTCCGCACCATTGGCGATGCTGCCTCCATGAATACGGAAGAACGTCACGTCACCAACGTGAGGCTCGGACACCGTCTTGAACACGCGCGCGACGAAGGGAGCCTCGTTTTTTGGCGCCACCTCGACGGTAGATCCGTCCGGCTGCGACGCGGTCACTGGGGGTAGCTCCGTCGGCGCCGGCACCAACTCGACCAACTTCGTGAGCAGGGCCCGCATACCGTACGTCAGCGTT
This sequence comes from Gemmatimonadales bacterium, assembly GCA_041577295.1. Classification (GTDB taxonomy): domain Bacteria; phylum Gemmatimonadota; class Gemmatimonadetes; order Gemmatimonadales; family GWC2-71-9; genus JBDHDH01. The sequence continues at coordinate 58,062 of JBFGJG010000002.1, forward strand.
GACGATCCGCAAAACAGCGGGAAGAGATCCCCGCTGGCCATTCCGGCTTTCATTGCGCTCACCGCTTCGTCACGTGAGATCTCTTCCCCGCCGAGATAGCGCTCGAGCAGGTCGTCGTTGGTCGTGGCAATCGTTTCGATGAGCTCCTGAGAATACTGCTCGAATCGGGCCTCATACTCCGCCGGCACATCCACTTCGTCATACTCGCCGTTCTTCGTACCCTTCCGGTACATGTGGCACTTCTTCGAGAAGAGGTTGACGATCCCGTGAAATTCCGGTCCTTCGCCCACAGGGATCTCGACCGGGATCACCTTCGCCGTCAGATGCTCCTTGATGTCTTGAAAGACCTTCTCGAAGTCCGCATGCTCTTTGTCCAACATCGACACGAAGAAAAGGCGCGGGATGCCACGTGCCTCGGCGTACTCCCACACCTTTTCCGTACCTACCTCAACACCGGCCGTGGCACCCACCACCACCAGCGCTGCGTCGGCGGCATAGACGCCGGCGAGCGCATCCCCGGTGAAGTCGAGATATCCCGGCGTGTCGATCAGATTCACCTTGGTATCCATCCACTCGGCATGTGCGACGGCCAGGTTGATGGAGTATTGGCGTGAGATCTCTTCTTGGGTGTAATCGGTGAGGGAGGTTCCGTCCTGGACGGATCCGTGTCGCTTGCAGCTGCCGGCCACGAACGCGAGTGCGTCAACAAGGCTCGTCTTCCCGCTCGCGCCGTGGCCAACTACCGCGACATTCCGAATCGCGTCTCCCGTATAAACGCGCACGCGCACCACCTCCTGTTTCAAGGGGGATCGGGAAAATGCTCCAACGAAAGGCGGACTGTCAAATGCGTCGCGAAGCCCAGGGCGGGGCAGCCATTCCCGGGCCAGGCCTCTGGGGATATCGATGTCGCGACACTGAACGAACATCCGTTCTGGAGGCTTCCCTATTCATTTATCTACCGGGCTGATTGTACCCTTGCGGAAGGGGTCGGCCGGAGCGGTCCGCCGTCTTGACGGGAGGCTCCGTGGGGTGACATCTCTCTCCCGGGCCGGCCCATGCACGAAAGCTAAGACCTGCACCAGACGAGGTTTGCCTTGCCCAGCGGCTACGACGCAATCGTGATTGGAGGTGGACACAACGGCCTGGTGGCGGCGGCATACCTTGCGCGAGCGGGCTGGCGTGTCGTGGTGCTGGAGCGCCGGGAGCGGGTCGGAGGGGCAGCGATCACGGAGGAGGTTTTCCCGGAATTCAAGTTTTCAGTTTTTTCCTACGTAGTGAGCCTCCTTCGCCCGGAGATCGTTCGCGACCTCGACCTCCCAAGTCACGGGTTGCACATCCTGCCCCTCGAAAGCACGCTCACGCCCCTTCCCGACAACGGTTACCTCGCGTCTTGGGCCGACCCGGATCAAACCCGTCGCGAGTTGTTCCGGCATTCCCCACGAGACGTGGAGGCGATGGAAGAGTTTGGTCGCCTTATGCACCACATGGCCTTCGCGGTCAAACCGATCCTCAGCATGGTTCCGCCTGACCCCACCTCGCTCAGCCCGCGAGATCTCCGTGGATTGTTGCGCCTAGGGCAGCACTTCTCCGGCCTTGGCGAGGAGAAGTTCTACGCGCTGTTCAAGTTGATGACCATGAGCTCCGCCGACTATCTCGATGAGTGGTTTGAGTGCGAGCCGCTCAAGGCAACCAAGTCAGCCAGCGGCATCATCGGGACCTTTCTCGGACCGCGCTCCCCTGGTACCGCCTACGTGCTGCTACACCACTACATGGGTGAAATCGACGGTGCGTTTCGCGCATGGGGGTTCGCCAAGGGTGGGACCGGTAGCGTGAGCGAATCCATCGCCTCTGCGGCGCGCGGCTTTGGTGCCGAAGTGCGAACCAACGCTGGGGTAGTCAGCGTGGTCGGAAAGGGAGGGAAGACCGCCGGCGTTGTTCTCGACGATGGGTCGGAGATCGCTGGCGACGTCGTCATCTCGAGCCTCGACCCGCGACGCACGTTCCTGGAGCTCGTTGACCCAAACGAACTTCCCACCGATCTCGTGAACAGCGTCAAGCGAATGAAGTTCCGTGGCTCATCCGCGAAGGTGAACCTCGCGTTGAGCGAGCTCCCCAACTTCACTTGTCTTCCCGGAGTTGGCCCACATCACCGCGGCGCCATTTCGATCAGCCCGAGTGTAGAGTACCTGGAACGGGCGTACGACGACGCCAAGTATGGGGAGTTCTCACGCCGCCCGTACCTCGACATGGTGATTCCGTCGATGATCGACCCCGCAATGGCACCCGCCGGAAAGCACGTGATGTCGATCTTTGTGCAATACGCTCCGTACGCGCTCAATGGGGGATGGACGGATGAGCGACGTGAGGATTTGGGAGATGCCGTGATCGACACGGTGTCCACATTCGCCCCGAACTTGAAGTCTGCCATCATGCACCGTCAGGTTCTCACCCCCCTGGATATCGAACGCATCACGGGCCTATCCGAAGGCAACATCTTCCAGGGTGAGCTGTCGCTGCACCAACTCTTCTTTCTGCGACCGGCGGCCGGTTGGGCGAACTACCGAACGCCGCTGCGGGGGTATTACCAGTGCGGTTCCGGCACCCATCCTGGAGGTGGTGTGATGGGGGCATCTGGCCGTCTGGCCGCGATGGCTGTGCTTCAGGATCGTAGGCGATGACCGATCGCGCGTGGGACGTGATCGTCATCGGGGCGACCCTCGAAGGACTCGCCGCAGCAGGATACTTGGTCAAGGCAGGACTCCGCACGCTTGTGCTCGACGACGCCTCCGAGCCCGGTGGCGAGGCACGCACGATGGAAATCGCTCCAGGATTTCGCATCGACGCCGCATCGCACGATGACTTGATATCACCGTTTCTGGCGCGTGATCTCAACCTGTCACGACACGGCCTTGCGTTCGTCCGTCCCAATCCGGCAATGGCGGCGCTGTCTCACGATGCGCCCCCGCTGCTCATGTGGCGGGACCAGGATCGCGCGATCGAAGCCATCCGCCAGTTGTCAGCTCGCGATGCAGAGCGCTGGCCATCGTTTGCAGCGCAGATGCATCGGTTCAGCGTGTTCCTCGAGCACCTCTACCGAGCACCACCCCCACAACCCATCACCTCTTCCACCCGGGACATGCTAGCGCTCGCCCCACACGCATGGCGACTTCGCCGACTCGGCAAAGAAGACATGGTGACGTTGATGCGGGCCCTCCCCATGTCCGTGGCGGAGCTCCTCGACGACTGGTTCGAATCGGACTTGCTCAAGGGAACGCTCGGGGCACTCGGTGTAAACCATTTCACCCAGGGTCCGCGCTCGGGAGGGACTGCATTTCTCTTACTGCACCACATGGTCGGTGCCGAGCCGGGCCTTCCCCGACCACGTGGGTTACTTCGTGGCGGGCCCGCGGCTGCTGCACGTGCGCTCACGCAATCCGTCACGGAAGCGGGTGGTTCTCTGCGGCACACGACCACGGTCAAAGCCATCCTCGCGGTGGATGATAGAGTCACCGGGGTAGCCACGGAATCTGGAGACACGATTCATAGCCGGATTATCGTCTCGGCAGCTAGCCCTCAACACACCTTCCTCACCCTGGTGGACCCCGTACTGCTCGACCCGGAGTTCTTGGGAGCGGTGCGCACGATCCGAAGCCGTGGCGCCTGGGCAAAGGTGAATCTCGCCGTCGACGCATTACCCCAATTCACCGGACTGGGAAACGGAGGCGAGCATGGCTTTCGAGGCCTCATCTCGATCGGACCAAGTCTGGACTATCTCGAGCGTGCCTACGACGACGCCAAATACGGTCGGATGTCGCAGAGGCCACACCTCACGGTCACGATTCCTTCGATCGCCGACCCCGGTCTCGCCCCTGCCGGAAAGCACGTAGTATCCATCACTATGCAGTATGCGCCGTATGACCTGCGTGGGGATTCGTGGGAGGATGCTGCCCGGGACCGGCTCGGGGATCATGTGCTTGGCACGCTGGCCGAGTTTGCGCCCGAGCTTCGAGACTCCGTGGTCGCCCGACAAGTTCTTACACCCAAGGACCTCGAGAACGGATTCGGTTCTCCAGAGGGAAACCTCTACCATACCGAGATGGCGCTCGATCAAATTCTCTTCATGCGACCCGTCCCAGGTTGGGCAGATTACCGGACCCCCATCGGTGGCCTTTACCTCTGTGGACCCGCTACGCACCCCGGCGGTGGGCTGGTGGGCTATTCCGCACGCAACGTGGCGCGGACCATACTAAGGGACCTGAAGACCCGATGACGTTCGTCAAGACCGAACTCACCTACCGTGCCGGATCCATGACCCTTTCCGGCCATTTCTACACGTCCCACAACGTGTTCGATATCGAACAACACCAAGTCTTCGCGCACCAGTGGCTGTATGCGGGCCGGGCGGCAGACCTCCAGGCACCTGGAGCGTATCGGCAGGTCGTAACCGGACGAGATAAGGTGCTGGTTGTCCGAGGGTCTGACGAAGCCGTCCGCGCGTTCCACAACGTGTGTCGACACCGAGGAACACTGCTCTGCCGCGAGGAGCGTGGCCAGCTGCCGTCGACGATTCAATGCCCGTATCACGCCTGGACGTATGGGCTGGACGGCAATCTCCTCAAGGCGCCGCATATGGAGGATGTCCCGGGGTTTGACAAGCAGGATTACCCCCTGCGACCGGTGGCACTTGAAAGATGGGCCGGCTTCCTCTTCGTTAATCTCGCGATAGAGCCGGATCCCCTCTCGGCATGGCTCGCGCCGGTGATCCGGCGGTTTTCCCATCGCTCTCTCGAGGCGTTGCACTCGTTCCGCCGGATCGAATATGACGTCGCAGCTAATTGGAAGTTGATCTTTCTCAACTTCTCCGAGTGCCTGCACTGTCCGATGATCCATCCGAAGCTCGTCAAGCTCACACCGTACCTGAGCGGCGAGAACGACCTGAGTGAGGGACCGGTGCTCGGCGGGTTCATGCTGCTCCGTGATGAGGTGGCGAGCATGACGATGAGCGGGAAAATGTGTGGTGCGCTCGTTGGAGCGTTGAGTGAAGCCGATCAGCGTCGGGTGTACTACTATTCCATCTTCCCAAACATGCTACTCAGTGTTCACCCCGACTACGTCATGGTGCACACATTGAAGCCGCAGGCGCCTGACCGGACCAGCGTTTCGTGCGAGTGGCTCTTCCATCCGGACTCCAAGCAACTGCCGGCATTCAATCCTGACGACGCTGTGGAATTCTGGGATATGACTAACCGGCAGGACTGGGACATATGTCAGCGAAGCCAGGCCGGAATCGCTTCCAGTGGTTACGTGCCCGGTCCGTTCGCCCCCAGAGAGAGTTTGCTCGCTGCTTGGGACCGCGAGTACCTCCGTCGCTTGGGTGGTCACCTCGAATCATCCCGGAGTCTGCCGTAGGTTCGGAGAACCTGCTTCAGCCGGTCGTGTGGCAGCGCCCATACCCGGTAGTCATCCACCCCCGTCATCGTTTCAGCTGCGAGCATCGCATTGAGAATGGCCTCCTCGGTCGCTTCGACCGTGGCCTCGAGGAACGGATTGATCCGTTCGTTCGCCAGCATTTCGACGGCAGCGACGCCCGGAGTACTAAGCGCACCGCGGTTTGCGGTAGAGAAGGCGATGAAGATATCGCCTGAGGAGTTTCCGCCAATTCCACCGACGCGTGCGATGCCGAGCGCAACGCGCTTGGCCATGCGCTCGAGTTGGTGTGGCAGCAGCGGTGCATCCGTCGCAACGACCACGATGATCGAGCCCCGCTCTTGATCTCGTGAGGGCATCGGGACCGACATGTCACAACCCGGTTCGTCGCGTAGCCAACGTTGGGTTGGTGTCTCGCTCCCGGCGATACACGGGCGGAGGTCCGTGATCACCTGCCCCACGGGTGCACCCGCCACCGTCAATTGACGGCGAAGTCCGTAGTTGCACTGCACGAGAACGCCAACCGTATAGCCGCCTCCGTCTGCCAGCACACGGGACGCTGTGCCAATTCCGCCCTTGAACTCGTGGCAGATCATGCCCGTCCCACCGCCTACGTTTCCCTCTACCACTGGCCCTGATCGCGCGCTGTCCATCGCCACAAAAGCGTGTTCACGGGTGACGTGGAAACCGTTGATGTCATTCAGATCGCCGTCCCACGTCTCGGCGACCACCGGCAGCGCCCAGAGGAACCCGGGTCGATTGTTGACCATCCACTCGATGACGGCATCGCGTACCACCCCGACGCTATGTGTGTTAGTGATCAAGACGGGGCCTTCGAGAATCCCCGACTCCCGCACCCAAGTGGTTCCGGTCATCTCACCGTTTCCGTTGAGCGTGAACCACGCGGCGAAGGAGGTATCGCTGCCCGTGCGCCCACGCGGGAAAATGGCTGTCACACCGGTTCGCACGGGTCCATGCCCAACGACGAGCCGTCCACTCCCCCGAATGATGGTTGCGTGACCTACCTCCACACCGGTCACGTCGGTGATGCCATTGTTGGGCCCGGGCACACCCAGTAACGGGATCCCCAAGTTTCGCGCGCGTGCGGGTTGCTGGCCGTCTGCGCGCTCACAAAAAGCGAGCGCCAGCCCAAGAAACAGCACAATGAGAACCCCGCTACGAGTGGTCATTGAGGCGTCTCCTACAACGAGAAGGTGATCGTCGATACCGCTGCGACTCAATTTTCGCCCGCGAACGCCCCCTCCCGCCTCTTCCGCTAATCCCATGAACGGCACACACCCACTGGCGAACGATTCGAAGGACGAGCACATTTCCCCAGTTTTGGGGTCCGGCTCCTCTTCGCCGGTTCCAATTCTAGCCTTCATCATGAGCCGCGTACATATCCAAGGTGACCACTCATCGATATCCCGAGACAGCGGTCTTTTACCGTCGTCTCACCGGCGACTTTCCGATCGTATCACACGGGGAAGGATGCTATGTGTACGACGGCGATGGGAATCGGTACTTGGACGCTTGTGGTGGCGCATTCGTGGCCAACCTCGGCCATGGAGTGCGTGAAGTCGCGGATGCAATGGCGGACCAGGCCCGCAAGATTGCGTATGTCAACGCAACCGCGTTCACCAATCGCCCTGCCGAGGAGCTGGCCGCCGCCATAGCAGCACGGTGTCCGGGTGACCTCGACAAAGTGTACTTCCTCAGTAGTGGCTCCGAAGCGGTTGAGGCAGCTCTCAAGTTGGCGCGCCAGTACTGGAGCGAGCGCGGGAAAACCAGCAAGCGAACCGTCGTCGCACTTCGTCCATCGTATCACGGTAACACTCTCCTTGCACTGTCCGCGTCTGCGCGGGAACACTACAAATCATACTTTCACGACTGGATGATTGAGGTGGTACGCTCGCCGGCGCCCATGCCGTATCGCTGTCAGTGCAACGGCCGGGCGCCGTTGTGCCCAACGTGCAGCGGAGCAGGTGTGGAGGAGGCGGTTCATTCTGCAGGAGTGGAAAGCGTGGCAGCCGTCATCCTGGAGCCTATCGGCGGCTCCTCGACGGGCGTCTCCGTGCCACCCAATGACTTTCATCGACATGTGCGAGAGGTCTGCGACCGTCATGACATCTTGTATATCGCGGACGAAGTGCTGACCGGTGTGGGTCGTACCGGAGCTTGGACTGCCGTGCAGCACTACGAGGTCACCCCCGACATTTTGATTCTGGGGAAGGGTCTCACCGGTGGCTATGCACCCCTTTCCGCCGTGGTGGCACCGACTCGTATTCTGGACGTCTTGGCCGCTGGGTCGGGCAGCTTACTGCACGCACAAACCTATTCTCATCACCCAATCGCCTGTGCTGCGGGTTTGGCAGCAATTCATTATCTCCAAGCACACGGACTGCTCCACCGTTGTGCTGATCTCGGTATCACCTTTCACGAGCGTCTCAGCGCCCTAGGTGAGCTACCTCATGTGGGTGATGTCCGTGGCCGCGGTTTGCTTGCCGGTATCGAGTTCGTCCGCGACAGGCAAACCAAAGCGCCAATTCCTCGGGAAGCCAGATTTGCCGAGACCTTCGTGGAAGCCGCACGGAGCGCGGGACTTATCGTATGGGCGAACGTTGGTCATGTGGACGGTGTGAACGGGGACCTGGTGTGTCTCGCTCCCCCTTTCGTGGTAACAACCGAGCAGATAGACGAGATCGTACACCGCTTCGAAGCGGCACTCACCAAAGCGGTACAGAGGGTCTTCGGTCTTCGTATGGTGAAGTCGTCAGAGCGTTAACCGAACTGGCGGGGAGATCCGCATATGAATTCGGCACCAAAGATCACGTATACCTCAGCGGACGTCGATTTCACCGCGTTTCACGAGCAATTCGACAACGCGCTCGCGAAGATCCGTCAGCAGTCTGGGAAGGAGCACAGGCTGTACATAGACGGGCGAGCCGTTCCGGGATCCCACGCTCCGATTGTCGACGTCAGCCCAATCGATAGCGGTTTCGTCCTTGGCCACTTCGCCGCTGCGGGCGCCGCCGAAGTTGATCGAGCAGTGTCCGCCGCACGCGTGGGAGCCCGGCAGTGGCGACGGATGTCCTGGACCAATCGTGTCGAAATACTTCGGCGCGCCGCTGAGTTGATCCGCAAGCACAAGTTTGAGCTTGCCGCGCTCATGAGCCTGGAGGTGGGCAAGAGTCGGTTGGAATCGATGGGCGACGCCGAAGAGTCGGCAGATCTGATTGATTACTACTGCTCGCAAATGGAAGATGCCAATGGGTTCGTTCGCACCATGGCGAAGATCACTCCAATCGAGCGAAATACCGATGTGCTGCGACCATATGGCGTGTTTGTGTGCATTTCGCCATTCAACTTTCCGTTGGCGCTATCGGCTGGGATGTCGTCAGCTGCATTGGTAGCGGGTAACGCCGTGGTCTTCAAACCGGCAGAGGACACACCCTGGACCGGGCTTCGACTCTATGAGATCTATCGTGACGCGGGAGTTCCAGCGGATGTGTTTGGCTATCTCAGTGGACGGGGGCCAGAGATGGGCGACGCGCTGTGGCAGCACCGAAGGGTGGATGGCGTCGTTTTCACGGGATCGAAGAAGGTTGGTTTGCGGATCTACCAGGGTCTCAGCAAATCTTGGGTCAAGCCATGCCTGCTGGAGATGGGTGGCAAGAACGCAACGATCGTTTTGGAGAGCGGAGATCTCGAAGCAGCCGCGATGGGGGTCACACGTTCCGCATACGGACTCCAAAATCAAAAGTGCAGCGCTACCTCCCGTGTCTACGTCCAGCGTTCCGTGACTCGGCCGTTTCTCGACCATCTGTTGCGGCTCGTAAAGTCGCTCAAGATTGGAGATCCAACCCAACGCGACGTGTTCTTTGGCCCCGTGATCAACGAACGCGCTGTAGAGCGCTTTGAGCACGCGGTGTCGCAGGCCCGACGCGAAGGACAGATTCTATTGGGTGGCCATCGCATCACCGACACGCCATTCGACAAGGGGTACTTCCTCGCTCCTACTGTGGCGTCGCTTCCACTCTCCAGCTCCCTGTTCCGGGATGAGTTGTTCGTCCCTTTATTGGCGATCGGTGAGGTCGAGTCACTGGATGAGGCAATTGCTGAGACAAACAAAGCCGAATACGGTCTCACCGCTGGAATCTTCTCGCGCAATCAAGCGGAACTCGATCGCTTCTTCGACGAAATCGAAGCCGGTGTTTGCTATGCAAACAAACGAACCGGCTCGACCACTGGAGCTTGGCCTGGAGCGCAGCCGTTTTGTGGATGGAAAGGCTCTGGCTCTACCGGCAAGGGTGGGTGTGGACCCTATTATGTCGCACAGTTCATGAGAGAGCAGTGTCGAACGGTGATTACCGAAGGCGCCAATGCCTGACTACCCGAGGATCAATGTGCCACCGCCGGGGCCTCGTGCCCGGGAAATCGTTGCCCGCGACCGAGCATGGACATCGACTTGCTACCTCAAGGAGTATCCGCTGGTCGTGGCCGGTGGGCGTGGCGCCATGGTTGAAGACGTCGACGGGAACCGTTTTTTGGACTTCATGGCGGGTATTGCAGTAGTGTCGACGGGATACGGACACCCCACCGTGGTACAGGCCGTCAAGGATGCCGCCGAGAAGTTTCTCCACATTTGTGGGTCCGATTTTTACTACGAAGGCATGGCCGCGCTGGCCGAGCGACTCGCCAGCCTAGCACCCGGCAAGAGCAAGAAGCGCGTCTTTCTCACCAACTCCGGCACCGAAGCCGTGGAAGGCGCGATCAAGCTCGCGAGAAATGCCACGAGACGCCCAGCGTTGCTGGCTTTCAAAGGTGCCTTTCACGGCCGAACCTACGGAGGGATGAGTCTCACTTCGAGCAAGGTCACACAACGGGCCGGGTTTGGTCCGTTCCTCCCGGGGGTGCACCACGTTCCATACGCCTACTGCTACCGCTGCGCCTATGCCAAGACTTATCCGGACTGCAACATGTTTTGTGTATCGGCCATCGAAGACGATCTCTTCGCACAGCAGGTCGATCCGCGGGACGTGGCGGCCCTCTTCGTGGAGCCGGTCCTCGGAGAGGGTGGCTACGTCGTCCCTCCGTCTGAATACCTCCAAAGCCTCCGGACGCTGTGCGATCGCTATGGAATCCTGTTGGTGTGCGATGAGGTGCAATGCGGGATTGGACGAACCGGCCGCATGTTTGCATCCGAGTACGCCGGGATCGAGCCTGATATCCTACTCTCAGCCAAGGGTCTGGGTTCGGGCATGCCGATCGGCGCCATTATCGCGAAAGAGAGTGTCACCAAATGGGACCGCGGGGCCCACGGGTCGACATTCGGCGGCAACCCGGTGAGCTGCGCCGCAGCGTTGGCGACCCTGGAGATCGTAGAGAAAGAGTTACTTCAAAACGTGCGCGAAATGGGAGAGCGGTTGCTCGCCGGCGCGAAGAGACTCGCCACCGTTTCCGGGCGAGTCGGCGACGTGCGGGGACTCGGTCTGATGATCGGAATCGAACTGGTGAAAGACCGCAGGACGCGTGAACCCGATGAAGCGGTGGCCCGGTCGATTGTCCAGGCTGCGTTTCACAAAGGGCTCCTGCTCCTGGCCGCCGGTCGCAGCACCATTCGCTTGGCTCCCCCGCTCGTCGTCAATGCCTACGACGTCGATACCGGACTCAAGATTCTCGAGGAGTGTCTTCTCGAAGCGTCATGAGCAAGGTCCTCCCGATGCGCGATGCGATCGCGACGTACGTCAACGACGGCGATACTGTCATGATCGAAGGGTTCACACATCTCATCTGCTTTGCGGCGGGACACGAGATCATCCGTCAGGGTCGCAAAGATCTCACGCTCTGCCGACTTACCCCGGACGTCGTTTACGACCAGATGATCGCCGCCGGGTGCGCCCGGAAGCTCATCTTCTCATGGGCAGGTAACCCCGGTGCCGGATCACTCCATGCGTTTCGCCGCGCCGTGGAGCGCGTGCAGGGTGAACGACTCGAGATTGACGAGTACTCCCACTTCGGGATGGTGGTACGTATCGCAGCCGGCGCCGCGCATGTCCCGTTCGGTATCCTGCGCAATTACATGGGAACCGATCTGCCAAACGTCAGTTCGAACATCCGACGTATCACCTGTCCATTCACGGGTGAACAGCTCGCGGCGGTCCCTGCGCTCGAGCCCGACGTGACCATCGTGCACGCGCAACGCGCGGACGCCAAAGGCAACACACAGATTTGGGGGCTAACCGGGGTTCAGAAGGAAGCAGCGTTTGCCGCCAAACGGGTTATTGTGGTCGTAGAGCAAGTCGTGGATGAAGTCATCATCCGGTCCGATCCCAACCGCACGATCATCCCCGGGATGATCGTTGATGCCGTAGTAGCAGAACCGTGGGGCGCGCACCCCTCGTACGTGCAGGGCTACTACGATCGAGACAACGATTTCTACCTCGCATGGGAGGGGATCTCCCGTGATCCTGGACGGCTGCAGGCGTATCTGGACGAGTGGGTCTTCGGAGTCCCCGACCGAAAAACCTACATGGCACGGCAACCTGATCTCACCGATCGCCTCCGGTCCACGTCGGCAGTCTGTGAAGGTGTGAATTATGGGTACTGACGGCTACACGCCGAGTGAGCTGATGACGGTGATGGCTGCGCGGGAGCTGCGCGACGGGGAGGTAGTTTTTGTCGGCATCGGGCTGCCCAATCTCGCGTGCAACCTCGCCCGGGCTACCCACGCGCCAGGGCTTACACTCATCTACGAATCAGGGGCCGTCGGTGCAACCCCTTCCCGTTTGCCCGTTTCGATTGGTGATCCGTGTCTGGTAACGGGAGCATTGATGGTCGTGAGCATCGCCGATGTCTTTCAGTACTTTCTACAGAACGGGCTCATCGAGGTGGGCTTTCTGGGGGGTGCGCAGATCGATCAGTACGGTAACATCAACACCACCACGATCGGCTCGTACAGCCACCCGACGGTGCGTCTCCCAGGAAGCGGGGGCGCCGCTGAGATCGCGACGCATGCCCACCGTACGCTAGTGATGAGCCGCCTCAGCAAGCGTGCCTTTCCGGCGACCGTAGATTTCCACACGAGCCCCGGACACCGCTACCAGGGTCGCTCCCGTGCCGAGCTCGGCATGCCTGGTGCCGGACCGGTCAAGGTGATTACGGACAAGGCCCTACTCGCCGCCAACACGACAACGGGCGAGCTCGAGCTGGACGCTGTCTATCCCAACGTGAAACCGGATGAGGTGCAACAGCAGGTTGGTTGGGAGCTCGAAGTAAGGAATCCACTCAACCAGACTGAGCCCCCCACTTCCGACGAGCTCCGTATCCTGCGAGACATCTTGGACCCGAACAAGATCTATCTCGAGGCGTGAGGTCTCTCACCGATCAGGGCGACTCACCGCCGAGCCTGGCGAAAGCGCTCAAGCTCCGGGACCTCGTACTCTTCAACATTGTCGCGGTGCTCAGCCTCCGCTGGCTCGCCACCTCGGCTGCCACGGGCCCGAGCGCTCTCACGCTGTGGGTGTTGGCCGCCCTTTTTTTCTTTCTGCCCCTGAGTGTTGCCGTTGGTTACTTGTCGTCGCGCTTTCCGAAAGAGGGTGGTCTCTACTTTTGGACCAAACGGGCATTTGGCGACGGACACGGATTTCTCTGTGGCTGGTGTTACTGGGTGAACAATATCTTGTATCCCGCAAACCTGCTCATGTCCACCGCCGTCATTGCCACCTACGTCGTGGGTCGAGGTGAAAGCGGTTTGGGTGAGAGTTGGAGCTATGTGCTCGTTGCGACGATGACGGCCCTCTGGCTCGCCATCATCCTCAATGTCGTTGGAGTCGGAACCGGAAAGTGGCTCGAGAACATCGGAGGGATTGCCGCAGCTGTTCCGGGCCTGGTGCTCATCGGCATTGCGCTGCTCGTCGCCATCCGTCAACCACCAGCCAACAGCTTTGCATTCGAACAGCTGACGCCCAACCTCAGGAACTTCGCCCAGGTAAACCTCTGGGCCTCGATAGCTTTCGCCTTTTCAGGCATCGAGCTGTCATCGACGATGGCGGACGAGGTGACGGATTCGCGACGCAATCTCCCGCGCTCCCTTTTAATCTCGGTTCCCGTCATCGCCTCGCTGTACATCATCGGGACCGGAGCCGTGCTCTGGCTCGTGCCAAGCGGTGACATCAACATCGTGTCCGGCTTTCTTCAGGCTACAGCGGCTGGCGCCGGCAGGCTCGGCGAGAGTCTCGTGTGGATCGCGGCGGTTGCCGCGGCGCTCTATGTGCTCGGAAACATCGGGGGGGTTGGCGCCTGGCTAGCGGGACCGGCCCGTGTCGCCTTTGCCATCGGTATCGACCGCTATTTTCCGCCGGCATTTGGACGCATCCATCCGAAATGGAAGACGCCCCACGTTGCGATTCTCACCCAGGGCGTGCTCGCTACCATTTTCCTCATCCTGTCCGTGCTCGGCGAAGGCACAACCGTCGAGAAGGCCTATCTGATCCTCCTCGACACTATGATCTTGCTGTACTTCATCCCCTACGTTTACCTCTTTCTCTCCTATCTCTTGTTTCGACGCCGAGAGGCGAACGAACGAGGTACCGGGCTGCCAATTGTGGCCCATCTGATTGGCCTTAGTGGCCTGCTACTCACATTGTTCGCTATGGCTGTCGCGGTCATCCCGCCACCTGGCGACACCGATCCGCTGCTCTTCGAGCTCAAGGTGCTCGGGGGCACTGGCGGCTTCATTCTGTTTGGTGGAATCCTCTACTGGCGGGCACGATGGAGACGAAGACCACACCACCACGGCTCGTAGGATGAGCGCCTCACATCCCGTCCTTGCGCCTACCGCACCGCGACTCCCCGACTGGTTACCGATGCCAGCCCCGGCTGGGCGGCCGCCTAGATCGACCTGCCGGGCAGGTCGTGTACGGACACCACAAGCTATCGTGTGGCAACAACATAGCACGGCGAATTCCGATCGCTCGGCGCACTCTAGCCACTTACGAAGACGGATTACAGCATCGGGGGCACGTACCCTGCCACCCTGGGCGGCCATCGTTAAATCCCACCGCTTGAGAGTAAAAGGTGCAGCAAGCCGATACAGGGTTCGTACCGTTCGATAGACGAGAGATCGAGCAGTCGATTCCGGACCGCTTCGCCAAGCAGGTTCGCCACTCTCCGCAATCCGTGGCGGTGTGGAGCGAAGAGCGGTGCTTGACGTACGATGCGCTCGACCGATACGCGAATCGCATCGCGATGGCGATCGTCCGTCACCGGATCCCTCACGCGACCTCCGTTGCAATTCTCCTGCCCCAGGGCGTGGATCACATCGCAGCAATCCTCGGTGTGTTGAAAGCCGGTCGGCACTACGTGCCGCTCGATCCCGCATCCTCGACAGAGGAGCTGCGAGCCATTCTGCTCGACTCCGGGTCCAGCTTGATCGTATCGAATGGGAGCAGTGCCGGGCTCGCGCGGAATCTCTCAAACGGTCTCCCTGTCTGTGATGTCGACGCGCTCGATCAGTCTCTGTCCGATGCCGCACCTGAGCTTCCTATCGGGCCGGACAGTCTCGCGTACATCTACTACACGTCGGGGACCACAGGACAACCGAAAGGTGTGGTCGACAATCATCGCAATGTGCTCCACAATGTGATGCGCTACACCAATAGCCTGGAGATCCGTCGGGCCGACCGCCTCACATTATTGCAATCACCGGCATTCAGCGGATCGGTCTCGAGCCTTTTCTGCGCCCTGCTGAACGGCGCGACGTGCTATCCATTCGATCTGCGACGATTGGGATTCAATGCGCTTGCGTCCCTCATCAAGGAGCGGAAGCTCACGATCCTTCATTCCGTCCCAACGGTTTTTCAGCACCTCGTTGAGACCGGAGTACCGTTTCCAAGTCTCCGCATTATCCGTCTCGAAGGGGATCAGGTTCACCACCACCACATTGAAGCGTATCGAAAGCACTTCGGCGCGCAGTGTGTCCTCGTTAACGGGATGGGAGCCACTGAAACAGGATTAACACGCCAGTACTTCATCGATCATGACATGGAGCTAGCCGGCGGCCTCATTCCGATTGGGTACCCAACGGACGACATGGAGACGATCCTTATCGATGAGTTTGGGATCGAAGTGACCGCAGGGCAGATCGGTGAGATCGCCGTGCGGAGCCGCTACCTCGCGCTCGGGTACTGGAACCGCCCAAAACTGACTAGCGAGCGGTTTCGTCGACCAAACGGTGCTAAGGGAAAACGCACTTATAGAACCGGTGATTTCGGTCGCTTTCGAACGGATGGGTGTCTCGAGTACCTCGGCCGACGGGATTACCAAATCAAGATCCGCGGACGACGCGTGGATCTGCAGCAAATCGAGCGAGAGATCAGAGCGCTGCCCAGTGTCGTCGACGCAGTGGTGGTTTCGCACCCAAGTGAAGCCGGGGATACCCGTCTCGTGGGATACGTCGTTGCAGTCAATTCACCACCGACCTCGAGCGCGTTGAGACGTGCCTTGGCCGAGACGTTACCGACGAGGATGATTCCAACCGCATTCGTCGTGCTCGACGAAATCCCCGTCGACGATAATGGAAAGATCAGACGACGGGATCTACCCACTCCGTCCAACGCGCGGCCGTCGCAAGATACGCCCTTCGTGTCTCCCAGGGATAACGTCGAACGCGCACTGGTCGAGATCTGCGGCTCGCTGTTGGGGATTACAACTGTTGGAGCAGAGGACGATCTCTTTGACCTCGGCTTTGATTCCCTCTTGCTGCTGCGACTGCTGGCAAAGGTCAACGACGAGTTCAGCCAAGATCTGTCGAGCGGTGTTTTTCTGAACGTACGCACGATTGCGCAATTGGCCGATCGGCTCCGACAGTGTGCGCCGCGCGATACACTGATCCCTCTACAATCCGGCACTCGGGCGCCATGCTTTCTCGTGCATGCGCATAGGGGACAGGTATTGCACTATGGCCGTCTCGCAAGCCGGATGGAGCGAGACCGCCCGTTGGTGGCGGTGCAGTCACCGGCCCGGCAGCCGTTTGGGACCACCGTCGAAGATCTTGCCACCCACCATGTCACAGCGATCCGCAGGGTGCAGGAGCACGGGCCGTATCTGCTGGGCGGATACTGCTTTGGTGCGCTCGTGGCGTTCGAGATGGCGCAACAGCTACACGCGCTCGGGGAGACCGTCCCCCTGTTGATACTGCTCGATCCTGACTTGCCGGGCGGTGAAGCACCGCAAAACGCCACCCGAGTTGACCTCATTTCAAAGATCCGAAGACACGTCGGCTCGCTGCGATCCGCGGAGTTGCGCCACTGGGCGCCCTACCTCCGAACACACGGTCAGAGGGTGTTGCGCCGGGTTGTGCGTCGGACCAGGCATCGGGTGCTTTCGGTGATCTACCCTGCGCTGCAACGGCCGATCACGACATCTGTTGTGGATGATTGGGCACAGCGCGCGTGCCGGATGTATCGGCCAAAGCCGTATGTCGGCGCAGCGCTGGTGATCGGGCACGTGGACGGAACGGGAGCGGTAAAACACTATGAATCGTGGCAAGGAATTCTCTGTGGTGAGTACGAGTTGCGTTACATCGAGGCTCCCGAGAGAAGCATGTTCCAGGAGCCATATGTTCGCGAACTCGCCGCGCTCTTGAACAACGCAATCGACGGCTGGTGAGCACGCGTTTCAGACCGGATGCAGCTGAAGAAGGCGATGTTCTACGTTCATGCCGAGCGCCGCGAGCTCGCGCACGTAGGCGTGCGGATCTACCGAAACCTCTCTTACCGAAACCCCCTTCTTCAGCTCACCACGAGCAAGCATCGCCGCTACAATTGCCGCATCGAAGCCCGTGCACTGTTGCATTGCCGACAGGCCGAGCTCTTCATCGTAGTGCACCATCAGGTCGACCTCGGCGCGAACGCCAGCCCCGCCATCAGATCCCACACAGTGCACCCGAACAACGACGATGTCGCGCACCGGCTCCGATCCGACGAGCAGCGGTTCGAGCAGGCGTTCCGTCACCCGCCGCGGCACGATGAGTTGGTTGCCCACCCGAACCGGCTCGAGGGAAAAGAGACCGAGTGACTTGAGCAGTCGGATGGCAGCTAGGTGGCCAGGATGCCGGACGACACGGCTGGTAAACTCGCGTAGAACCGGTTGAAATGTCTTGGGAAAAGTGGCTCCGGTACCGGAGGCAAGGAACGCGTCGAGGCGACCGAGCGGTGGCGGAAAGTCGACCGTTTGTACCTCGGTCAGGGCTTCGAGGGCCACCAGCTCACCGTTGCGGAGGTTGTAGCAGGGCCCGTCATACTCGTTCGTCAACCCCTCGATCGCGAACGTCAGACGATAGAAGAGAGGGGGCGTCGGATCGAGCGGTAAGCCTCCATCCCAAACCTCGAGCGTTTCCGGGGTTGGGACCATACGCAGGGCGAGCGTCATCAGCGTGGTGGCCATCCCGGGAGCTTGCCCACAGTCCGGCACCACTGTTATGCCGCCGCTGCGGGCCTCGGCATCGAGCTCGACTTGCTGTGACGTGGTTTCCGGATGTCCGCCGAGGTCGCACAGGTTCACTCCGATGTCGATCGCGGCCCGGGTCACGTCGAGGTTGAACTCATAGGGCACGGCGCTGATCACGGCATCCGCCCCGCGCAGCTGATCTCGGAGCCCCTCGGAGTCGCGCACGTCCAGACTCCCCGCCGCAAGATCAACAACCACGTTCGCACGGGAGAGCCGGGAGTGGATCCAGCGCACAGCCGTTTGCGCTCGTCCCGGTACGGCATCCAAGATCAAGACCTCTTTCGCGTTGCCTCGAAGCGCTAGGTCGTACGCCGCCGCCGTACCCTGGCGTCCCGCGCCGAGCACCACGTACCGGTACGCCGTCATGGTCTCACCCGCCACGAGTTGTCCCCAACAATGAGCCCATCGTCGTACACCAGCTTACCTTGCCGAAACGTGGCGAGCACCCGAATACCGAGCAATGAATCCTCGGCCACTGTCAAAGGGTCGGCGGAGAGGATGACGAGGTTGGCTGGCTCACCTGCCGACACCGTACCCGTGCGTGCCTGACCGCCTTCAGCCGGGAACCACGTGGTGGCCAGCCGGAAGGCGGGAATCCGCCCAGCTCTGCCCTCTCCCCACATACCGAATCCATTGACCCGGGTAAGCGCCGTGTGAAAACTCATCAGCGGGGGACCAGGTGTCGTGAAGTAGTCTGATCCCTCTGCGAGTGTCGCCTCCATCTCGCCAAGCGCCCGCCAGGCATACACGCGCCGGCTGCCGGGTGAGCCAACGCGGCGCTCACCAAACGTGGGGGACTCAGTTGGTGGCGAGTTGAAGTTGGATTGAATCGAAAGCACGACACCGAGTGCGGCCGCGCGCTCGAAATCCTCGGCGCGAGCGTACGAGAAGTGCTCGATGCGAAGGCGACCGGGATCCAGCTCGACATCCTCATCGAGCAGCCGATCATACGCATCCAGTGTCTGCCGGACCGCCTCGTCGCCGATCGCGTGGGTCGCTACGCTCAAGCCTACATCGAGCGCCCGCCTTGCCCACTCGTAAATGTCGTTCCGGATCATACGGAGCACGCCACTTGTCGTTGGATCGTCTGCGTATCTGTGTGAGAGCGCCGCTCCGCGGCTCCCGAGTGCACCGTCGGCGAAAAGTTTGAGATGGGTGATACGCAGACGGGGCGATAACACCGGATCAAAGGGCCCATTGCTCGTCAGCGAATCCGCGAGCTTGCTCGGTGCGGGTATCATCAGGTTCACGTTGATGGGAAGGGGCCGCTCGATGTCAACCGACTGCAGGAGCCGGAGGTAGCGATGCAGATCCACGTTGAGCGCAACGACACCGGGGAATGCAAGAACACCGGCATCATACACGTCGGACACACCGCGAGAAGCCAATGCATCCGCTGCGAGTCGAAACGCACTCTTGATGTCTTCGTCACTTGGTGTCGGAATCAGTCGGATCACACTCTCGTTGGCACGTTCCAACAGGACACCCGTGGGAGCTCCGCTGGAGCGGACGATTTCACCACCAGAGGGGTCCGCCGTCGACGCATCGAGGTTGGCGAGACGCATCGCTGCCGCGTTGACCCACCCGGCATGTCCGTCGGTGCGTGCGAGAAACACCGGATGTTCCGGGGCTCCACGCGTCAGGGGCTCGTGTGATGGCAGTGCCTGTGTACCCCAGCTCGCCTGGCTCCAGCCGGCTCCGAGAATCCACTGACCGGGCACGGTAGCTGCTGCGCGTGATCGAACGCGCTCGGCCAATTCGTCGAGGGACTGTACGTCCGATACGTCGAGGAACAGTCGCTGCTCATCTCTGGCGTTGAGGAGAGCGAATCCGACGTTGACGAGGTGAACGTGATGGTCCACAAATGCGGGGGCCAACACGGTGCCACGTAAATCAACAACAATCGGTGAGCGACTCGAACGGGTAAGCGTCGCCGAGTCCCCAACCCGTGCGACCAAACCGTCCCGGACGAGGACACTCGACGCCGCCGTGCCGCTCTCATCATCGGTTACCACCACACCATTGGTGAACAGCAGCTCGTTGGGTTGCGTTTCGGGCAAGCCGCAACCGGCCAAGAGCATCGCCGCGGCATGCAGGCAGGACCAGAATTGCGATGGGGTCATCCGACCCTTCCAGTTGCGTTGCTGGAACCTTACCGCCGGAGGCCGCGGCCGCTAGCTTCTCGGGGGTTGTCGATCTTTCCCTGGAGAACTCGAGAGATGAACGGTAGGCTACGCATGTTGGCGTACCGCTGGTTGAGTGGTACCCGCCCCATGCTTCTTCTTGCATCGATGATCGGGCTCTGCCCCCTCACACTCGCAGCACAAAGTCACAGCTCCGGTGCTCCGATTCATGGCTTCTCACCCATCACCGCCGTCGCGCAACACGACATCGAGCGCCGACTCGCCGCGCTCTTGGAGAACGATTCAACTGGCAGACATTTCCGGTACCTGACCGAGGAACCGCACGTGGCCGGGTCGGTGAGAAACAAGGAGCTCGCGGATTACATCGCTGCGAGATTTCGTGCGTACGGGCTGGAAGATATCCGCCTGCATCGGTATGACGTGCTGTTACCATACCCCGAGTCCGTCAGCGTAACGATGCTGGAACCGTACCGTTTCGAGCCGACGCTCAAAGAAGACGGTTACCCGCAGGACAAGGACTCCTACGCTGATGTTGGCATCACCTACATGGGTATGTCCGCCTCCGGCGACGTCACCGGCGATCTGATCTACGCCAACAGCGGTAATCCGGCCGACTACGACTGGCTCGAGAGCCAGGGAATCGAAGTCGCCGGCAAGATCGCGATCGTTCGGTACTCCGTGCCCTACTCGTACCGTGGCTTCAAGGCGTTGACTGCTGAACAGCGAGGCCTCAAAGCCATCCTCGTCTATTCTGACCCGGAAGATGACGGGTATCGCAAAGGGCTGACGTACCCAAATGGCCCGTGGGGCCCCGAAAGTCATATCCAACGGGGTGCAATCACCTACGACTTTTTCGAGCCTGGCGATCCGCTGACGCCAGGCTGGGCATCGATCGACGGTGCCCGGCGGATACCCGTGGAAGACGCGCGGTCGGTGCCAAGGATCATCGCCGTCCCGATGTCGTACCGGGACGCCCGACCGCTGCTCGAGGCCCTGGGTGGGCCCGTCGCACCGCTCGAGTGGCAAGGTGGTCTTCCATTTACATACCACGTGGGACCGGGAGCGACGAAGGTTCGGGTGCACGTTCGGATGGACGGCAAAACCCGACCCATTTGGGTGGTGGAGGGACGGATACGCGGTAGCGAGGAGCCTGAGAAAATGGTGGTACTGGGAAATCACCGCGATGCGTGGGTGTACGGCGGCGTGGACCCCAGTAGTGCCACGGCTACGCAATTAGAGTTGGCCCGCGTGCTTGGGACGCTTGCGAGAGAGGGACATCGGCCACGTCGGACGATCGTCCTGGCAAGTTGGGATGCCGAAGAGTGGCATCTTACAGGATCCACCGAGTGGGGCGAGCAGTTCGCCGGCGACCTCGCGCGTAACGCGATCGCCTATCTGAACGTGGATGGCTCCACGAGCGGCTCGGCCTTCGAAGCGGGAGCTGTGGCAAGCATGAACCGTCTCGTCGTCGAAACGGTTCGCGATGTGATCGATCCCAACTCGCGTCGGAGCGTCCTCGAGGCGTGGTTACGGCACCGCGCCACAGGACGAACCGAAGCGGTCATTGGTGGCGGGGCGACCGGTGGAGCTGCAGAAGGTGTCCTCGACCCAGTCGATCTCGTCGACAACCGGTTGGGAAGCGGCTCGGATTACACGGTGTTCTTGAACTTCCTAGGAATCCCAATCGTCGGCATGGCGTTTGATGGCCCGTACGGCGTGTACCACTCGCAATACGACAACTACTACTGGATGACGCACTTCGGCGATCCTGGATTTCGCTACATGACAGCCATGGCAGAAATCTGGGGTCGTATGGCGCTGCGGCTCGCCAACGCCGACGTCTATCCGTTCGACTACTCACTCTATGCGCAGCGGATTGGTGAGTTTCTCGATGAACTGGCGGCGCAACAGGGAGTCGCTGATCGGCTCGACCTTGCTCCCGCCACCGCAGCGCTGCAAGCATGGCGCGACCGCGCCAGCGACCTGGACCGGATCATCGAGAATGCCCTTTCGGGGATGACACCGGCCGATAACCTCGCATCGCTCAACGATGCGATTATCGGAATCGAGCGAGAGCTATTGTTGTCTGAAGGCATCCCGGGAAGAAGTTGGTTCAAGCATGTGCTCTATGCTCCGCGGTTTACATACGCGGCGATGGAGTTCCCCGGTGTTCAAGAGGCGATCGATGCGGGAGACTGGACGGTGGCACAGGAACAAGTCACCAAACTCGCGGATCGGCTGCGGGCAGTGGCGGATGCGCTCGGGCGCGCCGCGTCGAGCGGTCGCGCAGCATCCGGCAGCGGCCGGTGACTCGAGCCCCAACACCGGTGATCAAGTGTACCCCTTACCTATATCCCTCCGCTTGCAGATTGAAGAGCTCAGCGTAGAGGCCGCCGCCTGCTAGCAGGTCAGCGTGCGTGCCGTGCTCGAGCAATCGACCCTGCTGCAGCACGAGAATTCGATTGGCCATCCGAACGGTCGAAAAGCGATGGGAGATGAGGACGGCGATCCGGCCGCGTGTGAGCTCGGTGAAGCGGAGAAACACCTCATACTCAGCTCGAGCGTCCAGCGCAGCCGTTGGCTCGTCCAAAATCAAAACTTGCGCCTCCCTCATGTAGGCACGCGCAAGCGCGACCTTTTGCCACTCGCCCCCCGACAGTTCCACTCCACCGTCGAAACGGCGCCCGAGCTGCTGATTGAAGCCATCAATCAGGCGGGCCGCCACACGGTCGGCAAGCCCGCGCCGCGCTGCCTCACGAATGCGCTCTTCATCGAGCAGCTGCGTGATCTGACCTACCGCAATGTTCTCGCGGAACGTGAAGGCGTAGCGAAAGAAGTCCTGGAAGATGACGCCGATGTTCCGGTGCAGGCTTGCCAGGTCGTATTCTCTGAGGTCGACACCGTCGAGCAGGATCCGCCCCTCGGACGGATCGTAGAGCCGCGCTAAGAGCTTTACCAACGTGGTTTTGCCCGCACCGTTCTCACCTACGAGTGCCACGGAACGGTCCGGCTCCAGGACGAAGTCGAGATCGCGCACGGCCCAGATCTCTGAGCCCGGATAGCGAAACCCCACACCCTCGAAGACGAACCCCTGTCGGATTGGCCGCGGGATTACCGGGGCCCCGACCCGCGAAACCACCAAGGGTTTGATCGCAAAAAACGCGAATAAATCCCGAAGGTATAAACTTTGCTCGTAGATCTGTGAGACGGTCAGGAGGATTCGTTGTATCAAGTCACGGCTTTGTCGAAAGGAGCCGGCCAGGAAGGTTAGAACGCCGATCGTGAACAGACCGGCCGGTGAGCGGTAACCGATGACCGTCAGGTAGATGATGACTGCGTACGCCCCATAGTAACCCGCGGACCCGATCGCGCCGAACACGGTCGACACCACCGCACGGCGCGTCGACAATCGCTTGTTGGCTTCGTAGAAGTCATCCGCAAGTTGGGCGTATCGATTGACTAAAAAGGGCGACAACCCGAAGAGCCTGACCTCCTTCGCGGAAGCATCGCTCGCTGCCGTGTAGCGTAGATAGTCCAGCTTGCGACGCTCTGGCGTCCACTGAAAGAGGAGCGAGTATCCGAGTGCTGCGAAGTGCGTTTCCCCTAGGAATGCGGGAATGACGGCAATAGCGAGCAGCACGAGCAGCCACGGTACGTAGAGCACGAGGGCGGCCGCCAACGAGATGAGGGTAATGAGATCTTGAACCGTACCGAGCAGTTGGGCCAGCAGTCCGATGCGCCCCACGGTCTGACGGCGGGCGCGCTCGAGTTGATCGTACGTTTCGGCGTCCTCGTACTGCGCGACATCGAGTGTCGCAGCGTGCTCCATGAGACGGACCGATAACGCGTTGGCAAAGAGATCGCCGAGCAGACTTTCGAATAGCGACGAGGTCCGCGCTAACGCCTCTCCGGAGACCGCAATTCCGAGCTCGAGGGCCACGAGGGTAGCGAGGTGTGCCCAATCGACTGCTTGGCCGTCGCGGTAGTAGACCTCCACCGCTTCGATGATGAGCTTCCCCACCCAAAGGAGCGAGAGAGGAACGACGGCGCGGAGAACCCGAAGCAGCCCGATCGCAATGGTGTATCCACGGTGCGTGCCGTAGACCATTTTGAGGAGCGGGGGTACGTACCGGAGGGCGGCGAACCGCTCTCGCCAGGTTGGCAGCTCGGTGTCGTCCGAGATGGCACTTTTTGGTCGGGGCGGGACGCCGTGTGGTATGAAGGGGCGAGTCACAAGGCAAAATTAACAAGCGACCGAGAACCACGTCTTATCCTTGGGTGTCTCGAACGTGGTTGAGGGTTACGAATGATGCTTGCGAAACCTGTCATAATGGGTGCTTTGCTCAGCGGGTTTTGGGGACTTCCCCAGGCACCGGTTGTGCGGTCCGATTCCGACTCTACTGAGCGTGCCCGCGCCATGCACGTGCTCACACGACTGGCGTATGGTCCCGGGCCAGGAGACGTGGATCGTGTGATGCGGATGGGAGTCGATGCCTATATCGAGCAGCAACTCCACCCCGAACGCATCCGCGACGACCGCCTGGACCGAGTGCTCGACGGGTTTGAGATCCTCAAAATGTCGACGGCGGAGTTGGAGACCATCTTCCGCAACCTGCGGCGGGAGCGCGCCGAGGCAGCGATGCGGGCGGATCGTGATTCAGCCGGGTACGGGGGACAAATGCGCATGCGTCCCGGCCAGCAACCGGCGCAACGCGGAGCCGGTGAATACGCAACGCGCCTTCGGACCCTGATGGGTGAGTTCCGGCAGGTGGCGATGGCAAGATCGGTGCTCGCGGAACAGCAGCTCTATGAGATCGTCGTGGATTTCTGGACCAACCATTTCAACGTCTACATTCACAAAGGCGCCGGTCCCGCCATGATGCCGCGATACATCGAGGAGACGATTCGCCCCAATGCCCTGGGGCGATTTGAGGATCTCCTGATCGCGACCGCGCGAAGCCCCGCGATGCTGTACTACCTCGACAATGTCGAGTCCGTCGCGCCAGGGTTCGCGCCACCGGGACGCGGCCGGCGGCCCGCGATGAGGCAGCAGGACGGGATGTCCGATTCGATGCGCATGCAGGCCCGTCGGCCGCGGGGACTCAACGAGAACTATGCGCGGGAGTTGATGGAGCTGCATACCCTGGGCGTGGACGGTGGCTACACCCAGGACGACGTTATTGACGTCGCCCGGATTCTCACAGGATGGACACTAAACCCTCGTGTCGACCTGAACTTCATCTTCTACTCCCGTGCCCATGACTTCGGTGAGAAGACGGTACTGGGGCGCACGTTCCCTGCCGGTCGGGGCATCGAGGAGGGCATCGAGCTCTTACAGATGCTGGCAGCCCACCCGGCAACTCGCCGGCACATCAGCGCGAAGCTCTGTGCGCGGTTTGTCGCGGACGAGCCACCTTCAGGGTGCATCGACGCTGGCATTCATGCGTGGGAGCGATCGGACGGGAACATTCGCGATGTGCTCGCGGCGATCATCGCATCTCCAGAGTTCTGGGCAGAGGAGTACCGCGGGAACAAGATGAAAACACCGCTGGAGTTCCTGGTCAGCGCGGTACGTGCTGTCGATGGCGTACCGGGCACCGATCCCGCGTTTGCCTTGACGCTGCGGCGTCTTGGCCAGCCGCTGTACGAGTATGAACCCCCCACGGGATATCCCGAAACGCAGGAATCCTGGGTCAACTCGGGTGCATTGCTCGAGCGGTTCAACTTGGCCGTCGCGATAGCTGCAGGCAGGATGGATGGAGTCTCCGTCGATCTCGACAACGTCGTCCCGATCATCAGCGACCACGATGCGCTGGTTGATGCCGTGAATCATGCGATTCTGGGGGGGACGGCTTCCCCAACGACCGTGCGGGTATTACGCGACCAGGCTGCAGCGACGAATAGTCCGCGCGAGGCGCGCGCACTGCTTGTTGGGCTCGCCATCGGTAGCCCGGAGTTTCAACGCCAGTAGGAGCATCCATGTGCGATAGGATCGATCGTCGAGTATTCGTGAAAGCAGGTGGGCTCGCGCTTCTTAGTTTTGGCGTGGATCCCATCTTCCTGACGCGCGCCGCATACGCGTTACAGCGACCAGACTCACTCAGCGCGCGGAAGAAGACTCTCGTTTGTGTCTTTCTCAGGGGTGCGGTTGACGGGCTGAACATGATCGTCCCGCACGGTGATCCAGACTACTACAAGGAGCGCCCGAGGATTGCCGTGCCACGCCCGGGCTCACCCGGTGGGGCCATTGATCTCGATGGATATTTCGGTCTCCACCCGCGTCTGGCAGGTCTGATGCCCTACTTCCGCGATGGGTCACTGGCGCTGGTCCATGCGGTGGGGTCACCTGACGCGACGAGAAGTCACTTCGACGCGCAGGATTACATGGAGACTGGCACGCCCGGCGTGAAATCGACAGCCGACGGTTGGATGAACCGACACCTGCGACATCGGGCGGAGCACCGCGAGACACCGTTCCGTGGGGTTGCCGTCGGCCCTCAGCTACCGCGAGCCCTCCGTGGAAATGCGCCCACCCTCGCGATCGACAACCTCGAAGCGTTTGGGCTCCGGGCCGGACAGGCCGCCGTGCGCGACCGGTTGACGTCCGCGTTTGAAGAGTTGTATGCGGCGTCGGCAACCGGTCTTGTTGCGTCCTCATCGGAAGAGGCTTTCGAAGCCATCCGAATGCTCGAGTCGGCAAATCCGGGACGCTACTCCCCGGCGAACGGCGCCCGCTACCCTAGTGGCCGGTTGGGACGCTCGCTGCGACAGATCGCGCAGCTGATCAAGGCCGATCTAGGTGTCGAGATGGCATTTGCCGATATGGGAGGCTGGGACACGCACGTTAACCAGGGTGGGAGCCAAGGCACGCTTGCCGGACGATTCCTCAACTACGCGACGACACTCACGGCATTCGCTACCGACCTGGGTGAGCGCATGGCGGACGTCACGGTGATGACGATGACAGAGTTCGGACGCACCGTTGCCGAAAACGGAAACGCCGGCACCGATCACGGTCACGCAACCGCGATGCTCGTGCTGGGCGGCGCAACAAAAGGTGGAAAAGTGTTTGGGCGTTGGCCGACCCTCGAACCCGAGAAGCGCTTCGAAGGACGTGATCTCGAGGTGACGACCGACTTCCGAGACCTCTTTGGCGAGGTCCTCACCAAACACCTCGGTGCAACTGCACTGGATAAGGTGTTCCCCGGATACCAGAACGAGCGCAGCCAGTGGCTAGGAGTAACAGGATAGGGGATAAAGGGCTGCTACGGCCTGCATAGGCGACGCAGCAGGCCGTAGGTTGACTTGCTCGCGTGGAGGTAAAGCGCTCTCAGCTCCTCACAGCGCTCCACGTTCATGAACCTCCCGTCCAGACAAATGATTAGCAGGGCATCGAGCTCAGCGAGCAAAGTGAGCGTGATTCCAGCGAACCGCCTGAATTCCCGACCACCTCGGCGAGCGTATCCCTCGGCTAGATTCGCACTTGCCGAGATGGCTGCTCGCCGGACCTGATCCCCCAAGCTGAACTGTAGCTCCTGAGGAAAAGCCAGTGAGGCTCGGCACACAGCCACTGCAAGGGTGTGACACCGCTGCCACGCGACCAGGCGTCTGTACCATCCATTACAACGGACGATAGCGATGCGTCTCCAAACGGTAATCATCACTTCTGTGCGGAGATGATCTAAACGTCGCACCTCTATCCCCTCTATCCCTTCTATCCCTTCTATATTCGGTTCATGTCTCTCCAAGGATCTCACTGCGTCGTGACGGGTGCGACGGAGGGAATTGGTCGCGCCACAGCTTTTGCCTTCGGACGCCGCGGGGCGAAAGTAGCGATCTGCGCTCGGACGGAAGACCGTGTCCGCGAGACGGCCCGGGCTCTCGCTCACGAGGGGATCGGAGCGATCGGCACTGCGTGTGACGTGGCTGACGAGGCCAGCGTGGATGGGTTCGCACAGTTCGTTCACGCACGGTTCCCTCAGGTGGATGTTCTCGTCAACAACGCCGGCGTGGGCTACATGCAATACGTCGATGAGATGAGTGTAGCCGACTTCGATCAAACGATGGCCGTCAACGTGCGGGGCGTCTTTCTGGTCACCAGGGCGTTCTTGCCAAGCATGAAACGCCAGGGAAGTGGTTGTATCGTCAACGTGGCAAGCCTTGCGGGGCGAAACCCCATTGCCGGGGGCGCCGCATACGCCGCATCCAAGCACGCCGTCCTCGGTTTTGCCAAATCGTTGCTCCTCGAGGTGCGGACGTTTGGGATTCGCGTGCTGACAGTGTGTCCGGGGTCGGTTGTCACAGCGTTCTTCGATAAGGCGGGAATGGAGCTCCACGATCCCGAGCGGAAGCTCCAATCGGAGGATGTCGCCGACGCGATCACGGCGGCGGTGGAGCTTCCGGCACGGGCCACCCTATCCGAATTCGATATCAGACCGTCGAATCCCTGATCTGACGGGCAGACCTCTTGCCACGCGTCCCCGGCGGTAGACAGCTTTCAGCCGGCGACCAGCCAGTCCACCGAAGCCGCTTTCAGGAATTCGAATGAGCGCGACGCTGGTTCTCATCCTCGTGGTGATCGGTGCGTACTTGGCTGCCCACGTGATGTTCGAGTGGATCGCCAGACGGTTCCTGATCGTCTCCGGTGCCGAGTACCTCCTCCTGGGGATCCTGCTCGGACCACATGTTACCGGACTCATCGGCACAACGGTCGTGAGCAACTTCGCCCCGATCATGATTTTGGCCCTTGGCGGCATGGGCTTGCTGGTCGGAACCGGCTTGCGGATCCCCGAGATGCGCCGTCTGCGGAGTGTCCATTTCCGCGTAGCGACTCTCGAAGCGGTGCTGGTTCTAGTGACCGTCGCTGGGGTGATGACGCTAGGCCTCCTGCTGTTGTTCGAGATTTCGGCTCGGGAAGTCGTGCTAAGCGCTACCGCGTTCGGGATCGTCGCGACAGCATCGGCACCGTCAGGGGTCATCCTCGTGGCTCGGCATCTCCGAGGTCGGGGGGTTGTGATGGACCAGCTCACCGTTACCGACTGGGTGAATGGCGCGGTGGCGATTGTTGCGTTTGCATTTCTCCTTTGCCTGGTTCGTGTGGATCCCACTGCCGGTGGAGTGTCACTCGCGCCGATCGAGTGGATGGTCATCAACGTTGGCATCGGGTTGTTCGGAGGAATTCTCTTTCACCTATTTCTGGGCGCCGATAAGGACTTTGATCGGTTGACGGTCGCGCTCATCGGCGCAATCATTCTTACGACGGGAGCTGCGGCATACCTCCAGCTCTCACCGCTGTTGCCTACGTTTTTGGTCGGCGTCATCCTCGTAAACACCTCACCTGTACAGAAGCAGATCCGCGAGCTGCTGGCACGAGTCGAACGGCCCTTCTATTACGTGCTACTGATCTTTGCAGGCGCTGCTTGGCGTCCTGGAAGCGGGGGCTGGATCGTTCCGATCATCCTCTTTCTCGCTATTCAGACAGCGGCGGCCATCGGCGGAGCCCGTCTCGCGAGTCGAGTAAATGGAATGACCAGCTCACTGGGCCCCAACTGGGGCATCGCCATGCTTGGGCATGGTGAGCTGGCTCTGGCCATCGGATTCAACTACCTGCTTCTCGAAGCGGCGCCACTCGCGGATCTCGTCTTCAGTGCGACGATCGCATCCGTGTTCCTCACGCACTTTACTGCCGCCAGGTTCGTTCGCTCGGTGGCCCAAGACGCCGCGTCATCGGTCATGCCTCCCGTTGCGGGAAATCGCTGAGTGCGACGACTGCTCATCCTCGCCCTGCTCCTCGCGGGCATGCAGCTCATCCTCCCGCTGGGCTCCGTGGGCCACGCTTCGGAGGTGCTGCTGGCCTTCGGCTTTTTGATCCTTGCGGCATACACGGTCGGAGAGATCGCCACCTATCTACATCTTCCCAAGCTCGTAGGGTATCTCGTGGCGGGGATTGCATTTGGTCCCAGTGCGCTCGGGACGGTCAGCGAAGCAAGCGTGGCCAATCTGAGCGGTGTGAGCCAGCTCGCCGTCGCGCTCATCGCGTTTCTGGCCGGCGCGGAGCTCCGCTGGAGCGATGTGCGCGAACGGTGGAACGTCATCCTCAAGATGATGACCGCGGAGTTGGCCTTGACGTTTCTCGTCATGACCACCGTGCTCGTGGCATTTCGCCGATTTGTGCCACCGTTGGAGAAGCTCCAGCCCCTCGAAGCATTGATCTTTGGAATGCTGTTCGCAGCGGTGGCTATTGTGCATTCACCCGCCGTCACCATGGCGCTCTTGAGCGAAACCAAGGCCAGAGGCGCCGTGGCGCGAACGACTCTCGGGGTCGTCCTGATCGCGGATGTGGTAGTCGTGTTGGTGTTCAGTGCGCTCCTGGCAATTGCTCGGAGACTCGTGCCTCCTGAGGCGCACGGCGCGGCGATCCCGGTGGCGTCCGTGTTCTGGGAGATTGGCGGTGCGATCATGGTCGGCGCACTACTGGGAGCCGTGACGGCTCTCTACCTCCGCTTCGTGCGTCGTGAGCTGCTATTGTTTGCGATCCTCGTTGCCTTCTTTGGCACGGAAATCACCCGTTTGCTCCGTGTGGAAACCATGCTGGCGCTGCTCACCGCCGGGTTTGTGACACAGAATGTCGCGCGGGAAGGCGATATCCTCCGCGGCGCGATGGAGCGGTCTGCCGCACCGGTGATCGTGGTGTTCTTTGCGCTCGCCGGCGCTAAAATCGACATCGGTCAGCTCGCGATGCTCTTCCCGCTCGCGTTACCGTTGGCCGTGATCCGAGCCACGAGTATTTGGGCGGGGACCGGGCTCGGCGCACGCTGGGCGAGGGCGGGGACCGCTGAGACCCAGTGGGTGTGGTTTGGTCTCGTGTCACAGGCAGGGGTTGCGCTGGCACTGGTCAACATCTTCGCCGAGGCCTACCCAGCCCGAGGGATCGACCTGCGGGCGCTCATGCTCTCCTTGATCGCAATCAACGAAATGGTGGGTCCAGCGATGTTCCGACGAGCCCTCGTCGCGAGCGGAGAGACCTCGCAGACAACGAGCGCCAAGACAGTCACCTTAACTACTCCGCAGCGGGTGCTACCAGAACCGTAGCAGACAGCGAGTATATTCTCTGGGCGTTGCCGGAACTGTGTTGTGGTCCGGTTGGTTTCTCACACCGAGTGCCCTTCGTGGCGTACCGCCGACCAGCCCCTGCGCACGAGAACGTGGCTGCGTGAGCCGGGTGGCGCACCGTGGTTCGTTGATCGACATTTTGAGGACGCAAAACGGCATCTCTTCCTTAGGAGCAGATGTGGTCTTCTCTCACGATGTATTGAAGGGGCAGGTTGCCGTGATCACCGGTGGGGGCACCGGGATCGGATTCGGCATCGCTACCGAGCTGGCGCGCAGTGGAGCGGATATCGCCATCACCAGCCGGAAGCCGGAGCGGCTCGAGTCGGCTGCCGAGCGCCTCAAGGAACACGAGGTTCGCGTCGCCGCGATCCCCGCCAATGTACGAGAACCGGACTCGGTCAAGTCGATGGTCGAGCAGGTTGAGCGCGAGTTCGGGCGTATCGATATCCTCGTGAACAATGCGGCGGGCAATTTCTACGCACCGTCCGCCGAGCTCTCACCAAATGGATGGCGTGCGGTGGTCGAAACCGACCTCTACGGTACCTTCTTCTGTTCGCAGGCGGTGTATCCTGCTTTCAAGCGGGCGGGCGGGGGAAAGATCATCTCGATCTCCATGACACTCCACTATCGCGGGTGGCCCCAAATGGCGCACGCGACCGCGGCCAAAGCCGGCGTTGACGCGCTCACGAAGACGCTGGCTCTCGAGTGGGCGCCTGACAAGATCACGGTCAACACGATTGCACCCGGCCCGATCTTGACGGAGGGGGCTCGTAAGGCCTTCGCGGCGGGGGACGAGGGAAAAGGTACCGCAGCCATCGATGAGCGATTGGCCCGGGCCATTCCGCTCGGACGGTTGGGGACTCCGCAGGACATCGGTCTCCTGTCGGTGTACCTCGCGAGCTCGGCGGGCTCATGGATAACGGGTGCCATCTTCGTGGTCGATGGCGGCAGCTCCCTCGCCAAGACCTGAACTGATGTCGGGTCTCGTCGCATTCCTGGTGATCGTCCACTTCGCCGCGTCGCTATTGTTGGCGGGGTTCGGCGTTCACCGCCTATCGCTCGCCGTCCGATATCACTTGTTGGTGAAGCGGCAGAGGCGCCATCGACCACATCCACCGGAGCGACTCCCCCGCGTCACGGTCCAGATCCCCCTGTACAACGAGCGGTATGTTGCCACCCGCGCGGTCCGGGCGGCGGCGGCGCTGAAGTATCCACGACCCCTGCTCGAGATCCAGGTGTTGGACGACTCGACCGACGAAACGATTGGCGAGATCGCCCGAGTAGTTGCCGAGCTTCGTGAGCAGGGGATTAACATCCACCACTTGCATCGTGCGCGGCGAGACGGGTTCAAGGCCGGAGCACTCGCGGCCGGGCTGAGAGTGGCGCGGGGCGAGTTGGTCGCCATCTTTGACGCCGACTTCATTCCGTCGAGCGACTTCTTGTTACAAACGGTCGGCGAGTTCTCGGACCCTACCGTTGGTTTGGTTCAGGCACGGTGGGAGCACCTCAACGTCGAGACGTCGGTACTGACGAGGGCGCAAGCAGTACAGCTCGATGCGCATTTCACGATCGAACACGGCGTGCGGGCGGGCACGGGCTGCTTCTTTAACTTCAACGGGACGGCCGGCATCTGGCGGAAACAGGCAATCCAGTCCGCCGGTGGATGGGCCGCCGACACCCTGACCGAAGACCTGGATCTCTCTTATCGCGCCCAGCTACAGGGCTGGCGCTTCGTCTACCGCGATGACATCGGTGTGCCGTCGGAGCTTCCAGTCGAGGTCGCGGGCTATCGCATTCAGCAGCAACGCTGGGCGCAGGGCGGCGTCCAGACGGCCCGAAAGGTGCTTCCCGCCATCTTACGGGCGCCTATTCGCTCAAAGGTGAAGCGGGAGGCACTCTGGCACCTCGCGGGGCATTTCAGCTATCCGCTGATTCTCCTGCTCGCGGCTGCCGGTCTTGGTGTTTCGTGGCTCGCCGGTCCGGTGGAGCGAAGCTGGGTCGTGACAGTCGATGGAACCCTGCTCCTTTTCGCGACCGCTTCACTGACGGTGTTCTATGGCACGGCTGCGTGGGTCCGCGCACCTCAGCAGCTCGGTCGCCGGTTGCTGATGGTTCCGGTCATCATGATCCTCGGTGCCGGAATCGCCATTGGACAGACCACAGCAGTCATCCGTGGCCTCCTCCGCGGGTGTCGCACTCCCTTCCGCCGAACGCCCAAGTACCAGTTGCGTGGGCGACACGACACTTCGTGGCGCTCCGCCGTGTACCGTATTCCTGCCACCGGTACTGCAACGATCGACTGCGTCCTCGGGGTGACGGTCCTGACCCTTGGCGCGCTACAACTCATCTCCGGTGGCGCCGCACCAACGGGGATGGGGGTGCTCGTTGGCGCCGGGTTGCTCAGTGTAGGTACCGCGGCGTTTGCTCAGCGCCGTCCGCGTTTTCGCACCATTCAGCACGAGCGCCGTGGTCGTCAGGTCACTCGCATGCTCACAGCCCCCTGATTCGCCGGGAACGCCGTCATGCTTCCTGAAACCCTTGCGGGTCTCGCTGGCATCGTCGTCTTGGGCGTCGCAGCGCAGTGGCTGGCGTGGCGGCTCAAACTTCCGTCGATCTTGTTTCTGCTCATCGTCGGATTCGTTGCCGGACCCGTCGTCGGCTTCGTAAACCCCGACCAGTTACTCGGCGACTTGCTGTTTCCGATCGTCTCACTATCCGTCGCCATCATCCTGTTTGAAGGTGGGCTGAGCCTCGATGTCGCCGAACTCCGCATCGTCGGCAAGGTCGTACGGAACCTCGTATCTATCGGTGCGCTGGTCACATGGATCTTGGCGGGTGTGTTGGCTTACACCGCACTGGGACTCTCGCTCCCGCTCGCGGCGTTGCTCGGGGCGATACTCGTCGTCACGGGCCCCACCGTGATAGGACCGTTGCTCCGGCACATTCAGCCACAGGCCAAAATAGGATCAGCTGTGAAATGGGAAGGCATCGTCAACGACCCCATCGGTGCGATCCTGGCGGTACTGGTATTCGAGGTCGTCCTTGCCGGTGGCTTCGAAGCGGGTGCCACGGTCGCCGCGGTTGTGATCGTCAAAGCCGTGACCATCGGCGGCGCCTTGGGACTCGCTGGCGCTGGGATCATCGTTCTGTTGCTCAGCAAACACTGGGTTCCCGACTACTTGCAGAATCCCGTTGCGCTCGCATTCGTACTGATGGTGTTCACCGCCTCGAATCTCCTCCAAGCCGAATCGGGGCTGTTGACGGTCACGGTGATGGGATCGGCGCTGGCAAGTCAAAAAATCGTCGCAGTCCGTCATATCGTGGAGTTCAAGGAAAACCTCCGCGTCCTGTTACTGTCCATCCTCTTCATTGTCTTGGCCGCGCGCCTGCCAACCGAGGCTTCCGCCTATACGGACGCCGGCAGCTTCCTGTTCCTGGGCGGACTCATTCTCTTGGTGCGTCCAGCGGCGGTCGCGTTGTCGACCCTCGGCTCCAAGTTCAATTGGCGCGAGCGCGTCTTTTTGGGCATGATGGCACCACGAGGGATCGTGGCGGCGGCGGTATCGTCTCTGTTTGCGCTCGAGCTCGTCGAGCACGGCTACCCTAATGCCGAGCGGCTGGTACCCGTGACGTTCCTCGTCATCGTCGGAACCGTCGCCGTTTACGGTCTCTCCGCCCCTACCATTGCGCGGGTGATGGGGCTTGCCACGCCCAACCCGCAGGGAATGCTATTCGTCGGCGCGGCACCGTGGGTGCGTGAGGTGGCGCGGCTCTTAGTAAAGGAAAACGTCCTTGTGATTCTCGTTGACTCCAACTGGGTCAACGTGACGGCGTCACGCCGCGCCGGCCTCGCGAGCCACCACGTCAACATTCTCTCCGATCAAACAATCGAAGACCTCGACCTGAATGGTGTGGGACGGCTGTTAGCGCTCACTCCAAACGACGAGGTCAACACGCTGGCTGCGCTGCGGTTCCAAGATGTCTTCGGACGGTCCGGCGTTTTTCAACTCCCGCCGACCGGGGCCAACACGGGAGATAGTCGGGTCAGCCTCGAACTCGGGGGAAGGACGCTGTTCGCCAAGGGAGCCACGCACGCGGAGTTGAGTGCCCGGCTCTCAAAAGGTGCTGTGATCGAGAAGCACCGGCTCACGGAAGAGTTCGGTTTCGAGGCGTACCAGGCTCGTTATGGGGAAACCGCGATTCCGATGTTCCTGCTGCGGGAGTCCGGTGAGGTAGTCATCTTCACATCCGAAGGTGGGCCGACCCCGACCCCAAAGGCCGGTCAAACACTCATTAGCCTCGTCGACCCCGTCGCATAGCCCATCTTTCGGATCCGGGAACATCGAAACCGGCATTCTCCTTTCTTATACAGAATGGCGATTTCCCCTTGGATATGGCTTGCCGCTGCGAGCGTCGGCGTCTTCCCCGCGACGTCCTTCGCGCAATCGGGTGAGTGGCGAACGGACTTCGAGAAGCACACCGTTCCGCTCTCGGAGATCGTCTCGGGTGGACCCCCCAAGGATGGTATACCCGCCATCGATCGCCCAAAGTTCGAGAGCGTACGCCAGGCAAATCGGTGGATGGAGGACCGGGAACCAGTCGTCGTCGTGTCGCTGAACGGCGAAACCAAGGCGTACCCTCTTCAGATCCTCATATGGCACGAGATCGTCAACGACGTGGTGGGCGGCATCCCGGTTGCCGTGACCTTTTGCCCGTTGTGCAACACCGCGCTCACCTTTGATCGGCGTGTCGGAAACCGGGTGCTCGACTTCGGCACGACGGGTAAGCTACGCCACAGCGATCTCGTGATGTACGATCGTCAGACAGAGAGCTGGTGGCAGCAGGCCAACGGTGAGGGAATTGTGGGACACTACGCCGGCACGCGGCTCGAGTTCATCAGCTCGCCGCTCGTCAGTTGGAAGGAGTTCAGGCGCGCGCACCCCACGGCGATCGTCTTGTCGCGCGAGACCGGCTTCCGCCGGCGGTACGGCGAAAACCCCTACGTGGGCTACGACGATCTCCGCGGGCGGCCATACCGACACTTCTTCTCCCGCGCGCCTGACGGTCGGCTGCCGGCCATGGAACGGGTCGTCGCGATTGAGATCGGGACCACGCCAACGGCATATCCATTCTCGTTCCTTTCGACCAAGCGTGTCGTGAACGACGTGATCGAGGATCAACACATTGTCGTCGTTTGGGCACCGGGGACCGCGAGCGCGCTCGACAGAAATCGATTGGCCGATGGGCGCGAGGTGGGATCGAGCAACGTGTTCGATCGACGACTCGGGGATCGCACCCTCGAGTTCGAGCCAGCCGGCGAAACCACGTTCCGCGACAAGCAGACCGGCACCACATGGGATCTGTTCGGAAAGGGTGTGGCGGGTCCCTTGTCAGGGGCACAGCTTGAAACCATACCTCACGGCAACCATTTTTGGTTCGCCTGGGTGGTGTTCAAGCCCAAAACCAAGATCGTGAGCCTCCCATGACCGCGCCTCCGCACGTCCCCCAACGTACGCTTGCGCTCGGATTAGCGATCCTCCGCATCTCGCTTGGCATATTCCTGTTGATCTGGGCGCTCGAAAAGTTTGCGATCCCGCAGACAACGGTGGGCATTTGGGGTCACTTCTACATGATCGATATTGGGGCCGCGATCCCGTACGTTGTTGGTGGGTTAGAGACCGTATTGGCGCTGGCCATCACGGTGGGGCTGTGGCGATCGGTTTCCTATGCCCTGGGTCTTGGGTTCCACGCGATCTCGGTCGCATCGACCTGGAAGCAACTCATTGACCCATGGGGATTGTACTTGTTCGAGCGACCGCAACATCTATTTCTTGCCGGCGTGCCCGTCCTGGCCGCATTTGTGACGTTGTTCCTGCTTCGTGAGGCGGATATTTGGACAGTAGACGGAAAGCGCTCGGGCGCCTGGTAGGATAGGCACTCCCGTTCAGCTGCGCGTTGCAGCCGCGTGCTGGTCGAAGATCTCACGGATGCGACCAGCCAACTGCGCCAGCGTCCACGGCTTTCGCACGAGTGGAAGTGACGAATCGAGCCCGGTGCTATCAAAGCCGTCCCGCAGCATGTAGCCGCTCATGAAAAGCACTTTGACGTCCGGGAACTCCCGCTGCAGCTGTCGATACATCTTGGTGCCGGTCATCTTTGGCATCACGACGTCGGTCAGCACGAGCTGGATCTCGTCCGCGTGACGGCGGAAGACGTCGAGTCCCTCCTGGCCATTGCTTGCAAGCAGAATCCGATAGCCAAGCCGTTCCAGCCCCCGGCGAACCGCCGCACGGATGGCTGATTCGTCTTCGACCACCAGGATTGTCTCCTGGCCACGTGGCAGGACATCCAGCAGCTTGGGTGCCTCGAGACTCGATTGTGGCACGCCGCTCACCGGAAAGAACAGCGTAACGGTCGTACCCGCGCCGATATCGCTGATGACATCGATGTAGCCATCGTGTTGTTTCACGAGGCCATAGATCATAGCCATCCCAAGACCCGTTCCGGCACCGGGTGCTTTGGTGGTGAAGAAGGGCTCGAAGATCCGTCGCTTGGTTTCCGTGTCCATCCCGGTTCCGGTATCGCTCATGCGAACGCACACGTACGCACCCTCCCGTCCCCACCCCCGCTTCACCCGGAACGCCTCATCAATGTCACCGGCGTAGATATCGATCCTGAGCCGCCCGCCGTCCGGCATGGCGTCTCGCGCATTTGTCGCGAGGTTCACCAGCATCTGCTCCACCGCTCCCGCATCTGCATTCACCGTCGGCAGATGATCATCTACGACAACTTCCATTTCGATGCTCTCCGGCAAGACTCGCCGCAGCACACGGGATGCTTCCGCCACCACGCGCGCGAGATCGGTGGGTGAACGCACCAGCTTCTCCCGCCGGCTGAACGCAAGGAGCTTGCGAATCATCGCGGCCCCGCGACGTGCAGCGTCGCGGAGCTCGTCGAGTTCGGACCTTTCGCCTCGCTCCGGTAACTCGCGCGGCGTCGAGACCGCCAGGAGATCGGCGTTTGCAAGGATCACGGTCAACAGGTTGTTGAGGTCGTGCGCGATGCCGCCGGTGAGGCGCCCGACGGCTTCCATTTTCTGTGACTGCCGGAGTTGCTCTTCCAGTACCTTTCGTTCGGTGACGTCTTCCACGATCATCTCGAAGCCCGCCAGCGAACCGGCATCCACCAGCGGTCGCCCACTCAAGCGGACGGTAATGGGTGTACCGTCCCGGCGTTTCCAATCGACCTCGACGTCATCGATCTGCGCGACCTGGTGATATTTCGCAATGAGGCGAGCACGATCTTCCGGATACAGATAGAGATCGCGCTCGAGAGCGAGCGACAGCACCTCGTCCTCGTTTGCGTAGCCAAGCATTTCAACGAGGGCGGGGTTTACAGCGACAAACTGACCGCCTACGGTCGATCGATACATGCCGTATGTGGCGTGTTGAACGAGCGAGCGATACTTCTCCTCGGATTGCTGCAGCGCCTGCTGTGTCATCCGCATCCGGGCGGTGAGCCGGTAACTCCAGAACACGGCGCCCAGCACGAGCAGGGTCGTGACGGCGAGCGCGACGGTCATGATGAGATGCTTGAGCCACCGAGCGCCATCACTCAGCGTCGTGGAGAACTGAACCTCCAAAGCTGTGAGCACATTGTTTAGATCGTCGATCTGAGCGAGGAGCCTGTCGATCGCACGGGGGTCGGTGTTGGCGCTCCGGATCTCCTGATCCAGGGCTGTTGCGAGGTGATCCAAACGCTCCAGCAGTCGATCACCCTGCTCCCAAATTTTGACAGCATGCTCGATGAATGCGATACCGTAAAACGCCCTGAAGGCTGCAATGAAGCCCGCAATGTCATCCGGATGATGACCCGCCTCCGTAAAGGCTTCCACCACCACGTCCATGTTGGGATCGGGATGCTGTAACTCTTCTCGCCCACGACGGTTGGCCAGCGGGACGGCCACCGCCCGACGATAGTCTGTGAAGTCCTCGACTTCCGTGGTCCGAGCATACCGATGCAAGGCGATGATGGCGTCTTTCTGCCCGCGGGACCACATACCCTCACCTGCGACGTACGAGCGAGTCCAGGACAACATTTCGAGGGCGGTGAAGTTGATGTACAAGTGCAGCGCAACGACCGCAACGAATACCGCCACGACGATCCAGACGTCTCGATCGAACCCGCCCGATGAGCCGCGAGCCGCGGGTCGGGAAGGCCGGATGCGGGAAGGATCGTCCGCCACTGGCCGCTCCTCCGGCAGACCCTGGGGAAGATCGTCCGTCGTCACGTCAGTCGATGGTCACCTGATCGCGGGGACCAGGCGCGTTCGCCGTCGCTTCGTCGGCGTTCTCAGGGTGGTCCAACACCTCGCGGACCCGCTTCAATAGATCGACAACCGTCCACGGTTTGTGGAGGAAGGGAAGCATGGGATCGAGTTCGACACTGTCACGCATGTCCCGCGCGGCATAACCACTCGTGAAGACGAACTTTACATTGAGCCCCGCAGCCCGAGCGGCTTCGTGCAGTTTCCGGCCGCCCAGCTTGGGCATGACGACATCCGTGATGACGAGATCAATCGCAATGTCCTGATTGCGTAGCACGGCCAACGCCTCCTGACCGTCGGCCGCCACACGCACCGTGTATCCAAATCGCTGTAGTACCCGCTGACACGCCCGTCGGATTGCTTCCTCATCCTCGACCAACAGAATGGCCTCCGTCCCCCCGCGAACGTCGCTCGGGTGCTGCGCGGGTACGTCGATGGGATCGACGCTACGATCCACCGGGAAGTACATTCGCACCGCGGTTCCCTGGCCCACTTCGCTGTCCACGTTTATGAAACCGCCATGCTGCTTGACCAGCCCGTAGACCATTGCCATACCCAGACCTGTGCCCTCTCCAGGTGGCTTGGTCGTGAAGAACGGCTCGAAGATCTTCCCACGGACTGCGTCGTCGATGCCCATTCCCGTATCGTGAACCGCCAGACAGACATAGTCGCCTGGCTCGCCCCAGCCGTAAGTAGAACGATACTGCTCGTCGAGGGTGGTGATGCGGGTCTCAATGCGGAGGGCACCGCCATCGGGCATGGCATCTCTCGCGTTGGTCGCGAGATTGAGAACGATTTGCTCGATTGCTCCCCTGTCCGCACGCACGACCGCCCGTACGTTATGCCGGAGAACCTTGACTTCAATGTGCTCCGGCAGCAGGCGACGCAGCATCGGTGCGAGCTCCTCAACCACTTCGCCGAGATCGAGTCGATGTATGTCCAGGTGCTCACGACGCGAGAACGCCATCAGCTTGCGGATCATCGCCGCTCCTCGGCGCGCCGCCGCGCGAATGTCATCCACCTCAGACCGAAGTGCCTGTGCTTCTTTCGGGAGCCCACCCTGGATCAGCTCGGCGTTTGACAGCACCGCCGTGAGGATGTTGTTGAAGTCGTGGGCAATGCCTCCCGTCAGCTGGCCGATAGCCTCCATCTTCTGCGCGTGACGTAGCTGCGATTCTAGCGCCCGTTGTTTCGTCACATCCTCAGCGATCATCTCGACTGCATCCACGTGTCCTTCAACACTGCGAACTGCTCGACCACTCAGACGGACCGTGATGACGGTTTCGTCCTTACGCATCCATTTTGCCTCGACGCCGTCGATCCGCTCAATGCGCTCCAGGCGCCGCATCATCCGGTCCCAGTGCTCGTGGTCGACGTAGATATCCTGGGCGATGTCGACTTCAGCGAGCGCCGCTTCCGATTCGTACTGCAGCATCTCGGCCAATGCTGGATTGACCGCGAGGAATTGACCGTTTCGACTAGCCCGGAAAATCCCGTAGGTCGCGTGCTCGACGAGCGCGCGGTACTTCGCCTCAGATTCCCGAACTGCTCGCTCCGCTCGCTTGCGAGGCGTGATGTCCACCAGTGCGTTTACGATGCCGATCACCGCGCCGTTGCGATCCGCCAGCGGCGCGGCCGATAGGCTAACGTCAATCGTTTGGCCATCTTTGGCGAGCCGCTGCGTCTCGACATTCCGTACCGGCTCCCCACTGAGCACTCGTAACCGCAACGCATTGAACTCCTCTAGCCGGTTGGGAGGAACGATGGGTGGCCGCCAGCCGATGACCTCATCGGCCGTCCATCCAAACGTCCGCTGGGCTGCGGAGTTCCACATTCGCACGAACCCATCACGATCCAACATCAGGGTTGGGAGTGGTGACGCATCGAAGACGGCTCGAAGACCATCCCGGCTCGCGCGTAGCGCCTCGGCGACCTCTCGACGTTCGGTGATGTCGATCAGGCTGCCTCGGATCAGGCGGCGACCGGCCGACGGGAGGCGAACTAGGCGAATCTCACATGGCACGCTTCGACCCGACGAGTGACGGTGCACCCAGTCATATACCGGCAGACGGCCAGCCAGGGCCTCCTCGATGAACTGCTTTGCCAACTCGTTGCTGTTGCTACCGTCGGGCTGTGTGGGAGGGCTCAGATGGACGGGTCCCATCCGGAGCAGCTCCTCACGGCTTCGGCCAAAGAGCTCGACGGCGTGTCTGTTCACGTCGATGAATCGACCGGTATCGACATCGAGAATGACCAGCGCTTCCGGCGCATGTTCGACGAGAGTCCGAAGGCGTTGCTCACTCTCTCGTAACGCTCGTTCGGCTTGCGCTCGCTCCGAAATGTCACGTATGACGGCGAGCACATGCTCCTGACCATCCGGCACGATGCGTGCTTCGAGTCGCCTGAGCGTGCCGTCGAGCGGGTGATCGTACTCGAATGTCTGAATGCTGCCCGTGCTCAGGGATCGGCGGATCACCCTCGTGGCTTCGTCCGCAAGTTCTTGCGGAAGGATTTCGGACACAGACCTTCCTAGGAAACCTGCGGACGTTGCCGGAGTCTCGAACCCCTTCGCGGGGATGTAGTCCACGCAAACGCCATCCCCGGTGAGACGAAAGATCGGATCCGGTACTGCGTGCAGCAGAGCGCGATTCTTCGACTCACTTTCACGGAGGGCCTCTTCAACGCGCTTGCGTTCCGTGATGTCTTCCAACACACCGAGCACGAGAGTCGTTTGTTTGGGGGCCAGAATGGCCGAGACGGTGAGATTCGCCCACAACGTGCTCCCATCGCGACGGACGTATCGACGCTCGACCTGGTAATGGGTGAGCTCACCTTCGAACACACGACGCACCCGCTCGGCGCTCACGTCTGTGTCCTCGGGATGCGAGAACTCAAGGAACGTGTGCGTCACCAACTCGCTCTGTGTGTAGCCGAGCATCGCACACAGGGCAGAGTTCACTCGCAAGATGTGAAAGTTCGAGTCGACGAGCGCCATGCCCAACGGCCCATTTTCGAAGACGTCCGAGAAGGGACCACCGCTCGAAGCGGGTTGCGGAAGCCGAGCATCCGCCTTACTGCGCCACCATGGGGATCGGCCGAGCAGGATACCGGCTCCGATTCCCAGAGCCGCCGCAACCAAGCCCAGTAGTATCATGCTCCGCCGGGGGCGAGTTCCTGTTGGATCCGTTCGACCTCGTCACGACACTCGAGAAAGAGATCGAGTACCTGCGGATCGAAGTGCTGGCCGCGGTCTGCTTGGAGCATTCCGTAGACCGTCTCAGCGGAGAGGGCCTCCCGGTACGGGCGTTCGTTGGTGAGCGCGTCGAATACGTCCGCGACGGCACAGATACGCCCGGCAAGTGGAATCTCTTGCCCTGCGAGACCCCGCGGGTAGCCGCTGCCATCCCAGCGTTCGTGGTGCGTCAGCGCGATCACCTCACCCAACTGGAGGAGTTCCGAGGGGGAGCCACTCAGCATGCGCGCGCCGATCACGGTGTGCTGCTTCATCACCTCCCATTCCACGGGGGTGAGCTTGTCTGCCTTCAGCAGAATCGCATCCGGGATACCGATTTTCCCCACGTCGTGCATGATGCTTGCGTACCTGATCACGCGCGTCTGATTCGGAGGAAGGCCGAGACCGTGCGCGAGCATCTCGCAGTAGCGACCGATCCGTTCGATGTGGCCCGCAGTGGCCCGATCTTTGTACTCGGCGGCCAGGACCAGGCGTCGCAACGTGTCGAGGTGGGCTTCTAGCGTTCGCTCGTGGGCCGCCGCCGCCTGCGCAAGGGCGTCTCGCAGCTCCGAGGTTCTCTCCTCTACCGCTTGCTCCAGTTCCGCTCGATGACGCTTGAGTGCATCGGTCGCCTCTTTCATGCGCAGCAGCCACGACGACCGAAGCTGGAGCTCGGTGACATCGAAGGGCTTTGAGATGAAATCGTTGACACCGGCTTCCATGGCGTGGAGCCGATCTTCTTTGCTGTCGAGTCCCGTGACCATGACCATTGGGAGATCGAAGTACCGAGGGTCCTTGCGCACACGCTGTGCGAGCTCGAACCCGTTCATACCGGGCATCCGTGCGTCGAGTATGACGAGATCGACCGCCTCATCGATCCGCTCCAGTGCCTCCGCTGCACCGGCGGCCAAGAGAGTCTCGTAGCCAAAGGATCTCAGAACCTTGTCGAGGATTCGCCGCGCCTCCGCCTGATCATCGATGACCAACACCCGCTTGGCGCGTCCGGTCGGATGAAAGGGCATGTCCGGCCGCGGATCACAGGCCGGCGGCGGAACGTTTACCACAGGCGCACGCGACAGTCCGAGAGCCCTGTCCGCGGACTCGGATGCGATGCCCGGCGACCCGAGCAGCGATTTCTTCGATCCGATCCGTAGCATCTCAGATCGTCGTCCCCGGCGGCGCACCAACGGACGGCGCGTCTGCCAAACGGTCACCAAAGAGATCGACCAACGCGGCCGGCATCTGCTGGCTCCATTCCGCCTTGGTGACAAACCCATCCGCTCGCACTCCTACAGCGGCTTCGCGGTATGCGGGATCGTCGTACAGCGTGAGGATGACCACGCGTGGAGGCGTGGCCATTGCTTTGATGCGCCGCGTGGCTTCCAGGCCGTTCATCCCGGGCATGGCGAGATCCATGAGTACCAGATCTGGGCGAAGCGTCTCGACCAGATCTAGCGCTTCCTGTCCGGCGGAGGCGCAACCCACCACTTCCAGCCCCGCATAGCTGCCTAACCGGCGCAACGCTGTCTGTACGAACTCGTGACTGTCGTCAACCACCAGCACCCGAAGGGGCTTCGCGGCCTTGTGGGCCAATACGACCTCGCTGCAGAGTGTGTCGTTGGACTGGAAGGAACGGCCAGCGACTTGGATGCGCCGGCGAACACAAGCCGCCAGCGGCGGGCGCACCACGATCTTAGGAGCTACCGGCCGATCGTGGTATCAGGAGATCCCTGAGTTCTGCGGGGGAAAAGACCCGAGAGGAACGCGGGCCCGCTAGTCTTCGAGGGCGACCAGCCCCATACGAATGGCGTAGCGTACCAGCGAGGGAATGTCGTGAACATCCAGGCGCTTCATGAGCTGAGCTCGGTGGGTTTCGACGGTCTTGGGACTTATGTTCAACTTGCTTGCGATCTCCTTCGTCG
This sequence comes from Gemmatimonadales bacterium, assembly GCA_041577295.1. Classification (GTDB taxonomy): domain Bacteria; phylum Gemmatimonadota; class Gemmatimonadetes; order Gemmatimonadales; family GWC2-71-9; genus JBDHDH01. Next base: position 102,735 of record JBFGJG010000002.1, read on the forward strand.
AGCTTCCTTCTCCGATGAGCTGTAACACCTGTCGTTGGCGAGGAGAGAGCTTTTCGCGGGCTGTCTCGCTTCGCGCTGAACCTTCCACGAAGTCCTGAATCACCGCCCGAGATGCGCGGGGGCTCAGGTACGTCTCGCCTCGTGCAGCGGCGCGCACGGCAATCTCCAGTTCTGCACGGCCAGCGTCCTTGAGCAGATACCCCACCGCCCCGGCTTTGAGGGCCTGGGCCACATACTCTTCATCGCCGTGCATCGAAAGCACCAGGATCTTGACCCCGGGAAACCGCTTGACAATCTGGGCCGTCGCATCCAGACCGTTGAGCTCCGGCATGGAAATATCCATCAGCACGACATCCGGCCGCCGCGAGCTCACGAACGACACAGCGTCCCGTCCGTTGGCAACCTCCCCAATCACCTCGATATCCCCTAGATCTTCCAACAACGCACGAAACCCGGAGCGCACGAGCTCGTGGTCCTCGGCCAGGAGCACGCGGACCTTCCTCATACTGTTCGGTGCGTTTCGCGGCGTTCCAGACGGTTGGCAGCATGTAAGGGGAGGCGGGCCCGAACGGTGGTCCCCTTCGTTGGTTCCGACTCGACCGAAAAGACACCACCCACATTTTGTGCGCGCTCCCGCATACCGAGTAATCCGAGTTGGCGCGCTCCTTCACGAGATTCGCCGGCGAATCCAGCACCGTCGTCTCGGACCGTGAGATCCAGGATGTTATTCGACTCGTGAAGCTCGACCTCTACTATGGATGCCCACGCATGTCGCACTACGTTGGTGAGTGCCTCCTGCAGGATGCGGAAGCAGGCTGTCTCAACGTCTTTGCGGATGCGGTCGTCAAAGCGGTCGACGCTGAGTCGGAGTTCGAACCCTGCCTTCGCCGCTTGGCGCCTCGCATAGGACCCGACCGCGACGGCGAGACCCAAGTCGTCGAGCAATGCGGGGCGAAGCTCGAAGGAAAGCGTTCGAACCTGCTCGATGGCTTGGTCGATTGCAGTGATGCTCTCATTGATTTCCGCCGCGTGTCCGCTGGCGGAGCCCATGTGTTGAATGGCCTCGAGATTGAGCTTAACCGCAGTCAGCGCCTGACCGATCTGGTCGTGCAACTCTCTCGCAATTCGGCTTCGTTCCAACTCCTGAATCTCCAGCAGCCGCCGAGAAAGGGCTTGCTGCTGTCCACGGGTGACCCGAAGAGCATCCTCGGCATGCTTCCGCTCCACGATACGGCCGAGAAGCGTTCCAATGTGACGACCAATGTCGATGAGGTCATCGTCTGGCGGCTCCGGCTCATGACCGTAAAACTCGAGCACGGCCACGACCTCGTCTCGGACCATGATGGGAAATGCAAAGCCCGCTTGCAGTCCAATCGCTGCAGCTTGTGCCGCACGCAAGAATTCCGGGTCGGACGACAGATTAACCTTCCAGACTGGGAGCCTTCGCTCGAGCGCAAGGCCTGGGAGACCACGGCCCACCTCGAACGCCATTTCCTCCGTTGCTCTGCGAAACGATTCATACCGTGGGGGATCGGCGAGATACCACGGACCGATCGGAACCAACCGTCCCACAGAACTGCGCTCGACGACAAACACATGGCCTACAGGCCACCCTGTGTGCCCACAGACGCCTTCCAAAGCGATCCGCAAGGCCGCGGGTACGGAGGGTGCCTCGTTGGCGGCGACTGCGACGGTCTCGAGGAGTTTTACGAAACCGTGCTGGCGTTCGAACGCCGCATGCTGGCGGATGCGGAGCGCACGCTCCTCATCAGCCTGAGCTTGGAGGCGTTGCGTGAGATCTTCGAGATCAGCGACGCGTCGTTTGAGCTGCTCGAGCTGTCCCGCTGTCTCGAGGTTCACTTTCGATCCACCGCTCATGAAACGTCACCCGGCGGGGCAAAGGCATGGTTGCCACGCAAGAACGGTCACATGCGACCGGTCATCTGCAGTAGATTAGCGACGACCCCGCGTGGCTCACAACTCTCCAACACGGAAAGCTGGGCGTGATTGCCTCGTCGACGCGGTCTACGCGCACTGATCAGGCTGGCCGGGCTCTCGCGCCTAACCCTGACCTCACTCCGTGACCAGGCGTTGCGCGATGGCTCCCGCATCGTCTCGAGAACCGTGGAGAGCACTGTTCACCATGATCAGCTCCCCGACGTTCTCCAAGGTCAGCAGGCCGACCAGCATCCCTTGTCTCACGACGGGGAGCGCCGAGCACTTGCCCTGACGCATTCGCGCCAGCGCACGCTCGAGCGATTCGTCTTCCCGCAGTACTTCGCAGTTGGGCCGCATCACGCGATCGACCCCGGTCTCCCGGCCGTGGCTCTTCAGGGCGCCCACCAACTCGCTCCGCATGAGCATGCCGGTCACCCGCCCCCGGTCGACCACTGGAAAATCCTGTTGGGAGCCCGCTAGCAACTCGTCGATCGCCTCTGCGAGCGTGCTGGTGGGCGTGAGCGCGCGAAATCGCGTCATCATGGCGTCGCCAACGGTCACCCCGCTGACGGCCGAGCGAAGCTGAACCTGTTGCGACTCGGCTTGGGCACCCAAAAAGACGAAGATGGCAATGAGCAGAAGAATTGGGTTTCCACCGAGCAAGCCAAAAAGACCGAACGCAATCGCCATGAATTGGCCGATGCCTGCGGCAATCTGCGTCGACCGTACATAGTCCAACTTCATTGCCAGGAGGGCTCGGAGGATGCGCCCGCCGTCCATGGGGAATGCGGGGAGCAAGTTGAAGCCAACAATCAGGATATTGAGCCAGGCAAGTTGCACGAGGAGGTTACCGCCGACCCTGGCGAGCGAGGTGATCGGACCCATCGCATCGGCAAGGACCAGCACAACGATCAGAACCCCGGCAATCACCACATTGACCGCGGGGCCGGCCACGGCAACCAGGAACTCCTCGCTCGGCTTGTCCGGCATGCGCTCGAGCCTTGCCACCCCTCCAATTGGCAGGAGTGTAATGTCCCTCGTGCCCACGCCGAAGCGCTGCGCCGTCAGTGCGTGCCCGAGCTCATGCAGCACAACGCAGGTGAAGAGCGTTAGTACGAGTGCAATACCCAAAAGGACTTGCCGGACGTCAGCGCCGCTTCGGACGTGCATGAAGACGACCCAGCCGATCAAGATCAAGAATGTCCAGTGTACCTGGATAAGGATTCCCGAGACCCTACCCAGCTTCCACGACCAGTTCATGCACGTCTCCCGGCCAAACCTTCGACAGCGCCTCGATATCAGACAAGCGCCTCTACAACGCCTCTATAAAGGTAGCGACGCTACGGGAACGTGAGAACGAAACAGCCTCCGGGTGGGAAACCGGAGGCTGCGTCCGCGCGCTCGGTCTAGCAGCCGCTCAATTGATCGTGACGCGGCTCTTGACGGCGGGTTCGGCCTTGGGGAGCCGTAGGGTGAGGATACCATCCTGGTAGGTCGCCAGGATCTTATCCGGATCTACGACTTTGGGGAGCCGCAGCGACCGGACGAACTTACCCTCCTCCCGTTCGCGCCAGATGTACTCCTCCGTCTCATGCTCCTTGCGGAATTCTCGCTTTCCGGAAACGGTGAGTACGTTTTGCTCGAGGGTCACATCCAAGTTTTCCTTGTGAACACCTGGCGCTTCGAGACGAACCACGAACTCCTTATCTGTCTCGGAGCAAGCGAGTGCCGGTGCCCATTCGGTCTCCACCAATGGAACCTCGAACCGGCTAAACGGGAACTCGAAGAACCGGTCCAGCAGCTTGTCGAACTCCTGCCGCATGCGCGGAATGGGCGGTGCCGCTTTGGTGAGTTTCACACGCCACCTCCTGCTGACATTGACCCTTTTTAGTGTATACCTCGTCCAGTGAAGCCACACTGAAACCCAGTTGAACCATCCCAACCAGCGTTAAGACTTCATTAAGGCTCCCTTCACTTGCCGCTCACTCCTTTCCGAGTACCGTCCACCCGCGATTGTGAACCGCGTCCAAGTCGCGGGAGGTAGTTTGATGTCCGGAACCGAATGGAAGCCGGTTGTTGTTGGAGTCGACGTGTCTCCCGAAAGTGCGGGGGCAGCGGCGCTGGGGTGCAAAATCGCGGCGGCCGCGGGGACGACGTGTCATTTGGTTCACGGAACGCGGGCGGTCACCGCCATTCCTGTATCTCCTCCGCCGCTACCGGTCGATCCCGTTGCACTGACCAAACAGTTGACAGAGGCGGCCGGGCGAAAGGTCAAACAAGCGCTCGGGGGACATGCGCCGGCAGCGGCTCTCGAGAGTCTAGAGGTGCGACTCGGCAACGGGGCTTGGGCCCTGCGGCATTCGATTGAGGATCACGACGCCGGGCTCGTGGTCCTGGGCGGCAAGCACCACGCACCCCCCGCACGATGGCTGGGTGGCAGTACCGCCCATCACGCGGTCCGGATGATCGACATTCCGCTTTTGATTAGTTGGTCTCCCCGGCAGACCATACGGCGGGTATTGGTGGCGGTAGATCTTTCCTATGCCGCGGCGCCGACCTTGGAGACGGCAGTGCGCTACGCAGCGCTGTTTGACGCTGAGTTGCGCGCGCTCCATGTCGTAGAGGATCTCCCGTTCAGCGACGAGCTGCGGTTACCATTAGACCATGACGCGTACCATGAGTTGTCGGCTGAACACTTCGACCGTATCATGGACGCACAATCACCCTCGCAGCGTACAGAGCGGGTCGTACGACCGGGCGAACCCGCTCGAGTGATCGCCGAGGAGAGCGCTCTCTACGATGCCGACCTGGTCGTGGTTGGCTCACATGGGAAGGGGTGGGTAGACCGACTCATGATCGGCAGCACGACCGAGCGGCTGCTCAATCACCTCCCGACGTCGCTGTTGGTGGTCCAGGTCCGGGCCACAGAAGGCGATACCACTGCGTTGACGCTCGAGGCCGCTGCAAGCGCTTGATTCCATCGGGCAACAACCCAAACCGAGGTCCGTATGAAAGTCGCCGAATTGATGCAAACCGATCTCAAGACCGCCTCCGATGACACCCTGGTGGGCGAGGCGGTGATCACGCTGTCGGACGCGCATGTGTCCGCACTGCCGGTCATCGATCGACGACAACGCTTAGTCGGCGTCCTTTCTACGACCGATATCCTGCAAGCCGAAGCGGAGTGTGCCACACCCGAGGAGCGCGAGCGTCTGTTCCAAGAGACGACGGTCCGGGACATAATGACGCCCAAGCCTCAGACGGTGGAACCGGACGACGACGTCAAAGAAGTCGCACAACGCATGTTGTATCTCGAGGTCCACCGCCTCTTCGTGGTGTACGATGACGAGCTGGTGGGTGTCATCTCGCAGAGTGACATCGTCCGGGCAGTTGCCACGGCGAAGATCTGATTGTCTATTAGTCCGATCAGGTTCCGACAAACGGAACGCCCATGACGGATCCACAACGTGACACTGGGGGACACCCGAGAGGCACGCTGGCAATCATCGCGTTGTACGGCGCGATCTTCGTGCTCGGGTGGCTCGGCTTCTTCTTCTTCGTGTTCTTGCCGCGCGGCGCCGTGACGCCGTAGACAACGAATGCACGTCGATCTCTACGAGAAGATTTGGATGTGGGCCGCTGGCGTCATCATCGCCGTTTTCCTCGGCGCCATCGTGTTTTCCACGGTCTCCCAAGGTCGGATCCCGCCCAGCCATGTCGAGACCATCGACCCACAGGCCGTGTGGACAGACGAGCGGTTTGTTGACCGGTCCGTTCGCACGCTCGCAGACGGAAGCGTGGAGGTCCGGATCATTGCGCTGATGTTCGCGTTTCAGCCGAGCGAGATCCGAGTTCCGGCCGGTCGTAAGGTCACCTTCCGCATCACCTCCAGCGATGTCGTGCATGGTTTTCAGATTGTTGGCACGAACGGGAATACCATGGTCGTCCCTGGATACGTCAGCCAGTTCTCGACAACGTTCGATTCGCCTGGAGAGTATTTGATCGTTTGCAATGAGTACTGCGGGCTCGGCCACCACGGCATGTTTGGAAAGCTCATTGTCGAGGGGACGCCTTGATCTATAACCGCCCGCTCGCCACCGCGAATATCGGTGTGGGGATCGCTGCGTTTGGCGTTGCCACGTTCATGGCATTCATGCAGGCTTTGTCGCGCGCCAACCTGGATCTGCCCTGGCGTACCGCAAAGATGTACTACCTATCCGTCACCGGGCACGGCGTGCTGATGGCCCTGGTGTTCACCACGTTTTTTATCATGGGCTTGGGCGTGGCGTTCACCACGCGTGCGTTGGGGCGGCCGCTCCGGTTCCCCCGTGTGGGTTGGATTTCCTTTTGGGTTGCGTTGATCGGCTCGCTCGGCGCGTTATGGGCGGTTTTTGCGGGCAAGGCGACAGTTCTCTACACGTTTTACCCTCCGCTGCAGGCGCATCCCGCCTTCTACCTCGGACTGACGCTGCTCGTCGTGGGCTCGTGGATTTGGAGCGTGGTCATCCTCGCGACGTATGGGGCGTGGCGACGAGACAATCCGGAAACCCCGGTCCCGTTGGCCGTGCATGGAATCCTCGCAACCATTGTCGTCTGGCTCATCGCCACCGTCGGTGTCGCCGCCGAGATGCTACTCCAGTTGATCCCGTGGTCGCTCGGTCTCACCGACACGGTGGACCCGATGCTGGCACGTACCCTTTTCTGGTACTTCGGCCACCCGCTCGTCTACTTCTGGCTGATTCCCGCCTACGTCGTGTGGTACACCATTCTTCCGAAAGTCGCCGGCGGACGACTGTTCAGCGATCCGCTCGCTCGGATGGTCTTTGTGCTGTTTATCGTGCTCTCGACCCCGGTAGGGTTCCATCACCAGTTCATGGATCCGGGAGTCACCTCCGGCTGGAAGATGCTGCACACGTTCAACACGTTTGGGATTCTCTTTCCGAGTTTTGTGACCGCGTTCACCGTCGTAGCGTCACTGGAAGTGGCGGGTCGGCTTCGCGGCGCAGACGGCTGGTTCAATTGGCTCGGGAAGCTGCCCTGGGGGGACCCGCTGGTCTCGAGCGTCTTGCTGAGCATGTTGCTGTTCGCGATCGGTGGACTCGGAGGCGCCATCAACGCGGCCTATGGAATGAATGCCGTTGTACACAACACGGCGTGGATTCAGGGTCACTTTCATTTGACCGTCGGAACGGCGACCGCGCTCACATTCATGGGTGTGGCGTATTGGCTCGTGCCGCAACTCGTAGGCCGAGATCTGGAGCTGGGTTTGCTGGCAAAGGTGCAACCCTACCTCTGGTTTTTCGGGATGTTCCTGTTCTCCCTTGCGAATCACGCAACCGGCCTCATGGGGATGCCACGACGTGTCTACGACGCGAGCTACGGTGGGAGTCCCGTGGCCGCGGAGTGGTCTGGACTCACACTCGTGTCGGCGGTTGGCGGGATTCTCTTGTTTGTGAGCGCTGCGTTCTTCCTTCTGGTGATGTTGGGCACGGTGCTGGCTGGCAGGCGCAACCCGCAGCCTGAACTCGAGTTCGCACAACCTCTCCAAGGTCACCCATCAAAGCGTGGCATTTGGGATCGTTTTGGTCTGTGGATCGGGATCGCTATCGTGCTCGTGGTCATCGCCTACGCATATCCAATCATCCAACACCTCCAGCTCGAACGCTTCGGCTCTCCCGGCTATCGGCTGTTCTGAGCTCCCTCTATCCCCTCTATCATCACAGATACCTCTGAAACAACACCATCCCCACCATTGAGAGGCTCACCAGCAACGCAACCGTCCGGCCACGTGCCCGCTGGAAGGCCTCTGGCAGCAGTTCGACGAGCACCATGAACACCATGGCACCCGCCGCGAAGCCAATGCCGTACGGAAGCGCCTCGCTGAATGCCTCGACAAACAAGAACGCCGGTACAGCCATGACCGGTTGCGGCAACGACGAGACGACGCTCCACCACGCGCAACCCACGACCGATGTGCCACGCGGTCTCAGCACCGCGCTGATCGCGAGCCCCTCAGGGATGTTGTGTACGGCAATCGCGGCTGTGATCAGCACGGCGAGCGTCACCCCGCCGCCAAAGGCCACACCGATCGCAACGCCTTCCGCAAACGAGTGAGCGGTCATGACCACGACCATCAGGGCCATCTGCCGGGCTCCAGCACCCCTCGCCCGACCGAATTGCACGTCGGCGTTTCGCAGCAGGTGCTGCGTGACCAGGATGAAGGAAACACCTGCCATGGCTCCAATGACCGTTTGCACGCCCCCGTACGTCGTCCCCTGAGCGACGAGTCCATAGCTCGCGCCAAGCATGAGTCCGGAGGCGATTGCGTTGGACGATGCGACGATGCGGCCCGATACCACTCGCACCAACGCAAAGGGAAGCGCACCGAGTCCGGTGGCCAAGGCGGTCGCGAGTCCATAGAGGAACACCACCAAGACAGACGCGCTCACCAGCGGAGCCCACCCAAGAGAACGATGATTCCCAGACTCACGACCGTCACGAGGCCGATCGTGGTAGGCCCCGCATGACGGTAGGACTCGGGGAGCAAATCTGCCATGACGAGGTACACGAGGGTTCCCACCGCGAACCCCACCGCAAATGGTAGGATGCTTGGCGCAGCCTGGACGACGACAAAAACAAACACTGACAGGAAGACCTGACTGAGATCGGTAACGACTGCGATGCCAGCCGCCTCGGGTCGTGAGTGGCCTCGCCCCGTGAAAACCGCGCCGAGCACAGCTGCTTCGGGGATGTTGTGGACCCCGATCGCAAGTGCCACAAAGATGCCAAAGGACAAGTCGAGTGCCATGGCGACGCCGATTGCCACGCCCTCCGCGGCCGAGTGCAACGTGTTTCTCAGGAAAACCTGGTATCCGTAGGCTGGGCTACTCTCGGCGCGGTCTCCCTCCGCTGCCTCCCAGACAAGCTGAGTGAGAAACACGAATCCCACTCCCAAGGCAGCACCCACCGCACCGCTCAATGGTTCACGATCGGCGCCGACATCCATCAAGGCATAGCCGGCACCGAGCATGAGACCGGCAGCGAGTGCGTTGGCCCAACCCAACCACCGGGGCTGGCTTCGCCCGGGACTGAGCAATGGGAGCGCGCCCAACCCACCCATTCCGGCGGCGATGGTGGAGTAGGCGAGTACCGTGAGCGCTGGGTCCACGGCGGGAGCTTAGCCTGCCCGCCCCGGGAAGTCACGTCACCGGCCGCGTCTGGCACTGCGAATCATCGGGAGGTAGCTTCATTAAAGAGCCGCCGCTACGCGGCCCGGAGCGGATTTCGGTTGTTTCGAGCAACAGACTCGGCCCCGGTCCGAACGCCCTCGGAGTATCTGCATGTCAGACATGCGTAAGACGAAGGCCGAGCTCCATGACGAGCTCGCCGCCCTCCGGAAGAGGATACGCGATCTCGAGTCGGACGCCGGGCACCAGGGTGGACGTTCATTGCAGACTTCTCGAGACGAGGATGCAACGAATACCGCCCGCCTTCGCTTGCTCGAAGACGCAGCCCAGGTTGCGCAAACGGCTCGCGACACGCTATGGCGTCGAGTCGAAAGCTTGTGCAGTGCCGCAATTGGTATCACGGCGCAACACGACCTGGCACGGGTACTTCAGGAGGTCGCTGATTCCGCGCGCGAGGTGATTGGGGCACGCTACGCGGCTCTGGGGGTGCTCGATGCCGCGGGACTGGAGCTCGACCCGTTCATCGTCAGCGGTGTGACTGAAGAGGAATACCGGCAAATCGGTGACCCACCCAAGGGTAAAGGAATCCTCGGGGTCCTCATCGACGACCCGCGGCCGCTTCGCCTCAAGAACATCAGGCAACACGCCAAGTCCTACGGCTTTCCGTCCAACCATCCGTCGATGCACTCCTTCCTGGGTGTGCCGATCTTCGGTCGCACCAAGCCTATCGGCAATTTGTACCTCACCGAAAAGATCGGCGCGGAGGAATTCTCGCGCGAAGACGAGGCGTTAGCCGTCATGTTGGCCGCTCACGCAGCCGTCGCCGTGGAGAACGCCCGTCTCTACGAAGAGCGCGAGGCCCTACTCGAGGAGCTGCGCGGACTTCAAACGTCACGTGATCGTTTCTTTGCGATGATAAACCACGAGCTTCGCAACGCGATCACTGCGGTGCACGGGTGGACCGAGCTTTGGTTGCGGAAAGCGGGAAGCAATCCACCGCGGGCTGCCCGCGAGGTCAGCGAATCGGCCGAGCGCGCAGTGACGCTTCTCGAAGACATGCTCGATCTCAGCCGGCTCGATGCGTCAAAGCTCGAGCCAAGAGTCGAAGAGGCGGACGCCGCCGAGGTCGTGCGGGAAGCAGTGGCTGCGCTCGAGCCCGTAGCCGAGCGGCGCCGGGTGGTCATCGAGACCGCTGGCATCAACGGTGTTTTGCCGTGCCGCACCGATCCGCTACGCATCCGACAGATTCTGATCAACCTCCTCAGCAACGCGGTGCGTCACAGCCCCGAGGGCGAGCAAGTCACCCTGCGGGTGTTGGGTGACGACCGCTCGATGCGGTTCGAGGTGATCGACCGGGGAGACGGGATTCCCCAGGAGCAGCAAGGGCGAATCTTCGAGGCGTTCGAGCGCGCTGGCACAGATTCCGAACGCGGCACCGGCCTTGGGCTTACGCTGTCCAAGAAGCTCGCCCAGTTGCTGGGCGGTGATCTGTCGGTCACGAGCCAGCCGGGCGCGGGCGCTCGGTTCACGCTCGAAGTGCAACGCTACTTGACCCGATCATGAGGATTCGTTCACAGTCGCTTCAGCCACCCATAAACGGACCCCGAATAGTCTTCACACTATGAGAATTCTAGTGGTGGAAGACGACCGTAAGGTCGCTGGTTTCATTGAGATGGGCCTCCGTGAGGAGGGGTACGCCGTCGATGTCGCAAAGGATGGGGAGGAGGCAGCAACCCTCGCCCATGTCAATGACTACGACGCAATCCTACTCGACCTGATGCTCCCCAAGAAGAACGGGCTTCAAGTCGCCTCCGAACTGCGTCGGGAGGGCCGACGGACCCCGATCCTCATGCTGACGGCCAGGGATGCCACGGAAGACGTGGTGCGGGGGTTGGATGCGGGCGCGGACGATTACTTGACCAAGCCGTTCAAGTTCGATGAGCTGCTGGCAAGAGTCCGTGCGCTGGTACGCCGTGGCGGGGCGGCTCGCCTCGAGCGCGTGAGCTATGGCCCGCTCGAGCTCGACCGTCTGAAGCACAAGGTCTTTGCCAATGGCCGCGGGCTTGAACTCACGCCGCGGGAGTTCCAGCTACTCGAACACTTCATGCTCCACCCGGAGATCGTCGTCCGGCGCACGGAGCTGCTCGAGAAGGTGTGGGACATGCACTTCGACCCCGAGAGCAACGTGGTTGACGTGCACATCGGCAACCTGCGACGTAAGCTGCGCGACGCCGGGCATGATAGGCTGATCCACACGGTGCGTGGAGTAGGTTTTCAACTGAAGGTACAGGACACGAACGGAGGGTAATGCGTTCCCTTCGCCGCACGCTTGCCGTGCGGTTCTGCATCACCGTTTTCTTTGCGCTCCTCCTCATCGCGCTGTGGGCCCATTTGGGTGCACGGCGTATTCTGTTGCGGGAGCTGGACCGGGGTCTTGCCGCTGCCTCGGAGCTCGAGGCAGACGTGCTGGCGGCCGGACACCAGATACCGCGACACGTAGAAAGCCCTGATTTGCCCGTGTTCGTTCGCACCGTGAACCGCTTCGTGGTGGTCCGGGCTCCGGACGGCACGATGCTGGCTTCCAACACCGCGCTCGCACACGATCTCCCGTTTGACGAGGAAGGTCTTCGCAGGGCACAACAAGGTGAGCGCGTCTGGGTTAGCCAAACCTGGAACGGAATCAAGATCCGATCGATCTACGCCCCCAGGGGCCATGGTTCAGCGAGCGGCAGCATCATTCAGGTCTCGGCATCCCTAGCACCGATCCGCACCGCCAATCGCGAGATTCTCTTTCTCATGCTCGGCACCGTGTTGTTGGGTACCGTGGCGACGACCATTGGCGCCGCATGGCTCGCGGGGTCTGCGATGCTACCCGTATTCGAGATTGCTGAGCAAGCTGAGAACATCAAAGCGGGAACAGTGGGGCAGCGCATCACCGTCCACGGGGACGTCGCGGAGTTACAGGGGCTGACGACCGTGCTCAACAGCATGCTCGCGCGCCTCGATCAGGTGGTCGCGTCGCAACGTCGCATGATCTCCGACGCCGGTCACGACTTGCGCACGCCCATCACGGCCATGCGTGGAGAGATCGAGGTCGCCCTCCGCGGTGAGCGGACTCCGGCAACGTATAAGGAGATCCTCGCGAGTGTCATGGAGGAGGTGCAGCGCCTCGAATCGATAAGCGAATCGTTGGTTCTCCTGGCGAGAATAGACTCCGGTGCGCTGGCGCCTAATCGGATCGCGACCCCGCTCCAGCCGTTGCTGGAGCAAGCGGTACATCGGGCAGAGCCACGGGCAAACGGGCGGCGGATCTCACTGCGCGAGCAAGAGGGCGAGCCCACAGCAGATGTGGACGAGCACATGTTCGCCTTGGTCCTCGACCACCTGTTGGACAACTCGCTGCGTCACACACCAGACGGGACCACGGTCAGCCTCGGGGCCTTCAAACGCAAGCACCACGTCGACATCACCATCGAAGATGACGGGCCCGGAATTCCGGAGGATCGCCTCCCCCATCTCTTCGAACGGTTCTATAGAGATGATTCGGCTCGCACCCGCACCGCCGGTGCTGGCCTGGGGCTGTCGATCGCCTGGGCAATCGTACAGGCACATGACGGAACGATCGAGGCACGCTTGGGACAGCAGGGAGGTCTCCTGATCACCATATCCCTCCCACACCACGAGTCGTAGCCGCAGTCATTCTTCACCTCGCATTCCAGAATTGTTCACACCCCGCGGTGATCTTGGTGAGACGCGACGATCGCCGAGGAAGTTTCGAAGCTAGGTGACGGAATGCAGAAGAACGTCAGTCAGGTGGACGCCCTGATCCGCGGGATCAGTGGAGTGCTCCTCTTCGCTCTCGCGGCAGCTTTCAACGCCCGACCGCTTTTCTCTCTACTCCTGGCGTTGATCGCCTTGGTGCTGATCGGGACGGCCCTGACACACAACTGCCCCCTGTACAGTGTGCTCAGAACCGGGACCAGATCGGGAAAGCACTAGCAGCCAGCAAGTCTGGCGCTGGATGGCCATTCGTATCTAACTTGCGTGCCGCGTACCAAGGAACACCGTGAGCCGGCGTTCACCGGGACCGGCTCTCACCGCTCAGACAGGAGAAGGACGGTGAGGTATTTCGTCATCACACTCAGCATGACGCTGGCTGCGAGCGTCGCGGCTTCCACACCTGCTGGCGCGCAGGAGACCGCCGGCAAGCTCCCAGCTGGGGTCACCCAGGAGATGATCTCGCAAGGCGCGTCGGTGTTCACCGGGGCAGGAATCTGTGCAGCTTGTCACGGACCTGAAGCTAAGGGAATTCCTAATCTCGGCGCCGACCTCACGGACGATAAGTGGGTCCATAGCGACGGCAGTTACGAGGGGATCCTCGAGACTATCAAGAACGGTGTAGCACCTGCGAAGTCCACAACAGGTGCTGCCATGCCCCCCAAAGGCGGCAGCAACATCTCCGAGGAGCAAATGAAGTCCGTGGCAGCGTACGTTTGGCGTCTGTGGAATCGGAAATAGCGACTTGCGCGATCTGTTACGGTCGCGCGGCGTTGTCGTCACTCTGTTGTTACACTTCCCCCCTAGACTGAATTGCGTGCCGGATAACACTCGAGGAAGTCGGGAACCGCATCGACGCTAATCGTACCGGCGCCTAAGCAAGCACAAGCAACGAGGCCAGTCATTCGGGACTCGCCGAATGCTGGTTGAAGGGAGAGGTGATGATCCCCCCCCAAACCGCGTTATGGAACATGGTTCGATTCGTCGTCGCGCTTTGTGCCCTGGGGAGCAGCCTTTACACGACCGCCGATGCGCAAGTCGAGGTTCGCTCGAATGCCGTCCAGATTACGATTACCGGACGCCTGCACGCGCAGTTCAATACCACGTCGGTGACCGATGAACCGGAGGCCGAGTTCCTCATTCGTAGGGCCCGTCTAGCTGCGGAGCTCAGGATCAACGATTTCGTGAGCGGGAAGGTCGAACCGGACTTCGGTGAAGGCAAGATCGCTCTCAAGGATGCCTGGGTGCGCCTGACCTTCGACCGGGCGTTTCGAGCCACCGTCGGACAGTTCAAACGACCATTCGACCTGTTCGAGCTGACTAGCTCCACCCAAATCTTGGTCGTCGAACGGACCGGGGAGGTCCGCGGAGTGGATTCCTGTGCAGGTCCCGGCGGCACCTGCACCTTGAGCCGCCTCACCGAGAAACTCCAGCTCAGCGACCGCGACATTGGGGTAATGTTCGACGGCACGGATCCGGAGGGCAAGTTTCGTTACATGGTTGCCGTCACAAACGGCACGGGGTCGAATACGGAGGACGAAAACGGCTCTAAATCATTTTCGGGTCGCATCGCGGTGACTCCCGTCAAGGACGTGACCATCGCTGGCAACGTGGCAGCCCACGACTATTTGCTACCGGTCGCGCCAGATCTCGCGAACAACGAGTTTGCGGTGGCGTATGGCGGCGACATCGAGGTTGGAAACTTCAACAGCGGACTGCACTTCCAGGGCGGCGTGGTCGCCGGGGACAACTGGTTGAACCTGATCGCGGACGAGCCCACGACCTTCGTGACCGCACAGGGAATTCTCAGCTGGAAGGTACCCGTGAACGAGAACCGGTTCGTGTCGGCACTCGAGCCTCTAGCGCGCGTGAGTTGGGCCGATCCGAACACCGACCTCGCTGATGACGAGGGTGTTCTGGCCACGGGAGGACTCATGGTCCATTTCACCGGTCGGAACAAGATTGCTGCCAACGTCGACGTGTGGTCTCCGGTTGTCGGAGATTCCGAATACTCGATCAAAGTGCAGTCCTACCTCTACTTCTAGGCCCGTTAAGCCGCCTTCATAAACCGGCCACACCGGCTTCATAAACGCCCCGCATAATTCCACGAGGTTTGTGTGGGGTGGCTCGTATTGTCCCTTGTTGACGGCCTCCGCACCGCATTCGCCGCATCAACTGGAGTTGTCAAGCGATGGACAGTCGACTGTTTGCTTGTGTACTGCTCGCGACCATCACCGGTGCTGGTTGTACTGGCAATGCTGAGATGGGAAATGCGCAAGAGCGGAGCGGCGACGAGGGCGCACGCTCTGCTGTTGCGGCGGAAGCACCGCCAAGCGGGCCCGTAAACCAGGAGATGGTGCAAAGAGGTGCACAGCTCTTTCAATCGAAGGGCTGCATTGGTTGCCACACTATTGGTAAGGGTCGCTTGACGGGACCAGATCTATCAGGTGTGACCGAGCGTCGAGATTACACCTGGATCATGGCCATGGTGATCAACCCCGATTCCATGCTCAAAAACGACGCGACGGCACGAAAACTCCTTGCTGAGTACATGACCCCTATGATGAATGTTGGCGTGACGCGGGAAGAGGCACGCGCAATCTACGAGTACCTCCGTCAATAGTACGGAGGGGGTTCGGCTGCCTTGGCGTGGCGTGACGGCACCCCATCACAACGGAGTAATCTCAATGCGATCGAATCGAATCTTGGGAATCGTTACCGCGGCTGCTGTGGTCGCGCTCGTGACAGTCGCTGGGCTTCAGTCGTGTGCAGGACCTGGAGCGACCGCGGATGTCGGATCGATTGCTCGGGCACGGGGCTTGAGCGACGCAGATGTCGTTGCAGCGGTCAAGACTTACCAACCGACCGGGCGCACCGACGAGTACATCCTGTTTGCATCAGGAGGTCACTCGGGTCAGGTGTTGGTAATCGGTGTGCCGTCGATGCGCCTGCTCAAGGTAATTGCGGCGTTCACGCCTGAGCCGTGGCAGGGCTTCGCCTACGGCGCGGAAGAACACAAGGCGCTCATGGCCAATGCGCGCATGTCAGATCACGACATCACATGGGGTGACACCCATCACCCCGCGCTGTCCGAAACCGACGCGGATTATGACGGGCAGTTCCTGTTCATCAACGACAAGGCGAACCCCCGCATCGCCGTCATCGACCTGCGTGATTTTGAGACGAAGCAGATCGTGACGAATCCCAATATGGGAACCAATCACGGCGGCGCGTTCGTCACCCCGAATACCGAGTATATCATCGAGGGTGCCCAGTACTCGGTGCCTTTGTGGGTGGACTACGCCGACGTCGACCGGTACAAGGAGGACTATCGGGGTTTGGTCACAATGTGGAAGTTCGACCGCGAGCGTGGCCGTATCGATGAGGGCCGGTCCTTCTCGATCGAATTGCCCCCGTACTGGCACGACCTCGCCGACGCGGGTAGGGGTCCGTCGGCCGGCTGGGCGTTCCTGAACTCCTTCAATACCGAGATGGCCACGGGTGGAATCGAGGCTGGCAATCCGCCGTTCGAAGCTGGTGCCTCACAGAACGACATGGATTACCTCCACGTCATCAACTGGCAACTGGCGGAGCAGGTCGCTGGCCAAGCGGGGAAGACGCGCATGGCCCGGGGGCAACGGGTGATCCCGCTGCAAACCGCAATTGACGAGGGAATCTTGTTCTTCATCCCCGAGCCCAAGAGCCCACACGGCGCCGACGTGACTCCAGATGGCCGATACCTCATCGTCTCCGGCAAGCTGGACCCGCACGTCACGGTGTACTCCTGGGAGAAGATTCAGCAGGCGATCGAGGACAAATCGTTCAGCGACACCGATGCGTACGGTGTGCCCATCATAGATTTCAATTCGGTCATTGATGGACAGCTCGAGGTTGGGCTCGGCCCGCTGCACACGCAGTTTGACGGTGAGGGCAACGCCTACACGAGCATCTTCTTGGACACCAAGGTCACGAAGTGGAGTCTGAATCCGCTTCAAGTGGTCGACCAGATCGACGTACACTACAATGTTGGTCACCTGGCAGCGGCCGAGGGTGATACCCGCTCGCCAGATGGTAAGTACCTCATCGCGATGAACAAGTGGTCGATCGATCGATTCAACGATGTCGGACCACTGCTGCCCCAGAACTTTCAGCTGATCGACATTACTGGTGACGAGATGCAGCTGCTCTACGACATGCCGATCGGTATCGGTGAGCCGCACTACGCACAAATGATCAAATCCGACAAACTGCAACCGTTCCGCGTCTATCCGCAGATCGGATACGATCCCGGCATCATGGGTCCGGCGGAGCATGCTGTCCAGGCTGGCCAAGAGGGCATCGTGCGGCGTGGAAACGAAGTGACCGTTCGTATGACGGCCATCCGCAGCCACTTCACGCCCGAGTACATCCGCGTGCGGCAGGGCGATCGGGTCACGATACACATTACCAGCACTGAGCAGGCGCACGACGCCACGCACGGCTTCGGCATCACTAAGTACAACATCAACCTGAGCCTCGAGCCAGGTGAGTCGCAAACGGTCACGTTTGTCGCTGATCAGGCCGGGGTTTTCCCGTTCTACTGCACCGAGTTCTGCTCGGCGCTTCACCTCGAAATGACGGGATACTTGCTAGTCGAGCCGCGCGGCTAACAGCGGCGGCTCCCATCACCCGTTACCGCCTTTTCACAGGCTCAAGAGCCTGTGGGAAGGCGGTGGCGGGTGATGGGTCGCTAGCGAGATACTACACGACATGGACAAACTGACATCATTCTTTCAGGGACAGCTTTCGCCGCTCAGTCGGATCCTGATGGTGGCGGCGACTTTAGCGCTGTTGCCCACTGTCCTGCTCCCTACGTGGAATATCACGCTCAAGGCTCCGCAATATCCTCAGGGGCTGGAGCTCACGATTTATCCCAATACGGTTGCCGGCGATATCAGAGAAGTGAATCTCCTGAATCACTACATTGGAATGGATGAGATCGAGCCAAACGAATTTCCGGAGTTTCGGTTCATTCCGTTCTTCATCCTTCGCTTTTTTGGCTTCGCGTTGCTGGCAGCGCTGATTGGCCGCATGCCCATCGCGGCGTTGGGATGGATGGACTTCGTACTCTTTGGCGTTGTGATGCTCTACACAATGCAGCACTGGTTAGCAGAGTATGGCCAGAATCTCGCTCCCACCGCGCCTCTGAAAATCGAACCGTTTACGCCCCAATTCATCGGCAACACGGCGATCGGACAGTTCAGCGTATCCAGCTGGCCGGGGTCGGGAGCCATCTTAATGGCGGTTGCAGGTCTGATCGGCCCCGCGATCGTGCTCTATGAATGGCGACGCATGCGGCAGGTGGCCGCCGCGTGATCAGTTTAATATTCGCCGCACTCGTGCAGGCCCAAGCGGTGACGGTACCCGTTGGCCCTGGCCACCTGTACACATCCATCACCGACGGTCTCGCCGCAGCGACGGTTGACGATACCGTGCTCGTGGCACCGGGCGTCTATCACGAGCACATCCAAATCACCAAGCCCATCGTTCTCCGCGGTCGCCCTGGCGCTGTCATCGAGGGTGACGGGCGCGGGACCGTCATCACCGTCATGGCACCGTCGGTCATCTCCGGGTTCACGATCCGCGGCTCCGGCAGCGAGCAATATCGAGAGCACTCAGGAGTGCTGGCTCAAGCGGCGCACGGTCTCGTCGTCGAAGACAACGAGATTGAGGATGTTCTCTTCGGGATCTACGTCAAGCAGAGCGACAGCGTGATCATCCGGCGGAACGTCATTGTTGGCAAACGGCTAGCCACTCCACTCAGGGGGGACGGGATTCGACTGTGGTATAGCAACGGAGCCCTGGTCACAGACAACGAGGTCGAGCGAACGCGCGACTTGGTTGTCTGGTTCTCGAACGACGCGACGATCCGCCAAAACGTTGTACGCGATGGGCGTTACGGGCTACACTACATGTACAGTCACCGTAATGTCTTCGAGGAGAACCGGTTCTTAGGTAATCAGGTGGGGGCTTTCATCATGTACTCGGCGGATATCGTATTCCGCCGAAACCTCTTTGCGGACGCGCGAGGTACGACAGGAAGAGGGTTGGGTTTCAAGGACGCCGACCGAATCACCGCGACCGAGAACACCCTCGTGAAGAATGCCATCGGAATCTCGATCGATAACTCTCCACAAAGCGCTGGTGCTCGCAACGTTTTTCGTAACAACCTGATTGCTTACAACGACATGGCGGTGTCCATGCTGCCGTCCGTTCATAGCAATGTGTTCGAAGACAACGCCTTCGTCGACAATGTGCAGACGATCAGCGTTTCTGGAGGAGGAACAGCCCTCGCCAACAACTGGCGTGGAAACCACTGGAGTGACTACGCAGGCTTCGACGCAAACCACAACGGGTATGGCGACACCCCCTTCAGCGTGGAACGGCTGTCGGACGACCTCCTCGACCAACACGAAGCGCTGAGAATACTGAACCTGAGCCCCGCACTCGCGTTGGTGAACACGCTGAGCCGCGTGCTGCCGTTCCTGGCACCCGAGCCCCTCGTGATCGACTCGATCCCGCGACTACAGCGGTACACGCTCGGTGACGCCGCCAAGCCTGGCACTCAGAACGCTCCAGGGGCAGCGGCCGGATTCGCGGTAACAGCGGTGCTCGCTGGGCTGTGCGCGTTTTGGCTGCGACGCCCGCTCCGAGAGACCCAATGATCGTCGCACGCGGTCTCGCCAAGCAGTACGGCCGGCAGCGGGTGCTGGACGCCGTCGATCTGAACATCGACCAGGGCGAGCGGGTTGCCCTCGTCGGCCTCAACGGTGCGGGCAAGACCACGCTGATCCGGTGTCTCCTCGGGCTCGTGCCGTTCGAGGGAGACTTGCGCATCGCTGGTTACGACGTGCGCAAGGAAGGACGTGCCGTGCGTCGCTCCCTGGGCTACGTACCCCAACGGGCTCCCTACTTTGATGGCCGGCTCTCCGAGGTCATCGCGTTCTTCGCATCTCTTCGAGGTGTCGCCTTTGAGGCCGTCACGGCACGACTCACCTCACTCGGGCTGTCGCTCGTCGAACACGGTGACAAACAGATGCGAGAGCTATCCGGCGGCATGCTCCAGAAGGTGCTACTCGCTCTGGCATTGGACGGTGACACGCCCGTGCTACTTCTCGACGAGCCGACGGCCAACCTCGACCCCAGAGCGCGCGCAGAGTTCCTACGCAGCCTCGGACCAATCGACGACCAAAAAACGGTCGTCCTGGCATCGCACCGACTCACCGATGTCCAAGCGGTCGCGAAGCGCCTGATCGTGTTGCATGGTGGATCAATTGTGTTTGACGGAAGCGTGGCGGCACTCTGGGAGCGAGTAGGAGCTACGCAGACGCTCTGGGTCCGGGTCCCGCCCGAGGCGCGAGATCCGCTCGGTGAGCGTCTCCGAGCCCGCTTCCGGCAGGGGATGGTCGTTGCGAACGGATCGGCGCTTGGTATACCCGTCGCGGATGGCGCGGGCGTCGATGTGCTCGTTGAGTTGCGTGAGTCCGGCATCCACGTGGAAGACTTCTGGACCGAAAGCCCTTCCCTACAGAACGTCCTCGAGCACCTGCTCGGTGAGAACGTATGATGACCACCGCCACACTCTTCGTCCGACGAGAGGTCGCGACCGCGCTTCGGACCCGATGGTTCCTGATCTACTCGGCCATCTTCCTCGTAAGTGGAATCCTGCTCGTCAGTCTCGGGAATCTCAACGTCGCGCTGTACGGGTACCGGGGATTTGCGAAAGCGTTTGCCGGTCTAGTGCATCTTGCGATGCTCTTCGTGCCGGTGATGGCGCTTCTCCCGGCGACCGCGACGATTGCCGAAGAACGAGAGAGTGGAGCGCTGGAGTATCTGCTCGCCCAACCGGTCAGCTTTGGTCAGGTCTTTTTTGGAAAGTGGGCGGGAGTGAGTGTGGCAGTGCTCCTTGCCTTGATCGTGGGGTTCGCCGCGGCCGGCGCAGTCGCCGTGCTTCGAGGCGTGCCACCGGCGCTGATCATCACCCTGTTCGGATTCGTGATCCTGCTGGCGCTCGCATTCGTGGCCCTGGGCCTATGCATTTCGGCCATCGCATCGGCACGGGCTCAGGCTGTTACGTGGGGGCTCATTGCATGGTTGGCGCTCGTCGTGCTGAGCGGCCTCGGCGTCCTCGTCGCTTTCGTCCGCTGGGGAATCTCCGAGCGTCTGCTCGTGCTGTGGACGTTCATCAATCCCACCGAAGCCTTCCGCATTGGGATTGTCACCGTTTTGGATCCCGATCTGAGCCTGCTCGGCCCTCTGGGGGCGAATATTGTCGAACGGCTCGGCGCCGGGGGAACGGTGGCACTCACAGGACTGACGCTCACCGCGTGGATCGTCCTCCCAGGTCTTGTCGGCTGGCTGGTGTTTCGACGGGCGCGGTAGAGACCTACCGAAACCGATAGACCCATTACTTTTCTCGTCGACCCAACCAATCCCCATTCGGGACGAGCGCGACGAATGCCAAACTTTCAGATCATGAGACCGGATGCCCCGGCGACCATGTTTGCCGCGGTCATCATGTGTGTATCGGTGGGTTGTGGATCGACCAGTCAACCGGTGAGTGAACCTGCGCCCCAACCGCCAGTCCCAACGCCGGTCGGCGCGCCGGCTGCGCAGGGCGACTCACTTTCGGTCACCACCGGGCGCCAACCGCCGGCAGCGCCCCTCGCCACGGATCTCGACACGGTCAAAGCTGGGCGCTTTGACAACGGAAAGATGTGGACCTTTGAGTACCCGCCGCTCGAGTATTTCGCTGAGACATATGCGTTCAGTCCAGACTCCGCGTGGTTCGCCCGCGCGCGTCTTGGCGCGCTTAGGCTCCCTAATTGCTCTGCCTCGTTCGTTTCGCCCCACGGCCTCGTTCTCACAAATCATCACTGCGCCAGAGAGAGCGTCTCCGAGGTTTCGAACCCAGGGGAAGAGCTACTGGACAGAGGCTTCTATGCCCAGTCGGTCGATGCAGAGCGCCGGGCCGAGACGCACGCCGACCAACTCATCGCGATTCGTGACGTCTCGTCGGAAATTGAGTCCGCACTCATGGGGATCCTCGACGATTCCGCACGGGTCCGCGCCCGCGAGGAGGCGATGGAAGCCATCGAGGCTCGGATCCTGTCGGAGCACGGTGGAGAGGACAGTGGCCACGTTGTGGAGGTCATTTCATTGTGGGACGGAGCAAAGTATTCGGCCTACATCTTTCGACGATATCACGATGTTCGCCTCGTGCTCGCCCCCGAACTGCAAATCGGGTTCTTTGGCGGCGATCCGGACAATTTTACATTCCCCCGGTACAACCTCGATATGTCGTTCTACCGCGTGTACGGGGATGATGGTCAGCCGTTGAAAACGGACGTCTACTTCCCATGGAGCAGGGACGGCGTTCGCGGAGGCAACGCAGTCTTCGTCATCGGCAATCCCGGATCCACGAATAGACTCCAGACCGTGGCCCAGCTGGAGCTCCGGCGCGATGTCCTCGACAAAGGCATTCTGGGCTTTGTGAGAAGTCGGGCGGACGCGCTCCAAGAGTTTGCCGATCGCCATCCGGCTGCAGCCGAGGAGCTCGACCTTCGGAACACGATTTTCAGCCTGCGGAACTCGCAAAAGGCCTACCAGGGAATGTGGGAAGGACTCCGCGACCCCATCATCATGGCAAAGCGTGTCGACAGTGAACGGCAGTTTCGCGCAGCGATCACCAACGACCCCGAGCTGCGTGCGAAGTACGGTGACCTGCTCGATCAGATGGCAGAAGTTCAGCGGCAAAAGCGAGAGCTGGCGTCAGATTTTCATGCCTTCCTAGCAATGGGAAACCCGTCATACACGTCCACGACGTTGCTGCGCGGATTCAATGCCTTTCAGTATCTGTCTGCCCAACAGGGTGGCGCACCACCGGAGGCGCTCACCGAGCTCGAGGGTGAACTGCTGGCAATCGAGGATCAGCCCCGCGAAATGCAGACGGCTCTGCTCGCCGCTCGGCTCGATGACATCGCACAGGCCTTCGGCAAAGATGATCCGATGGTAACCTCGCTCTTGCGTGGCCGGTCCCCATCAACTGCTGCCGAGCAAATCGTATCGCAATCGGTTCTCAGTGATTCAGCTAGAACAGCCGCGGCACTCGAGGGCGGAACGCTCACCATGAACGACCCGGCGCTTCGGATGATCATGGCGTTTCTCCAACGATTCGTGGCCTATCAAGGGCGATTTGGCTCGCTGCTCGAACGGGAAGGTGAGCTTGCCAACCGCCTAGGACGAGCTCGCTTCGATGTGTACGGTACCAAGATCCCACCTGATGCCACCTTTTCCCTGCGCATCGCCGATGGCGTGGTCCGAGGATACGACTACAACGGGACGATGGCACCGACCCACACTACGTTTTACGGACTGTACGATCGGTTCTACGGACATGACGGAAGCGAATGGGAACTGCCTAACAGATGGCTCAGTCCCCCGGCGACCTTCGACCTCTCGACGCCACTGAACTTCGTGCTGACCGCCGATATCATCGGAGGAAACTCCGGTTCGCCGGTGATCGACCGTGACCTCCGTTTGGTCGGGCTGATTTTCGATGGGAATATCGAAAGCCTGCCGGGGGATTACATCTACGATCCGCGCGCGAACCGGGCCGTCGCGGTAGACGCCCGTGGGATCTTGGAGGCGCTCGACGACATCTACGACGCAGACCGAATCGTCCTCGAGCTGACCACGGGGCGGTTAGCTCGAACCGAGGCAGAGGCGGACGCGGCGATGCGATGAAACTGCCTCAGACTAGTTGACTCTCGGATTCGGATATGCCGGAATCTTGACCAGACCGGGAACGCCAAACACGCGGGACAGGCCGAATACGACCCCGATGTTCGCTGCGCCTCTTCCCCACTCGTCCAGGCGGGCAGTGACGCCGAGGTCTATCACCGAGACGTTGGTGATCTGAAGCCGGGTCCCAACCTCGAACCACACCCGCGCATCGCTACGATCCGTGGGCACCTCGAGATATAGATCTCCCAGGATGGACTTGCTGAAGAGACCGATGGGAAAATCAAATCCCAAACCCGAGATCCAATACGCGCCGCCATCGATGTCCGAGGCGATTGCGTAGCCGCCATTCAGGTGAAGGCGCAGGCGGCTCAGACTCTTCGTTTGAATGGCGAGTAGCTCCAGCCCAACATCTTCCCGCCTCACGTCACCTATCCCCGGTGCCAATAGGGTCGTACGAAAGGCGACCGCCGGTGCCGAACGACCCTCCTGATTCACGTTGAACAACAGGTGGGTGCTGAACTCTTCAACACCTCCCGACGCCGCCCCAGCCACACGCTCCCATGCAGGGTGAGCTTCGACGCCAAACTGGAGGTTCCGCGCGATGCCAACCTTGAGCTCCAGCACCCCGGTGGCACCTCGACGGCCCCCCTCTGCCACAAGGAACTCGCTTCCCAGTTCCCACTCCCATTCCAGGAATTTCAGCGGATACGCGTCCTCGACCCGAATGGGCCGCCCGGCATCGACCGAGCGGAAATCCTCCTGAGCCAGCACCGAAACCTGAAACCCCGTAAGCATGACACCCACCGCCGTCAGCCGTAAGAGCATCGTCATCTCAGCGCCTTTCCTCATGCGGACGTTGGTGATCTCCATGCTCCATCGCAGGCATGGACGCGTCCGGGTGACCCTGAGGCAGCCAGCGGCCATCGGCTAACTGCGTCGGAACCGTCATTGCAGCCATCGGCATGTGTGCGTGCGCGGACGCCGGAAGCGGCGGCGCGATCACCCATTCCTGATTCGCATACACCATTTGCCGCAGCATCCGGTCGATTTCACTTCCTTTGGCAGATCGTGAAATGCGCTCGTCCGCCATGATGTCGTTCACCACGTCATGCATCATGTGGAGGTTGTCGAAGATGTGAGCGGCAGCCGGAAACAACGCACCAAAGCGGGGGGCAACCTCGGCGGTGAGCGGCATGTACGTGGGAGGATCCGCGAGGACCGAATCCGTGAACACGCGGATCACTCGGTCGAGTTGGCGTCTGCGTAGAGTCGAGTCTGGCTCCAACAATGCTTCGTAGACAGCCGCGTGGTGCCAGTGATACGCCCACAGGATGCCGTTGATCTCTGGGTACTTCCGCGCGAACCGTTCCGCCCATGTGCCTCCGGCGAGCATGAACGCGTGCCCGTATCCGCGCGTGGAAAAGGCGGAGTGGGCGTTGGAGAGATAGTAGGCGATAGCTCGCTCACCAGCGGTCTTCTTGTCCAACACTCGGTCATCGGACAGAATGTCGTACAACTGCGAATGCAGCATGTGTGTCCAGTCCATCGCCGCACCCGTTCGGTACGCTACCTTGGCCCAGTTCGGCGCGATGATCTCTGCAGGCGGCTCGAACTTCGGCGGGTTGGCAACGTATTCGCGAATTTGCCTCGCAAGCGCCCTCATGGCGGCCGAGTCGTTGGGACCTCGCTGTAGTAAGACCTCGTAGACCCCGAAATGCGCAAAGTGCGCGGCGTAGAAACTCCTGGCCGCGTTCGGGTACTCTTGGTAGAACACAAAATTGTAGGAGGCCGGCAGCCGGTACTGACCGTTACGTTGAACGATCTGGGCTTGGGCCGACACTGCAGCGCAGCACATTACACCCACCACGGTGCCCAGGGAAAATCTCCACATTGTCGCAACGACTCCTTAACGAGACTAAGAGTTCAAATGCCTGTTGCGGAAACTCGTGTTAGGCGATGTCTCGGGGAGGTGGATTTGGAGGTGTGATCACCCTCGAGGTGGGACTCACCGTGAGAGATTGCGGTCGGGTGAGATGATCGGATGGTGTACCGCGCGATACGCTGATGCTAAGCAGTTGCCCCACGCCGCTACAGGACGGCGCGACCATGCAGTTGTCCAACCCACAGTGTGCACAGCCGCGCTCCTGCCCAGGAACCAAGCCGGCTGCGGCGGAGGCGGAATGGGTGTGTGCCAGCTGACGTTCCAGGTGGCACTCGCTCTCGGGCGCGGCCCGTCGATCGATCGACGCGGTGGCACCTTGAGAGGGGAACAGTAGCACACCCGCGAACAGAGCGGTGACCCGCTGGAGGCGCCGAATACGGCGTGAGGAACGCATGACAAGCAGAAGATTACGCCGATCGAGGTGGCCGCGGTAGGTCCCCTCCTATCCCTCTATCCCTTCTATCCCCTCTTGGAGAGGGGATAGAAGGGGCGGGGCTGAATCACACGTCGTAGTACAGGAAAAACTCGTAGGGATGAGGACGGAGCGCCATCGGACCACACTCCTTGTGGCGCTTGTACTGCAGCCAGGTCTCAATGACATCTCTGGTAAACACGCCCCCTTCCATCAGAAAGTCGTGATCGCTCCCAAGGGCATCGAGTGCTTCGTTCAACGATCCCGGGGTATTCTTGACCAGCATGCGGTCCGCCGGATCGAGCTCGTAAAGGTCTTTGTCGATAGGGGCCGGCGGCTCGATGCGATTGCGGATCCCATCGAGTCCGGCCATCAACAAGGCTGCAAAGGCCAGATAGGGATTGCAGGATGGGTCCGGTGCGCGAAACTCGATCCGCTTCGACTTTGCCGAGTCGCTGTAAACGGGGATGCGGCAGATGGCACTGCGGTTCCGTTTTGAGTACACGAGATTGATAGGGGCTTCGTACCCAGGAACCAGCCGACGATATGAGTTCGTCGTGGGCGCTACCAGCGCCAGCAGCGCAGGCGCGTGCCGCAACAGCCCCCCGATGTAGAACCTCGCGGTCTCCGAGATCAATCCGTAGCCGTCTGCTGCATAAAAGAGGTTCTGCTCGTCCTTCCACAAGCTCTGGTGCACATGCATCCCCGATCCGTTATCTCCAAACAGCGGCTTTGGCATGAACGTGGCCGTGTAGCCATGCGCGTTGCAGACGTTCTTGACGATGTACTTGTACATCATCACCTGGTCCGCCATTCGCACCAACGTGTTAAATCGCATGTCGATCTCGGCCTGACCCGCCGTACCAACCTCGTGGTGCTGCACTTCCACCTCGACGCCAGAGTCCTCGAGTGCCAGCATGATCCGTGACCGCAGATCTTGCATCTTGTCCAACGGGGGAACCGGGAAGTACCCCTCCTTGTGTCGCGGACGGTGAGCGAGGTTCGGCTGCCCGCCGTCGCGACCGGAATTCCAGATGCCTTCCTCCGCATCGATGTGGTAGTAGCCTTCGTGGGCGTTTTGGTCGAACCTGACCGAGTTGAACGCGTAGAACTCCGCCTCCGGACCCCAGTAAGACGTCGTTGCGATCCCGGACTTCACGAGATAATCCTCGGCCTTGCGCGCGATGAACCGTGGATCACGACTGTACTGCCTTCCCGTGGTGGGGTCGACGATGTCGCACACCAGAACGAGCGTCGGGACTTCCAAGCAGGGATCCACAAATGCGGAGGAGGGATCCGGCATGAGCAGCATGTCGCTTTCGTGGATCGCCTGAAACCCGCGAACGCTCGAGCCGTCGAAGCCGAGGCCCTCCGCAAACAGATCTTCTGTGAGTGCCCGCGCCGGGATGGAGAAGTGCTGCCACTGACCGGGAAGGTCGCAAAAACGCACATCAACCACTTTGACGCCGCTCTCCCTCGCCTTACTGACCACGTCGGCGGCGGAAGACGACGGGGTCGGGTCCAGTTTGAGGCCATCCGATGCTTTCGGCGGCATTGTCGCGGTCATGAGCGGTCTCCTTGCTCTGTAAAGACGCCGGGCCGACCCAGCAGAGTGGGGCGACCCGGCGGTCGGTCCATAGGTGTCCAGCAACGCACGGCTGAAGCTATTGGTCGCCTGTCATGGTGTCAAGCATATTCTGCGCCAGATGCGTATTATGAGATACACTAGGACATAATTGTGCGATTTGATGCGATTGTGTAGGATAGTTTGTGGATATTATGCAGTATTTTGGAAACAGTTGACGTACGACAGCCACGGGGGTGGCTGTCCACGGCTGCTCATCTCTGTCAGCTAATTGGGCTTGCGGGGTCGAGACGCGCGGCTTACGGTGGCCGGCGAGCTCCGCTCAGTCCGAGACGGAGCCCGCGTCGTCATGGGCCGGGGGGTCTTGGAAGTGCGCGGAGACGCACCCGAGGAGGACAGCTTTGGCCATGTCTCGAGGGAACCGGCGTCCGCTGATTAGCGAAACTCCACGACCACCGGGGCATGATCCGAGGGCTTTTTTCCCTTGCGCTCATTGCGATCCACGAACGCCTGTGCGCACCGGTCGGCCAAGCGCTTGGTAGCGAGTACGTGGTCCAGGCGGAGGCCGTTCCCCTTGGGAAACGCCAGCATACGATAGTCCCACCATGAATAAGGTCCTGGCCCCTCGTGGTGGAGTCGCATAGTGTCGACGAGCCCCCACGCCAGAAGGTTTCGCATGGCCTCCCTACCCTCTTCGTGGCACAACACGGTATCTCGCCACTCGTCGGGTCTGGCTACATCACGATCTTCCGGCGCGACGTTGAGGTCGCCGCAGACTAGTAGCGGTGTATCGGGGTCGTAGCGCCGATCGAGGTAGCTGATGAGGCGGCGAAACCACTCCAACTTGTAGATCCACTTGTCGGTGCCCACTGCTGTACCGAGGGGGACGTAGGCTGAGACAATGCGCGTCGTATCCACGGTAGCCGCAATGCAGCGTGCCTCGTCGTCGTCCAGCCCATCGTCAAAGCCGCATTCGATATCTCCCGGCTCAGTCGTCCGACTCAGAATCGCCACGCCGTTGTACGTCTTCTGCCCGTAGATCGCGGCACGGTAGCCGGCCGACTCGATCCGATCGATCGGAAACTGATCATCGGCGACTTTCGTCTCCTGCAAGCACACCACGTCCGGCGTGGTGCGCTCCAACCAGGACACGAGCCTGTCGAGGCGGGCCCGGATCGAATTGATGTTCCACGTGGCCACTCTCATCGTGAGACCGCATTCCAGCGAGGCAACGCCCTCATCTGCTCGCACTCACCGCAGCCGCAACACCGACCTCTGTGTTATCTGCTAACAGCTTGTTGTACAATTGGTTAGTATCGACCATGTGAAACGTTGTTTTACCTAATAAATAAATTAGCGAAAGCGAAAACCGCCCCCGTTGATTGCCGGGAGATGCGCCCTCGATCCATGGCAAAGCCGCCGGCGGCTCGTCAGGACGCCGGCCACCGCATAAGATACGCGTCACCCATGTCGTTTCGGAGGGATCCATCGAGTCACAGCAGCCGTTGACCGGAAGGCGAGCCATCGTGTGTGGGAGCACCCGTGGAATCGGTCGCGCTTGTGCGTTCGAGCTGGCCAGGCTGGGTGCACACGTCACGCTGCTTGCGCGGGATGCCCAGGCACTACTGCGAACCCGGGACGATCTGTCCAAGGCTTCGTGGCCCACACCCGAGCACGATTGCCTCGTTGCCGACTTCACGGATCCGCATCAGGTGAGTCGCCTAGTGCGGGAGTACCTCGAACGATCGGGTACCGCGGCGCACATTTTGGTCAACAACACCGGTGGCCCGCCCTCCGGCACCATCCTCGACGCCCATCACGACCAATTCGTTGCAGCGTTTGCCAGCCACCTGCTGTGCAACCATCTGCTGGCGCAGGCGGTGATCCCTGGCATGAAACGGGCTGGGTACGGGCGCATCATCAACATCGTGTCGACGTCAGTGAAGCAGCCCATTGCCGGCCTCGGGGTCTCGAACACGGTTCGCGGCGCCGTTGCGAGCTGGGCCAAGACGCTTGCGAGCGAGGTGGCGCGAAGCGGCATAACGGTGAACAACGTGTTGCCCGGTGCCACACGAACAGACCGGCTGCTCTCGATCATCGAGCACCGCGCCAAGTCCCTTGGCGTGACTGCGCAGGAGGTCGAGCACACCATGAAAAGCGAGATCCCCGCGCGGCGCTTTGCCGAGCCGGAGGAGATTGCTGCGGCGGTTGGCTTCCTCGCTTCGCCAGCAGCCTCGTACATTACTGGCGTGAGTCTGGCGGTCGACGGCGGACGCACCAACTGTCTCTAGGATTGTCGTCGTCGCTGCCACCACGCGTAGCCGCACCGGTCACCGATGGTCCGATGGAGATCAGGAGATAGCCGTCATGCTGGACATCCAGAACTACATCGGTGGCGAGTTAATCCCGCCTCAATCAAAGGCGTATCTCGACAACGTGGAGCCGGCGACGGGGCAGATCTACTCCCGTATCCCCGCGAGCGATGCCAGAGATGTCGAGCGTGCCGTGCAGGCAGCGGAAGACGCGTTTGCCGGCTGGTCGCGCGCGCCGGTGGAGGAGCGATCACGCATCCTGTTGCGCCTCGCGGACCAAATCGAGTGCCGGCTCGACGAGTTCGCCCACGCCGAGTCGGTCGACACGGGGAAACCGCTGTCCCTCGCTCGGTCAGTCGACATCCCCAGAGCGGTGAAGAACTTTCGGTTCTTCGCGACCGCCATCATGCACTTTCGGTCCGAGGCGCACGCCACCGACTACGCCGCGCTCAACTATACACTGCGACGTCCGCGCGGCGTCGCGGGGCTCATCTCGCCGTGGAACCTCCCTCTCTACCTCCTGTCGTGGAAGGTCGCGCCGGCAATCGCCGTCGGAAATACGGCCGTGGCAAAACCGTCGGAACTCACCCCGATGACGGCTTTTAAGTTGAGCGAGTTGGCCATCGACGCAGGCTTACCACCCGGTGTCCTGAACATTGTTCATGGCACGGGACCCGATGTCGGGGAACCCATCGTACTCCACGAGCACGTGGCGACGATCTCGTTCACTGGAGGGACCGCCACTGGCTCGCGCATTGCATCGAAGGCGGCGCCAATGTTCAAGAAGCTGGCACTGGAGCTCGGTGGGAAGAACCCCAACATCGTGTTTGCCGACGCTGACCTGGATGAAGCGTTGGAGGGAAGCCTCCGGGCCGCGTTCGCGAATCAGGGTCAGGTCTGTCTCTGTGGATCTCGCGTGTTTGTGGAGCGCCCGGTCTTCGAGACATTCCTCGAGCGATTTGTCGCCGGAGCACGTGCGTTGAAGATCGGCGATCCGCTCGATGAACACACGCAGCAGGGCGCGGTCGTGTCACGCGCGCACTTCGAAAAAGTGATGCACTACGTCGAACTCGCGCGCGAAGAAGGTGGTGAGATCCAGTGTGGCGGCGGCGCGCCGACAGATCTCCCCGAGCGATGCAAAGACGGTTTCTTCGTTGAGCCAACCGTGGTGACGAACCTTGGCGTCAACTGCCGTACCAACCAGGAGGAAGTATTTGGCCCATTCGTCACCGTGATGCCGTTCGAGTCCGAGACACAAGTAGTGGAATACGCCAACGCGACTCCCTACGGTCTCTCGGCATCTCTCTGGACGCAAAACCTTTCACGGGCTCATCGCGTGGCTGAAGGTCTACAAAGCGGCACGGTCTGGGTGAACTGCTGGCTCCTGCGGGATCTGCGTGTGCCCTTCGGTGGCATGAAGCAGAGTGGGGTGGGCCGCGAGGGAGGCGAGGAGGCGCTCCGGTTCTTCACCGAGCCAAAAAACGTCTGTGTGCAGGTCCCAGGGTTGGGTGGGCCGTCGCGGTGAACCGGCCACCGGCTGACACGACGAGTACACGCGCTCCGGAACCCGTGGGAGCGTTTCCCCATGCTCGGCGGGTCGGCAACTTCCTTTTCCTGTCGGGGATGGGCCCACGAAAGCGTGGTCACACGGATATTCCGGGTGTGACGTTGAGCGCCGCGGGAGAGGTGGTGTCCTACGACATCGAAATACAATGCCACGCGGTATTCGAGAACATCCGAATGGTGCTCGAGGATGCCGGTTCAAGCTGGGAGCGGATTGTTGACGTGACGGTGTTCCTCACCGACATGCAAAGAGACTTTGCGACGTTCAATCGGCTCTACGCTGAGTACTTTGTCACCAACCGTCCCACACGCACCACGGTGGAAGTAGGCCGGCTTCCCACACCGATCGCCATCGAGCTGAAAGTGATTGCGACGGTCTGAGAAATCAGAGCGTGCGCAGCACCGCCCTCACGGGACTGGCATCGAATCCCACCAGTCGAAGCGGCAGCGCGATGAGCTCATAGAGACCCTCAGGAACGTTGTGCAGCACGAGACCCTCGAGAATCGTGATGTCGTATTTCACGCACGCCTTGTGTGCTCGTAGATCCTTGGACGTGCTCGGATCCACGCTCGGCGTGTCGATCCCGACTAGGGTGACCTCTAGCCGGTTGAGATGCGCAATGGCGTCTGGCGTGAAAGCGGCGAAATCGTCGTTCCAGTCAGTTGGATCGGGAAAGGTGCCGGTGGCAATCAACACGCGAGGCGCTCGCACCCGTTCGCCAATCAACTCAGGTGTGATCAACTTCCCGCGCGGGACGCTCACCCGGATCACCTGGCACGGTCCCAGGTAACGCTGCAGATCGACCTCGTCCACCGATGGTGCCGCTGCACTGATGTGGCTCGGCGCATCCGTGTGTGCTCCAATGTGGACGGTCGAGTGCACGCTCGAAAGCGTCAGGTGATCACCTGCCGCCAACTCCAGCAGCACTTCTCGAGACAACGGGGTATCGCCTGGAAAGACGCTGCTATTCGCCGAAACGGGTGGAGAGATATCGTACAACATGGGCTAGAGCTTTTCTCGAACCGCCCACAGATCGTGAAATACCGGACGAAAGAGCGATTGCTTGAGGAAATCGACTCCCACCGATCCACCAGTCCCCCGCTTGTGGCCGATGGCGCGCTCGGCAAGCTTCACGTGCCGGTAGCGCCACTCTTGCATACCCTCATCTAGATCCGTCATGAGCTCGAACAGAATCGCCACGTCTGGCCGCTCCCGATAGAGCCGCAGGACCCCGTCCTGGACCTGCACATTGGGCTCTGCTGAGAGCGTGGGGTCCTTTTGCTTGAGCTGCTCAGGAATCACCACACCCTGATGTTCCAGAAAGTCGTAGAAGTGATCAACGATCGAGCGGTCTCGCAACCGCTTTTCGAGCTTCTTGCGTTCCGATGTACCTGGAGCAAACGTCTCGATCATCTTGCTACGCTTGAACCCCATTACAAACTCCAACTCCCTGAACTGACATGACTGGAATCCGGACGCGGTCTCTAGCCGGTCGCGAAACGCGGTGAACGACATGGGTGTCATCGTCTCGAGAATATCGAGCTGACCTACCAGGGTTTTCATGACCGTGCGGATGCGTTTGAAGGTCGCGATCGCACCGAAGAGATCGTTACTACTGAGGTCCCGTTTCACCTTGTCGATCTCGTGCAGGACCAGTTTGAACCAGAGCTCATACACTTGATGAATCACAATGAACAACAACTCATCGTGTTCGGGGGGATCCGAACGAACGTCCTGTAGATCGAGCAGCTTGTGCAGCTTGAGGTATTCCGTGTACGTCAGATCCATCCTATTGATCTCCGAGTTTCGCGTCGCCTCAACACCCATTTCAGCCGACCAACCACCACATCCCCACTCCGGCGAGCGCCAAAAGGACGATCGTGATCCCTACGACGGTGCGCCACTGAAGCCGGTTGCGCCGAACGGCATCGGCATAAGGTGTCAGCGTGAACGTTACCATCGAATACAGCGGTACGAACCATCGCGGGAACGCCCGATGCAACACTTTCTCCAGCTTCTTCTTGGCGAGAAACGTACGGGAGGCCACTCTGTCTCGCATCTCGAGGAAGTTTTCCACGGCCAGATCCGCCAGGGCGTCTGCATGCAACTTTCTGAGATCCTGATAGGCAGCGAACGCCTGCCCCCAGTCCGGGGCGTGCACCCTCAAGCAACGATCGAGGATCACGCAATCCTCGAAGGCGGCATTGGCACCCTGCCCGTAGAACGGAACGACCGCGTGGCAAGCATCTCCAACGAGCACGAGCCGATCCCGATAATGCCACGGAGCGCAACGGATGGTCACGAGAGAGCTCGTGGGATTGCCAAAGTAATCCTCAACGAGCGTTGGCATGAGGGGGACGGCGTCGGCGAACACCTTTTCGAAGAATCGTTCCACGCGTTGTGCTGAATCGAGTGCGGCAAAGCTGTTCGGACCCTCGAACGGCCAGAACAACGTGCAGGTGAAGGAACCATCGTGGTTGGGGAGCGCGATCATCATGAAGCCCCCACGAGGCCAGATATGCAGCGCGTTGGGCTCGAGCGCGAACACTCCTTTTTCGAGCGGAGGGATCTCGAGCTCTTTATAGCCGTGCTCGAGGTACGCCTGTTCGTAATTGAACCGGTCGAGCCGTAACATCTGACGACGGGTCATCGAATACGCTCCGTCGGCACCGACAATCACGCCACCGTCCGTCGTAAACCCCTGGCCGGTTTCTGTATTCTCGAGAGTGATCGTTCCCGAATCGAGGTCGAGGTCGACACACTTCGTAGAAAAGCACATCTCCACATTTGGGTGCGATGCTGCCGCTTCGATGAGGAGGAGATTGAGGCCGTTGCGAGACACGGAGTGGATCACCTCCGCTTCGTCCACGCCGTACGGCTGGAAGGTGAGCTGCCCGTGCTCGTCGTGCATCATGCGACCACGCATCGCGACGGCCATTTCCAACACGCGGTCGGCCAGATCGACCTGCGAAAGTGCGTGAAGACCGCGAGTCGAGATGGCGAGGTTGATCGATCGCCCTCCTGCCAGTGGATCGATGCGAGGATCGGGACGTCTATCGAATACCGTAACCCGATGTCCCTGGCGTCCGAGGTAGACAGCCATGAGTGCTCCGGCCAACCCGGCTCCCAGGACAGTGAAACGACCCGTCGGTGCGCTCATCGAGATTTTCCATGCATGACACGGGTCACGATGTCATTCAGGATCCCGCCGACCTGCCACACTTCGTGA
This sequence comes from Gemmatimonadales bacterium, assembly GCA_041577295.1. Classification (GTDB taxonomy): domain Bacteria; phylum Gemmatimonadota; class Gemmatimonadetes; order Gemmatimonadales; family GWC2-71-9; genus JBDHDH01. The sequence goes on from JBFGJG010000002.1 coordinate 137,466, forward strand.
AAGGTGTTGTACAGCGGAACCGGTGCAAGACGGATGACATCGGGGTCGCGAAAATCGCCAACAACGCCATGCGCACTCAACTCGTCGAACATTGCGCGGCCATGTTGCGGCACGCGAATCGACAGCTGACACCCTCGTGCGTTCTGATCGCGCGGCGTGATGATCTCGAGATGGCGCGTACCGTTGTGGTCAATGAGGTACTCGAGGTATCCGGTCAGGCGAACGGATTTGCGGCGAAGGGCCGGGATCCCGGCTTCGGTGAAGATGTCGAGCGACGGACGGAGCCCCGCCATCGAGAGGATGGGAGGGTTGCTGATCTGCCAGCCGTCAGCGCCGACCTGCGGGACGAAGTCGACGTTGGACTGCATGCGAAACCGCGTCTCGGGATCGTTCCCCCACCAACCCGCAAACCTCGGCAGGGACGCGGTCCCGTAGCGCTCGTGAACGAAGGCGCCAGCCACCGAGCCGGGGCCGCCGTTGAGATACTTGTACGAGCACCAAACCGCGAAGTCCACATCCCACGCATGCAGGGCAAGCGGGACGTTGCCAACCGCATGGGCGAGGTCGTACCCAACCACGCACCCCGCCCGACGGGCCGCCCGCGTGATGCGATCCAGGTCAAAGAACTGACCGGTGTAGTAGTTGACGCCGCCGAGCATCACGAGCGCGATCTCACGTCCTCGCTTTGTGAGCAGCGACTCGAGGTCTTCCGTGCGGAGACAGTCCTCACCGTCTCGGGGGTGCACCTCCAGCAGCCCCTCGTTTGCGTCGTAGCCGTGCCACTGGAGTTGTGACTGGACCGCGTAGCGATCGGACGGGAAGGGACTGGCTTCAATGAGGATTTTGTGCCGCTCCGCTGAGGGGCGGTAGAAAGACACCATCATGAGATGCAGATTGACCGTGAGCCCGTTCATTGCGACGACCTCGTGCGGCTCCGCGCCGACGAGCTGAGCGAGCGGCTCGCGCAGGACTTCGTGGTACGAGTACCAAGGTGTGCCGGCGTCGAAGTGTCCTTTGACCCCGAGCGTTTCCCAGTCCTGGATCTCACGGTTTACCACGTCCCGTACTGTCTTCGGCATCAACCCGAGCGAGTTGCCACACAAGTAAACCAATGGCTCACCACGGGCGTTTCTCGGCAGGGCAAATCGATCCCGGTAGCTGCGCAGTGGATCGGTCGCGTCGAGCTCGCGCGCGAACGCCTCCTCAGTTCGAAACGCGATGTCAGCCGACGACTTGCTCGCATACCTCACGAGCCGAAGCCACCACGGTCAGGGAGGCCAAGAAACTCGAGCGCCGTGCCTCCCAACAGCCGTTCCTTCACATCCGGTGAGAAGTCGGGCATCGAGTCGATCAAGCGTCCTGGTACGTGCTCTCCCAGTGGAAACGGATAGTCCGACCCGAGGGCGACTCGCTCGGGTCCAAGCAGGTTGACGAGGTAACGCAGTGCATCGGCATCGTGCACCAGTGAATCGGTGTAAAACGAGCCGAGGAAGGACCGCGGATTCACCTCACAGTCCACCGCACAAAGGTCGGGGCGGACCTGAAACCCGTGCTCGATGCGTCCGATGGTACCGGGAAAGGATCCGCCACCGTGGGCAAAGGCGACTCGCAGGTTTGGCAAACGGCGCAGCACACCGCCAAAGATCATGGAACAAATCGCGAGCGCGGTCTCCGCTGGCATCCCCACGAGCCACGGGAGCCAGTACTTGGGCATCCGATCCTTCCCCATCATGTCCCACGGGTGCACGAACACCGCCGCTCCAAGATCTGCCGCGCTCTCGAAGACCGGAAACAGCTCCGGCGCATTCAAGTTCCAATCGTTCACGTGACTTCCGATCTCGACACCCGCCAGACCCAAATCATTGACGCATCGTTCCAGTTCGCGGATCGCGAGCGTCGGCTCCTGCAGCGGCAGCGTTCCGAGACCGACGAAGCGTTTGGGGTGTCGCTGCACGACGTCAGCGATATGGTCGTTCAGCAGCCTCGAGAGATCGTTGGCGTCGTGGGGTTTCGCCCAGTAGCTGAACATGACCGGCACCGTTGAGAGCACCTGGACGTCGACGCCATGCCTGTCACATTCCTCTAAGCGGCGCTCAGGTGACCAACAGTTGTCTTTAACTTCGCGAAAGCAGCGATCATCGATCATCACGCGGGCGCGGCCCGGCTGATGATGGTCCAGACGCACAAACCCCCCATAGCCGTACCGTTCCCGCAGGTCAGGCCAGCGTTCCGGGAGGATGTGCGTATGAAGGTCGATCTTGAGCGGCGTGGACACCCGCGAGCGCTCAGCTCGCCTTTGCAGGGACCGGCACTTGCATGACCGTACCGCAGTGCTTGCAGGTTCTCAGCTTCTCGTCGCTGTAAAAATTCTCGATGACCGGCTTGAGTTGCGTACCGAGATCGACCAACTCAAACGACGCGTCATAGAGCAGCTTGTCGCACTTCTCACAATACCACTGGAGATGATCTCGCTCGCCTGATCGACGCCGACGCTCCACCACTAAGCCGACCGTGTTGGCCGGGCGCTGAGGCGAATGCGGTATTCCGGCCGGCAACAAGAAGATGTCGCCCTCTTTGATCTTGATGTCGCGCTTCTTTCCATCCTCGATCACGCGAACGGTAATCTCACCCTCGAGCTGATAGAAGAGCTCCTCTCCGTCTTCCACGTGAAAGTCTTTTCGTTGGTTCGGGCCGCCGACCACCATGACCAAAAAGTCGCTGTCTTGCCAAACCATCTTGTTGCCCACCGGTGGCTTGAGAAACTCCCGGTGGTCTTCGACCCACTGCCGCAGATTCAGAGCCGTGCGCTGTGTCATTGCAACCCCCGCCGTAGTTTTCGCGATTCTTTAGAATCGATCGACTCGTTGTTTACTATCGTTCGGGTGAAGCAGCAAAGCAAGCCAAGAGGGCTGGGGAGCGCTGGTGGGATCGTGGCGAGTGTGGGCCGTGAGGATTTACGTGCGGCAGAGGTGTTGGGCGGGGGCTATGGACGCACCACACCGTCAGCCCTCAGGAGGGAGTGTGCTAAGGCGCGCTAAGGGCTGACGGACTGGTACGGTTATGCGGTGGCCCTGCCAGTTCCCCGGCAGTAGACGCAGCTGCTGGCGGCCGTCGAGTCAAAGCCAAAAGGCCCGCCAGACCCCCGCCCGCCGCAGAACGGACAGGGTTCGCTGCGATGGGCCCGCAGCTCTGCTAGCTCTCGCCCCAGATCCACCCGCTTGCGATCCTCGAGACAAGGACCGTCATGATCTGAGTAGCAGCGATCACACCACGCCATACGGACCTCCTGTGCGGAGCGAAACCACCCTCCTTGCATCCGCGACTACCACGTCTGCAGTCGGATACGGGCAATTTCCGGGCCTGATTACCGAAGGTCGAACGAGTGGGGCGACGGCTTTGCGCCGCGTGTCTCCTGGATCCTTTCACGTTGCTCCCCGGCGACATATGGAGACCGGTTACCACGCCGACGCTTGGGAGTTGATCGCGGGGGCGGTAGCTTTTCCACCAATTGTTGCGTCGGAGATTGGAGATGCGCTGCGCCTCACCGTGCTCGTGCGAGCCACCGTGACGCTGACCGTGGCAGCTGCCCCGCACTCATCGGTCACGATTCGCGAGTGGGCCGTTTCGGGGGAAGACTCGCGCTCGATACCATGACTCACGAGGGCATCCGATCCGGCATCCTCTGCTGCGCGCTGCTCATTTCGTGGGCGGCAGCAAAGGGCACCGCGCCCGGATATCGAGACGGTCCTCCCCTCGCCCACACCGGCGGGTTTGGCGAGCCCACCTGCCTCGAGTGTCACTTCGACCTCCCGGTGAACGATCCCGCAACCCGCCTCCTCGTCACCGGCGTTCCCGACGCCTACGAATCGGGACAACGCTATCCGATCAGGCTCACGCTGCACCGGGCGATGCTTGGCCGCGGCGGATTTCAGCTCGCCGTCCGCTACAGCGAGCCCGCCGGGCTGGCCGGAAAGCAAGCCGGCACGCTCCGTTCCTCGAACGCGGACGTTCAGGTGCTACCGGATTCTGGCACTGGCGTGTCATACGCGCAGCACACGGAGATTGGCACGCGACCAACCAATGACACGGTCTCCTGGGCCGTGGAGTGGGTGGCGCCAACGGGACCATCACGAGGCAGGGTCGTGTTTCATTTGACGGCCAACGCCGCCAACGACGACGCCTCGGAGTTTGGCGATTACATCCTAGTCCGGCGTCTGTTCTCAGCTCGCCGGGACTGACCGCGGCGCATCCTCGACCTGTTACCGATGTCCTTCCACCGTGAATGAGATCTTGGCATTCACGCGATACTGCTCGATCTTGTCCCCGTTGACCGTGCACGAAAAGTTGTCGATCCAAACGGACTTGATGCCTTTGACGGTCTTGGCTGCCTCTTTGACCGCATTCTGCGTTGCGTCGTCAAAGCTCTTATTGGACTGAGCGATGACCTCGATGACCTTCACAATGCTGCCCATGCCCTGGACCTCCCGGAGTAGCGGTGTGTGTGAACCGTGAATCTCGGGACTCCCGCGTGAAGCCCGGCTGATCCACGGTTATGATTGCCTTCAGGAAGTTTCACGTGGGTCTGGTGTGCGCAACCTCCCCCAAATCATCCCACTGAACAGTTCTGCGAATCCCCACGTGACCACGATGCTGACACCGACCCAGAGCCAGGACGTCATTGTGAGCGGTACCGCGTCGAACGCCTGCATCAGCCAGGGCACGGCGAGCACGAGCACCTGTACCGCGAAGCCTGCAGCGACAGCGAGATGCACGAGCATATTGGGTGACGGACGAAGGTCCGTGTGCCGGGCCGGATACGCAAAGAGCAACTGTCCGGCGGCCAGAAACAGAAAGGTTGCGGTACGGGTCGCATCGAGCGATTCCCGGAGAAGGATGGGGAACAATCCCAGGATCGCGAACGCCGTCAGCGCTTTGACGACGCCCGACAGCAATATGAATCGCAACGAGGGAAGGTCGAGTAGTGGGGATTCCGGGTCCCGTGGGCGGCGTTGCATCACTCCGGGGTTACGATCGATGCCCAGGGCGAGCGCGGGGGCGCCATCGGTTACGAGGTTGATCCACAGCAGCTGTGCGGCGGTGAGCGGGAGTAGCAGATTACCGCTCGGGTCTCGCAAATCCAACAGAAACGACGCAAAGGCGCCGATCGTCACCACCAGGACCTCGGACAGATTGGTCGAGAAGAGGAATCTGATGAACTTCTGAATGTTCTCGTAGATGCTGCGACCCTCCTCGATCGCCGATACGATCGTGGCGAAGTTGTCATCCAACAGCACGAGGTCAGCGACTTCCCGGGTCACATCGCTGCCACGTAGGCCCATTGCCACGCCGACATCGGACCGCTTGAGTGCGGGAGCGTCGTTGACGCCATCACCGGTCATCGCCACGATGGCGCCGTTCGATTTCAGCGCTTCGACAATTCGGAGTTTGTGATCGGGACCAACCCGCGCGAACACTTGCGCGGTATGAATGGCCCGATCGAACTCTGCGGCCGTCATGCTTTCCATTTCGGCCCCGGTGATAACGGACGCGCTCTCGAGGCCAACCGTGCGTGCGACCGTCCGCGCCGTCTGCGGGTGATCACCCGTCACCATGAGCACACGGATCCCGGCCTCCTGGGCGCGACGCACGGCATCCGGCACCTCTGCCCTCGGTGGGTCCCACAAGAGGACCACGCCCAACCAGCGGAGGCCGGCTTCCGTCTCACCATCTCCCCACGCCAAGGCGAGCAGACGGTATCCCTCTGCCGCCGAGGTCTCGATGGTCTTGGTCCAGGTGGCACGTTCCTCAGCCGAAAGCTCGCATCGCGCGAGGATAATCTCGGGGGCACCCTTCAGATAGCTCACCGTCTGGCCACGCTCGATGCCCGTGACGCGCATGAACTTCCATGACGAATCGAACGGGCGCGCAGAAACCCGCGTGAAGCTCGCCCGTACCGCCCGCGGATCACCATGATGAGTTTGCGCGTGCCGGAGCAGTGCCACATCCAGAGGATCCCCAGCACCCGTGTCCAGCTCTGCTTCGTTTGCCAGAGCGAGAGCGCGCCGCATCCGATCGGGATCGGGTGAATCCACGCGGCGGACGTCGAGTCGATTCTCGGTCAGGGTCCCGGTCTTGTCCGTCGCGATGACGGTCACGGAGCCTAGCGCCTCCACGGCGGCTAAGCGGCGAACCACCGCCTTGCGACGCGCCATTCGTTCGACTCCGAGGGCCAGGGTTACCGTGAGCACAGCCGGAAGTCCCTCGGGAACTGCAGCAACGGCGAGCGCGACCGCAAAGAGGAGGACGTGGCCAGCTCTCGACACGCCCTCAACGAAGACTCCGCCCACTGCGATCAAAAGCGCGAGCGCGACGATCCACCGTGCAACCCGGTGCCCGAACGATTCCAAACGTCGCTCCAAGGGCGTGCGTTCGGTGGGCACTTCGCCCAACATCGTCGCGAGTCGTCCCATCGCACTCTGCGTACCGGTGCGGGAAACCTCCAGGTACGCCTTCCCTCGTACGACGAGCGTCCCCGAAAAGACCTCGTCGCCCACGATCTTTTCCAACGGGAGGGACTCACCGGTGAGGATTGATTCATCGACTGAGAGATTATCGGCTGTCTGCGCCGCCGCGTCTGCCGGCACGCGATCGCCCGCCTCGACCCGGATCACGTCCCCCGGCGCGAGCTCAATGCTCGGCAAGCGCACCAGCCGCCCGTCTCGGATCGTCCAGACTTGCGGTGCGGCGAGTTGCTTGAGTTTCTCCAGAGCACTTTCGGCTTTGCGTTCCTGCCAAACGCCGAGGGCGGCGTTGAGAAGCAGGATCATTCCAATCGCTGCGGCTTCCAGGGGGGTGCCCGGGCGCCCTGCCGTGAACCAGACGGCAAGGTCCACGATGAGCGCGAATAACAGGATGTAGATGAGCGGACTCTTGAACTGGTGGGCAAACCGTCGCCACAGAGGATCCGGCGCCGATTCGGGGAGGGCGTTCGGGCCGAACTCTTGCAACCGTCGGGAAGCTTCGGCGGAGGACAGGCCCCTCTGTGGCCCCACCACGCCCGGAACGGTCATGCTCGCGGCTTCAGAGACTGGTGACGCGGTACACGCCGTACAGCCCCGCGAGGTACGCGAGAATCATAAAGACGGGTCCCGGTTCGACGATCCAAAGACGACGCTCCGACTTGTTCATCACGTCGAGCATAGCAAGCGTCATGAGCACCACGCCCACCAATCCGCCAACGGCCAGACCGGGATCGATCGTTGCCAACATCGATCCCGGACCCTGCACGAGATCGAGTGGTACCAACGCCGCCATGTTGAAGCAGTTGCTCCCTAAGAGATTCCCCACCGCCAAGTTGTAGGCTCCGGCGCGAACGCTGCCGTACGAGACCGCCGCCTCCGGTAGCGAGGTCGTGAGAGCCAGCAGGAGCATCCCCGCGATTCCCTGAGACATGTTCAGTTGGTCCGCGAGGGCGGCGGCAGATGCAGCCAGTGAGGGTGCGGCGACGAGCACGACGATCGTCGCAAAGCCAAACCCGATGAAGGCTTGTTGAATCGATCTCATGGGTCGACGGGCCGCCGCAACTTCGGCGGGCGTTCTGAACGGTGGCTCTGTACGATTCCTGTGGATGAGACGCATGCCGGTGACATACCCGAATCCGATCACCAGCGTGGACCACCCGAGGGGGAATGCGCCGAGACGGCGACCCGCGAGCACCCCGAGGACTGCAACCACCGTGAGAAGCACCGCGAGTATTCCCACAAGGACTTGATTCACCGCCACGCGCAGAAGCAACCGCGGCTGTCGGGTAAGTAGATCCGCGATGGCGAGGATCAGCATGTTCGCCATACTGGATCCAAACAGATCGCCGACAGCTAGCGCGGTGTTACCCTGAAGAACGGCATTGAAATCGGTGGCGAGTTCGGGGAGTGACGTCGCCGCCGCGATGAGAATGGCTCCGACCCATACTCCGCCCAGCCCAGTGTGTTTCGCGATGGCGTCTCCATCCCTGGCCAAGCGAACACCCGCGAGCGCGACGGCTGCCGCACTGACGACAAACGTTAGCCACGCTGGCATGCGCCGCTGCCTGGGCGAGGCCGCTCGGAGGGGTTGTAACCAATACTGTGGATCAAGCGGTGCTCATTTCAGCGGGATCACCGTCGATGCCTGTGGTCCTTTCTCTCCCTCTTCGGGCACGTAACGAACAGCCGCTCCCACCGCGAGCCTCCCGAACCCTCCGTCGAGGACACTCCGAGCGTCGAAGTAAACGGAATCGCCCTCCGGCGTCTCGAGAAATCCGTACTCACCCAATGGGTAGAGCTCGCGGACTCGCGCGACGGGCTGTGGTGATTCGTGCTCCTTCACCTCTCGCCGTCGTCGTGCGGCATGCTTTCGCAGCTGGCGTTCTGCGGCATTGAAGGCTTGTTGAATGGCGGAGAGCAGCGTTTCACCACGCTTCCGGCCAACGAACAACTCACCTCCCGGGACGGTCATATCGATCCGAACGGAATACGCAAGCCCACTTCTTCGATGGCGGTGTGGAAGTTCAACCGCAACACGGCAGCTCACGAGCCGATCGTACAACTCCACGAGCTTCGCAACCCGATCACGGATGGCGGCCTCGTCCGAGTCGGCGAGTTGAACATTCCGTGCGGCGATTTCCAGTGGGACGTTCATTCGCGTCACCTTTCGTTCGCGGGTAGTGGCATCATCGAGAATCACAGACTGGAGTAGAGGATGCGAGACGCCAGCGCCTAACGGCTACTTATCGTCTGCTTCGTTTGGCCGCGTTGCAGGAGACGGCACACTTCTTCGTCCGTCGTCTGCGTGAAGTCGTCGTAAAAGGTTCCCACGGCCGGGAAGGCTTCTGGGGTCGCCAGGCATACGAAGGCATCCGCTGTGCGCTCGAGGTTCTCGCGCGCTTGCATGGCCGCCACCGGCGTAGCCACCACCACCTCGCGTGCCCCCCTTTGCCGCACCGCTTTCACCGCCGCGAGCATCGTGCTTCCGGTGGCGATGCCATCATCGATCAGAATGACCCGCCGTCCGAGCACCTCGACTGGCGGTCGATCACCGCGGAACAGCGCGGCGCGACGCGTCACTTCCATGCGCTCTCTACGAATCGCGTCGTCGATGTATAGCCGAGATACGCGCAGCAGGTCGATCACTTCACGGTTGAGAATCACGACATCGCTCGTGACCGCACCGACAGCCAGCTCCGGTTGCTGCGGCGCGCCGAGCTTCCGTACGACGAGGACGTCGAGGGGGGTGTCGAGAGCGTGAGCAACTTCATACGCCACCGGCACTCCGCCGCGCGCGAGACCGAGCACGACCGTGTCGGAGCCCTGGTACTGCATGAGTGCCCGAGACAGGTGACGCCCCGCCTCGCATCGGTCCGCAAACGTTACACTCGTTCGCATGGCACACCTCCCAGGCTCCTGCTGGTGCCATCAAATAATGAGTAAGGGCTCGTGAAGGCGCCGTGAAGGGGCTCGCAACACCCACTCAAACCGCTTACTGAACCTTTTTTCACACACCTTTTGCCTTGTTCACCAGGTTGCCCAGCTACACATAATTTGGGCCGCGCCCTGAGCGCGCGCACCCTGCTTCTTCCAGAGAGAGCTGTCGATGCACAAGGCAATCATGGTACCACTCGATGGGTCGAGGTTCGGTGAGGAGGCGCTTCCGATCGCGGTGCGCCTGGCCAAGGACCTGGACCGGTCTATTGAGCTCGTTTCGGTGTTCGAGGACGAACCGCCGGTTGCTACCTGGGTGCTGACCGCTGCCGAGATGCGGTCGCTCCTCGATGAGTACTTAGAGACACTAGGCAACCAGATCAGGGAATCCGCCTGCGTTGAGGTGACTCGATCGGTGCTCAGTGGTCCGGTGACAATGAGTCTCGAGGCGCATGCCAAAGAAAAGGATCCGGAACTGATCGTCATGTCTACGCACGGACGGGGTGCGGTCAGTCGTGCATGGCTCGGCAGCGTGGCGGATCACGTCACCCGACACGTGTCGATGCCGGTGTTACTGGTCCGCCCCGACGAGGATCCGGGTGAAGTCCAGTTCGAGGGTAGTCCGCCCTTCGAGCACGTGCTCGTGCCGCTGGATGGGTCGGACCGAGCAGAAGCAAGCCTTGCATGGTCAACGCGAATCGCACTGGCCCACAAGAGCAAGCTCACCGTGCTCAGCGTTGTGCCGCCCCCACCGGTGCTCACGTCGCCGTACTTGCCCGATGTGATAGCCGAATCCAAGGAAGGATTGGAGAGGGGGCAACGTGAAGCTGAGCAGTACTTGAATGACATCGCCGTCCGACTCGAAAAGGAGGGAGTCTCGATCGGCACGGTGGTACGTGTCGGTATCGCACCGGCGTCTGGGATCAATCGATACGCCCTAGATCACGGGGTGGACCTCATCGTGATCAGCACCCACGGGCGGGGAGGGCTTCCCCGCTTGTTGCTCGGCAGCGTAGCGGACAAGGTGGTGCGCGGAGCTACTGCACCGGTTCTGGTCACTCGACCGAGGGGCTAACTCCATTGAGCCAAGAGGGCTCGCACGACATTGGTGTCGATGTCGTCTGCGCAGACCCATGCGTTGCGTTGTGAGCAACGGGTCTTCACCTTCCAAGCGTTAGTCTTTCCGACTCCTGGAGCGCAGTCATGCGGATGCTGATCGGCCTGGTGGTCTTCGTTGTTGCGTGCGGCAGTGGGCGAGTGTATGGGAGAGTCGACCTCGGGGATGTGATCGTCGAAGGGGAGGTTGACGGTAATTTCTTCGCACGTCAGCTGGACCAACTCGATCCCTGGTTTGAGGCCTGTTACGCGCGAGCACTCCGTCTGGATCGGTCGACGGAGGGCATCATCCGGTTGAGGTTGCGGGTGCGGGAAGGTGGTTTGACACCTGAGATCATCGAGGATGGGCCAGCGAGCCCGCAACTCACGGACTGTGTCATGAGCGCTGTGTCGAACCTGACCTTGGTCGAGCCAGACACAGCTGCGCCATGGGACTTTACGGCTCAGTGGCCCATCACTTTCAGTGTCATACGACGGGAATGAGAGAAGGCGCTCACTCAATCTCTCGAACCCCTTCCACCAGCCCTCCTCAGATCATTCACCAAAGGTTCACCGTCGATTCATCGCGAGGTCGTGAAACTTCATAATACCAAAGAGACTGAGCCGTGCATGACCAATGGCCAAGCAAGACTTGAAGCAGCTTTTTCTCGAGGACCATCGCCGTCTCGCCCGTGGTCTCACACGTCTCATCAAACATCTCGAGCGTAATGAGTTGCGTGAGGCTGTGGATGCCGCCCACGCATTGGATGTTGTTGCGGGTCCGCACATGGCGTTCGAGGAGGACGTTTTCTACCCGGCGCTGAAGCACGACTACGGGCGTGAGTTCGTCGACCGGCTCGAGGACGAGCATCAGATGGGACGGGACGCAGTGAAGGAGCTCATCGCCGTAAACGACTCCGCGCACATCGCCCCAGCCGACCGGCAACGGTTGTTGCACCAATTGGAGAGCGCACTGGACCACGTGCTCTCCTGCGGCACCTTGGTCTCCCACCTCGAGCGACTCCCGGACGCGCGTCAAAAAGAAATGCTCGGCCGGCTCGAGGCGTTGCGCGAGAGTGGCATGCGGTGGACGGATCGCGCCACCCGCAAAACCCGGGTCGAGCGAAATTAGTTGCGTGTGCCGTCTATACGGATTCCGCGCCAACGAGCCAACCAAGGTCGAGTGCACCCTCGTCCACGCTCAGAATGCCTTGATGAGCCAGAGCCGCGCGGATCTTCGGGGCGTGGCCCACTCAGATGGATGGGGCATCGCTTGTTATCAGAATCACCTGCCAGACCTCGAACGACGTAGCCTGGCGGCCTTCCAAGATCTCCACTTCAGCGTGACTGCCGAGCGAATCTTTGCCGAAACGGTCGTCGGCCATGTACGCCTGGCCACGGTGGGGGACCCTTCGATCCAAAACACCCATCCGTTCACCTACGGGCAATGGACCTTCGCGCACAATGGGACTGTGCAGCCCTTCGCTGATCTCGAACCCTGGCTCGCTGCGAACTCGGACCCAGACCTTTGGCGCCGGCGTCAGGGCACCACCGACAGTGAGGCGGTCTTTTACTGGTTGTTGAGTGTGATGCGGGAGTCCGGTCTAATACTCGACGAACCAACCAGTGAGGTCGAGACCGTTGCCCACATCATTCACCGGGCAGTGCGTCTGCTCGAGACACGCAGTGTTCGCGCTCGCGCCCCCAAACCGGCGAAGTTGAACTTCCTGCTCACCAATGGCCGCATCCTCGTCGCCTCACGGTGGCGCAATGGTCTGCACTACGTCCAACGATACGGGGTTCACGACTGCGAAATCTGCGGCATCCCCCACATTCACCACGCGAGTGGCACCGCCTACAAGGCGGTGGTTGTCGCGTCCGAGCCCATTTCCCACGAACCCTGGCGCGAAGTACCGGAAGGAAGTGTGCTCACCGTCGATCCAGACTTGCGAGTCGAGCTGTTCGACACCGCGCCTATCGAAGTGCCGCCGTGATGGACTGCGGCACCGGTCTGATGAGCCGCATGATTTGCTGCGGAATATCCTGAAAAGCTCGTTTCCGCGCGACTTCCCAGCTTTCCCCCATCACCAAAAGATCGATGCCGGGCCGCGCTTGCAGAGCCCCCGGGTTGTAGAATATCAGATCACCACGACCGGTTCGCACGTCGAAGACACGATCGTCAAAGCCAGCAAGCAAGTTCGCGAACGTGAAGCGTTCCATACCCCGCTGCTCTACGACGCGCGTGGCATAGGGACGCGATGCGAAATCCCCGAATAACCGATTCATCAGGGTCATGGGTGCCGACGTAGCGCCCCAGCGTCCATTGCATTCGACGAATCGGATGCGGCACGATCCCATATCCCGCCCGACGAGAATGAGGTCGAAGGAACAGCGGCCAACATAACCGAGCCGTTGCAACAGCCGTCCAACCAGCACACAACGCAGCGCAATCTCTGTAGCGGTGACATCCGGAAGGTTGGCGGGTGCGGCACCAACGAAGTACCCCCCCTTCCCCTGGATCACCTGCTCGAAGAGACCCTCAACCACTGGTGGCTGAGCGGTCGCAAACGGTGGAATCCACAGTTGCGCTGACGGCGCGCGCAGGACTTCGGACTCCCAGGCCCCAACGAGCAACGGATGCTCACCATGCCAGGCGAAGTCTCGAAGTCTCTTCTTCAGCCGAGCACGCACGGCTCCCAGCCTGCGACCACGGTATGTCTTGGCGCGTAACACCAGATTTCCCGTACCGCCAGCGGCTTCAGGGATCTTGATGACGATGCGAGGCGAGCGGTTGGCGAACATCTTGACGAGCCGCGCCAACCCCGACCATCCCGAGGCACTCGCGGTCGGAGGGATCAACTGATCGTCGAAGAGCCGGGTGATGACCCTGGCAAACCACAGCTTGTTGTTGACAGCGCGTGCCAGGACGGGGGGTGGGCCGATCACTCCGATCGATCCCCCGGTGGTGGCGCGCAACAAATGTGCAAGAGCCCACACGTGAAACCCGGCGAGGTGGGGGTGCAGGTAGCGGAGCCGTCCGGTTCGCACGGCCCTTTGTAACGCGGCCCGTACGCGGTGGTCACGCCAGCAAGCCCTTGCGAGGCGGAGTGGACGGTCAGACGGCTGGGGACGTAGCCAAGTTACGGCTCCAAGACCCAGCTCTTCTTCACAGTACCGCTCGAACGCAGGATCGGCTGTCGCACAGCTCGCTACGACGTCCTGCTCACCCGCACGCAAGCGCGCCCGATCCTGCAAGAACCGCGCGTCGTAGAATCGATCGAGCAGGGGTATCTCATCGAGGTCGTCCAAATGCAAGACACCGCCATCTCCAATCCGCGACACACTCAACTGACGGATCCATGGTTGTGGCACCAGGGATGGCTGCTCGTGCTCGAGTGCCGCTGCGAGTTGCGCAACCCGCCGGAATTGCGCCGCGCTCGGCTCTACCTCGTGATGAGAAACAATCGGAAGACGTCCGGCCTGGACCATTCGAGATCCCTCACTTCACGAAGGACTCGATGGAATCTGGAGGGTGTGAAACAAGCGTTAAGACCTCTTTCGAGTCCTTTGTCCCTCCCCTTTTTCACTTTCCGGCGTCGCGCCCGCGACCGCCTTGCGCTCCGCGCCCGGCAATTTGGGCGTGGGGCCGCGGTCCGTTGCACGCGTGTCGCCGCGCCGCCTGACGGCAAGGAGGTAGGGGCCACGCAACAGCTCCAACAGACGTTTGTTCATCGCATCCCTCCAGGTCGAACTGATTGATTCAGGATGCATCAAATCCGCAACAGATGCCTCACAACCACCAAGCACGGCTGTCCCAGAAGTGGGGTGGGTCTGGTACAGACTTGTTACGGATTACCAGTGTTACCACGCCCAGGCTTTGGTTATGATGAAATCTGTTCGAAGGATGGTTATGGCCAAAAACGCCGCTCATGAGGCTACCGATATATGCTCCCGCGGGGGACGCTCGTGATAACAGATTATGGTTTGGTGGGACACGTTAAACGCTGTCTCGGCTTCGAGGTGATCGAAATCGCAGTGGGTTGCCCCGGGGGGCGACTGGCGTTGATCGCCTCACGTGACCTGCGGTTCGTTCGGGGCATCGGAACCAGAGATTCGCACGTCGTCGACCCCTGAGACGTGAGATGGCCTACCGGGATCGCAACGCGCGTCCCGGACGCGCGCCAGTGACCTCGCTCTCGAGAAGGACCGCCTGTCCGTTCACAAACACGTGGCGGACGCCTAGGGCGTACTTGTGGGGTTGGGCGAAGGTCGCCGGGTCGGCGACCGCCTGAGCGTCAAGCACCGATACATCAGCATAAGCCCCCACCCGAAGAATGCCGCGGTCCTCGAGGCCGATCCGGCTCGCCGGCAAGCTGGTCATCTTTCGGATGGCTTCTGCGAGTGGCAGCACGGATTCGTCTCTCACGTAATGCCCGAGGACCCTGGCAAACGCGCCGTAGTTCCTTGGGTGAGGAAAGCCCAAACCGAACTCCGGAATTCCCCCGTCTGATGCGATCATCGTCATCGGGTGTTGCATGATGCGCACAACGTCTTCGTCGGACATCGCAAAGAAGATTCCTTGAAATCCGCCACGCTCCTGTAACTCGACGGCGAGTACGGCAGCTTGCTCCAGAGAAGCGGGGCGCTGTTGCTCTCGCAGGATCTGAGCGAGGCTCTTTCCATTGAGCGTCGAATCCCATTCACAATACGCCACGACTACGTTTGCAGGATCGCCTGCACCACGGTCGTGCTCGAGATTGAATACGATCGCTTCAAGGATTCGGCGTCTCGTTTCCGCGTTACGTAGCCGGTGGTGGAGATCCTGCGGCGTTCCCTCCAATGCCCAGGCAGGAAACAGCACGCTGAGACCAGTGCTGGACGCGGCGTACGGATACTGATCGATTGAGACGTCCACACCTCGCACCCGGGCCCGATCGACGGCCGCGAGTGTCTTCCGACTTGCTCCCCACATGTCCTTGCCAACGACCTTGTGATGCGTGATCTGCGTGGGGACCCCAGCCTCCTCACCGATTCGGATGGTCTCCTCAACGCTCGCCATGATTTCGAGTCCTTCATCACGCATGTGGCTGATGTGGATCCCCCCATAACGAGAGACCACCTTAGCCAGTTCGACGACCTCTTCCGTTTTGGCAAAAGCTCCCGGCACGTACTTGAGTCCAGTGGAGAGGCCAAAGGCTCCCTGTTGCATGGCCGAATCCACCAAACTCCTCATGCGATCGAGCTCGAGAGCAGTCGGTGCCCTCGCCGCGGTGCCGAGCACGAGCCGTCGGACCGTCCCGTGACCGACGAACGTGCCAAAGTTGATTGACGAAGGGATCAGGTCGAATCGAGCAAGCAGTTCACCAATAGGATACGCTGAGCCACCATCCGGCCCGCCGATGGCGGTCGTCACGCCCTGCTGGATGTAGTTCTCGGCCAGTGGCCACCGGAAAAGCCCACTACGATCTGCATTGTCTCGCACGGCATGGCTGTGGATGTCGACAAACCCGGGTGCAACGACGAGGCCGGTCACATTCAACCGAACGGCTGCCCGACGTCCGACGAGATCACCGATCGCAGCAATGCGGTCACCCAGGATTCCGACATCGGCTACAAAGGGCTCGACACCCGAGCCGTCGTATACCGATCCACCAACGAGAATGACACTGAAGACTGTGTCGGCACCTGTCGGCGTCTGCCCCGACGCGACCGTGGCGTGCACTTGGAAAAGGCCCACACCGAGCAACATCGCGCGCGCGGCTAACCGAAGAGGCATGCTATGCGTCATTGTGAGCTCAACCAGTGATTTGAGGTGTGTGTCGTCACCTACCGGTCAACTTCCCCGGTGGGACTGAAGGTAGTCAGCTGCCAGTGACGGTACCGGTGAACTCTCTGGTTCCTGCCCGGGTTGTCGCTCCTCCGCTTGGCGCTCGAATGTTCCATTTGTAGCCGATCCAGATCAGCGCGATTCCGATGAGCTCCATGACATAGAGCACCTCGGTGTGCCCCATCCTCGTCGCGGCGCCGCCGATTCCGGGCAAGAGCGCCCCAACGGCAATAAAGGTGTTCCCGATGAATCGGTGATAGGTGTCCCGGCTCTTGCTGTAGCGATAGGCGGAGAGCGCCGCGCCTCCCACCAGGAACACGAGCGCGTACGTGTTCACAAATGGGCTGAAGAGACGGACCCACCACCACCGCATCACGCTGCCTGTCAAACGATGCGTTTCGACGAGTGTGTAGTCGATTGGTGTGAGGATCACGAACATCGCCGCGACGAATACGAACGGGACCAAGAGCAGCGTCAGCCGATGCGCCGTTCGGCGCGCCAGCAGGAGATACACCGTTCCCTGTGCCAGCGGAGCTCCTCCGAGCAACGCGCCGGAGATATACCAGCTGCGGAACAGCCCTTCGCTCCACCCAAACAACGTGACCAAAGACTCCGTGAGCGTGCCGATTCCGTAGATGAATACGCCAGCGGCCCACCACATCAGATGCGGCCCGGTACGTCGCACTCGATAGCGCTTGAGAATCACCCACGCGAATGCGAAGGCGATGACCGTCGTGGCGATGGGGATGAAGTGAATGGGCGTTCGCATCTTCAGTCGGACCAAATGGGGAACGACGCGGCCCTCCCCCTCCGCTACGGAAGGAGAAAGTTTGCTGCGCGCAGAGCGAATGCGTAAGAGGCCGCGAGGTTCGTCGTTACGCCATGCGGATTGCCGGCGGATCGACGGTCACCTCGCGGCCCCCGGTACTCTAGAAGCTCATATCCCACGTCAGCGTGACGCTTCTGCCGGGCTGCGGGCGGAAGAAGCTTGCGTTGGCAAACTCCGCATAGAGCTCATTGGTGAGATTGTCGATCACGACCAGCAGGCGATGCACGTGCGGGCCGCGCCGGAAAACCGTGACGCCGCCCCGGATCGCATGAACCGTGAACGCCGGCAGAATCGGGCCCACGGGATTGTCGATTACTAGGTCAACGTCCTTACGATCTCCGTTGTGACGGAACGCATACTCGACCCAGAACCGGTCCGTGGGGAAGGTGTACCGGGCACGACCCGTGAGCTTCTCATCGAAGGAGTCGCCCACCGGGTTGTTTTCATCGAGGACGTTCTTCGAGTCCTGATGGGTATAACTACCGCCGAGGGATACGCCCGCCGGCAGGTTTACGTCGCCCCGCAACTCGACTCCCCAGAACCGGAGCTTGTCGACGTTCACGTTCTGGAACATCGGTTGTCCTTGGGTCGTCGTATCACCGGTCGGGGAGATGCGGATCCCGTTGTGGATCTCATTGCGAAAGACGAAACCTTCGAGATCGAGCACCTGGTTTCGGTAGCGTAGTCCAAAGTCGAGATTGAAGCTCGTCTCGGGTTCGAGTGCCGGATTCGCCACCTGAAAGGCCTGGCCCTCAGGCGTCGGGCCGTTGAAGAAGCGCTCAACCAAATTGGGCGCGCGAAACGCACGGCCGACCGAGGCGACCGCTGCCAAATAGTCGGTGAGCTGGTAGAGGCCATTGGCGGAGGCGACCAGAGTACGGTCCGTATCAGACAATCCAGGGTCACCCAGCCCAGCCGTTTGATCGGTCTCGGCATGAACGTCCTGATAGCGAGCACCCAGCACCAGCGTGGCACGATCGGTCAACTGCATGTCTCCCTGCACGAAGACCCCGACGCTGCGGAGGCTGGCATTGGGAACTGGTGGCGTTGTGACCGGTGGAATCGGAGGCCCGGGCACACCGGGAATCCGAACTTCGACGATGCTGGAATCGGAATTGTTGGAGTCGTCGTGGAAGAAATCGGCGCCGTACGTCACCATCACACGGCCACCGACCAACTTGCTGGCCTCGATTCTCGAGCCAACGGTGGTCACGTCGGTGAAGTTGCTGGAGAACTGCCGGATATCGCCCACGACGTTGGGGCCAAAGGGAATCCCGGATACCAGCACGTCGAGATTGAACCGTCGATCGTTGTCCTGGAAGTACCCCACGACGTCCAGCTTGTCGGCTACGGCCGACTGCAAGTTGGATGCGTGATATCCAAGGGACACTTTGTCGAACCGCTGGAAGGGATAGTCGATGCTAATCGATGGCAGATCGGGTGCATACACTTCCGGATCGACGAAACCAAATCCGGTGGTGTCCGCCCGATACCCTTCGTATTTCGCGAAGATCTCGTGGCCAGCACCGATTTCGTAACCGACGCGTGCGCCAAAGCTCTCATCTTGGACGCCGGTGCCGAATACGGGCGTCTTGGCATCCAGCGTAACGTTGCCAAACGAACCAGCCGGCGCGTCGTACGGACCTGCGTCACGATACGTGCCGGTGCCCCGGAACGACAGCTTGCCGTACCGGCCGGAGATACTCGCTGTGACCTTGTTCTGCGAATCGTGGGAGCTGAACCGATAGCTGGCGGTGCCGTGCAGTCCCTCTTGCTGTGGCGTCCGGGTGATGATGTTCACCACCCCACCGATGGCGTCGCTACCGTACAGCACCGACGCCGGCCCGCGAACCACTTCCACCCGTTCAACACTCGTTACGTCCACGAGGGCGGGAATTTCACCGAAGTCTTGTTGGCGGCGTGAATTGTTGAGACGCATGCCGTCCTCGAGAACGAGGATGCGCTGACCGCGCTGACCACGAATGATCGGCCGAACCTGCGTGACGCCAACCCCTGCGACGTCGAGACCGGGGAGGTCTCGGAACAGATCGCTCACGTTGTTTGGCATCCGCTCGGCAATGCGGAGTTGATCGAGGACGCTTACTGGATTCGGTGTGATGAAAACATCCTTTGCGGTACGTGTCGCGGTGATGGTCAGGGGACCAAGCGTCACGGTGTCGCGAGGTTGCTGATCGCCAGTTGCCTGCGCGCGAAGAGCCGTGGGAAGAAGTACGTTCGCCGTCGAGGCGAACAGCAGAACAGCAAAAGCGAGCCAGACCATGCTCGCGGGCTTGGATACTGATTGTGCGGTAAGCATTGAAGGCGCTCCGGTCGAGGAAATACGAACCGGGGGGGGACGCAGAATTCGTGGCGGGGTGCCACCCAGCTAGCGGTTCGTCGAGCCGTCGAACGGTCTTAGGTTACTTCAGTTCAGCCACTTGTGGTATTCGGTCTGCTACGGATCGACGGCACCGAATTACTACGGTGGTGGGGGAAACGGACTGTCGAGCACCCCCATTTCCATCGCGAATCGTGTGAGACCCGCAATCGTGCGGATCCCCAGCTTGCGCATCAGATTCTCGCGATACGACTCGACCGTTCGATGACTGATCCCCAACTCGCTCGCGATCTCCTTGTTGGTGCGACCCTCGGCGACCCGGCGGAGCACCTCCCGTTCTCGCGGCGTCAACTCCGCCAACCGCCCTTGCTGTTCCTCGCGGGTGGCTTCCTGTCTCAGCCCTTCGCCGAGTTGCTTGGCGACGGCTGGACTGAAGAACGAGTCCCCGCGGTATACTGCCCGTACCGCCTCGCGCACCTCGGCAGGGCGGGCGTCTTTCAGTACATAGCCATCCGCGCCTGCCCGCACAGCCTCAGTCACGTACTGTGGATGGTCGTGCATGCTGAGGATGAGGACGCGAATCTCGGGATGCTGCGTCCTGAGCATCGGAAGTAGCTCCAGACCCGAGGCGCCCGGCATCGTGATATCCAATACGATCACATGAGGACGATGCTCACCCGTGAGCCGCAGAACGTCCGAGCCATCCGTCACTTCGGCGACCACTTCAAAACCGGCAGCGCCTGACAACACGTGCCGGATGCCCTCGCGGACGACCGCATGGTCGTCCGCGACGAGAACTCGGATCGGCTCGCCAGTACTCATTCCGAAGACGAAGAAGTTATGGGTGTGGTCACCACGAGCCTCGCACCGCCACCAGGGGCTGACGTAAGGGAGACCGTTCCACCTAACACCGTGATACGCTCACGCATCCATGGTAGACCCATGTGTCCCTTACGCTCCAACGTGAGCAGCTCGGCATCCGGCGGTGGGCCACGTCCATCGTCATCGATGGTCACTGTGAGCCTATCTTCTGTCGCCGTGACCCGTACCTCAACCAGCTGCGCTTCTGCGTGGCGTGCCACGTTCGCCAGCCCTTCTTGGAGCGCGCGAAACAATGCCAACTCGGCATCATCGGTGAGCCCGGGCAGGGTGCTCGGCGCTTCGAATTGCACTTTCACACCGCTTCGGGCACGAAAATCGTGCACGAGCGCGCGCATGGCCGGAAGGAGTCCCAAGTCGTCGAGCAGCGATGGACGCAGATCGTTGAGAACGTTGCGAATCCCTTGAATCCCTGTGTCCATCAACCCCATGGCGTGATCGAGACGATTTGCAAGCTCGCGATCAGCGGTCTCGCGCATGACGCCCAGCTGTAGTTGAACGGCCGAGAGAACCTGCGCGGTTTCATCGTGTAGCTCGCGAGACAGGCGTTGGCGTTCACCCTCGTGTTGTCGCACCATCCGCGTTGCAAGGCGCTCGAGCTCCTCACGCCGAGCCTCGAGTCGCCGATAGAGATCCGCACCCTCGAGGGCAGCCCCTACCTGCTGCCCCAACGTGACGAGGAACCGCGTGTCCAACGCCGCAAAGGGATCGCGCGCATCCCCAACGATCAACAGCGCGCCGCTCACCTTCGCCTCGCGGAAGATTGGCAGCGCCGCGGCGTACGCGAATGCAATATCTCGATCCCGTTCACTCGTGCGACCGTCTCGGACAATCTCAGGCGCGCCAGAACCTATGGCACGCGTGATGGCGGAAAGTGCCGAGCCATGGGGCACCTGCCCTGCCCACCCACTGCACACACCTGCTGCGGCCACGAACACCCCGCCGTCTCGCTCCACCACGTACATCGCACTGCCGCGCACACCGGGCAAGCCCAGCGGCCGTTCGACCAAGCGACGAAGCACGTCGGGGCGCTGTTCCCGCCCGCCGTGCTGAAGATCTCCCGAGAGCGCGGAAAGCGTGCTGAGCGCGCGATGCTGGTCCTCCAGTACTAGCAGCAGAATTCCGGCGCCCATCGCGAGGACGAAAATCAGATCCAAATAGTATCCCCAAGGGACCCAGGCCCCCCGCGCCCGGAGAAACGGGTAGTCGAGGTGGTGCAGTCCCCACAGCAGGAGGGCGACACCGAGCAAGGCGGCCGCTGGAGAGCCAACCTGCCGGTGATAGCGGTAGAACACCCAAGCGGTCCAGATCGTCGCCGCGCTGAGGAAGAGCACCGCGGGTCCCGCCGCAAGGAGAAAGTTGTCGAGCCGGTAAATCGCGACGTAGGACCACACCACCGGGAACAGCACTGCAACGAGGTATTCCCACTTGAACCGTATCTGCTGAGAGAAAACCAGCGCGGCCCATAACACCCCTAGGGCGGTCCAACCGGTTGCCACCTGATGCCAATAGAGCCAAACCCGATTGGCGGATTCGAGAAAGCTGATGATCGCACCGAGACGGAGGGCGTACAGCGTCCACGCGACGCTCCACCACGCGAAGTACGGCTTGCCATAACGCCGAAAGAGAAACACGCACAGCAGCGCCAGGGCCAGCGTGACCCCACCCTGAAGGAAGGCCGCCGCCAGCTCGGAGGCATCGGCGACACGGGCGCCTAACTCCATATCTTGGAGCTTGTTAGAGACCGCAAACATGTAAGCTGCTTAAAGGAAGCGACGGATCAGGCGTGACGCAATGGAAGATGGCGGTGCTCGCCACCTAACCCTAGGCCGTTGGTCACGCCCCGTCCGCGCACTTTCGCCAGCGATCAGCTGTCGTAATACAGGAAGAACTCGTGCGGATGCGGCCGCAGTAGAATAGGATCGACTTCGTTCTCCATCTTGTAGTCGATCCACGTCTCGATCAGGTCGTCGGTGAACACGTCTCCCTTGGTGAGAAACGCGTGATCTTCCCGGAGCGCAGCGAGCGCCTCTGGTAACGATCCCGGTGTGTGGCGATAGGCTGCCAGCTCGTCGGGTGTCATCTCGTAAATATCACGGTCGAGCGGCTCGCCCGGGTCGATGTTGTTCTCGATGCCATCGAGCACCGCCATCAGCATCGCGGAGAACATGAGGTAGCCATTGCAGGTCGGATCCGGACAGCGGAACTCGAGCCGCTTCGCCTTGGGGTTAGCGGAGTACATCGGGATGCGCACCGCAGCGGAACGGTTTCTCGCCGACATCACCAGGTTGATGGGTGCCTCGAAACCAGGCACCAAGCGCCGATAGGAGTTGGTTGTAGGCGCCGCAAACGCCAAGACCGCCGGCGCGTGTTTCAGCAACCCACCAATGCCGTGGAGTGCGAGCTCGCTCAAATCTGCGTAGCCTTTGCCCCCAAAGAGCGGCTTGCCTCCCTTCCAGAGGGAAAGATGGGTATGCATGCCGCTGCCGTTGTCTTGAAACACCGGTTTCGGCATGAACGTCACCGTCTTCCCATGTCGCTTAGCCACGTTCTTTATGACGTACTTGTACCACATGAATTGATCGGCTTGCTCGAGCAGGGGGGCGAAACGCATGTCGATCTCGCTCTGGCCAGCGGTGCCCACCTCGTGATGATGAGCTTCAACCACTACGCCGATCTTCCGTAACGCGTACACCATTTCGCCCCGGAGATCGTGATACGTATCAGTGGGGCTGACGGGGAAGTAACCGCCTTTGTAGCTCGGCTTATACCCGAGGTTCGGCTCCTCGAACCGGGCGGTGTTCCACGCGCCCTCTACCGAATCGATCTCGTAGAAGCCGCGGTGCTCGTTCTGCTCGTAACGGACCTCGTCGAAGATGAAGAACTCGGGTTCGGGACCGATGTAGCAAACGTCGCCGACTCCGGTCTCTTTGAGGTACTCGGTCGCCTTCCGGGCGACGTGCCGCGGATCTCGAGTGTAATCCTCTTTGGTCACCGGGTCGACGATGTCTGCGATCACACTGACCGTTGGCTCCTTGAAGAACGGATCGATCACCATTGAGTCAGGGTCGGGAATGGCGAGCATGTCCGAGACGTGGATGCCTTGCCAGCCACGAATGGACGAACCATCGAATCCCACGCCGTCTTCGAACGTGCTCTCGTCCCACGTGTCGACCGGAAAAGAGCAGTGCTGCCAGGTACCCAGGAGATCGGTGAACTTCAGATCGACCATCTCGGCATGGTGTTTCTTGGCAAAGGCGAAGAAATCGCTAGGCGGCATGTTGATCGGCTCCGTGCTGCGAGGTCAGTAGTGGGGATCGCTCCGGGTTTCCGCTGTGGAGCAACCGGCGCCACGTTAGGCTACCGAGGGCGGGTACGCAAGGAAGAGAACTCGAAGGCACAGGTCTGGTGACTTCGGCCGGGGGCGGGCCTTGCAAGGTCTGAGACGTGAGCCCTGAGGCCCAAGTCGCGACGACTTGGATCCAAGTCGAGGCGACTCTGGCCCAAGTCGAGGCAACTTGGCTTTGCGGAGGGTGCCCCGAGGCCTCAGTCGCGACAACTTGGACCCGATTCACAACGACTAAGGTCTCGAGAGGGGTGTCTGAGGCCTGAGATGCGACGACTTGGGTCCAAGTTGGGCCAACTTGGATCCAATTCGCGGCGACTCAGGCCCAAGTTGACACGACTTGGGTCAAAGTCGGAGCATCTGAGACGATGGTCTAGACGCGTAACAGCTGTGTTGGTAATGGATTACAGCATCTGGTACTCATGGACGGCCCGCGGCCACGAAGACCTGGCTCCAACAGCTGCGATCAGGCCGATCGAGGTACCCAAGCCGAGCCGGGTCGCGCCGCCTCCGTGGTGTGGAGCCTTTCGCGCGGCGTAATACCTCGCGAAAAGCCCCGGCTGCTCACCGGGGCTTTTTGTCAGAGGTGCCGGGCGGATTCGAACCGCCGAATAGAGGTTTTGCAGACCTCTGCCTTACCACTTGGCTACGGCACCTGGGCTGTGGAAGTTGCCCCCGGCCCGGGCGATTCTCAAGGGGAAAACGCTCGGAACCGGGGTGCGAGGAGATTGACTTTTTGCTTAGTCGTCGGCGAGGGATGTCCGGAGCATCCACGCCATCTTCTCGTGCCGCTCCAACAACCCCACCATGAAATCGTTGGTTCCCACGTCGTGGAAGTGCTCGGTGCACTTCTCCTGGTCTTCGCGCAAGTGCCGGATTACTGCCTCGTGGTCGGCAAGGAGGTTCCCGAGCATGTCACGTGCGCGCGGGTACTCTCCCGGGGTCTCGCTGAGGCGTGATTCCCGCTCGAACTCCTGCACCGTGCCAATCGCGAATCCGCCAAGCGCACGCGCACGCTCAGCCACATCGTCAATGATGCCCTCGAGCTCTCGGTACTGTTCCTCGAACAGCTCGTGAAGCTGCTGGAAGTGCATGCCGCGCACATTCCAATGGTAGTTACGCGACTTGACGTACAGGAGCATCTCGTCGGCAAGCAATTTGTTGAGCAAGCCGACAACACCCTGGCGATCTTCAGCGGACAACCCGGTGTGGACCCGCGTCGTCTCGTCCATCATGCGGGGCGAAGGCGAGGTCATGACAGCCATATTCGATCTCCGTTAGTGATTCGTTTATTCTATGTTTGTTAAAGTTAATAGTTAGACAGTAATTGCGCAACAAGTGCCCAGGCTACCCGCTCGGCCAGCGGCTCAACTTGTACGGACGGCCGCGCGGGGGTAGACTTTTCCCACCGAGCGCCCGTAGCTCAACTGGACAGAGCATCGGACTTCGGATCCGAGGGCTGGGGGTTCGAGTCCTCCCGGGCGCATCACGGCTCGCCGTCTTTCACCCGTTGTAGATCAGACCACCGCGGTCCCGGTACAGCTGCAATACCGACCGAGCGTCGTCCCGGAGCACGCCCCGCACCACTTCCACCCCCCGATCTCGCAGGTACTGGTACGACTCCGGAAAGACCGGACCCTCATCGAAGTTGAGGCGAGAGGCGTCCTCGCGATGCGCTCCGGTTACCAAACGTTTGACACCGCTCCACAACACACCGCCAAGACACATAGCGCACGGATCGCAGGAGGAGACGAGCTCGTATGCTGCGTCGGGGTCCGCGCCCAGCGTGTGCACCTGGAGCCGTTGCTGCGCCATCATCGTGGCGACCATTTCCGCGTGCAGCGAGGAGTTGCGGAGGGGAACCACCTGGTTCATGCCAGCGGCGATGAGCTGCCCCGTGCGCGACGCAAAAATCGCGGCCCCAAACGGGCCTCCGGTGTTCTGCATGACGTTCTCTCGCGCGAGGGCGATTGCCAGGCGCATTCGGTCCTCCGTAGCGGTGTACTCCCGATCCCAATCGACGACCTGCTCCACCCAGGGAGGATAGGTGATTCGTATTTCGGGAAGAGTTGTCACGCCTGTCTGTCTTTCTCCGGCCGATACGTTCGTCGGGTTGGTGGCACGGCTTTCGGGAGTCCGATCACACCGTATCTTCCTACGAAGTCGTGATGCGATCCGCCCGGCTTTGAGGTCCCATGACCGACATACAGACCTACGCGACATCTTTGCCATTCGGTGCGTCAGTGCTGGACGGCGTGCTGACGGCCGGCCAACCTGAGGAAGCCCATTTTGTCGCGCTCGGCGCGCTTGGATGCCGCACGGTCGTTGACCTGCGCGGGCCTCACGAGCCTCGTCCCTGTGACGAGCCTACCTGTGTGCAAGCTAACGGAATGGAGTACGTGAGCATCCCAATCACCCCCCAAACCCTGGGTGACGAGACGTTCGCCGATTTCCGCTCCATGATGCGTGACGCCAGCAAGCGGCCGTTGCTCGTCCACTGTGCCACTTCGGATCGAGTGGGTGCACTGCTGCTCCCGTATCTCATTCTCGACCAAGGACACGATCTGGACCGAGCTCTCGAACTCGCGACGAAGGCAGGCCTTCGCAGCATGCAACTCGCTCAGATTGCGCTGGACTACGCGGAACGCGCTGCAACGTGATGCCCCCTCGAGGCCCCAACGGTGTTGCCATGATTATCTCTACGACGCCATCGATCAACGGTCATGAAATCACCCAGTACTACGGAATCGTCACCGGAGAGGCGATTCTGGGAGCCAACATCTTCAAGGATTTCTTTGCCGGCATTCGCGACATCGTTGGCGGTCGCTCGGCGGCTTACGAAGAAGAGCTGCGCAAGGCCCGCGATATCGCAATCGACGAAATGGCGCTCGAAGGAGAAGCCCTGGGCGCCAATGCGGTGGTCGGGGTCGACATCGACTACGAGACAATTCAGGTAGGGAGCGGTGGGAGCATGCTCATGGTGAGTGCGTCAGGAACGGCGGTAAAAGTGAGGATGTGAGGACTGGGTGAGTAGTGGGCAGTGAAGCAGACGAGCCAATCCTGCCTATTACGGCATACCTAGAAAAAGAACCCGCGCCCAAAGACCACGACCCACCGGCTTTGGCCGGAAAGTCCGTCGCCGAACCGGTAGGCGATGTCGAGCCGGCCCACGTTTGGTCCGGCCGACCTGGTTGCGCCGAAGCGGATGCCGGCACCAACGTCGCCTCCAAAGCGCGCGGGTTGGTCGGGAAACCAAGCACCGCCGTAATCCACAAACGCCGCAAAACCCAGCCCCATGACATTCAGCAATTCGTCAATGACGAACGCGCGATGCTCGAGAGAACCCCAAATGCCCCGGGTCCCCGTGAACGCGTGCGGTTCGAACGCCCGTGGCCCGATGCCGTGTCCGAGGTCGATCTCGTGACCGGGAGGCGTGCCTTTGCGAACCATTGCCTCCAAATGAAAGACGGTGGCGCTCTTCCGAAGGGCTTGTGAGACCGCTGTAAAACCCGCCCAGACCTGACCTGAGTCGAGGCCAGCCGACGTAAACAGTCCGTTCGCGCGCGCGGCGAACCTGACCCACTGCGAGCCAAGGATTGCCCCCGTCTGGAAGAAACCCCTCGGCCCAATACCAGAGCGTTGGTAGCCGAAATCCGCGGGGGCCATCCACACCCCCACGTTGAGCCGTGTGCTCAAATCGATGTCGACATCGCGTTCGAACCCGATGTAATGTGTTGTAACCTTGAAGCGCGCTTTGGCGATGTCGGTGAAGACGCCGACGGCACCGGTGACCGTGTCCGGAACCGTCAGGGGGACGGGTTGGGCGGGCTTTAGAAAGTACTCCTCACGCTTGACCTGTGCCGCGAGCCCAACCCGCACATACAAGGCAGAGCTCGCGACCGGCGCATAGGCAAAAGTTGCGCGCTGAAAGAACAGCCGCCGGCGAAAGGTTTGAAACAGTTCGCCACTGCGAAACTGCAGCATGTCCCGCTCTGCGGCGGCCCCATGGAATTCCAGGCCAAATCGCTCCGAGAACGCGCGAAAGGGACGCTCGAACGCCCACTCGCCGACGCTGCCGTCGCTCAAATTGTCGTACAGTCCCGAGACGAGCAGTCGGGACCCGAGGGGCCGATCCCATCGGCCGAGCAGGGTGACGGCGGTGCGGTCCGGCTCGTCGCGATACGTAATTCCCGCCTGCGCACCCGTACCAAGCAGGTTGCGCTCGAGAAGACCTGCCGCCCAGGAGAACGTGCCGCCCGTCGAGCGTCCGGTGAGATTGAGGTCGGTCGACCACCCGTCACCGGTGCGTAGATACACCGTGACGGAATCGCCGTGACGAACCGTGTCCGCTTCGACGTCGCGAAAGATCCCGAGGGTCCGTAGGTTGCGCAGCGATTCCTCGACGCGAGCGGAGTCGTAACGCTCGCCCACGTCGAAGAGGAGTTCGCGGCGAATGACGTAGGGGCGAGTGGTGAAGTGCAGCGCGTTGGCAACGCGGAACAGCACGCTGGAGCGCGCCTCCGCGGGGTCGAAGACATCGTGATTGACAATGACGATGCTATCGATGTACGGCTCCGCGGTGCTCACACCGTCCTGCGCCACGGCACGGGAAAACGGCGCGAGGAACAGGGCCAGGAGAAAAGCGCGTCTCACACCGCTACACACCCCCCGCCCGAAACCTCTGCACCGAATCGAGCGCGCGCTCGGGTCGGACATCACCAGATTTGGGAACATCGGATCGGACTCTGACCGACTCGGATCACCCAGCCTTGGGGAGCGGGGATTGGGACCGCGGAACTTGCAACACTCTTACCTAACATAGCGGGTCCCTCGGCTCCCAGCTTGGACGTCGCGAATCAGTATTTGCCGAGGTACTTCTCCGCTTCCCACGGGCTCACCATGGCGGAATACTCGAGCCACTCCTGGCGCTTCGCTTCCACAAACCGCCGGTAGATGTGATCGCCGAGCGCATCGCGAATGATCCGGTCCTTTTCCAAATAGTCGAGGGCCTCGTGGAGATCTCGTGGCAACTCGTCGATGCGATAACGTCGCCGTTCCCGAAAGCTCATCGAGAAGATGTTTTTGTTGACGGGATCGGGCGGTGTCAGGCCTTCCTCGATTCCGTTGAGACCGGCCGCGAGCTGTACGGTGAGCGCGAGGTACGGATTGGCCGACGGGTCCGGCATCCGCAGCTCGCACCGGGTGCCCTGTCCGCGGCGATCGGGGATGCGGATGAGCGGGGACCGATTGCGCATGCTCCAAGCGACGTTGGTCGGAGCCTCGTACCCCGGCACGAGACGTTTGTAGCTGTTTACCAATGGATTGGTTACAGCACAGAATCCACGCGCGTGCTTCAACAGGCCGGCGATATAGCCGAGCCCCACTTCCGAGATTTGCCACTTCGCCTTGGGATCGAAGAACGCGTTCTTGCCGTTCTTGAACAGCGACTGATGCGTGTGCATCCCCGAGCCGTTCTGGCCCTGGATGGGCTTGGGCATAAACGTCGCGAGAAACCCGTGCCGGTACGCGATGGTCCTCACCACGAACCGGAACGTTGCGATGTGATCGGCCGTGGTGAGCGCGTCGGCATACCGGAAATCCACCTCGTGCTGACCCGAGGCGACCTCGTGATGCCCCGCTTCGACTTCAAAACCCATGTGAACGAGGTCGTGGATGATCAGTCGTCTTATGGGTTCCGCACGATCCACTGGTGCCAGGTCGAAGTAGCCACCCTGGTCGTGAGTCTCGAGCGAGGGATCCCCTCGTTCGTCCAAGTGGAAGATGAAAAACTCGGCCTCACACCCAGCCATCATCTGGAATCCCATCTCCTGCGCTTTGGCGATCTGCCGCTTGAGCGTGAGGCGCGGGCAGCCGGCAAACGGTGTGTCGTCTGGATTGTAGATGTCGCAAATCAGCCGGGCCACGCGTCCGCCCTCGTCGTCATACGGAAAGATCTCGAACGTCTCCAGGTCGGGCTTGAGCACCATATCGCTTTCCTCGATGCGGACGAAGCCCTCGATGGACGATCCGTCGAACATCACATCGCCCGACAGTGCCTTATTGAACTGACTGCTCGGCACCTCGACGTTCTTGTTGATCCCGGTGATATCGGTGAACTGAAGACGCAAGAAATCCACGTCGAAATCTTCGGTGAGTTTGATGATGTCCGACGTGGACGCACCGCTGGTGTCGATTGCCTGGCCACGCACCACTGGCTTGGTGTCGCGAACCGGGACCGTCAGGGCTTTGCCTCGGGCCACGTTCTCACGCTCCTGAAGAGTTTGGGGGCTAACGAGCCGCCCAACCTAACGAGGGCCTGAGCACGTTGTCAACGTAGTTTCGCACATTTCGCAGAGATTTATGCTCATCGCTGCCCTTGCAGCCGAGCAATCGGGAATACTTTTGGGAGATGTGTGTCAGATCGGCAGGAATTGGGAGGCGCTACTTCGGCTACACGCTGAGGGAATTGAGCAGATTCCACAACTCCCAACCAGAGGATGAGAACTCCGAAAATCGCTGCAGCACCTCCTGCTCGGACCACTCGAGAAAGATCCACCCGGAGAGCCGATGGGCGTTGCCTGAGATGAAGTGCACCCTACCCCGGATCCCTCCCAAACCCGCGTCCTGCACTGTCTCGAGCAACACATCCCACCGGCTGTCGCCGCGCACCAGCTCGCCCATCTGACGGGCCTTGATCTGGCTCAGCGGTGGATCGAACCTGGAGGACGCGGAGCGAGTGTCTCCCTCAGCAGCCATGCGGCTACAGTAATGCTCGGCGGATAGCCACGCTAGCAGTGCCGACGGCCTTTGCGCTACCCATTGTGGCGTCTTGCGATACTTTCCCATACGAGCCGCAAATCCACCAGTATAGGAGGGCAATGCCCGCCGCCCAGCAGTCCGACAACACGCCCGCCGGCGTTTGCCCCTCGTGCGGGGGGAGCGTCAGCGGCAACTTCTGCAGCCACTGTGGCACCCCCGTGCAGGGAGCGTCCTGTCCGTCCTGTAGGACACCGCTCAGCCCGGGTGCCCGGTTCTGTCACCTTTGCGGCGCCCCACTTGGTGCTCGCCAGCGCCGAGGCGCGGTGGCTCCCTGGTTGATCGCCGGTGGGGCAATCACGGCACTCGTAACGGTGCTTGTCGTTGTGGCCGTTCGGGGTGGGAGCCCGGCGGCCATCACCGCCGAGACAGCTCCGGCGCCGAGAAGTGGTGCTGCCGCCGTCGATCTCTCATCAATGACACCCCGTGAGCAGGCCGATCGCCTCTACGAGCGCATCATGCGGGCGCACGAGCGTGGCGACACGAATGAGATTCGGTTCTTCAAGACAATGGCTCTCCAAGCGTACGCGAGACTGGGTACGCTCGACGACGACGCACATTATCACGTCGGGCTGATTCACGCGCTGACCGGGGATCCGGCGGCCGCGCTCGCGCAGGCAGACTCGATGAGCGAAGGCAACCTCTTGGCATTGATGCTCCGTCAGCAGGTGGCAATGGCTGTCAACGACGCTGCAGCAAGCCAGCGCGCCTATCGAGAGTTTCTCGCAAACTATGAGCGGGAGCTCGCGACCAACCGACCCGAATACGCGGCGCACCGCTCGCTCATCGAGAGCTTCGTGGTAGAGGCACAGCGCCAACCTGGAGCTGGAACTCCGTGAAAACCATTCGGGTGGCGCACAGCCCCGACGCCGATGACGCTTTCATGTTCTACGCCCTCGCGGCCGGCAAGATTCCCACGGGCGATCGTCGGTACGTTCACGAGCTGAGCGACATCGAATCCCTCAACCGGCGCGCGTTACAGGGTGACTTGGAGGTCACGGCGGTCTCCATGCACGCCTACGCGCATCTCGTGGATCGCTACGCACTTCTCCCGCACGGCGCGTCGATCGGCGACCGATACGGGCCACGGCTCGTCGCCACTACAGCCCCGCCAGCCGATGTCGCGCAGGCATTGGTGGGATGCCGAGTGGCTATCCCGGGGACCCTAACCACCGCCGCCTTAACGTTGCGGCTCTTTCAGCCGAACATAGAGGAAGTGGTCGTGCCTTTCGATCGGATTGAGGAGGCGGTGCTCGGTGGGCAGGTCGAGGCCGGCCTCCTGATTCACGAAGGACAGCTGACGTACGGCGATCGTGGCCTCCATCTGTGGGCGGATATGGGCGAATGGTGGTACGGCGAAACAGGGCTGCCCCTCCCACTCGGAGGAAACGTCATTCGCCGCGATTTAGGGGACGACCTCATCCAGGCCGTCTCACAGGACTTGCGGGCCAGCATTGCGTACGGTCTGGAGCACCGGGAGGATGCCCTGGCGCACGCGATGAGCTACGCGAGGGGCCTGGAACCATCCAGGGTCGATCGCTTTGTTGCCATGTATGTGAACGAGTACACCCTAGATTATGGGGAGACCGGGAGGCGGGCCGTACGGGAGTTGCTCGACCGGGCGGCAGCGACCGGGATTGTGCCAAACCCGGTGGCCGTCACCTTCGTCGAAGATGGGGGCACAGGATGACAGCCAAGCCAATGCCGGATGGCCGTTGCGCAGATCCCGTGGACGTTTCATCGTTGGCGGCATCGCGTGGAACGCCGTCAAAGGGGTTTGGGAGCATCCGGGGAACACCTGTGGCAAGGAGGCTTCGGTTCTCATGACTGAGTCGAGCCCGCCGCCCGAACCGATTCCCGTCCTCATCGTTGACGACGAGGCGCCGCTGAGGGAAGCGTTGGCTCGTTATCTCAGGGAACAGGATTTCGAGGTCGTTACCGCAGACTCGGGGGCTGAGGCGCTCTCGCAGCTTCGCCACAAGAAGTTTCATGTCTTGCTGCTCGACATTCGCATGCCGGGCATGAGTGGTATCGACACCGTCTCCGAGGCGATCGATATCGATCCCGACCTCGCCATCATCATGCTCAGTGCCGTAGTCGATGCGACCAGTGCCGCCAACTGCATGCAGCGCGGCGCGATGGATTACCTCACCAAACCCATCGAGCTCACGGACCTGATCGGCTCTGTTCACCGAGTCCTCAGGCGGCGCGACACCCTCATGCAAAGCCGCGGCATCACGACGTGGCTGCGGGAAGAGGTCCAGCGGCGAGGCGAGGAGGTCGTACGCGAGCGTCACAAACAAGAGTTGATCACGCTGGCAACTCTGGAAGCGCTGGTAAACGCGCTCGAAGCGAAAAACGAGTACCTCCGAGGTCACTCAGCGAGAATCGCCGCACTGTCTGCAACGATCGCGCATGAGATGCGCCTTCCGGACGAGGAGGTTGAGCGCGTGAGAATGGCGGGTCGCCTGCACGACCTCGGTAAGATCGGAATTCGGGAAGACATTCTCAACAAGGAAGGTCCCCTCACGGATGAGGAGTTCGAGCACGTCAAGCAGCATGTCGTGATCGGCTCTCAGATTTTGGCACCCCTCACGCATCTCGGCCAAATCGTGGGATATGTGCGCGGCCACCACGAACACTGGGATGGAAGCGGTTATCCCGACGGCCTGGCCGGTGACGACATCCCCATCGGTGCCCGGGTCATATGTGCGGCGGAGATCTACGACGCCCTGACCTCATCGCGTCCGTACCATGAAAAGCTCCCGCCCGAAGAGGCGACCGAGCGCATGCGGCTCCTCAGCGGAAGCGCACTGGACCCCAACGTTATGGATGCGCTCGCTGCGGCCGTGGCACGGCGTAAGACGCTCGTTTTCCTTGACGAGGGCCTGCCCCAACCGGGTTAGTCGCACTCGGGTCGCGATCGCAGCGATCGCCACCTCTCTACTCGCCTGCACGCCACACCCCCGCCTGGTTGCAGTCGCCGACTCGGCCGGTGTCGCAGTCATCTACGACGAACAACTCGTTCCACTGGACACCGTCGAACTCGATTCGGCACGCGAGGCTGCGACCGGGGACGTCCTGTTCACTGGGGACGGCGTGAGCTTGCTCAGCGTCGGAACCGACGCACACGGCGGCGGCCTTCGGCGCAGTGGCCGGCTTGCACGTGGGATCTTACAGACGACTCACCTATCCGAAGCGGCACACCGTATTGTTCCGTTCTCGGACGGTCGCCGAATTCTGGTCCTAGGAGCGCTCAGCGGCGGGGACGCGTTGGTGGGTACGGCCCGTGTGATCGACGTGGATTCGTTTGGCGAACTAAGCCTGCCAATCACGGCGTGTTCCGGAGCCGCGGTGGACGCGGCAGTTCACCGGGACGGTGCCAAGGCGTTCGTCGTGTGTGAGGACGATTCGATTTCGGAGATCGATGCGATACTCAACCAAGTTGTACGGAACACGTCCCTCTCTCTGGACCGCGACTGCGGCGTTGCCGGTGCCGCGCTCTCCCCTAGCGGGTCGCTGCTCCTCGTCCCGTGTGCGCGCTCGGGCTGGATGCTGTACATCGATCGGGTTTCCCTGACTCCGCTCGATTCGGTGCAGGTGGGGCCGGGGGCGCATTCAGTGGTGGTGCTTCCCGGAACCCGCGAAGCGATCGTCGCTTTTTCCCGAGAGATTGTCTTCGTCGACCTCGGTAGCCTCCGTGTGCGCCGACGAGCCCAATTCGCGACCGAGATCCATCAGGTGGAATCCGGAGCGGACGGCCGATCGATTGCCATCTTGGGTACGGCGGATGGTCACGCGAGAATTCTCCTCGTTGATCGAGCAAGCGGAGCGCTCGTCCGCGAAGCGGCGGCCCCTCCCAGGGCGACCTCCGTCGCCGTGTGGCCAGGAAGAGAATTTCCCGTCATGATCTGGCAGGTTAGGCAGTAGGGGGTCGGGCGTAGGGATGCGGCTATTCCCGTAAAAAACCCGGGCCCTTTCGGACCCGGGTTGGCGGGCCGAGCGACGCCGCCGTCACACGCCGCGCACGGCCACTTGTGCGAGATGATGATGAGGGGTGATACGGAACCTCTCGCGGGGCTCCGATTTGGGTAACAATGCCCCTCGCCATTGGGTTCCCGGCTCAGGGCCAGTGCCGCAGACGCCCGAGCCGAGACGTGGTCAATGATTCCGCCGCCGCGCCGCGGCGCAGGATCACCTTCGTATTGGCCGCGCCCCAACCAACCCCAGTTGGAGCGATGCGAATCGCTGCCCTGGTTGCGGTGAGTGCGACACCATGTCGCGACGGACCCGGTGCAACAAAGAGCGTTGAGTCCGCGCTCCCCTCGCGTACCGCAACGAGCGAATCTGCGCCGAACTCGATCCTGACACGGTGGGACAGAAACACCGCTGCCATCCGCGACCGCGAGTAAAACGACGAGACTTCTCGTGCGGCCCGCTGCGTAATCAGCGCATCCCGCCACTGAAGGATTGCCGGTGCGAGGACCATCACCAGAGTGCTCAAGAACGCGAGCACCACGAGCATTTCTAAAAGGGTGGCTCCTCGTAACCCGCGACGTGACATGAGGAGAACATGCCGTTTCGGCCATCGCCTCAACTAACCGAAAAGACGGGAGCGAGGTGCAAAAGAGTGTCACATTTGCACCACAGGTGACGAATTCTGCATGGGGTGGCGTATAACGAGGCACGTCGACTGACACCGAGGCAAGTGATCTCGTTGTCACTTCATGAGTTGCATCGACTCTCATGGTAGGCGTTACTCGGTATGCAACTTGCTCCGTCAGGCTTGGGCCGCTTGTGGGCTCAATCGCAATTGCAGCACGCGCCCGACAGTCAGGAGGTTTACCCAACTGTGCGACTTCGCGGTCCGACAACAGGGGTCCGTCGACGCCATGTCACAGCGTGCTTGTGCGCCCTTGCCCGACCCATGAACCAGAACCATACTTGCAGAGCGTCCTGATGCCGAGCACCTACCGAGGGAACGCAATCTCGTGACACCAGCAGCGAGCGGGTCACATTCTCAGCCTGAAACTCCCAGCACGTTTCATGAGGCGTTTCTCGCGCGCGCCGCGAACGCAACGGATCAGCGGATCAAGGCCCGCGCGCTCGGCGCATTCCTGACTCTCAGATTGGTCGATCAATTCGCACGGGTCAGCCCCGAGGATCTCGGTTCGGAGTCGCTCCAATATCAGCTCAAGGCGACGTCGGATTACTTGGCACAACTCTACCCTCGCACGGTCGAGGTGAACCACCTCGCTGAGGTGGCGCGCGTCGCCGCCGGAACGTCGCGGGCGGGAAGCACCCGCGTGCTGTGGCCACCCATGCTCGCGTATGGATACTGGCTCGAGCAGCAATTGCGCCTCGACGAGGCGCTCGACGTTCTCGAGACGGCGCTGCGCTTATCGGACGGACGGACGTCAGAGGAGGATGTCGCCGCGCATCTGCAACGCGCGCGCGTGCTACGACGCGCCGGTCGTTTTCGCGACGCGAGCGAGGAGTACACGACGGCTGGTTCTCTTGCCATCGCGCTCGCCGATCATCGATCGGAGCTGTTGAGTCGCATCGGGCGTGCGATCGTGCTGCAGAAGATCGGGAATCTCCCAGAATCGGAGCGGGTTTTGCGGGAGGTTCTAGAGGACGCCGCGTCGCTCGGCGACCGCGACGCGGAGGCCAGGGCGTGTCACGACCTGTCAGTGGCGCTCGCCTTGCGTGAGCGGTTCAGCGAGGCTATTCCCTACGCGTACCGTGCGTACGAGCTGTACGAACATCCGACGCACAAGGCCCGGGCGCTCAATGACACCGCGTCGTTACTCAAGGAGCTCGGGCATTACAGCGCAGCTCAGGATGCCCTGACGGTCGTGGTGGGAAGCTGTCCGCCAACTGAGGTACTCTTGCGCGCGCAGTTAGAGCTCCTAGACGTGAGCGCGCAAATAGGCGATCGTCTTTCATTCGAGCGTTGGCGCCGGGAGCTCGGGACCGACAGCGAGCTCATGCCGCCGGATCTGTTGGTGGAGTTCGCGATGACGCTTGGCGCAGGATTGGTCGCATTCGGCCGCGCGGCGGATGGAGAAGCCGAACTCTGCCGGGCCGTGAAGCTCGCCGAACAACACGCTATGGGCGAGGTTGTATTTCGCGCCGAACGAATCCTCCTCGACGCGCGAGAGCGCGGCACCCGGCAAGCAAATGCCGCGCTGCCTACGGCGCCGCCGCTATCGGCGGACGTACAGCGGACGGTGGACTCGCTTCGGGTCCTCCGAACCAGTGTGGAAACGACTGCCGTCTCTTAGAGCGGATTCAGCTCTTTAGGTATCTGAGTTCGTGTACCCGGCGTTGAAGCACGCGCTCTCTTCGCCGCCGCAGTTGTCCATTGGGGCAACCGGGTTCGCACAGGCAGCGGCGCCTAGTGCTACGGAGGCGAGTAACGCAAACGCGTATAGGCGAAGTCGACGCGACATGGCTCCTCCTGGATGACGGAGCAACAGAGTGAATGGAGGTGTTGATGTGTTTCGGGAACGCCTACCTAAGCTCACTTCGGGTGCACACTGTTGCGTAGGCCCCTTTTGGGACTTCATGTGTCGTTTTTGGGACATTCATGCTGGTCCTGGCGGCAGTACCTGAGCACTTCACCCGACGCCTCGAGCGCGCGGCCGGTCAGCGATTCACCTTCCTGCCGGCGCGATCCTGGTCGGTGGCACTCGATGCCATTCGGGTGGAACCCCTGGAGTTGGCAATCGTCGACCCGGGGTTGGAGGGGATTCCGCGCGCCCACGAGATCGAGCGGTTGCGCGTGCTCTTCCCGTCGCTGCCGCTCATCCTTTATACGCGGCTGCTGCCGGGCATGGTCCCGGTCCTGCTGCAACTTGGTCGGGCGGGCGTCCACGAAGTGGTGGTGGAAGGACACGACGATCACCCTGACCGGCTCCGGGAGCTTCTCGTCGAGGTCGGGGCGGCGTCTATCTCCCGGCAGCTCATCAACGCGATCCAGGGCTTTTTGGATGGGTGTCCCGGAGAGCTCCGGTGGGCGATCGAAACGGCTATCCGAGAACCGGCGAGTCTCCACACGGTGGGCGAGCTCGCCAAGCGCGCGCGTATGGATCGCCGCACGTGCTCCCGGTGGTTCACCAAGGCCGATCTGCCGCCGCCGAGCTCGATGTTGATGTTATTCCGCGTGATTTACGCGCACCGCTTGCTGCAGGATCCTGGGTACACCGTGGAGGATGTTGCCGCCAAACTCGGGTACGCGAAGACCCGGTCGTTCGCCCAGAACGTCAAGGACGTCTTTGGGCTGACGCCTGGAGAGTTACGGGTATCGTTGACACCGGCGGACGCACTGCGCATCGTCCGCGAGCGCTATTTTCGGGGGAAGCAGCAATCCCTCGCGACCGCATGACGGGGCCGCTGCGCATTCTCGTGGTCGACGACGACCCCAGCGTGCGACGCGTGCTCGAGCGTGCGTTGCAACGGCGCGGTCACGTGGCATACATGGCCGCGGCGGGTGATGAAGCGCTTGAAATTCTGCGAACGCACGAAGTCGATGTGGTATTGATGGATCTGCGGATGCCCGGCATGTCCGGGCAGACACTCTACCACGTGATCGCCAGCCAGTGGCCCTCGCTGGGAACGCGTGTCGTGGTGATGAGCGGCGATCCGGATGCCGTAGATCACGAGGAGTGGTTGAGCTTGAACAATATGCCGGTTATCAGCAAGCCATTCGATTTGGCGGATTTATTCGCTATCATTGAGCGCTTGTTGAACGATGAACGCCGCCGGGCAAACGGTGGTTGACCCCCGTTCGGGAGGTATGCGGGTGAACGATCCCCTTACCGTGTTGCGCTCCTATCGCGAACTCGCGCCATGGAACCTGCGGGACCTGGCAAAACTCGCCGGTGGAATCTTGGAAGCGTCCGGCGTGCGCCCGATCAACGCGGCCGCGAGCGCGCGCCCCAACGAGCGCACGATCCGTTTTTACGTCACCCGCGGACTGGTTACCCCACCCGAGGGTCGCGGGACCGCAGCGATCTACGCGTATCGACACCTGTTACAGGTTCTGGCAATCAAGCTCCGCCAGATGGAGGGAGCCACGCTCGCTGCGATCGCTGAGGAGCTCAACACCATGACGGGCGACGTCCTCGAGCGGCGAGTGGCGGCGGCTTTGGGCGACGGGTTACCCAGCCCGGATCGGTTGCCGCTGGCAGACGAAGACGCGGCGCCCCGGGGACGAGCCGGCCGCCTCTTCAGGAGTTGGTCGGGGGAGGGGGAAGCATCTCGTGGGTCGTCGGAAACCACCCGCCCCACCTCGTGGAATCGGTTTCCCGTTGCGCCGGGGGTCGAGCTGCACCTCCATGCAGATCACCCACTCGCCCGTGCACGGGAGCGAAACTCGGAGTTGGTCGACGCAATTCGGCTTGCGCTCTCGCGAGTGCTCGCACGAGGTCGTTCGATACCCGAGAAAGCGAGTGCCGGAGAGCGCACTGACGTCCGGGCACGTTCATAATCACCCGCCGGAGTACCAACTCGATCACTCACCCGCCCTCTCGCAGGGGAGTTCTCCATGTCTTGGATATTTCTCGCCCTGGTCATCGTGGTCGTTCTCTGGGCAATCTTTGCATACAACACGCTGATCAATCTCAAGGGACAGACCCACAACGCGTGGAAACAGATTGACGTCCAGTTGAAACGCCGCCACGATCTGATCCCAAACCTGGTCGAGGCGGTTCGCGGTGCGATGGAGTTTGAACGCGAGACGCTCGAAGCCGTGATCCAAGCCCGTAATCAGGCGGTAAAGATCCAAGCCACCGCCGCTCCGACCGGTGGCGTGAAGCAACTCGCGCAGGCCGAGGCCGCGCTGACGAGCGCACTGGGACGGCTCAACGTCGTCGTCGAGCGGTACCCGGATCTCAAGGCCACGGGGAACGTCAGTCAGCTGCAGGAAGAGTTGACCTCCACCGAAAATCGCGTCGCATTCGCTCGCCAGTTGTACAACGACACCGCAACGTCGTACAACGTCAAGCAACAGCAGATTCCATGGAACCTGGTGGCGGGGTTCGCCAAGGCGGAGCCGGTGGAGCTGTGGGAGATCACCGACGAAACCGAACGCGAGGTACCGCAGGTTGATCTCTCCCTCAAACCCAGGCAGTGACCGGCGCTAATCTCTTTGCGCAGCAAGCTGCCAATCGCCGCCGGTCCCGTATCCTGGTCATCATTTTTCTGTTGTTTTTCGCTTGGGTCGGGTTCGGCGGCGATCTCGCCTTCACACTCGCCACCTCTGACGCTCCCGACGACGCCTATCATCACGTAATCCCCTGGTTTGGCTTCGGCGCGACGCTGCTCGGCGCGGGTTTAGCCTGGTTCGGGTGGCGGCGTGGGCCCAAGGAAGTGCTCTGGTCCACTGGAGCCTGGCAGATGCTCGAGGCGGACACGCCGGAGACAAAGCGACTCGTCAACGTGGTCGAGGAAATGGCGATCGCTTCGGGCTTGCCCGTTCCCACCATCTGGATCGTTCCCGATAAGGACCCCAATGCGTTCGCCACCGGCACCGACGAGCAAAACGCCCACATTGCGGTGACTGAGGGGCTGCTCGAAACGCTCAACAGGGAGGAGCTGCAGGCGGTCGTGGCCCACGAGATGGCACACATCCAGAATTACGATGTGCGGTTGATGACGCTTCTCGCATCCCTGGTAGGTGTCATTGCGTTGATCTCGGATGGCGCGTGGCGTTTCTTGCGGTTCGGGCTTCGCGGTGGAGGACGGAGTGTTCGTGGTTCCGGCAAGAAGGGCGGCGCCGCATTAGCACCAGTCGTGTTCGCGATTTGGCTCTTCACGCTCCTCCTCGCGCCCAGTGTGTCACGACTCCTGGCCCTCGGTGTGAGCCGCAAACGCGAATACCTGGCAGACGCGACCGCGGCCCAATTCACCCGCAACCCGGGCGCCCTGGCGTCGGCGCTCAGGAGAATCGAAGACGCCAAGGAGCCCACGAAAGCCATAAAACGCGGTGCCGCTCACCTCTGTATTGCAGATCCGATGGGGTTTCGCCTCACACACCGGGACGGGGTCGTCGCCAACCTGTTTGCCACCCACCCACCAATGGCCGTCAGGATCGCCCGGCTCAAGGCCATGGCGTACCAGTACGAACAGACCGGGGTGCTTCCCGAAGAGGTCTGACAACGCCCGATCGGTGTTTCCCGCACCGCTGCGGTATTTTTAAGTAACACATCATGCCTACCGATATCCCCAGCCTCGCTGTCGGCGCGCGTGTCGAAGACACGTTCCTCGTGATCGAGGTGCGCGCTCATACGATGGACACCGGGGATGTGTTCACGATTCTCACGCTCAGCAACAGCTCCGGGCGGATTCCCACCGAGCCGTTTTGGCCAAGCCGCCAGGACGAAGTCGCAGGTTTGTCTCGAGGGAACGTGGTGCAGATCCTCGGCGAAGTGGGCACGTTCCGGGAGCGGCGCCAGCTCAAAGTCACATCGGTCAGACCCCTCCCGACCGAAACCGTCAATCTGCTGGCGCTGCTCCCGACGGTGGGAGCCGTAGACCGGTATTGGCAGGTGCTCGACGGTTGGCGCCGGGATCTCGAGCCCGGAGGGGTACGCACCACCGTAGACCTCTTTTACGAGGATGAGAACTTCCGGCAGCGCTACGAGCAGTGTCCCGGAGCCGTTTACGGTCATCATGCCGCGATTGGCGGACTCCTCAAACACACAGCCGAGGTCGCAGCGATCGGTCGCACGATCGCCCGCGCGAGCGGCGCCAACATCGAGTACGTACTCGCCGGGGCGCTGCTACACGACATCGGCAAGATCGAGAGCTACCGGTGGGACGGCCTGTTCGACTACACCGATGCCGGACGCCTCGTGGGCCACGTGACGCTCGGCGCTTTGATGCTCGAGCGTCGGGTTCGCGAGCAGGCGACCCCACCCTGCTCCCCGAGGGAGCTGCTCCTCCTGACACACTTCATTCTCTCACACCATGGGAGACTCGAGTGGGGGAGTCCGGTCCAGCCCATGACGCTCGAAGCGGAGGCACTCCACTGGGCTGATAA
This sequence comes from Gemmatimonadales bacterium, assembly GCA_041577295.1. Lineage (GTDB taxonomy): Bacteria > Gemmatimonadota > Gemmatimonadetes > Gemmatimonadales > GWC2-71-9 > JBDHDH01. The sequence continues at coordinate 179,098 of JBFGJG010000002.1, forward strand.
TGCGAGCGCCAAAACATCGAGCGTCGCTGAGGCGCTGCGCGATGACGACAACTTCCCGGAGGGCTCGTTCTCGTCCCCGGTGCGTGGCTTGGAATGGCGCCGCCTCTACCGTGACGGCGGTGACTAGGGCGCCGCTGCAGGGCCGAACTAGCCGAGGCAGCGGAGAGCGCGCTCGGCGCGGGCGAGCTCTCCTTTGATCGCGTCGAGCAGTGAGTGCTGCAGAGGGGTTTCGGCGCATTCTCGTAGCAGAGCCATGGCACAACGGACGCCGGCAAGCGCCCATGCGGCGTCGCGAAGGGTCGCGTGACGTAGCGCCTCCGGGCCGTGTGGCATTGAGATCCAAGGTGTCACGCCAAACACGGTAGCCTGATGCGGCGCGACCGCGTGTACCCTTCCAGCGAGGACATGGTCCAAAATCGTGTCGTACCGCCATCTGCCCCACACAGCAGACCTTCGCATTGAGATCACCGCCAACCGGCGTGCCGGTTTATTTGAAGACGCCACGCAGCTGATTGCTGAGCTCGTGGCGGGGACGAGTCCCGTGGGACGGACCTCGGCGAAACGGATCGAAGTGCAGGGCCATGACACCGCCGAGCTCTTGCTCAACTATTTGAGAGAACTGCTGTTCTTCTTCGCCACCGAACAGTTCGTTCCCCGTGAGCTCGAGCTGAACGAGCTAGCGCGCGCAAAGCTCGCCGGCACCGTGCACGGTGAACCGTTCGATCCCTCGCGACACGAGACGCAGCCAGAGGTAAAAGCTGTGACGAGGCACCAACTGGCAGCCGAAGCTATTGATAGCGGCGGCTGGCGAGCCGAGATCGTGTTTGACCTGTAACGTGCAAGCGCGCGCTGTGGGTGTCCCCGCGATAGGTTTACGGTTATGACACCACCACGGATCGAGGTTGAGCAGATCGATCAGTTCCGGTGGCGGGTGCCGCAAACCGGCGGCATGCGCACCTGGGGACTCATCTTTGCTGACGAGTCACTGATGCGCGATCTCGAGGGAGATCAGTGTGTGCAGCAGGTAGTCAACGTCGCACACCTTCCCGGGATTCGGGGTCCGTCGATCGCGATGCCCGACATGCACTGGGGCTACGGGTTCCCCATTGGCGGCGTCGCCGCGTTCGACGAGCGCGAAGGTGTAGTCTCACCGGGTGGCGTGGGCTACGACATCAATTGCGGAGTCCGGCTGCTGCGCTCGCCAATGACGCTCCAGGAGACGCGGCCTCTCCTGACCCGGCTGATGGACTCCCTATACGAAGGGATCCCTTCCGGCGTGGGAGCCTCACGTTCTGACCTGAAGCTCTCTCCGAAAGATCTGACAAGGGTGCTCACACGCGGCGCGCAGTGGGCCGTGGACGAAGGGTACGGTGTTTCCAGGGACCTCGAGTGCATGGAGGCATCTGGTCGGCTCGAGGGTGATCCGGACGCGGTAAGCAACCGCGCGAAACAGCGGGGAACGAACCAGCTCGGAACGGTCGGCAGTGGGAACCACTTTGTCGAGGTGGGCTACGTGTCGGAGATCTACGACGAGGCCGTGGCCACTCGTCTGGGGCTGTCACGCAACACGGTGACGTTCTTCATTCATTCTGGCTCGCGCGGCCTCGGCTATCAGGTGTGTGACGACCACCTCGACCGGATGGTGCGGGCATCGCAGAAATACGGAATCGCGTTGCCCGACAAGCAGCTCTGCTGCGCGCCTCTGCGAAGCCCCGAAGCGAAGGAGTACCTCGGCGCCATGAACGCGGCCGCCAACTATGCATTCGCCAATCGCCAGCTCATGACGCACTACGTGCGGCGCACGCTCCAACGCGTTGTTTCCACCGAAGTGGCCGAGCAAACGGATCTCGTGTACGACGTCGCACACAATATCGCCAAGTTCGAGACCCATACCGTAAACGGGGAGCGTAGCAGGCTCTGCGTCCACCGCAAAGGAGCAACGCGCGCCTTTCCACCTGGCCATGCCGAGTTGGCACCGCGTTTTCGGGATATCGGGCAGCCGGTGTTCATTCCGGGCGACATGGGTCGGTACTCATACGTCTTGGTTGGTACAGCGGGTGCTTTTAATGAGACGTTCGGTTCCACCTGTCACGGGGCCGGGCGACGCATGAGTCGCACCCAGGCGAAGAAAGCCGCACGCCCGCGCAATGTTCCCAAGGAACTCGAGGCGCGTGGGATCCTCATCAGAGCCGCGAGCCGACGCACGGTCGATGAAGAGATCCCCGAGGCCTACAAGGACGTCCGGCAAGTGGTGGACGTCGTCGATGGGGCTGGCATTGGTAAAAAGGTGGTGCAGCTCAAGCCAATGGGGGTGGTCAAGGGGTGAGAAAGGCAGTGTGAGGGGCGAGGTAAAAAAAGACGGCCGGGCATCCCCGAGGGGATCCCGGCCGTCTTCGCACTGGCTACCCGGAGCCAGGGGATTGACTCCCGCTGTTCTTCTTCCTGCTGCCGCCGCGGTTGTTCGACCAGCGGATAGGCACCGCAGGAGCTCCGGCCTCCATCCACCAGCGGCCAGGCCAGGCCGTTGGCTTCGCCAGCGCGGGTGCTGCGAGTCCGATCGGGTCGCGGACCGACCTCTCGCACTGCGCACTGAAGCACCGAATCAGTGCGGGTGAAGCGCGCGACTGGCCTCACCGGCTCAAGCGAGAGTGACCACCTGGATCGTCAAACGCGTGAGCCCTTGAAAGCTCTACGTTCTCCCCAGAATTCCTGCTTGAGCCCGCCACGCAGGGCGTGGTCAAGACTCGAAAGTCCCGACTCGATTTCTGCATTGGCACGCCCAATATCGTGGCCGCACAGGAATCACGCAAGCGCCGATATTTATTCGGCTTACGTCCCTTCTTGTGGGTCCCATGTGGATGGATAATTGGTCTGGGGATGCGGAGTTCGGAGGTTTATCCACGACGTGTGGAATGTGTGCAAAACCGCTTTCCCGTAATGGTCCACAAACCAACACGAAAAGCGGAGAGGCGAGAGTGAGGGAGGCGCTACCCTTCCATTCCTACTTCGTCGTACACGTACTGATCTCCAGCCACCAGTGGGGCGAAGAGCAGGCCACCGCCACTGGTTGCAAACCAGCCTGCGAGCAGCACGTTGGAGACCGCAGGAGCTGGTGCTTGAAAGAGCGCTGCTAGCCAACGTCTTACATGCTTGAGCTCCGGCCCTCGACGCGATAGCAACGAGATGACACTCCCAACCCCCTGCGTGGCACGGAGAAAATGCGCGATGGCGTGGACGCGTTGCGCAAACTCGTAGGCGCGCACTCCGGGTTCGTCGTATAGAAGCGACCCCTCGTACGGGTCCGCCGGTGGCGCATCGACCCGCGGTCCGAGGTACACGTAGATTCGCCGTCCATCGCGCCGCCGCTCCACGACCGCCGCGGCCGTCTCGCCAGACAACCGGGCGGCGTGTAGCACATCCGAATCGTTGAGGATCCCGACGGTCACCGTCCACTCCAACGCGGCCAACGCGTTGTGGAGCGGGCAACCCATCTCCTCGTCGTACGCGATGAGGCGCGGTGCCTCACCGGCACGCTGAAAGAACCGACCGAGCGCTTCGGCTCGGTCCGACGTCGCATGGGTCGTTCTCGAAATCGCGGGAATGGTCATATGCTTGCAAAATAACCCGACCGTGATGCAGCGCCTAGGTGTTGGAGCCATTTCCCGTGTGCGGGGTAGAGCTTCTGCGCCCACGTCGCGGGCACCGAGACGCCTGCGCGGTCACGCCATACTATCGCTGCGCGTGCAGGCTTGCTAAACTCTGGCCGAGGCTCGATGCGAACATTTCTGCTTGCGTTCACGCTCCTCGCAATGGCGCCCACCTTGGCACAAGATGGCGACCGACTGCACCGTCGATGGGTCGGTACGCACAGCGGTGGCTCTCTACATTTCGATTTTTACGGCGACACGTTGTTGGTGGTGAACGACCGGTTTGCAGTGAACTACCGGGCAACACGTGATTCTATCGTCGTGATGGGCGACACCACCTTCGCAGTATCGTACTGGTTCGCGCTCGATCGCATGTTGATCCGCACCGCGCAGGACGAAGTGATCACGCTGTCCGAGCAGACCTCCCTCGCCCGACCACTCCACGGACGGTGGCGAGGGTCCCCGCTTGGATGGACAGACCGTGAGGTGGAACTGGTGTTGAGCCGCGGCGGATCGGCTCGTTGGCGAGCGACACCTGGTGGTGGCTGGAGTCAGGGCGAGTGGGATCGTGTTACCCGGATGATCACATTTACTTGGCTCCCGGACTCGGTTGTCTGGTCGGGGCAATACGATCCGACGGGGAACGCGCTGCTGTTCGAAGATGCGCCCCCTGGGGCTGGCATCCTCGTGCTACGCCGCGTGTTTCGCTGAACTCGCCTGCTGGGCTTCAGATCACCACAACTGGCGTGACATCATTACTTCGCCTGCGGAATGTTTGCTCCGCTCGATCCAGCGCCTGGGCAACGGCGGGGTCGGCGGAATCGGGATACTTGACGCTTGATTCAATCACACCGGTAAACTGCCGCACCACGACGAGCGCGCGGGTCACCTCGCAGCGGGCGGGATCCGAATCGGTAAACCCTGACGTCAACAGTCCGCGAAAGAACGGCAGCGTGCGACGATCCGCGAGAACGTAAAGCGATTCGAGCAAGCGGGGGCTCAGAAACGTGCGGAGGTGGAGGTCGCCACGCACCGCGTTGAAGAGCCGGATCAGCTGAGCGGCTGCACCGTGCTCCGGATAATGACGTGCGGCTTCGGCAGCTGCTCCCAAGAACGCGTGATGTGCCACCGGCGTGAGGTATCGGGCGAATAGCGGCCACTCGCGCTGGCGATGCCGCTCGGCAAGCCCGAGAAAGGCAAAGTACCGCCGGGCAAGCGGAGCCGTCCCATCGTCCACAACGGTTCTCAGACCGGCCGGCCCGTAGCGCTGTGCAACCAGTGCAGCGGCCGTCGCGTGCTGGAGACGCTCCAACTCCGGCAGGCGAAAGGTTCGGACTCGCAGCGCCGCTGGCTCGTCTCCGGCCGCTATGCGCGGCAGGTACTCCAGCAACCCCAGCAAGAGCGCGTCGACTTCTCTCAGCGGAGGCTCCCAGCGTAACACGTCCCTCCGGCGGGCGCGCCCGAGCGCATCCCACCCGACGTCGGCGACGTCGAGTGCATTCCATCTGGCTTCCAGTCTCGCTGGGGTCTGTGCCGTGGCAAGCTGCCGTAAGGCTTCGGCGAAGCGATATACCGGTTCCGGCATAATCAGGAATGTAGGGCGGTCGGCAGCGGGTCGCGAGCGTAGCGTACCATATTGCGCTCCTCCCTCGAGGACCTTCTTTTAAGCGGCGACTGCGCGAATCGTCAATGCGTAGCCGCTGCAAATCTGGGGCCGTTTCACATGGGAGAATGAGCGGGTGGAGACACGATGTAGGTTGGCAGTCGTTCCTCTCATCGGGCTCGGGCTCGCCTGTGCGTCGGAGCCAGAGCCGATCCGTATCGGGCTCGTGGGTCCGCTCTCCGAGACGCGGGGCGAGTCCATGCGTCTCGGTGCTGAGCTCGCGGTAAATGAGATAAACGCGCGGGGTGGCGTTGGTGGTCGACAGCTGCTGCTGGTCGCACGTGACGACAGCGCCACAGCCGAGCGAGCCGTGCGCATGGCCCTCGAACTCGCCGACACCCCAGGACTCGTGGCGGTAATCGGACATCTCACGAGCACGGCGACTTTGGCAGCCGCTCCGATTTACAATCGTCCACGCGATCCGGTCGTAGCCATCTCACCCACTTCATCCAGCCCGGCGATTACCGCTGCGGGGCCCTTCACCTTTCGGATCTGCCCCGATGATGGTGTTCACGGCGCGCGCTTGGCAGTATGGGCAGCCGAGCGGATGTCCGCGCGCACAGTCGCCGTGCTCTACCAAAACGACGATTACGGACGTGGAGTCCGGCGAGCCTTTACGCAGAGCTTTACGGCGCTGGGCGGAACTGTGATTTCCGACGACCCCTACGTGGACGAACTCCGCAGCTTGGAGCCTTACCTCTCCCGAGCGGATCGACGAGGAAGACCGGACGGCATCATGGTGGCGGGGACGAGGGCGGGTGCTGAACGCGTCCTGCTCACCCTTGACTCGCTCGGGCGCCGCCCCCTGGTCTTTGGCGGCGACGGCTTGGCTGGACTCGAAACGTCCACGCTGGTCAATCCGGAAGGTACGTACATCTCGACAGCGTACCTGCCGGATCTTGCCAGCGAACGCAACACGGCTTTCGTCGCCTCCTACCGGGCGGCGTACCAAGGTCGGGCGCCCGATCACCGCGCCGCCGGGACGTTCGACATCGTCTCGCTGTTGTTTCGAGCGCTCGAGGCCGGGAACGTCGACCGCCAGTCATTGCGCGACTATCTCGCTGGAGTCGGAACGGTGACACCGGCGTTCGAAGGCGTGACCGGCGTGATCGCATTCGACGAGCATGGCGACGTGCCCGCCAAAGAAGTGGTGGTTGGCGTTGTCAGCAACCGTCGTTTGGTTACGGCGGCACCATGAACATCCTCGACCGACTGAACACCGTCACGGTCCGCATCGGCATCGCGCAGGCGACGCTGGTTGCTGGCCTCGTGGTGGTGGCACTGATCGGCGTGGCCGCCCTTCGCACCGTGAGTGAGAGCGTCAGCGAGGAGTTGCAGAACCTCGCGCGTCTCTCCGACGTGAGCAGTGGACTCGTGGTGAGTCTGTTTGACGAGGTTCGCGCCGCCGAACAGTACCTTACAGACCAATCCGAAGCAGCCCGCAGCACGTTTGCCGCAGCCAGCGAAAACTCGTACGACTTCCAGCGTCGACTGCGGGCACTCCCCGATCTCACCGAGAACGACCGGTTGGTGGTAAACCGGCTCACCGCGCTCCAGTCGCGGGTAGAGGCGTGGTACTCACTCGCGCACGCCGAAAACGACCTCGGCCGACGAGAGGCCGCGATCGCCACAGCCACTGCTGGCCGTGCGCCCGCCGACGAGCTGATGGACCTCGTCCGAGAATTCTCCCGAGTGCAGCGCCTCCGGACCGAGGCGACGGCCCGGTCGCTCGAACGGGCAGCACGCGAGCGGCGGTTTGCGGTGTGGGCGGTGCTCGCGGCGTCGGTCGCCATCGCCATTGGGGTGAGTCTCGCCGCCCTTTCGGGAGTCCGCAAACCACTCCTCCGACTCGAAGCTGCCGCAACGCGGTTTAGCGATGGTGATCTTCGCCCGTTCGACCTGGGTCGAGTGCCGGGTGAGCTTGCGGCCCTGTCGCAAGCCATCGGCCGAATGGGCGCCAAGCTCCGTACTCTCCTAGGTGAGGTGGTGCGCGAGGGTGAGCGGATCGCCTCCACCGCGGCGGATCTCTCGGCCATCAGTGAGCAACTCGCCGCGACGTCCGGTGAAGTGTCGACAGCCATGGTCGCGATGGCAGAAGCCGCGGATCGTCAGGTTACGGGGCTCGAGCTGACGGCGGCGGCAACGGAACAACTGCGCGCGGCGGCGCTCGAGAACAGGGACGTGGGTCAGCAGGTATCCCAGCTCGGTGGTGAGATCCGCCGACTCGCCGAGCGATACCGCCGTGATGTGGGCGGTGCCGCGACGGCGTTGCTCGACCTCGGCCAGGTGGTCGAGACGAGTGCCGCACAGGTCGAAGAGCTGGATCGGCTTTCCGAAGCGGTCTACGACTTCGTGGACCTCATCAAACGCATCTCGTCACAGACCAACCTGCTAGCCCTGAACGCCGCCATTGAAGCCGCCCGCGCGGGCGAGCATGGGTTGGGATTTGCTGTCGTTGCCGACGAAGTGCGTCAACTCGCCGACTCGAGCGCAAATGCGGCCGAAGAGATCTCGAGCACGCTCGAGACGCTGCGAGGAAAAGTGGGTGAGGTCTCGACGACGATGACTACAGGGCGCAGCAAAGTCAGCGGTGTCGAAAGTGTTGCGCAAGGCGCTGCCAAGGCGCTCGAGACCATCGTGTCGGCCGTGCAGCGCGTGGAAGACGCCGCCGGACGTGTAGAACGGGCAGCGCAAGACAACTTGGAGGCGTCAGAACGAATTCGGTCGGTGATTTCAGGCATGACCGAGACTGCACAAGGGTATGCATCGTCCAGTCAGGAGGTCTCGGCGGCTGCACAGGAGCAAGGAGCCTCAACCCAGGAGATGGCAGCACAGGCCGCGCAGCTCAATGAGGCCGCGGATCGACTTCGCGCTGTTGTAAAAGGATTCCGAATCTAGCGGCGCTTAGAGCGCGCCTTCTTCGACGGGGCCGTACGGCGGGCTTTCGAGGCTGCGCTCTTCTTTGAACGGGCAGCCTTCTTTGTGGCCGCGGGCTTCTTTGTGGCAGCAGGCTTCTTTGTGGCGGCAGGCTTCTTCTTCGCAGTTTTCTTCGTGCTCTTGGGCTTCTTTCCTCGCGCTTTGCGGCCGCGCGACGCGGCGGTCACCTCTAGCAGAAGTTGCTCACCCTCGTCATTGCTGATCAGACCGCGCCGCGTAGCGTACTGGACTAGCTCCTGGGCATCCTCCAGCATGAACTCCCCAGTCCCGGCTCCCGCGCGGATCATGTTGACGATTGCATCCGCCACGGGGCTGCGAAGCACGCTCGCAATCCCTGGAACGGACTCCAACAGCGCGGAAATCTGCGAGCCGCCGAGCTCGGGCACGTCCGGTCTCCTCTTGGTGGTTACCTTCGCGCGCCAAGCTAGCCGGTCCAGTGACCGACGTCAAGCGGTGACCCAGTCGGTAGGGCAGTGATACAAGTTACTGTGATGAAATAACTTACTGGTGTAGCGTTGGGATCTACGTAGCCCTCAACTCACCGGCTTTCGCGGTCGTACAGCCTCGCGTCGCAGCGACCGGGGCGCACGGCGCCAGAGCCGCCATTCGGACTGAGAGAGGATTTCGCCCAGAACCGCCCGGGTTCGGCGGTCCACAGGCATGTCCAGGTGCATCTCGAGTCGGTACTCAGCCTGGTCACCACCCCGTCCCGCCAACACAAACCCCGACTGAGCCGGCTGAACAGCGTCGATCTCGATGTCGGCAACCGGGACGAAGTCCTCGGTGGGGGGTTCTGTTGGCATGGGAGGCTCCCGGTGGCAGATCTAGCAAGAGAGTGTGCCCCAATCCGAGGTGAGTCAAGTGGCTTCTTGGCGTCCTTTGCCACGCCCTCTGGGTTGGAGTAGATTTCGCTGGCTTTCTGGCGGGAGTGAGCGAGACGTGGGACGTCGAGGAATCAAGGAGTATCGCGCGGCCGAAGCCCTTCAACTCATTCTAGCCGACCGAGATCGAGAGGGGCTTACCTGCCCATCGTGCGGTCATCGGACCATCGAGCGGTCGCCAAGACGGCGGCTTCCGAAGGCCCGGAGGGACTCACACCGCCGCGTGACGCTCCGATGTACCAAGTGCGGACGACAGGCCGTCTACGTACCAAGGAACGTAACCCAGCCATCCGACAAGGAACTCCTCACCAGCTGAGGCGGAGTTTCCCATACGAGCTGGCGGCTCACTGACCCCGTCTTCGCGGGGTCGGGGTTCCCTAGTACCCAAAAAACTCTCATTCACCCGATGGCAATTGCGGAGCGCTCGAACGGGCTCTCGAGCACCAGGTCGAGCGAGACCGTACAACCTGCCCGCCGCGCGGCTTCGACGTGCCCAGTAAGCACGCTGATCCCCGGAACCCGTAGCTTGAGCAAGAATCCCCCGTCACTCAGTTGATGACATTCAAGGACATCGTCAACCGCACCCCACTGTCTGACCAACCGGTTGGGCACCGTGTCCGCCGCCGGGAGAACCCGAAGAAAAGCCAGTAGGGGCCGCCCCACAGCCTGAGGACTCAGCGAGGCGAAATAGCCTGTGATCACACCTGCAGACTCGAGCTTCTTCACTCGCTGAAACGCTGCAGGGCCACTTAGTCCAACGGCGTCGCCGAGCTCGTGATATGCAAGACGACCGTCTCGCTGCAGTAGAGCAAGTATTCTTCTGTCTATTTGATCCATTGCATAATAATATTTTGTAGAGTTTGTAAGTTACTTAATGTTAACTTACAAGGCGATATAGCCACAAGACGTTACGCCTGTCCGTGGCAGCAAGGAAGGGAGAAACGGCTGGGGCTCCTGAGTGATCAGTCGGGCGTTGAGAAGATCCGGTTCCAGCGGATGTTGGTCAGAAACGGCAGTGGCAGAATGCCACCCTTGTCGAAGCTGTAGTAGATCAGCAGAGGTCGCCCCGATATGCGATCTCGGCCTAAAAATCCCCAATAGCGGCTGTCAAAGGAGTTGTCGCGGTTGTCGCCCATGACGAAGAACGAGTCTGCCGGCACGACGATCGGGCCCCAGTTCTTCAGGGTGGGTCGATACGACCGGCTATCGCGGCCGCCGAGATACTTCACCTGCCAGTGGCGCATTCGGGGGTCCTCGGGGTCCGCCCCAGGGTCGGTGCGGATCACGTACGGCTCGGCCAAGGTGTCGCCGTTCACGAACAGCACATTGTTCTCCATCGAGAGGGTGTCCCCCGGCATTCCCACCAAACGCTTCACCACGTTCACACCCGCCTCGACGGGCGACTCGAAGATCACGATATCAGACCGATTCGGCTCTCGGATAGCCGGGAGGCGTTTGTTGACTATCGGGACCTCTGCACCATAGAGCGCCTTGTTCACGAACAAAAAGTCCCCAATGAGCAGGGTGTTTTCCATGCTGCCGGAGGGGATCCGGAACGCCTCGACGAGCAGCGCACGGAGGAAGAACCATATGACGAGGGCGATCGCGATTGACTTGATCCACTCGCGCACGGGATGGGAGGCGGACCGTCCACGCTTGCGCTCCCCGGCTTCGCGCCCGCCATTCTCCGGAGGTGTTTCTGGCTTCTGCGGCTCGGCCGCTTGCTTCTTACTGTTCACCGTCGTTCGTCCTCCGATTCTCGAGCGGGTTCTACCCAATCGGCTAGAAATATGTTCGTTTCACCCGCGACCGAGCCGAATCGATTCGACGCGAACACCAGGCGGGTACCATCGGGCGAAAACATCGGAAACCCGTCGAATTCCTCGTGCGTGGTCACCTGCGTGAGACCGCTACCATCGTCGTTGATCAAGAAGAGATCGAAGTTCCGGCCCCGAGGATTCTGATGATTGGAGGCGAAGATGATGCGCTCTCCATCCGGATGAAAAAACGGAGCGAAGTTCGCACCGCCGAGCTCTGTCACCTGCCGCTGGTCTGAGCCGTCCGCGTTCATGACCCAAACCTCCATCCGACTTGGCCGGACCAGATCCTGAGATAACAACCGCTGATAATCGGCTATCTCCTCAGGTGTCCTCGGATGAAACGCGCGATAGACGATCTTGCTGCCATCCGGAGAAAAGAACGGTCCTCCGTCGTAGCCCAACGCCGTGGTGAGACGCTGCACGTTAGTGCCATCGGCGTTCATCGTATAGATGTCGAGATCCCCATCCTTGAGTGACGTGAAAACCACACGGTTGCCGTCCGGTGAAAGTGTCGCTTCGGCGTCGTATCTCGGGGACCGCAGGAGGACCGCGACGTCACTCCCGTCGGCCCGGGCATGGTAGATGTCATAGTCAAAGAGCGGCCACACATACCCCTGGGAAAAGTCTGGGGTCGGCGGGCAGCGGTCGTCTGTGTGAAACGTGCTCGAGTAGATCACCCGTTCACCGCCCGCAACAAAATAGCCGCAGGTGGTCCGTCCCAGTCCGTTCGACACTCGGCGGAGATCGCTACCGTCAACACGCATGACGTACTGCTGATCGCACGTGGAATCGCTCACCTGGCGCTGGAAGATGAGGTACCTGCCGTCGGGCGAGAAGTACGCTTCCGCGTTCTGCCCGCCGAAGGTCAACTGCGTGATGCGCCCAAAGAAACGCTCGCCCGCTTCGGGTGGCCGGCTTTCGGCGGGCGCGGGCTCCCCGCAACCGGGGAACATCAGCGACCCAAGCACGGCCGCTAGGATGGTCACTCGATGCATCCGTCAAGTATAACTGCGCACAGCTTGACATACGAACACATCACACACGACCGCGGCCGGCCGCCCGGAATGTGCAAGAACCCTCGCGGAGCCGCGCGATGGGATGCGGTCTCGTCGCCCCTGCGGTTCATTGAAGTGCTTACAACCAATACGCTTACCCAACGTGGCACCCGCCTTGCGACTCGTCGATTCAAATGGTTCAGGACAGGGCAGTCATGGAGAACAAAAAAGAACCACGTAAGGCGGGCGCGTTCCTGGTCCAGGGGCTCGGCAAGCTGTGTCTGGAAGGGCGGGACGTGGCTTCCTACCTCTTTCAGGTGCCCACCGACCAAAAGCAGTGGGCCCGGTTGCAACAAATCGTCGACCGCATAATCGAAGCGGCGTCGAAGCTCGGAATGCGCGAGCTTCCAGCCATTGGAAAGGAAATGCAGCAGGTGCTCACGGGGCCACCATCCATCATGGCAGCCGATCAGTTGACCGCGGGGTTCGATCGGATCATCAAGCTATTGGGGTCCGCGCAGAGCGGGCTTTTCATCGCCATCCCTTGAACGCGAAGATTCGCTGCATTGTGATCGCGTCGTAGACACGACCGACCATCAAGGGGTTCGTGCTCTAGAAGAAGAGCCCCAAATCGAAGCGACCGGCAAAGCCGGTGGCGCCTGAGAACAACCCACCAAGCGATCCCCCGCTGACCTCGAACAGAAAATGCCGGCTCTCGACACCCATACCCGCGGTGTAGCCGATTCCCTGATGACCACCGAGCACGAGTCCGAGCCGTAGTGGCACCGTTGGATCGAATCGCCACGTCGAGCCGAGATCGACCAGAAATGGCGTTCCGAACTCACCGCCGGAGCCGAGGGTGGCAGCGCCATCGAGTTGCAGGAATCGGGTGGCCCATGCGCTGGCCGCGAACCGCACGATCCGCGGAAGGGTCACGTTCCAGGCAACCGTGTCCTGTACTTGAAACAGCGCGGTCTCGAGTGAGTCGTTGACCTCTGACAGATTGGTGGTGCTCACGACGAACGACAGGTTACGGCGTTCGACGCTGCCCAAGCTCACCGACCCGAGGTTGGCGACCATCGCCTCGAGCGCGAACCCGGACGACGGCCAATCCGCACGAACCACGAAGTCACCGACAAATCCGGACCCGGATTGCGAGAAGCCGGCCCCCGGAGTGATGGCCTGTTCCAGCTCGATTCGCGCGGCGATGCTATCGCCGACGACTTCGAGGCGACTATCGATGAGCGATTGCCCGCGGCCGTACCCGAGCGGTCGGATGTAGCGACCACCCACCCCGAGGCTGAGCTGCATCCTCCCCGAGTCTCCGAGCGGTCTCAGACGGAATATGCCATGGATCCCGTACTCGACCGTCGCAAGGACGCTGCCACCGGTATTACCGAGCGTGAAATCTCGTTGCCCCCCGACTCCGTCACGCACGAGCACGACCGCGTCCTCATCCGCGCGAAACGCGCCGTAGCCACGCGCTTGTGCAGACACACCGATGTTCAGGCTTCTGTGAAGTGGTCCACCGAAATAGATCCCACCTTCGCCCTGCCCCACGCCCTGCAGCGATCCACCCGCGGGAACCGCATCCAAAGCGCTTACCACGTCATCGAGCAGCTCGGTATCCCGTTCGTTGACGATAAGCGCGCTGAGATCGGTAAGTAGTAGCGTGTTGTTCTCCGCGGAGGCGCCGAAAGAAAACACGACGCCCCAGTGAGGGAACAGGGTGTGGCGAAACGGGTCATTTCGCAGCAGCGGCGTTCGGCGATGTGCGCTCGACACCCGTTCCTCTTCATCCTGTATCCCTTCCGTTTGAGCGGCCAGCGGACCCACTGCCAGAGTTGCAAACATCAACGAAAGCACGGCGCGTTTCATCGCATTTCCTCATCAGTGCGTAAGGGTGGGGGCGTTAGATGGATCAATCTCTGTGCCATCTCGCCCGGGATGGGGCGAGCTCGCCGCAAATTGGGGCATTCGTCACAAACGCGAAGGGGCGCGTGGTGTGCGACGAGGGACGAAGCGGGAATTACGCGTCTATACGGCTGCCAGCACTACAAGACCGAGAGCCGGGATCGGTGCCACCCTGCTGGCGCCTTCCCCGGCCCTCTTGCCGTTTGCACGGCGTCTTGCGGTTTCACGCCCCGTGCGCGGCTACTCTCGGCTCATGAACGGATAGCGATAATCGACCTCAGGAACGAACGTTTCCTTGATGGTCCTCGCCGAGACCCACCGCAGCAGGTTCATCATGGAGCCGGCTTTGTCGTTGGTCCCACTCGCTCGTGAACCACCAAACGGTTGCTGGCCAACGACCGCGCCCGTCGGCTTGTCGTTGATGTAGAAGTTGCCCGCGGCGTAACGTAACGCTTGCTCTGCGTGTCGGATCACGCTCCGCTCGCTAGCGAAGACCGCACCCGTGAGCGCATAGGGTGACGTTTCATCGACATACCGCAAGGCTGTCTCCCACTCCCGTTCGCGGTACACGTATAACGTGACCACGGGTCCGAAGATTTCTTCGCACATGGTGCGGTAGTCCGGCTTGAGCGCCTGAATGACCGTGGGACGGATGAAGTACCCCTCCGAGCCATCGCACTTGCCACCCGCGATCACGTTTGCATCGCGGGACCCCTCTGCCTCCGTGATGTAGCCCGCGATCTTGTCGAATGCCTCCTCGTCGATCACGGCGCCCATGAAGTTTCGGAAGTCGGTAACGTCGCCCATCGCGATCGCATCGATTTCGGCCAAGAGATCATCCTTGAGCGTCTTCCACAGCGTGTCGGGAAGGTACACGCGTGACGCAGCGCTGCATTTCTGCCCCTGGTATTCGAAGGCGCCACGAATGATGGCTGTCTTCACCGCGCTCGGGTCAGCGCTTTCATGCGCGAGGATGAAGTCCTTCCCGCCCGTCTCGCCGACGATACGCGGATAGGTATCATACGAGTCGATCTTTTGCCCGATCGTCCGCCAGAGGCGTTGGAAGACGTCTGTCGAGCCGGTGAAGTGGACACCAGCGAATCCCGGATGGCCAAGCGCCGCGTCGGTAATCTCCGAAGCACTCCCGGGAATGAAGTTCACCACCCCAGGGGGGAGTCCCGCCGCTTCCAACAGCTTCATGATGAAATACGCGCTGTAGGTCGCACTACTAGCAGGTTTCCAGATAACGGTATTCCCCATGATCGCCGGCGCAGTTGGGAGGTTGCCAGCAATCGAGGTGAAGTTGAAAGGCGTGATCGCGTAAATGAACCCTTCCAGAGGACGATACTCGACTCGGTTCCAAACCCCTGCTGTCGATAGGGGCTGATCACGGTACAACAGATCGGCGAAATACAAGTTGAATCGGTAGAAATCGACTAACTCGCATGCGCTATCGATCTCCGCCTGATGCACGGTCTTACTCTGACAGAGCATCGTGGATGCGTTGAGCGTATCGCGCCACGAGGTGGCCAGAAGATCAGCGGCCTTGAGAAAGACGGCCGCCCGGTCTTGCCACGGCCACCGCGACCACTCTTCATGCGCACGCCCCGCTGCTTCGATCGCCTGCTGTGCCTCCGCCTTTCCAGCGACATGCCAGTTAGCGAGCACATGCTCGTGTCGATGCGGCATGACCGCACGTCGGCAGCGGCTGGTGCGAACCTCCTGGCCACCTATGATCAAAGGGATGTCGATTTCCTGGCTGGCCATCGAGGAAAGGCGGGTCTTGATGGCATCGCGCTCGGCCGTGCCGGGCACGTATTCACGAATTGGCTCGTTGACCGGTTCCGGTACCTGAAAGTCTCCGCTCATCTAATCTCCTCTACACCCAGGTTCAGCGACCTTGCCGGCACCACAAATGGTCCCTCGAACGTGGGGATGTACTGTGCGCGGGGAGCGGAGCTCAAAAGCCCCAGATCCCACGTGTTACGAGCTCGATACTGTGTCCATCGGGATCACGAATGTATAGCGAGCGCCCGCCCCGCGGCCACTCCACTTCCGCCTCGATTTCGACCTCGAGCGCGCTGAGCCGGGCTCGCCACGCTTCGAGTCCCTCGGCCGTTGTCTCGAAGGCGAGATGAATCTCACCTGTCGCTCCGTGGGGTGGTACAGAGCCAGTGGGATTCGTCGTGGTGTCGGCATTGAACAAGAGTAAGACATCACGACCCGCGCGGAGAAACACGTGCCGGGTCGCGTCACGGGCTATCTCGTCGAACCCAAACACCCGCCGGTAGAACGCCGCGGCCTTTGCAAGATCGCGCACGTAGAGACTGGATTCGTGGATCCCCCCAATCGGGGGAACGGGTCTGGAATCGCTCATCCCTTCTATCCCCTCGATCCCGCTATCCCGCCTAAAAATGCAAATGCACCTCGAGGCTGATCCGATCTCTGTCTGTCGTGACCTGCGGAATGTCGTCGAGGAGGGTGTAAAACGCCCCAATTTGCACGAACGACACGGGGAACGTCTCGAACCCGAAACGCATGCGAATGCGCTGATCCTCCTCGACCTCGACTGATTCATCGCGGAGGCTCAGTGTTGGATCGTGGTAACCGTAGGTGACCTTTAGAAACACCCCGCGGTACAGCATGAGGTCACCTTCGACGTAGCCGACGACCTGATCGACGTCTTGCTGGCCGTCGAAGGAATCGAAGATCGCGTCGGTTTCCCCCAACAAGGTGAGTGGGCCCAGCTGGACACCGGCGAATCCACCAACGATGGACCTGGTGGCACCCGGCGCACTATTACGCGTGGCCGAGGCGCCGAATCGCAACTTTGGGAACACGAAGGCGGCGCTACCCGTGACCTGTTTGTCGCTGTTCTGGTCGACGCCCGTCGTCGTGCCATTGGACAGAGCGAGTGCGAAGCTCAGCGGGCCGGGCTCGAAGCCGATTTCAAAGCCCACGTCGGGTGTTCTGTAGGTGAACCCCGTGACCGATCGGATGAACGCTTCGTCGTCCCACAGACGGAGACCGAACGGCAGCATGAACTTGCCGGCTTTGGCGTAACCGTTGCCTGGTAACCCTTCAACGAGCGCAAACCCCTCACGAATCAGTGCGCGATCCGGCCCAAGCGTCTGATCGAGGTAGAACGCCAACACGTTCTGGATGAGCCGAGCCTCCACCTGCACCTGTGCCTCGCTGATCTCGAACGTCGTTCGTGGGGTAGCATCGCTCACCAACCCGGAGGCCTTTGCACGCAGATCCACCCCAATCGCGATCCAGTCGTTGATGGCGCGGTTGCGGTAGGGGAGGCTCTTCGCCGGAAGCTGCGTCTGCGCCCATGCGCTGCCAAAGTCATTACGCCCACCGCCGCCCGTGCGGTTCACGTGACACTGTGAGCACTTCATTCCGGTCCGCAGCGCAAGATACGGCTCGTCCGCTTTGAGTGAGGGCGCCGTTGCAAGCGTAGCGGCCACCAGCGACATGAAGAGGTGATAACGAGAAGAGAGCATGTTTGCCGTCCCCGGTTGGAGGATGACTACCGGCCAACGAACGCGTGTCAGTTCGGTGGAGGTGCGCCGGCTGCAACCCATGCACGAATCGCGTCGACGTCGGCCTGCGACAGTGGAGGGCCACCTCCCAAGGGCATGCGGCTGGCATTTCCTCCTACCGCACCAGAGTTGCCTTCGACTTTGAGGACGAGATAGCTCGAGTCGGGGTTGCCGGCCTGGATTCTGAACAGCCGAGAGACCTGATTCGATGGCACACACACGATGTTAGCGTAGGCAGCACCGTCGCTGAGGTTCTGGCCCTCGGCGGGGTTCACGCCTGCATGGCAGCCAGAGAATGCACACCCCCCCGTGAAGATCTGCTGCACCGGTGCAAAAAGCGCGGCGTTGGGAACGGGATTGGGATCGCACACCCCCGGCGGCGGGACGACCCCCGTGCCATCTCCGGCCAAGCAGCCCACGCCAAACATCATCCCGAGGAGCAAACCGGGCATCCCTTTCATTGCCATACCCTGTGTTCAGAGGACTCGAAGAGGCTCATAACCTACCCGACCACTGAACTCGAGAAAAGGTTCCCGAACAATCTCACCGCGGTGGTCGAGCTTCGATTATCGCCGTAGACTACCAGTTATGGCGAACCCGCATCGCGTGGTAATCGTTGGAGGTGGCTTTGGCGGCTTGACCGCAGCACAGGCCTTGCGCCGTGCCCCGGTGGACGTCACGCTGGTCGACCGCCGCAACGTGCACCTCTTCCAGCCGCTGCTGTATCAGGTTGCGACCGGCGGCCTCTCACCGGGAGACATCGTTTCGCCGCTGCGATGGGTCCTCAGACGGCAACGCAATACACGGGTGTGGTTGTCGGACGTCACGGGGATCGATCCCGCAAGGCGCACGGTGTTGTTCTCGGATGGCACCGATCTGACATACGATACGCTCGTGGTCGCTACCGGTGTCGGCAATCATTACTTCGGGCACGGAGAATGGGCCTCCCGAGCGCCAAGTCTCAAGACGATCGAGGACGCGATCGAGATTCGGCGGCGGGTCCTGCTGGCATTTGAAGCCGCAGAGCGCGAGCCGGACCCACGCGCGCGTGCTGCGTGGTTGACGTTCGTCGTCGTCGGGGGCGGTCCCACCGGCGTGGAGTTGGCCGGGGCATTGAGTGAGCTCGCACGCGATACCCTGCGACACGATTTTCGCTCGATCGATCCCGCGGGAAGCCGCATCCTGCTCGTGGAAGGGGTCGACCGCGTCTTACCGACCTATCCGCCCTCTCTCTCGCGCAAGTGTTACCGCTCACTCGAGCGGCTCGGGGTCACGGTGCGGACGGGCACCTTTGTTACCGAGATCACGGATGTGGATGTCGCGTTGAAGACCGCGAGTAATAGGGAACGCATCGCAACCCGCACGGTCTTATGGGCCGCGGGCGTGAAAGCTACCTCTCTCGGTGCCGCGCTTGCCGAGAAGACCGATACGAAGCTCGACAAGGCGGGACGGGTCATCGTGGAGCCTGACCTGTCGATCCCTGGTCACCCAGATGTCTTTGTGATCGGAGATCTGGCCTATGTGGAGCAAGACGGGGCACCGCTCCCTGGCGTGGCGCCTGTTGCCATGCAGCAGGGTCGCTACGTGGCGAAGATGATCAAGCACCGTCTCGCGGGAAAACCCTACCGCCCGTTTCACTACAATGACCGCGGCCAGCTCGCGACGATTGGCCGTGCTCGAGCCGTTGCGGACCTCAAGGGGATCCGATTCTCAGGATACCCCGCGTGGTTGCTGTGGCTGTTCGTGCACCTGATGTTCCTCGTTGAGTTTCAAAACCGGGTGCTCGTCCTGATTCAGTGGGCGTGGCATTACTTCACCCGCAATCGGGGTGCGCGGATAATCACCGAGTGGCGAGCGGCGTCGGATGGTGACACCACTCGCCCGGTTCATCCGTAGGGCACCGGGTGAAAGGAGACCTGATGGAACCGGAAAACATCTCTGATCGTTCTCGAGGGGTCGCCCTCGCGTTGTGTGCCGTCATCGGACCGTTTGGCGGGCACCGATTCTATGCGGGTAAGGTTGGCACTGGTATCTGTATGCTATGCACGCTTGGCGGGCTCGGGATCTGGTGGCTGTACGATGTGATCACCATCGCCTCCGGGAGTTTTCGCGATGCTGAGGGACGCCGGATTTGGCGCTGGGCCGAGCCGGGATCGCTGGACGCCGGCAGAGATTCCGGTTTGACACGTGAGCAGCTCGACACCGTGCTGAGTGAGATCGACGGTCTGCGGGCCGATGTCGGTGAGCTCGCCGAGCGCGTCGATTTCATGGAACGAATGCTCGCGCAGGCGCGAAGCGCCGCGGAGCTCCCAAAGCATTGAGGAGAAACGCTGATAAACACCAAGAGGCACAACCGCATCGCCCGAGTCGTGGGCGTGTCACTCCTGCTTCTGTTCGCCGGGTTCGTGGTCCGCGAGTCGGTGGTGGGTGGCTGCGCCGTGGGTCGAGCGATCCCAACCGGGCACGTCCCGCAGGGCTCAGGAGTTCCGTAGCGCCCCGTCCACTGATCGACCACGGTCCGTGAGATTAACGACCCGTGCATTCGACGCGCGTTGCAGATCCTGGGGCGTGATCAAAATCTCCTCTCCCCATTTCCCCGCTCCTACCCCGAGCACCGTCGCGTCCATCAATGCAAGATCGAGGAACGATCGGAATCCCTTCGGCTGCCAGTGAAACGGCGGGATCGAGCCGACCTCGTACCCTGTCGTTTTGACGACGATATCAGGGCTCGCCAGCTGAATGTTGCGTGACCCGATGGCTTTTTTCAGGTGCCCGGATACAGCGCTCTTGTTCGCGGCGACCATGACCAAAACTCGCTCACCGTTGTCCGTGACGAAGATGAGCGTCTTGACCATGTGGTCTTCCGGAAACCCAAGGGCCGCGGCAACAGGAGACGCCCCTTTGGGCGTTTCGGGAGGGAAACTACGCCGCTCGTAGGGGATTCTGAGTCGGTCGAGATACTCGTGGGATGGCAGTAACATGCTGCGAGATCACACTCCCGCTCACTGCCTTACCTTGGTCTTCAGTTCCTCGAACCAGTTCTCGACCACGATGAGCGTGCTGCGGGCCGACTCGTCCTCGGCACCCACGCTGCGCACCATGAGGAACCGCTGATCGTCTGACGTGATGTCGAACGACGTGTAATTCGTGGAGACGGTATACTCCGGTCCTACGGGAAACAGGACCCGGCGCTCGCCCACCCGAAAGCCGGGCGTTGTAACGATCTCGGCTACCGTCATTTCCTCGCGCACATTCAGATAGAATAGCTCGCGGCCGCTGTGGGCCCACAGCGGCGAGTGACCACCACCGGTCGAGACCTGCCATTTGCCTTCGTTCACGTTGGGGAAAGGCCGTACGTACACCTCGTCCCTACCGGTCTCGTCCGACTCGTAGGCCAGCCACTTCCCATCCGGAGAAAGTGCGATCGCCCTCTCGTCGAAATTGCTCGCCACAAGGGGAGTGGGAACGCTGTCTACACCCACCCGCATCGCCGAGATATCCCGTCCGCCACTGGATCCTGCCACCCCACCCGTTCGGAGCAGGAGCCAGGTCCCGTCCGGCGACCACACGCCTTCCCAAATCGGCCGGTCCCATTGGAGGACTAGCTCGACCGCCCCTGTGCCATCCGCCCGCTTCCGATACAGGGCACCCTCCCCCGACCTCGTGGAGCGGAAGCTCACCCAGCGGCCATCTGGCGTCCACCGAGGTCGCACGTCGGGCTCCTCGTCGAAGGTGAGACGTGAGAGCGGACCGCGTTCCAATTCCTTGACCCAGATGTCTTCGCCCGCTCCAGTGGAGAGCTTTATGGCCAGGCGTGTGTCGTCCGGTGAGAGGGCCCACCCCGCATTTCCGAAAGCCGAGAACGTCCATTCGGGATCGATTGGCGTGACTGAGCCGTCGCGATCCACCCAGACTGCTTCCGAGACCGCGAAGCCACCCCGACCTTCGCCCTCCATGAGCAACAGGGTTCCGGACCGCGACAGGGCTACATCCGGTACCATTCCCTGGTCGACCTTGACGCCGTCCAGGACCGGCACCGGTGCTCCACGCATCTCGAGCGACCCCAGATCGAACGGCACGGCAAACATCCCGCCGTCCGCTCGCACATAGACAAGATGCCCGGTGGCCACGTACCAGGCTTTGGCCACATCCGGCATCAGCATGCGCGCCTCGCCAGACCGGAGATCGAGGACCCAGCCCTCTTGGGCGGTGTCGCACCGAGCGGAGCAGGCCGTAAACAACACACCGCGGCCTCCGGGCAGTCCCACCAATTGTGTCAGGAACCGGCCCTCCACCGACACGACATGCTCCATGGGGCCGCCGACACCCGGGACGCGGCTCAACCGCCACCCAGTGTCGACGAACACGATCGTCCCGTCGTCCAGCCACGCGGCCGAGCGCACGTTCATCTGCACGGAATCGGTGAGCGTGATCGCGGACCCGCCACCCGCGGGGACCTTTTTCAACTCTCCGTCCACGATGAAGGCAATCCACAGTGCGTCGGGCGATACCACGGGAGTGCTGGCTCCCGCCGTGCCGGCGAGCGGTGTGGCCCGATACTGATCCCGCTGCTTGACCCAGAGCTGCCCATCCTCATCGCCGGGTCCCACGTACACGATCCACGAAGCGTCCGGCGCGAGCGCGAACGCGCTCTGAAGCCCATCGAGCAACTCCTGATCCGCTGGAAACTGGAGCCCGTAGCGCGTCACCTTGGGTGGTGGATCGGGACGCAACCAGCCCCAGAGTGCAAAGGCAGCAAACACCGCAGCTGCCGCCGGCCACGCGTAGCGTTGCCACACGGGAATAGACCGAGCATCGGCAGCGAGCGTCGCCGTCCCTGCGCCGGTTGGCAACGTGAAGGACGGGTTCGTAAGTGCTTCGGCAAACTGCGCGGCGCTGCTGAACCGATCCGCCGGGAGCTTGGACAGCGCCTTGGCGATCGTAGCCGCTACATGCGGCGGCACCGTGTCGCGGTGTGTGGTGACCGGGGGCGCCTTCTCGGTGATCACCTTGGCGACGATGGCCTGCGCGGTGGAGCCGGTGTAGGGCGGGTCGCCGGCCAACATCTCGTAGAGCATCGCACCCAACGAATAGACATCGCTCCGCGCGTCGAGCTCCCGATCACCCATTGCCTGTTCGGGACTCATGTAGTGCGGGGTACCAATGGACAGGCCGGTTTCCGTGAGGCGTGTACCACCGGCATGAGACACCGCCAGCGCAATCCCGAAATCGGCCACCATCGCCTGTCCGTCCAACATCAGAATGTTTTCAGGCTTGATGTCGCGGTGGATCACTTCATGCCGGTGCGCGTAGTCGAGTGCCGAGGCAATGGCCTTGGTGACCTCCACGGCCTCATCGATCCCGAGCTGCTTTTCTCTATCGAGCTTGTTCCGCAGCGTCTCCCCCTCTACGTACGGCATCACGTAGTAGAGAAAACCATCCGCGTCGCCTGAATCGTGAAGCGGGAGAATGTGTGGATGCTGCAGGTTGGCGGTGACTTTGATCTCGTTGAGAAACCGCTCGGATCCGATCACCGCGGCGAGTTCAGGCCGCAGGACCTTGAGCGCGACCTTGCGATCGTGCTTGACATCCTCGGCGAGAAAGACGGTGGCCATCCCACCCTCGCCCACGTGTCGTTCGATGCGGTATCGTTCGGCAAGGGCCGTGGTCAGTCGGCCCGTGAGATCGGTCATGCATCAAAAGTTGGGATGGATCCCGGGGTCCGCAACCTGAAAAGACGACGCCCGCCATGTAAGGGCGGGCGATCGCATGGCCAGGGACGGAATTGAACCGCCGACACGCGGATTTTCAGTCCGCTGCTCTACCAACTGAGCTACCTGGCCGCAGCCACATAAGCTACCGCCATCGCCGGAGCGACGGCAGCCCCTTCTCAGTCTTGTTCGTCTCGGTCAAACTGCCGGAGCTCGGGGGCATGCGGGTATCGCTGCCGCACGCGGTCGATCACCGACTGCGCCTTGGACGGATCCTTTTTCACCGTCCGGTAGATCTCCTCCAATCGGATCGCGGCGTTGATCTCCACACGCCGTGACGCCCGTTGCTCCAGGTGACTTTCCAGGAGCCGAATGGTGTCGTCCAGGGTGGGACGGATGTTCGGCGGCGGCCCGCTGCCCGTACCGCTTACAAAGATGTGCGACGCCCAGTCGCCGAGCGGAACGACGACGTGCTCCAGCAGCAGATCCCATGCACCCCAGATAATGCCGAACGCGCCCGCGGCAACCAGCCACCTGGCATCGTCGCTCACCAACAGGCCAAAAAACGCAAAGAAGACCGTGGCAGTGCCAAACACCACCCTTCCGATGCGCCGAACCCCGATCGGTGCAGGCCTGCGAACCATAGCTGCGCTCCCTGGTGACCACGACGTGCGATACGGTCCGCCTAAGATGGGTGACCCGGTCGGCGAAGCCAATGACCTCCAGATGCAGCGGCTAGCGCCCGCGTGTACAATGAAATTGATGGACCTTTCCCGTCATGATGCGCGCTTGAGCAAGACCGTTGCCGTCATTGGTGGCGGCATCGCCGGCCTGAGCGCATCATTTTTTCTCTCCCGGGCGGGAGTCCCCGTCACACTCTACGATGCAACTGATCGGCTGGGTGGACAGATCGTCACGGCTCGGCGCGATGGGTTCATCGTCGAACTGGGAGCCGATGGGTTTCCGCCGCCAAACGAGGACGCGTCCGACGTCCTGAGAGAGATCGGGATACTCCAAGACCTGATCCGTCAATCGCCGCTGCCGACCTTGACCTTCGACGGTGGTACTCTCCAACGATTGGACCCGATTAAAGTGGCCACCATGCTCGGACTGGACGTGGCGAGTGAGGCTCGGGGCGCGGGGGTCGTTTGCCCTAGGGAGGGGATGGACCGGCTGGTCGCGGCACTGACCGGATGGCCAGTCCTTCAACTCGCTATGGGAACTGTAGTTACCTCGCTTAGAATCTCAAATGGAAGGTGGGTGGTTGAGACACAAATGGGTGGTATGGAGGCCGATGCGATCATCCTGGCCGTTTCGATTCGCCAGCTCGTGGCCATCGTTCGCCGTTCGCTGAGGCGGGCTCCGGACCTCGGTGAGGCATGCCCCGCGAAATCGAGCGTCACCGTTTCGCTCGCGTTTCCCCGATCGGCGGTCGCGCACCGCCTCGAAGCGACCGGGTTCATCATCGCTGACCGGTCGAGCATCGAGCAGATTGGAGGCCTCCTCGCCTGTTCCTTCTCATCGGAGAAGTTTGCCGAGCGCGCACCGGACGGGTGTGTGTTGTTGAGGGCATTCTACCGACCCGGAGCCGAGTGTCCTCTCGACGACCCCGACGACCAATGGATCGCGCGCGCGGCCGAGGACCTGAGCCATCCTCTGCGGATCATCGGTACACCGTCTCACGGCTGGGTTGCCCGATGGCCGGACGCCATCCCCACGCCCCTCGCACCACACCGTTCCCGTGTTTACGATGTCGAATCTCGGTTCCAGCGGTTGGGTCCCCTTCAGCTGGCCGGAGCAGCGGTCCACGGCGCGGGTGTTGTGCGCGCGCTGATGTCAGGCCGGAACGCCGCACGCCGGTTGTTGACCCATCTAGCCTGAGCCACGTCGGCTCGTAAGTTTCGCACCATGTTCCCCAACCTCACGATCCTCGATCACCCACTGATCCAGCACAAGCTCGCGAAACTGCGTGATCGCGAAACCACGACCCGTGACTTCAAGGCGCTCGTCAACGAGATGGCCATGCTCATGGCCTACGAGGCTACTAAGCACCTCCAGCTCGAGACGATTGCAGTCGAGACACCGCTAGAACGAACCGTGGGCCGGGTGGTGGCAGGAAAGAAACTCGCGCTCGTTCCGATCCTGCGGGCCGGGCTGGGTATGGTCGAGGGAATCACGCAGCTCATCCCCAACGCGCGCGTCGGCCATATTGGCCTCTATCGCAATCACGACACGCTCGAGCCAGTCGACTACTACTTCAAGATTCCGGGTGAAGAGGAGGATCGAACGTTCTTCGTGCTCGATCCGATGCTGGCAACCGGCGGATCGGCGGTACAGGCGGTGACCGCGTTGAAGAAGGCCGGAGCAAACCGGATCCGGTTCCTGTGCGTCGTTGCTTCACCTGAGGGAGTGCAGCGGATGCTGGATGCTCACCCAGACGTCCCGATCTATGCGGCGGCGCTGGATCGTGAGCTGAACGACCAGGGGTATATACTGCCGGGGCTAGGCGACGCTGGCGATCGTTTGTTCGGCACCCGTTGAGACACAAAGGCCATGCACGAGTATCAAGCAGTCATTCTCAAACTGCACCGCCGGACACGAGAGGACGAAGAGAGCATCACAGACGTGTTGAACGAACGGGCACGCATGGGGTGGACTCTGCACCGCACAACCAGCATTCGGGATGGGCGACTCTTGCTCGTGTTCACTCGGGAGACAGAGTGATCGCCTGCCGCTGACCAATAACTCCCCTCAAAACCGAACCAGAACATCATCTTAGAGAGGACGGACGATGGAGAGACCGTCAGCCGAACCGATCGCGACGCGTCGAGCCTACGAGGGTCGCCTGATTGGCGTCGATGTGGACACCATTCGCGCGCCCAATGGGGCAACGCTCGAACTCGAGATGGTGCGGCACCCGGGGGCTGCCGCGGTGGTTCCACTGCTCTCCGGTGCGGACAGCGCCGATCCGACCGTGTTGTTGATCGAACAATTCCGCTATGCAGCAGGAGGATTGATTTGGGAAATACCGGCCGGGGTCCTGCACGACGGGGAGCGTGCCCTGGACTGCGCACGGCGCGAGTTACTCGAGGAAACCGGCGCAACCGCAAAGCACATCGAGCATCTCTCTACCATTTATACCACTCCCGGCTTCACCGATGAGCAGATCCACCTATTCCTCGCCACCGGCATTTCCACGGGGGAACCGCGGCACGAGCACGACGAGTTTATACGGGTACAGGCATTCCCGATGAGCCGCGTACTCGAGATGATCCGCGACGCCGAGATAGTCGACGCGAAGTCCATCGTCGCCCTCCTCTACACCGCCGGATTCCGTCTCGGGTTGTAACGCACTGTCCCAGATCGGGGACAGACGTGTCGCCAATCGGGGTCGATTAGGCGGGAACCGAACAGCACCAGATTTCATTATGTGACAAGTAGTTACGTCATGTACCCCCAGTGGCTGGCATGGGGTATGGATCCTGCTCGTTAGGGTGTCGACGGGCAGGGAGCTGAACACCACGGAGGGTCTAGCGAACCGTTTTTTGTCTGAGATGAGGGGCGTCGCCTGCCGCCAGACCGGCGGCGCACCCGGGGAGCTTCCAATGACCGCAGTAGTTGCTCAACGCCCCACAGGGGCGGGACCCGGAGTAGTACGTGAAGCGAGCCCAAGGCTCCGCGACCTCGATGATTCGCAGGTCGTCGCTACGTACCTGTCCGGACATCCGCAGGCGTTCTCCGAACTGGTAGAGCGCTACCAAAAGCGTTTGTTGAACTTCGTCTACCGTACCATCGGAGATCGGGAGCGCGCAGAGGACCTCGTTCAGGAGGTGTTCATCCGCGTTCACCGCCACCTGCATCGCTTCGACCAGACGAAAAAGTTCTCGACGTGGATCTACACCATCGCGTCGAACCTGGCGAAGAACGAGCTCCGCAATCGGAGTCGGAGCCCGCTGGTGCTGTTCCAGACCATCAGGAAGAACTGGGAGGCAGATCATCGCCCGCTCCAGTTCGAGGACCACAGCCACCGGCCGGACGACCTCTATCGAAAGCGGCATCTTCGCGAGCTCGTGGAGTGGGCTGTCAGTCAGCTTCCTGAGCATCATCGCACGGTCTTTGTCTTGAGGGAGCTGGAAGGCAAGACCTACGAGGAGATCGCGGAAATCACCGAGTGCAACCTCGGAACCGTGAAGAGCCGGCTGAACCGTGCGCGAAATCGATTCGCACAGATCATCGAGCCGTTGCTCGACTGAGGACGTGGCACTAAACTGCTAGATCAAGCGGGAGCGGGGCCCCAGCGAAGCGAAGCGCCCTAGCGAGAGTTCGGGTTACCCCACCCCGTTCCCGCTGTCACACTTCTGAAACACCCACCCGGCCGTGAGGGAACCTCCCGTTCCCCAGCCGGTACAAGCCACTGTCCGAAATCGCCGTCTAGCATGCACTGTACCGAATTCCTTTATCTTTATTCTGACTACCGCGACGGTCTCATTACCGATCTGCGGGTGTCACGCCGCGTCCGGGATCATCTCGAAACCTGCGCGGCGTGTCAGCGTTACGATGAGGTGATTCGAAGGGGTGTGGCAGTTCTGCGCGGCGCTGAGATCGGACGGCCGCCCCTCGGCATCGAGCGCGAGGTCTCGCGGCCGAACGGAATGGGGTTGGTCGACGAAACCCTCGAGTTGAGATCGGGACGGTTCGCGGGAGCGGTCATGCTCGCGGCGGCGATCGCACTGTTCGTTTGGGAGGGTCTCGGCACATCACCGGACGGGCAGATTTCCGCACCCCGCGTGACGCAGGCCGCACCCCATGCCGTCGCCAACCCGGGCCCGCCGTTTGTCCACTTCGTAACGCGCCCGACAGCGCTGCCCACGACCCCGCCACGAGTCCCTCCACCACCCACCTCGGGGGACGCGGCCACCCTCACACTTTATCAGCCAACGCCAGATCGGTAACTTCCGCCTATATGGCGGGTTCCCAGACTTTTACCTCCGCTTACCGCGCCATTGCGCGGGGCGAGCTCGCGCCGGTTCTCTACCTTACGGGCCCGGAAGACGTGCTCAAAGACGAGCTCATCACCCTGATCAAGGACCGAGTCCTCGACCCGACAACCCGTGACTTCAATTGCGACGTGCGCTCAGCGAGTGATCTCGACGGTGAGAGCTTGCACGCCCTGGTTGAGACCCCTCCGATGCTGGCTGAACGCAGACTGGTTGTGGTTCGCAACCTCGAGCACTGGCGCCGGAACGCCAAGGTCTGGCAGGTGTTGGAGCGCTACCTAGCTAATCCGTCACCTACAACTATCCTCGTGCTGACGCACGGCGGCGGCGAGAAGACCAGTCCAAAGGTGGCCAAGCAAGCGACGACGGTCGAGATGCGTACACCTACCCCGCAGCAGATGCGTCGGTGGGTGGAACATCGCGCGGAAGCATCGGGAATCAAACTCGAGTCGGCGGCGGCCGACCACCTCCTGCGGGCCGTGGGTGCAGACCTCTCACAACTCGCTGTGGAGATCGACAAGCTCAGCGCAGCTGCACCCGAGGATCGGCCCGTGAGTGCGAACGACGTGGCCGCGCTCGTTGGGATGAGACGCGGCGAGACCCCCCACGACCTGGTGGCGGCGGTGCTCGCCGGAGAAACGGAGCGCGCGGTGGGAATGTTGGACGTGGTACTTTCCGGTGCAGGTGTCAACGGCGTTCGGCTCGTCACCCTCCTGGGAACGACGTTGGTCGGGGTACGGATCGCAAAGGCCATGACCGGGAGACCAAGATCGCGGACCCGGCCGGAGCGCGCAGTATTCGATGCAATTCGAGCCGCGCGACCGCCCGGCCTGCGAGGCTGGCGTGAAGAGGCGGCGGATTGGGCAGCCGCCGCGAGCCGGTGGAGCGATACCGCACTCGACGAGGCGATCCGGACCGTGTACGATGCGGATCGTCTGCTCAAGTCGTCGACCGTCAGCGACCAGAGAGGCATACTTACCGATATGACATTTCGACTGGGACACTTGCGAGCAGCCGCGTGACCCGCTTTGCACTCGTCGTCCTCATCGCGCTGGTGCCTGCAGTGTGCGATGCTCAACAAGATTCGATTCTCGGTCAGGCGATGCGGTTGGCGTCCGAAGGCCAGGGCGACTCTGCCCGCGCTTATGTCCAGCGCCAGCTCGCTCGCGTGTCGACAGCAGACACCACGTACGCCGAGATTCTCTATGCTGCAGGCGTTGTTGCCGGCGATGCCGAAGCGGCTCGCATGTACCTCCGGCGGGTAAGCATCGAGTTCTCCCAGTCCAGCTGGGCGGACGATGCGCTCCTCCGCTTGGCACAGCTCGCCTTTGCCGAGCAGGACTACGCTGCGGCGCTCAGAGCCAGCGACCGCATTGTTCAGGACTATCCTTTTAGTAACGTCTTTCCGGACGCTAACTACTGGGCAGCGCGCGCCCATCTGGAGCTTGGAGACCTCGTGGCCGGTTGTGCGAGGTTGGACCAGGCGGCAGAGGTGGCTTCGGATGACATCGAGCTGTCGAACCGGATCCGGTTTTACCGTTTGCGGTGTAGCCCCAGCGCGCTCGCCGCTCGGGCCGACACCGGTGGCACAACGCCGCCCGCTCGTCCTACTGGCCGGTCCGGGTTTACGGTACAGGTCGCGGCACTGCAAAGTGCCGCCGCGGCCGACGAGCTGATGCGTGCACTGAACGGGCAAGGGTACGAAGATGTGCGGGTGGTGCAGGAGGAGGGGTACCTCAAGGTCCGCGTCGGCCTGTTTCAACGTCGTCAGGAGGCGGCACGCCTCGCAACCGAGCTCGCCCGGACCTTCGGCGGAAAGCCATTTGTCGTGGAGGAGCGGTGAGCCGTCGCCGCGGTGAGCAAGCGACCACCGACACTCCGCTGATGCAGCAGTACCGCGAGATCAAGGCGCGCCACACCAACGCGATATTGTTTTTCCGCATGGGCGACTTCTACGAAATGTTCTTCGACGACGCCAAGCTAGCCGCACGAGAGCTCGGTTTGACGCTGACGTCCCGAAACAACGGCGGAGCCGCCAACGTGCCACTCGCTGGTGTCCCGGTCAAGGCAGCCACCGAATACCTGCGCCGACTCATCGAGCGAGGATTCCGCGTGGCGATCTGTGAGCAGGTCGAGGATCCCAAACATGCCAAGGGCGTTGTAAGACGTGAGGTGGTGGAAACGATCACACCTGGCGCCGTGCTTGCCGAGGACTGGTTGGAGGGCACCGAAAACAATTTTCTCGTCGCGATAGCACCCGGGCCGGTCACCGGGGTTGCAGCCCTCGATCTTACCACGGGCGAATTCGTACTCGAAGTGATCCCAGAAGGAGAAGTGGAAGCGGTGGTGTCGCGGTTGGCCCCTCGCGAGATCGTGGTGCCACATGGTACCCATGTCCCGCACGCGGCGGCCGGCACGATGTGCACTCCGCGCGAGGAGTGGGAGTTTGATACCGGGCACGCGACCGACGTTCTGCTTCGCCGCTTTCAGCTGCATAGCCTCGACGGCCTCGGGGTAACTCAGGACGATGCCCGAGCGGTCGGGGCGGCGGGTGCGCTGCTGCGATACGCATCGGAGCTTCAGCCGAGCGGGCTCCCGCAGCTAGCACGCCCCGTCGTGCGGCGTGGAGGGGACACCGTGCCGCTCGATGCAATGACCCGGCGCAACCTCGAGCTGGTGGAACCGCTGCGTTCGGGCGATCACCGCAGCACGCTGCTCGGCGTCATCGATCGAACGGTCACTCCAATGGGTGCACGGCTGATGCGGCAGTGGTTGCTGAGCCCCTTGCGAAACGTGGCGGCGATCAACGCGCGGCTCGATGCGGTCGACACAATTGCGCGAGCCGCTCGCGGGCGCGAGCGGCTACGGGATGCACTCGATGGGGTGCGGGACCTCGAGCGCTTGAGCGGACGCGTTGCCACCCGGCGGGCCACGCCGCGTGATCTCGGTGGCCTGAGAGATTCGCTCGAGCGGCTTCCAGACGTCCGTAGCGCGCTGGATGGACTCGCGCAGCGTGAGGCCAGCGAGATCCTCGAGACAGCTGCTCACCAGTTTGACCTGCTCACAGACCTCACCACCCAACTGCGAGGTCACCTCGCCGATCGACCACCCGCCCTGATTGGTGAAGGCGACACGATTCGGGCGGGCGCCGACGAAGCGCTCGACGAGGCGCGGGAATTACGAGACGGGGGAAAGCGCTTCATCGCAGCCATCCAGGCTCGTGAGCGCGAGCGCACGGGCATTCCATCATTGAAGGTGGGATTCAATAAGGTTTTTGGCTATTACATCGAGGTCACCAAGACCCACCGACACGCGGTCCCGGAAGACTACGAGCGGCGGCAGACGCTGACCAACGCCGAGCGCTTCGTCACGCCCGAGTTGAAGGAATACGAAGCTCGCGTGTTGAGTGCTGAGGAACAGGTGTTGAGTCGAGAGCGCGAACTTCTCGAACTACTAAGCGCCGCGGTGACCGAGCGTCTCGCGCGCCTGCAACGCACCGCGCGACTCGTTGCCGAGCTCGATGTGTTTGCAGCCCTGGCGGAAACCGCCGTAAGAGAAACGTACGCCAGACCGACCATGACAGACGGTTACGCCCTCGAACTGCGGGCCTGTCGTCATCCCGTGGTCGAGCGCCTGCTTCCGCCGGGAAAGTTCATCGCAAACGACATCACGCTCGACGAGAGCGGCCGCGTCGTACTGCTGACCGGCCCCAACATGGCTGGGAAATCGACCATCCTGCGGCAGGCGGGTCTCAACGTGCTACTCGCGCAAGTTGGCTCGTTTGTGCCGGCGCAGTCGGCGACCATTGGCGTCGTCGACAGAATCTTCACCCGCGTCGGTGCAAGCGACGACCTGGGGCGGGGTCACTCAACCTTCATGGTGGAGATGAGCGAGACGGCGGCCATTTTGAATACAGCGACCGAGCGGAGCCTAGTGTTGCTCGATGAGATCGGACGCGGAACGTCGACCTACGACGGCGTCGCCATCGCGTGGGCGGTGACCGAGCACCTGCACGATACGATCGGATGCAAGACGATCTTCGCTACGCACTATCACGAGCTCACACAGCTTACCGACGAGCTGCAACACGCGAGGAACCTGAACGTCGCGGTTCAAGAGAAGAGCGATGGGATCGTGTTCCTGCATCGCCTCGAGCCCGGTGGTGCGGATCGTTCGTACGGCATTCATGTGGGTCGGCTCGCTGGCTTGCCGGCAGGAGTCGTCGCCCGCGCCGGACAGATCCTTCATTTGTTGGAGGCTGGGCATCAGGTGGCCGGTGTCCAACCGCTCCCGTCCCCCGATGCACGGCAACTCACCCTCTTTCATGCCAAAGACCACCCGGTCCTAGCCGAGCTTGCACAGATCGATCCCAACACGCTGTCACCGCTCGAAGCGCTCAATCGACTCGCCGAGCTCAAACGGCACGCCGAAGAACGATGATGCGCTACCCAGTTTCACTCGTCGCCGTCGGCACGATCCTCGCATGCGGTCGCACAGGAGCCTCGGACGACGGCACGGCCACCATTGAGGTCCCTGAGTTCGAGCCACCCGTAGCAATCAACGCGGAGCCACCGGTGAGCTACCCCGCCCGTCTATTTCGAGAAGGGGTGGAAGGAACCGTAGTTTTACTGTTGTTCGTGGACGCGACCGGTAAGCTGGCACTGGACTCCACGCGCATTCAGGACGGAAGTGGCTATCCATCGCTGGATTCCGCAGTGTTGGCGGGCGTGAGCGCCATGGAGTTTGCCCCGGCGCGGCGCAACGGAACACCGGTCGCCACGTGGTTCCTGCAACCCGTTCACTTCCGCCAGCCCCAAGCCCCGAATTCGGAGAGCGGGCTGTGACAGCGCGTAACGTCCGTCCTTTCGACACGATCCTCGACACGATTGGCTGGACACCCCTGATCCGTCTGAACCGGGTCACGGCGGGTGTGCGCACCCCGGTCTACGGGAAGGCGGAGTTCTTCAACCCAGGTGGGTCACTCAAGGACCGCATCGGTTTGGCGATCATCGAGGATGCCGAACGGCGCGGTGAGCTCAAATCGGGTGGTGTGATCGTCGAAGGAACGTCCGGCAACACGGGGGTTGGGCTCGCCCTGGCAGCGGCACTAAAGGGTTACCGCTGCATCTTTACCATGCCGGACAAGATGTCTTCCGAGAAGGTGCGTCTGCTCAAGGCTTTTGGCGCCGAGGTGATCATCACGCCCACGGCGGTGCCGCCAGATCATCCCGACAACTACGTGATGAAGGCGAAGGCGATCGTCAAAAGCACGCCCAATTCCATTCTGGCGAACCAATTCTACAACCAGGTGAACCCGGAAGCGCACTACAAGTCCACCGGTCCGGAGTTGTGGGAGCAAACGGAGGGACGGATCACTCACTTGGTCGGCGGAGCCGGGACTGGGGGCACGCTGAGCGGCGCCGGGAGATTCCTCAAGGAGAAGAACCCAGCGATCCGTATCATCGCCGGGGATCCCGACGGATCGATCTATGCCGCTTGGGCGCGAGGCGAGCGCGACGTGCCAGGGCATCCCTACAAGGTTGAGGGGATTGGGGGGGATAAGATTCCGGAGACCCTGCACTTCGACCAGATCGACGAATTCCACACCGTGACCGACCGGGACGCGTTTGTCATGGCGCGACGGTTGGCACGGGAAGAGGGCCTCTTTGTCGGCGGATCGACCGGGCTCATCGTTTCGGTGGCGCTCACGGTCGCGCGAGCAGTGGACGATCCCAAGGCTTGTGTGGTTGCCATCCTATGCGATACCGGTGAGCGCTATTTATCGAAACTGTTCAATGACGAGTGGATGCGAGAGAACCAGTTGCTGGACCAGGATCGCGTGGTCGCGAGCATGTTGCTGGCGGCGAAGCCGCATGAGACGCCGCCGCTGGTGACGCTCAGTCCGGGACAAACCGTGCGTCAGGCGCTGAACCTCATGGCGACCTACGGGATCTCCCAGCTGCCAGTCGTCGAAGGAGGTGATTGCGTCGGCTCGGTCGCCGAGGGGGCAGTCATGGCACGGGCCGTCTCCGAGCCCTCCGTGCTCGACAAGGCGGTCCGCGAAATCATGGATCCTCCGTACCCCGTGGTGGACGCCACATTCCCGCTCGAGCGCTTCTCCGACCTGCTCTCCCGCGAGACCCCGGCCGTCCTGGTGCGGCAGGACGGGACCCTCTCCGGGATCGTGACGCGGTACGATGTCCTTCATCACGTCGCCGGTATTCGCTGAGCGCACCCGTCTCCACCCGTGGGAGCGGTCACGGGTCACCGTAGCCGGGACGTTAGTGAGGTAGCTTTCCAGCATGCCGTACTATGTGCTGTCGGCTGAGACCAGCTTTTCGGCCGCTCACACACTCCCCGGTGTGGAGATGTGTGACCGTTTCCACGGACACAATTGGCGTGTGCGGCTGAACGTATCGGTTGATGAATCCCAGCTCGACCCCGGCGGTATGGGGGTGGATTTCCGGGTCATTGAGGAGGTGGCCCGGGAGACCGTGGCGGACTTTGAACATCGCTACCTCAACGATCTCGAGCCGTTTCACCAGTCACCGCCGACCGCGGAGCGGTTAGCCAAGCTGATCAGCACACGTGCTACGGCGCTGTTGGCCGACCGGGCCCCAGCCGCAGCGGTTGAGACTGTGGAGGTTTGGGAAACCCCCAACTACCGCGTGGCGTATCGACCGCGATGATGCGGATCACGGTCCTCACCGGAGGGTCGACCCCCGAACGTGATGTGGCGCTCGCCGGAGCTGCTCAGGTGGTGGCCGCCCTCCGAGCCGGTGGACACCTGGTCACCGTTGTCGACACCGTGAGCGGTGCTATCGAGAGCGACGACGAGCAACAGCTGCTGGTGTCGTCGGTGGGGAGCGATCCACCGAGTCAGGAAGAGCTCAGACTCCTCGCGATGCGCGAGTGTCTCACCGACCTCATCGCCCTTCCCGCGCTACGGGAGACCGATCTCGTGTTCATCGTCCTTCACGGGAAACAGGGTGAGGGAGGCGAGGTGCAGGCGCTGCTCGAGGCCGGTGGCATCCCCTATGCGGGGAGTGGCCCGCTGGGGAGCGGGCTGGCGATGGACAAGGACATCGCCAAGCGCCTCCTCCGCGACGCTGGGATCCCGACGCCCCGTTGGGTCACGCACCCAACCACGCCCGAGGACGTGTCCACGCTGGGGCTACCGGTGGTCGTAAAGCCCTCAAAGGCGGGGTCCACCGTCGGATTATCGATCGCGCGACGGACGGACGAGCTGGAGGCGGCGATCCGCAGCGCGTTGGATTACGACGACGAAGTGATCATCGAGCAGTACCTGGACGGTCGTGAATTCACGGTCGGCATTCTGGGCGAGGAGGCCTTGGCCGTCGGTGAGATCATACCACAACACGAGATCTTTGATTACGAGTGCAAGTACACCCCCGGTATGACCCAGGAGATCTTCCCAGCAGATCTGCCAGCCGGAACCACGGACCGGCTCCGGACACTGGCTTTACAGGCCCATCGTGTGCTGAAGCTACGCGATTTCTCGCGGGTAGACTTCCGATTGGCTTCGGATGGCACCCCCCACTGCCTAGAGTTGAACACCCTTCCGGGGTTGACAGCCACGAGCTTGTTGCCACAATCGGCGGCCGCTGCCGGCATCGACTTTGGCGAACTTTGCCACCGAATCTGCACGCTGGCGTTGCAGCGGGCCGAGCGGAACAAACTCCGGGCCAAGGTGGGTAGATTGAGATGATGCGATCCCAGTCTCCGTTCGCGCTCACCCCATGGGTACGTGGCCTCATCGTCGCGAACGCTGTGGTGTACCTGCTGACAATCACAGTGTTTACCGGGCCGTGGTTCGCGGACGCGTTCGCGTTTGGCCCCACGCGCGTCGTCACCCATTGGTGGACCTTCGTCACATACATGTTTCTCCACCAGGGGTTCCTCCATCTCGCGTTCAATATGTTGATGTTGTTTTTCTTCGGCCGAGCGGTCGAAGAGCGCATGGGTGGGTCGGCGTTTGGACTGTACTACTTCGTTTGCGGTTTAGGTGGCGCCATCTTTTCGTTCGTGGTGTCACTGTTCACACCGGTGGCACCGTTTGTCGGCGCATCGGGCGCCGTGTTCGGCGTGTCCCTCGCCTTCGTCTACTATTGGCCAGATGCGCCGGTCTACGTCTTCCCGCTCCCCATGCCCATCAAAGCGAAGTGGCTGGTGATCTTCTTCGCCACGTTGAGTCTCTTTTCCGCCATCACGGGGGCGCGAGACGGCATTGCCCACTTGGCACATTTGGGTGGATTCCTTTTCGGATTCATCTACCTGAAGGGCGAGGAGCGCGTCGGCCGAGGCGCGAGCAAGGCCATCACTCGCCGCCGTGTACCACGACCGAAGGCTCGCGCACGAACCCGAGAGGTCTCACAGGCACAGGGCGAACGGTCTTACCGTCATCGGCGTCGGGAGGAGCATGACGAGGTGGATCGCTTGCTCGATAAGATCTCGCGATCTGGCATCGAGAGTCTGACGCCCGAAGAACGGCGCCTACTGGACGACGCCAGTCGCAAGCTCCGCGATCCCTAATCTCGTTTCATGCCCCCTCGAATCACCGCACGTCAGGGTGACATTACCACCTATGACGGTGATGCCATCGTCAACGCAGCGAATAACCACTTGCAGCTCGGTGCAGGCGTAGCCGGAGCGATCCGGCGGGCGGGCGGACCCACTATTCAAGAGGAATGCGACCGGCACGGGCCCATACGTGTTGGTGAGGCTGCAATCACGGGCGCCGGGGAGCTGTCGGTTCGCTGG
Organism: Gemmatimonadales bacterium; assembly: GCA_041577295.1. Classification (GTDB taxonomy): domain Bacteria; phylum Gemmatimonadota; class Gemmatimonadetes; order Gemmatimonadales; family GWC2-71-9; genus JBDHDH01. The sequence continues at coordinate 215,992 of JBFGJG010000002.1, forward strand.
GTGATCCACGCCGCAGCCATGGGTGATGCGCCGGTCTCGGAATCGTCGATTCGTAGCAGCACGCTGGCCGCGCTCGCCCTGGCCGCCCAGCACCAGATTCGTCGCATCGCGTTTCCCGTCCTCGGTACTGGTGTCGGCGGCTTCTCCTTCACACGCGCGGCAGCCACCATGTACGATGCCGTGCAGTCGTCACCAGACACCAACGAGCTGACGGAGGTGGTGTTTTACGGTTTTCGTCCGGAAGACGTCACTGTTTTGGAGTCGCTACTGTCGTAATACCGCAGCGAGCCACTTGTCAGTACCCGCCGGGCATCCCAAATTGGGGACGCCTCCATGCTCATCAACCTCGTTCCGGAATTCCTGGCGGTCGTCGAGGCTCCCGACCCCATGGAGGCGTACCTTCGCTACCTCACCGAGCACGCTCCAGTTCTGCACGCCTACTGGCACAACTACATCCTCGACCCGGACAGTCCGCACGCGGAGGACGTGATCCGTCGAACGATCGAGGCGGATCGCCGTGACCTGCGCGCGCTATTGTTGCACGTGGATGTGGAGCGGCTGGCAGATGAGACACAGGCCCGCTGCGAGGAGCTCTTCGAGATTGAGGAGCCGTTTGACGTGTGTCTCATGGTCGGGGTGGGTGGTGCGAACGCCGGTGAGCTCGTCGTGGCAGGACGGGGCATCGCGTTTGTCTGCCTGGAACACTTTACCGGCAAGCCCAATCCGGAATCGTTCGGACTGGGTCTTCGTCCGGCGCTCATGGGCCTGTGGTTAGCACACGAGATCGCGCACGTGGCGCGATATACCGCCCACGATAGCGAGAGTGAGCTGGCATCGGTGATTCGCGAAATGCGTGGCAACTACGACTACTGGGAGACCGGAAGCCGGACATCGCTCCGCGAGCTACTCGTCAACGAGGGTCTTGCGGTTGCCGGCGCCATGGCAGCAACACCCGGATTCGAGCGGTGGGAGTACCTCGGCTACTCCGGTCGAGTGTACCGGCGTCTGCGCCAGCTGGATGCGTTTCTCACCCGTGCCGTGGCGGGTGATCTCGATCGGACCGGACTGGGCTACCGACTCCGTTATCTCTCTGGCGGCGTTCCCCCCGCGCAGCGCATGGTGAACGGCAAGGTGATTCCCGAGCGCGCCGGCTACTATCTGGGGCTGCGTATGGTCGAGTCCATCGTTGCGAATGTCGGCATCGCGCGGGCCCTCCGTACGAGCGCTTCCGCATGCACGGTCTCGGAAGCGCTCGAGGGCGGCGCTCAGACAGCGTGACAAACGCAAAGCGACCGCGGAAGCGGCGCCAGCCCGCTGCGAATGAGGTTCAAAACCCGTCGGAACGGCGGGAGCGTCTCATGCTTCGCGAGGTCGTCAACGATCTGGTGGAACACGTGCGCTGGCTGTCCAGCGCGTTGCCGCAACTATCCGTGGAAGAGCTGGATCACGCACAACAGCGGTTGGAGTGGTTGGCCGATGAGGTGTGGCGCCTCACCGTCGAGACAGAGTAGCTATTCGGCGAGGCCGCCCACCTCGCTATTTCCCTACACAGAACGTGGCAAATACGCGGTCGAGCACATCCTCGGACGTCACCACCCCAATAACGTCTTCGAGGGCGGTGATCCCTGCTCGGAGGTGCGTCGCGGCGATCGCTCCCTCCAAGCCATCGGCGCGTGCGACTGAAAACGCCTCGGTTTCGTCGAGTGCCCGCTGTAGAGCGTGTCGGTGACGCTCACGTGTGACGAGTGGCTCCACGTCGTGCGTTCGTGCGAGGCGGGAGAACGCCACCGCCGCCATCTGCTTTCTGAGTTCCACCAGTCCTTGTCCGGTGTGAGCTGACACCGTCACCTCGGGCACATCGGTCCGCGAGAGGGCTTTCGGCCCGAGATCGGCTTTGGTGTGCACGACGATCACGGGTGCGGTGACCGCCGTTAGAAAGGCCTGCTCCTCCTCGCCTGGCTCGCTGCCCGCCTCGACGCAAAAGAGCACGAGATCAGCCGAGGACAGATAGCGAAGACTCACTTCCACACCGATGCGCTCGACCGTGTCGCTGCTCTCGCGGAGCCCCGCAGTGTCGATCAAGCGAAAGGGGAATCCATCACAGGTCGCCGGCGCTTCGATCGCGTCGCGGGTTGTGCCAGGGATATGCGTCACGATGGCTCGCTCGCTGCCTAGGAGCGCATTGAACAGCGATGACTTACCTGCGTTTGGGCGCCCCGCGATGACGGCGATAGCCCCTTCGCGCAACCGTTCGCCTTCAGCCGCGGTGCCGAGGAGTTCGACCAACTCTCGCCGCACGGTGCTTGTGGCACGCGCCACCTGCTCGGGGGGTACGGGTCCGCTGTCCTCTTCCGGAAAATCAATCTCGTACGATACGAGGGCCTCGAGCTCCAGTACGTGCTCACGAAGGATCGCAATCCGCTGTGAGAGCCCGCGTTCGAGTTGGTGAAGCGCGGCGCGGCGTTGCGCCGGCGCGGTGGAGTCGATCAGATCGCCGACCGCCTCCGCTTGCAGCAAATCCATCTTCCCGTTGAGGAGCGCACGGCGGGTAAACTCCCCCGGGGTCGCCTGCCGCGCTCCAGCTGCGAGCAACGCACTCAGCACGGCCACGGGCAGCAGCAGCCCCCCATGGGTAGAAATCTCTACGACATTCTGTCCGGTATACGAATGCGGAGCCTGATAAACGACATAGAGCACCTCATCCAGCAACTCGGCGCTTTCGGGATGGCGCACGCTCGCGAGCCGTGCCGTACGAAACGGCTCGACCCGAAATGGCTCGAGCACCGCTGCGGCTATCTCGTGTGCATTGTCCCCGGATAGACGAACGAGGGCGAGAGCGGATCGGCCGGGTGGAGTGGCGAGGGCGGCGATGACGTCAGTGAGCATTGAGCCGCGCGTTGAGCGATGGATTACTTTTTCTTTGACTGGTGCCGCTGCTTCTCTTTTGCGATCAGCCATTGCTGTGGTATGCTCGCAATGTTGCTCACCGCGTAATACAAGTTGAGCCCCGAGGAAAAGTTGAGAAACAGGACAGTCAACACCACGGGCATCACATACGTAATCATTTTAGTCTGTGGGTTGGGCGGGATCCCCATCTGACCGATTTTGGATACCCCGAACATCGAGAGCCCCATAACCACCGGAATAATGAATAACGGATCGGCTCGCGAGAGATCCGGTAACCAGAGAAACGGCACGCCACGGAACTCGATCGTCTCGCGGAAGACAAAGAACAAAGCGAACAGCACCGGCATGGGGATCAGCATCGGGAGACAGCCGCCAAGCGGGTTCACCTGGTGCTCCTTGTACAACTTCATCATCTCCTGCTGGAGCTTCGGTGCGTCGTTCTTATAGCGCTCTTGTAGCGCCTTCAACTCGGGCTGGACCGCCTACATCGCAATGCTGGAGCGCATCGCTTTTTGATTGAGGGGCCACAGCACCACCCGCACCGCCAGACCAAACAGAATGAGTACCCATCCGTAGGCGAGGTTCAGGTTCTCGTGCATCCAGATGAGCACCCAGACGATGGCGCCGGCAAACGGCCGAATCACCGGCCGGAAAATCCAACCATAGGGGTTGATGTCGTTGAACTCGTGTCCGATTCGGTTGAGCCGGTGGTACTCCTGCGGGCCCGCGTACACCGAGTATGAAAACACGCCACCAGGGGCGGCCAGCGAGACGTCCACGAATGTGCGAACCGCATGCTTGCCGGAAGGGAGGCCTCCCTCGGCCACCGCACCGCCGAACCGCGTCTGATTCTGGTCCACGGCCATGACAGCGACGGCGAAGTACTTCGACTTCACAGCGACCCACTCGAACGGACCCGAGAGCTCCCGCCGCTCCCCAAAATCCAGCGAACCGAACTTCAGGCTCTCGGTCTTGTTGGCTTTGGTCACCACGGCGTATGCGCGAAAATCTTCGACGCTGTCTGCTTCGACCAAAGCAATGCGCGGCCCGAGACCAATAAACAACAGCCCCCGAGTGGCAATCTCCGAGAAGTTGCCCCGCACATCGAAGACGTAATGATCGGGTCGAAATTCATATTCGAGCCGTACCGTGGCACCACCCCGCTCGGCAACCCATGACAGGACAGTGGCAGAATCTCGCACCTCGAGAGCGGTAGTCGACGGTTGAAACCGCCAATCAGCGAGTGAGACCGTGTCATCACCCATAACCAGGCGCGTTCGCAGAAACTGCGACGTGTCCGGAATGATCTGGGCGATACCTGAATCGCCGGGGGCATACGACCGATAGTTCTTGAGCACCGCCTGCACTAGGCGACCACCACGGCTCGAAAACACGAAACGATAGAGCGGTGAGTCGACGGTGACGAGTTGAGCTGGTTGTGAGTCAGGACCCGCCGGTGGGAGCGGGGCGGTGTCCGGCGTGACCGCGGGGGGCTTACGAGCCGAAGTGTCCGGCAGAGCGACCGGTGGAACGCGGGCGATTGTGTCTGCCACTTGCGTGACACTGTCCGCACCCGAGCCAGTGGGCCGCGGGCTTGGCTTCGGTGCGAAGAAGAGCGAGGGAAGAATCGCGACGATCAACATCAGGCCGATCGCCAGCAATGTGCGTCGTTCCATATCAGCAGGTCATGGCACGGGATCGTGCCCGCCGGCATGAAACGGATGACACCTGAGTATCCGTCGCATCGCGAGCCACCCGCCCTTGAGCGCACCGTAGCGGTTCACCGCTTCCAAAGCGTAACTCGAGCATGTCGGATGGTAGCGGCACGGTGAAGGCAGCGGCGAGGCTGCCACCTGATAGGCGCGGATCAATCCGGCGACGACGCGGCGGGGAACGCGGCCTACGTTCTGAGCCAATCTTGCCATCCGCCGAATTCGGCTGCCAGCCGGTGGAAATCGGCGTTATACGCTCGACTGCGCGACCGGATGACGAGGTCCATAGACGTCAGGTGCGGTAGGAGTTGGCGGCGGGCGAGTTCACGGAGCCTGCGCCGCAAGCGGTTACGCTGCACAATCGTGGCGCCGTGTCTTGGGATGACGAGACCGATCCGGGGGTGTCCGCGCTCGTTGGGGAGCCAAGCAAAGTCGAGAAGCGGTGTCCGACGGTGCTTGCCCAGCCGCAACACCGCAGTGATCTCCGCTGTCCGGTTGAGTCGCCAGCTCCGTGGGAGCCGCTCGCTGCTCAACGCCCTCCGTGTTTGGACGGTAACTGGACGGCAAGCCGCTTCCGGCCCTTTTTGCGTCGCCGATTGAGGATTGCACGTCCCCAACGTGTTTGCATCCGTGCCCGGAACCCATGCTTACTCGAACGCCGCTTGTTGCGCGGCCGATATGTCGGCTTCATACGTAACTCTCGCTACACGCTGTGCTTGTGGGGGAGGAAAGCTAGTTGCGATGTCCGAGTGGGGTCAAGGTTGACTTTTCCACACGGGTGCGGTACGTTCGGTCGCCCTTTCGAACCACCTACCCGTTGACAACACAATCGCTGATGGAGTTGTCTGCCAAAGACGCATGGGCACGTCTCCTCGAAGCTGCACGGCATGAACTCCCTGACGCCACCGTTCGAACCTGGCTCGAGCCCGTTGAAGCGATCGTTTTTCGCGACGGAAGGTTGGTTCTCGGTGCGCCTGATCAATTCGCCGTCGAATGGAACCAGTCCAAGCACTGTCCAACCCTGACCCGTCTGGCCGGCGACGCGCTCGGCGCTTCACTTGAGATTGTTTTTCAGGTGCAAGAAGAACGCGCACGTCGGCCGCAGATGGATTTTTTCGTTGCCCCTCCACCGGGGGCCAAGAGTGGTCCGCCCGTCGGATCCACTCGGCCACTCAACGAGCGGTATTCATTCAAGACGTTTGTCATCGGGAAATCCAATGAGCTCGCCGCGGCTGCCGCCCACGCGGTCGCCGAGGCCCCTGGCAAGACGTACAATCCCCTCTTCATTTATGGAGCGACCGGCCTAGGAAAAACTCACCTCATGCAAGCCATCGCGCATGCCGTGCTCGAACGGGACGGCGGGAACCGCGTGGTCTACATGGGGGCCGAGCAGTTCATCAATGAGGTGATCGAGAGCATCCACAGCCGTACGATGGCGGAGTTCCGCAAGCGGTACCGCACCGAGGTGGACATCTTCCTGGTCGACGACGTGCACTTCCTGGAGGGCAAGGAGATGACCCAGGAAGAGTTCTTTCACACGTTCAACGCCCTACATGAAGCCGGAAAGCAAATCGTGCTCACGTCGGACCGCGCACCAAAGGAAATCCCGGGTCTCGAGTCGCGTCTCGTGAGTCGGTTCGAGTGGGGGATGGTCGCCGACATCGGGCAGCCAGACCTAGAGCACCGCATTGCCATCCTGCGGAAGAAGGCGGAGCAAGATCATCTCGAGCTGACGATTCCGGACGATGTCCTGCGCTTCATCGCCGAGCACGTCCGCAGCTCCGTCCGCGAACTCGAAGGCTGCATCATCAAACTGCTCTTGTACGCCTCGCTGAAACACCGTGAGGTCACCATCGACCTCGCTCGAGAAGCGTTGGCCGATAAGATAAAGCAAGCAGAGTTGACCCGCGGGGACAGCGAACCGACACTGCCGACAGTGGACCGTGTGCAAGAAGTAGTTGCCCGGCGGTGGGGTGTAACACCAGAAGGGCTCCGGTCGAAGGCACGGACCAAGACCCTGACGGCCCCTCGACAGGTTGCAATGTTTCTCGCACGGGAACTACTCGGGATGCAGCTCGTGGAGATCGGTCAGGCGTTTGGCGGGCGAGATCATTCCACGGTCATTCACAGCCTGGACAAGGTACAACGGGAAATGGCCCGCGACCGTCGGTTCCGTGACCGTGTTGATCTGGCGCGAAAGGAGCTCGCCACCAGGTAGAAAATGTGGAGTGAACCTGTGGACGGTATGTGAGAAGCGTGAAAGGACGCGGCTGTTCCACTAGCATTCCACGCCTATCACCACGAGATTCACACGGCAAAATGCCCTAACAGCAACGCAACAGAAGGGTTGCAGCATTTGTCCAGATATCCAGACACCCTACTAGCACTACTATAGTTTTATAAATAGAGTAGGAGTAGGTAGTTCTTTCCACGATACGAGATAGCGAGCTATGAAGTTCACCATAACCCGGGAGCGGCTCCACGAGGGCCTGACGGCGGTGGCGGCGAGCGTGCCGACCAAGACAACCTTACCGGTTCTGTCGAACATCCTGGTCGATGCGACCGGTGACTTGATTCGGCTGGCGGGGACCGACTTGGATACGGCGGTTACGACGGCGGTGCCGGGAGAAGTGGATGACGAGGGCGCCGTCACGCTGCCCGCACGAAAACTCCTGGAAATCGTTCGGGAACTCCCGAGCGCGGCAATCAGGGTGACCAGCTCGGGTGAGCAGCGGGTCAGTCTCGAGTGTGGCCGGTCCCGCTTTAAGCTGCTCGGCATCCCCAAGGACGAGTTCCCCAGCTTCCCACCGGTGAGCTTCGAGCAGAGCTGGTCCGTGGCTTCCACCGACCTACAGAAGCTGGTGCACCATGTGTCGTTCGCCGCGTCCACCGAGGAGAGCCGACCGATTCTCAATGGCGTCCTCTGGGAGCAGCGGGGAGATCGGATGCGGATGGTCGCAACCAATGGACACCGCTTGGCAAAGATGGACGTCCCCATCTCCGGCGGTGGGACCGACGACTTCATCGTTCCGCCCCGTGCGCTCGAGCAGGTTCGACGCCTCTTTGGGCCGTCTGACGAGGTGGAGATTGCGAAATCGGACAACCACCTGGGCTTTCGCGGAGGGTCTACCCAGGTTTACACGCGGTTGATTGAGGGACCATACCCCAACTACGAGCAGGTCATTCCGCGCGAAAACGACAAGTCCGCCACCGTGGACAAAGAGGCGCTCTCCGCCGCCCTACGGCGCGTCGGTGTAGTTGCGAGCGATCAGACTCATCGGGTGCGTCTCGCCTTCACCAGCGCGGTGCTCAAGTTCAGCGTGAGCACGCCCGATCTCGGAGACGCGCAGGACGAGATCGCCGTGACGTACGACGGTGACGCGCTGGAAATCGGCTTCAACGCCAACTACCTGCTGGAAGTCTTGAAGTACATGCCCACCGACGAGGTACGATTCACGTTCAGTGCCCCCGAGCGGGCTGCAACGATCGAGCCGGTGGGTTGGGATGACTCCGCTTCGTACCTCTGCTTGGTAATGCCCCTGCGGCTGGTGGACTGAGTCCCTCGGTCAGCGACGTTGCGACAGCTGGCGAATCGCCAACCCCGTGAGGCTCACGCGTTCGACGCCATCGGATCGGGCACCTGAGGTAACCGCCACGACGCGGTAGGGTCCGCCCACGCTCAAACCCACGGCCCAGCGATCAACCGACAGATCACCGCCGAGGTCGAATGTCGCGACGGCGCCAACCGGGAGCCGAGTACGAGTGACGAACTCGGCGCCGATGCGGTATGAAGCATCGTACCCGGATTCAATCAAGCGTTCGTTGATACGGACTTCGCCGGCCACCTGTAGCATTGGGGGTAGAATGAGCCATCCGCCGCCAACGCCAAACGTCACGGGGAGCTCGACCGATCGAACGATGGGCCGACCGACGTTGAGTAACACCACGCCCAACTCAATGCGGGGAAGGGGGTAGTACCGGAAACCGAGGTCCAGCCCTCGTTGGGTTATTTCAGTATTGTAGAAAGTGAACGCTGCTCCAACCGCCCCGTCTCGAAACGGGAGCGCTGCCCCAAGCCGGAATGCCTGGTTGTTTTCGCCGTCCGGGAGCCGATCTCGCTGGTAAGCAACCGAGATGCCGCGTGAGGTGAACCCCACCGTCCACTGCGCCAGCCGGACATCACTGGTCTCTTGCTCGCTGAACGCGAGTTCCGCCATGATCGATGAGGTGGGAGTGGTGGCCGGGCCTGCCGGGTTGATCCAGATAGAGCGCGCGTCGCTCGCGGTCGCCAAAAACAGATAGTCGGTGGAACGTGGCGGAACGAACTGGGCAGATAACGCGGTGGTGAAAAGCACCGCGAATGAGAGAAGAGCAGCGCTGGCTCGGAGCACTTATTGGACGATGGTGAGGGAGTCGGTGCGGGTCTGCGTAATCGGAATGGACGTGCCCATCAAGGGCAAGTGCACGGTCGAATGTAAGGTGTCGGTGGAGGTGAGGCCGAGAAAACGACCATCCGACGCGACGTAGCGGTTGGCTCGCTCGGTACCGGACCCCTCGAGGGTGTACGATTGTCCGGTCTCAATGCCAGATCCCTCGAGCGTGTAATCCGACACGGTCACGATGTGAAGAGCACGCTCGCCTCCCCACTCGTTCCACCCCACGATCTCGTGACGGTTGATGGAGTGAATCAGCAGGGCACGGTCGCGCATCCCCGCGTTTGTCTCCGCTGTATCCGCCCACTCAACGCCTGGAAGAGCTCCGCCGGGCGGCAGGCGTGGGAAGAACCCCTGCATCTGCAATTCCAGTTGATCGAGCAGCTCCGTCTCGAGGTCACTGCCCTCGAATGCGCGCACGGTACCAACGTTGGTAAGCAGCGTCGTGAAGCTGGCTCCCTGCACCCGTTCGGCTTCCTTGAGAGGCAGCCCGACGAGATAAGGCACCGAATCGATACGCAGTGTGGCTTGTAGGCCCTCGGGCACTTCGATGATGTCGGTGCTGAGATAGTAGTCGATGGCCAGAGTGGTCGCCGTTTTTTGGCCGTTGAACTCCTGCTCTACGTGACGCCGTGTCGCCGCACGATACGTTGCGGCATACGGCCGATACGTCACGACGCTCGGCACCACGGGCGCCGCCGACACGGGTATTGGCGGCGCTCCGAGCGTTGCACCACCCGGCCCGCCACACGCCGCTAGTGCCACGAGCGCCAGGACGGCGTTGCGTAGGATCATCCTGCTTCACGCCTTTCGAGTAGCTCGGCTCGCGTTCTTCCAAAAACGGCCACCATCTCACTTCCTTCCGAAGTCACCTGCAGCAGCTTCCAACCCTTGCGCTGCATGTCACCCCGCCAGCCGATGAGCTTTTGCCATCGCTCCGACGTTGTTCGAAACACTCGCAGTTCGGCAACATCTTCCCAGCTCGGTGGATACGGCCGCCGGCGGGCTGGATCTTCGTTTGCTCGCATCCTCGGGGTAGGTGTGGACCGCGGGTATCATACCCGGCTGAAGGGGATGAGGCCAGGGGTGGTGGTGCCGTAAGCCGAGTTCTGTTCGAGCGCGATGCTCGGACGGTCATCTCTCTAGGATGATGGTCACCCACCATCTCAAGCGGCCTACCCGCGGTTCTGCCGGTCCGGGCCGGACCTCACCGCCTATTTGGCCTTGCTCCGACTGGGGGTTGCCGTGCCACGCACTGTTGCCAGGCGTGCGGTGGGCTCTTACCCCACCTTTTCACCCTTACCCGCAGAGCGGGCGGTATGTTTTCTGTGGCCCTTTCCATCGCCTCGCGGCGCCCAGGCGTTACCTGGCAGTCTGCCCTGTGGAGCTCGGACTTTCCTCGATCCGGTGGCACCGGATCGCGACCGTCACGCGCCACCACCCAACGTTAAAAATAGCTGGGAATCCATCGCTGTTGAACCCGCAGCGCGTCGTTTGAGATGCGGTTGATGCACAACCGGTACGATGTGGCCCGACTTTGAGGAGTCTTGGTTCATGACGTCGGTGCGAGGCATCGCCACCGTCGCTACGGTGATCGAAAAACGCGAGCGACCACGCCTCGATGCGGCTGCGGATGGGAGGTTCTCCCCGCTTCATGTCGAGTCGGTGCGGGATGCACTGCAAACGGTGCGCGAGCGCCCAGTGCGTCTGGTGTTGGTCTCACCCCGTTGCATTCGCAACAACGAACTCGACGGAGTCGCGGAACTCGTGCGCGCGTTTCCGGGGATCCCAACCGTGGCGGTCGTGTCTCATCATGATGCGCAGTCGAGTGAGCGCCTCCTGGAGCTCGGCGCACAAGGGGTGCGACGGCTCTTCGACCTGAGTAGGCGTGACGGGTGGCATCGCTTGCGGGAGCTGGTTTCCCAGCCAACAACGCCTACCGGTGCGCGAATCCTGGCCACGGTCCTTCCCGCAATCGGGGATACCACCCCCGATTGCCGTCGATTCTTCGAGCTGCTCGTTCGGGTAGCGCCGGGCACCAGTACTGTACGCGCGGTGACCCAACAAATTGGCGTTCGGCCGAGCACATTCATGTCTCGCTTCTTCCGAGCGGGTATCCCATCACCCAAGCGGTACCTGGCCGCGATCCGTCTCGTCTATGCGGCAGGTCTCATGGAATCGCCTGGTTTTTCGATTGCGGATGTCGCATACCAACTCGAGTTCTCCTCACCGCAGAGCTTTGGGCGTCATCTGCGCACCGCAATGGGGATTACCGCAGGTGAGTTCCGACATCGATTTCCGTTCGCCATCGCGATCGACGACTTCGTCGCCAGATTCATCCTTCCCTTCCGACACGCACTCCGCTCGTTTCATCCACTCGAAAATGGGGTGGAAAGACCTGGACATAAGGCGTGAGATGCTGTTGGGAGGGAAGGCGCCGCGGCGGCGTGTCAGGATGAATGCGTCAGAATGGAAGTCAGTGAGTCTATCGATCGCGCCAGGTCACCGGTCAAGCGGCCGATCTCCTCGATGGCTGTCGATTGGTCGGCCATCTGGTCCGCCGCTTCACGTGCCCGCGCGCGGGTCTGCGCCCCCGCAGTCGTTGCAGCTACGAGTTGCGTCGCAAGAGTCGCAGTGTGGGTCCGATGCTCTTGCGCGGCGACAGCTATCTCGCCGATACGGCGCGTCGTTTCAACCAGACCGGCATGGAGCTCCTCATACGTCTCCCGCGCCTCGGCTGCGACGGTATCGATGTCGCGTACACGACCTTCACCGGACACCGTCTCGGCAGCAGCCGCATCCGCGCGCGCCCGCAATTCGCTAATGGCGTCGGCAATTTCATGGGCGGATGCTGCCGCCTCGGCAGCCAAGAGGCGTACTTCCTCGGCCACTGAGGCGAATCCCTCACCATGCTCTTCAGCGTGCGCTGCCTCGATCGCGGCATTGAGCGCGAGCAGCCGCGTCTGCCGAGCGATTCGGCCAATGGAGCGTGCGAAATCACCAACGCGGTCGGCGAGCACGCGCAACTCCTCGACCTGAGTCCGCGTCGTATGCATATGAGCCTCAACGCCCTGGAGAAATTGACTAGTCTTCGCGACGTGCTCCCTGCCCTTTCCCGCCTTCTGCACGAGGACATTCGCATCGTTACCAAGGTTCTGCGCTGAATCGAACACCCCGTTCGATGTGACTGGTTCGCTCCCCGGCTGCCGGGTCGCACCCGGTAACCCCACTGCCAACTCACTGGCGAGGTGAGATATGGCCTCATGGACTCCCCGCGTCGTCTCCCTGGCACGATTGAGGGTTGTCGTGATCGCCGTGATCGTGGCTCGAATGTGTTCCAGGGGATCAAGGGCGCTCGTGACCACCGTGGTGTATCGGTTCAACACACCATCGACGGCCACTGCGAGACCGGTCAACTCCGGCGGATGACCACCTCCTGCACGCGCTCCGAGGTCACCACGCGCTGCCCGTTCCGCCGCGTCGCCAATGACTCGGAGGTGATTGCTCATGGTAGCCGTTACGTGAGCAAGCAAGCCAGACACACCAATCAAGGCTACCGCTTCGATCAGGAGTGGAGCGAGCGATGGCGCCCCGCTGCCGGGAAAGCTGGCGCGATGAATCACGTGTGAGGCGAGAAACGCGATCCCACCGCCTGCTGCGGCGGCCCAACGGCCAACGGCGTCGCGCGACGCTGCAAACGGAAGAATTGCGGGAAGCAAAAGCACACTCAGTCCCCGCGGGCCGTGAAGAGCGAGGATTATGGTGATGATCGCGATGTCAGCGGCAAACAGAGTCGTCGTCTGCCGCTCGACGGGCATTCGTCGCGCGATCGCGTTCACAGCCACGATGCCCGCCGTCAACAGTCCCGCTGCAATGACGATGATGGTTGTGGAGACGGGCGCCGCTTTCAAGGTGCGTCCGAAGACCAGCACGGCCAATCCTAGCGACAGGAGCACCCAGCGGCGCCGCTCACCAACCACTCGAGCTTGCACTGTTATTCGAGCGGCTCGAAGTCGGCCCCCACCCCTAAATCCCGCGCTGTGACCAACGTTTCAACAGCGACGCCGCTCTCCTCAACTCTCTGACGGCCACCCTGTTGGCGGTCCACGACAGCTAGCACGCCGAGGATTACCGCCCGCTCAGCGGTAAGCGTCTCAATCGCCTGAAGAACGGAGCTTCCTGTCGTCAGCACATCCTCGACCACGACGACACGAGCGCCGGCCTGGAAGCACCCTTCGATCGATCGCCCGGTTCCGTGCTGCTTTCGCTCTTTGCGCACGGTGAATGCGTCGATCACCGGGGGGGTTTGGTGCGACGCCATGGCAATTGCGTACGCAATGGGGTCGGCGCCAAGGGTCAAACCGCCGACGAAATCAGGATTCCACCCGGCCCTCTGAATGGTCGAAATCCCGAGTGCGCCGATGACGCTCAGACCGTCGGCCGACATCGTGGTCCGTCGCGCGTCGATGTAATAGGCGGAAGTGGCGCCTGAGGCGAGTCGAAAGCTGCCCAACTCAAGAGACCGATCCCTCAAGAGGCGGATGAGGCGCCCCAGATCTGAGGAGCGAGCGCTAGCTTCTTCTCCCACAATAGTAGTTGTCTTTACTACTACTCATTTACGTCGTTCACGAAGCATCGACTTGAGGGCCCCCAGCATGCCGCGCTTTTCGTCTCCGGTCTCAGCTCCGCCGTTATCCAGCGATCGGCCGAGCTCATCTGCAAAGGCACGAACATCTGGCTGCCGGTTCTTGGGATCCCGGTCCAGTGCGCGCATCACGGCTTCCTCGAGCTTGGCCGGAAACTTCACGCCCTTCACTGCCTCGTTGAGCGGCGTTGGCGGCTCCGTCAGAAGCTGCTGGAAGAGCTCGCGTGGTGACCGACCCGTATACGGATGGCAGCCGGCCAGCAGGTAGTACGCGATCGTAGCCAGGCTGTAGAGGTCCGCTGACTCGTCCACAAGTTCACCGGAAAGGGCCTCTGGAGCCACGTATTGCAGCGTCCCAACAAAGAATCCCGTGCGCGTGAGCCGCTGCGACGGATCCATTTCCGCGTCCCGGGCAATCCCGAAGTCAAGGAGTTTGACGATCCGTGTCGAGGGGTCGTAGATGATGTTCTCGGGCTTGAGATCGCGATGGATGATTCCCTCGGCGTGCGACACCTTGAGGCCATCCGCTAACTGGTCGATGATGTGTCCAACGACTGCGGGGGCAAGACGTCCCGAACGCTGCGCATATTGCGACAGGGGCTCGCCCTCCGCCCATTCGAGCGCCAGGTAGTACAGTCCGTCTTCCTCGCCATAATCGTAGGTTCCGACGATCGCGGGATGCTGAACCCGCGATCCGTATCCAGCCTCACGTAGGAACCGCTTGACGGCGTTTTCGTCGTTGCGAAGGCGTTGGCGGAGCACTTTGACCGCGCACTTGCCGTGATCTTGGTGCTCAGCCCGATAGACGGTTGCCGTGCCACCTTCACCGATCCGCTCCAATAGGCGGTAACCGGCAATAGTCCGGCCAGCAAGGTTTTCCTGTGTCATAGTGTGCGCGAAAGTAAGTTCACTCCTTGAAGCTCGGCAAGTCACGAGATACTGTGACCAGGCAGCGGTTTTTCGGGGCACGCGACATGCGGAGTACGCAGGGACGGGCTTGCGGTGGGAACCCCGGCGGTCTGCTTGGAGTACGGGACCAATGTGTGACGTGCCTCATCGCCCTAAACAGTGGTTTGGAATAAAATCAAAGCGATTCCTCTTGCGACTAAATAAGCGGTTGTTGCTCCCGTTGCTGCTCGTGACCGGCCTGAGCGTCGTGTTCGGCGGTCATGCCCCCGGACAGTTCGCTGTGCGTGGGGCGTCGTGGGATGCCGAGTGGGCTTGGCACCGGGCAGAGCGGATGCAGCCCGAGGCGTCCGTACAGCCACACACCTCAGCTGACAGCCTGCAACTGGCTCGAGCGGAAGTAGCTCTCGGCCGCGCGAGGCGTGCACGACCCCTGCTCGAGCCATGGTTGGCCGACTCCTCTCTACGTAGTGACCCCCGTGTCCAAGGCCTCGCCGGCGACCTGCTCCTGCTCGAGGACAGGCCGACGAATGCTGCTCGCTACTTCTCGTCGGCGGCACTCCACTCGGCGGGCGTGCAGCGCGGGATTTGGCACGCGCGGGCAGGTGCGGCGTTCGAGGCCGCCGGTGAGCTCGAGGCGGCGGCCGCTCAGTACCGTGAGGCGCGAACGAAGCTGCCAACGATCGAGGGTTGGCTGGCAATCCGCGAGGCGCGCGTGACTGCGGATCCCAATGAGGCCCTCAAGCTGTTGAGGCGGGCACCGCCAGAGGCCCAGCGGCTGGTCACGGGGGTGCGAGGGCGCGCCCAGCTCGCGGCGGGGGACTCAACCGCGGCCATTCGGTCGTTCGCGGCCGCAAACGACGACACGGCAGCAGCGAGAATCGCGCTGATATTGAACGATACAGCCCGCGCCCGACGCTTCGCGTACAGTGCCCTCCAGTCGTCGGACACGGCGATGGTGGCGGCCGCGTTACGGATGGTCGAATCGGCGCTTCCCCCGCGACTGCAGTCCGAGCGCATTCAGATCGCTCGCGCAATGGTACAGACGCGTCGCGCGCGCGACGCACGGCGCATCCTCGCGCAGACGGTCGATGATGGTGACACGAGCGCCGCGACCCTGTTGCTCTACGGCACGGTGCTCGAGGATCTCGGTGATCGAGCAAAGGCCCTCACGGTTTATGCACGCGCGCGCAGTGATGGAAGTTCGGAAGCACGTGTCGCGGCATATCGGTACGCAAGGCTGCTGCGACGGGTGGGGCGCCGGGAGGACGGATACCGAGCCCTGCTGCAATTCGCGCGGGAGTTCCCCGAGCGATCCGAAGCACCGTTGGCAGTTTTCCTGGTAGCCGATGCGCGCGCCGACGCCGGCCGGCGGCGGGAAGCGGACAGTCTCCTGATCGCCCTGGCGGAAGGGTGGCCGCGAGATGCGTACGCGTCCCGAGCGCGCATTACATTGGCGACCGATGCCACCCGACGTGGCGATATGGTTGCCGCCGAAGGCTGGTATCAGGCTGAAATCGCCGCCCGTGGTGTACAGCGATCGGCAGCTTTCTTCTTTGCGGGTCGGTTGCGCGCGACGCGCGGCGATAGCGTCGGCGCGCGCGCGCTGTGGCTGCAGGTGGCAGAGCTCGATTCGCTCGGGTATTACGGGAGCGCGGCGCGAACAGCACTCGGTCTTCCCGCGCTGCGCGTGCCGCCGTCAACTGCTCCACAAACGGCCGTGAGCGTGCGTGCATCCCTGCAGCGACTCGATCTCCTCCGGTCCGCACTCCCCAACGGTGAAGAAGTTGCCGAGCTGATTCGCGTGCTCATGGCTCAAGACGATCGGCCGGTCCCTGAACTGTTGGATTTGGCGGAGGGCTTCATTGAGCGTGGATGGGTATCTCAGGGCATTCGGCTGGGATGGCAGGCGGCTCAACGTCACACGATGCACGATCCTCGAGTGCTCCGCGTCATCTACCCGTGGCCGTACGAGTCGCTGATCCGAGAGGAGGCGAAGAAATTTGACCTCGACCCCTATCTGATCACCGCGCTGATTCGCCAAGAGTCGAGCTTCCTAGCAGAAGTGACCTCTCGTGCTGGGGCTCGCGGATTGATGCAGCTGATGCCGTCGACTGCCACCTACGTCGCTCGACGGATCGGCGTGAGCTGGAGCGACGCCTTCCTCGGCGTGCCCGATGCCAATGTCCACGTCGGCACAGCACACCTGTCGGCGCTGATGCGTCAATACGACCGCGAGTTGATTCCGGCGCTCGCCGCGTACAACGCGGGTGGACGCCCGGTGTCCCGCTGGTTGCGGTACCCCGAAGCCGGTGACCCGTACGCGTTCGTCGAGCGGATCCCCTACGTCGAAACGCGAAATTACGTCAAGATCGTGCTTCGGAATCGCGAGCTTTACCGCGCACTCTACCCGCCCAATGCGCTCGAGGAGGCCTCTTCGCAGTGAATGCGTGGCTGCGGCGGGCGCTACACGCAGCCACGGCCAGCATTCTCTTTCTCGTGCCGATCGTGACCTGGCTACAGTTTCGGCTGATAGTGTGGCTCGTCGCGATTCTGGTTTTGTTGGTTGACGGCCTCCGCTTAACCACACCGCTATTCCGCGACATGCTCACCCGCCTGTTTCCGATCTTCCGGCCGCATGAAGTTCACCGACCGAGCGGCGGGTCGTGGCTGTGGGTCGGGTACGCAGCGGCGGTGCTCCTTCCGCCCAGGGCGGCGATCGCCGGCATCCTCGTGGCGGCTTTCGCCGATCCAGTTGCCGCCACGGTGGGGCGGCGGTTTGGGTCACCATTGCGGAAGTCGTGGCAGGGGACGCTCGCGGCCTTGGTCGTTGGTATCGGCGCGCTATTGGTCGTTCGATTTCCGTGGTCAGTGGCGTTCGCAGGAGCCGCAGCGGGGGCGCTGCTCGAGCGGTGGTCCGGACCGCTCGACGACAACCTGCTCGTCGCCCCAGGTGTCGCGGGCGTGGTGACGATCTTGATGTGATCCCACGTGCCGGCACTCTCTGCTACCTTCCCCGGCATGAACTTGGTCGCCAAAGCCGAATCTGAGCCCACCCTATTCCTGATCGATGGTTACGCCCTGATCTATCGGGCGTTTTTCGCCATGATCGGCCGCCCACTGCGAACGAGCCGCGGCGAGAACACCTCGGCGGTCTGGGGTGTTGCCACCTTCCTACAGCGACTCTTCTCCGAACACCATCCGACGCACATCGCGTGGGTGCACGACTGCGGTACCTCATTTCGCACCGAGGTATACACGGAGTACAAGGCCACGCGACAGAAGCTCGATGAAGAGCTGCAGGAAGACTTCGACCGCTCGTTGGAGCGCATCCACGCATTGCTGGCCGCATTTCGCATCCCGCTAGTGGAAATTGATGGTTACGAAGCTGACGACGTCATTGGCACGTTGGCCACGGTGGGTGCGGATGCGGGCATGCGCGTGGTGATCGTGTCAGGTGATAAGGATTTCTACCAGCTGATTTCACCGCGTGTTTCACTGTTGAATCCAGGCCGAGGCGGTCCATCGGCGATCACCGAACAACTGGTGGACTCCTCCAACGCCCACGAGCGCCTTGGGGTCCAACCGGAGCGCGTCGTGGACTATTTAGCGCTGGTCGGTGACTCCTCCGACAACGTTCCTGGCGTGCGCGGCGTTGGCGACAAGACGGCCCGACAGCTCATCGAGAGCTACGGCGATCTCGATAGCATTCTCGCGCACGCGCCCGACGTCAAAGGCAAACGCGCGCGCGAGGCGCTGGCCACCTACGCAGACGAGGCACGGCTGAGCCGCCAATTGGTGACGATCCGACGGGACGTGCCGCTGTCCCTGGACCTACAGACGCTCGAGGTGAGGGAGGCGGATTTCTCGAGCCTACGCGCGCTGTACGCCGAGCTCGAGTTTCACACCCTATTGCCCGATCTCGACGAGGCCGCGCCGGCGGAACCGGCGGCGACGACAGCGACGGTCACCACGCCTGATGGTGTCCATCGGTTGGTAAAAGCGGTGCGCCAGGCGGGGCGGATGGCACTCCACACCGAGCTGTCCGGCAGCGATCCGTTGCGAGCTCGGTTAGTCGGGCTCTCCATAGCGGTCCCGGGCGGCCGAGGGTGGTACCTGCCGTTTGCGCACCGACCTCCCGACGGCGAGTTGGGTGCGGAGCCGGTCGAAAACGTGACAGCGCTCTCGCATGCTTCGATGGCCCCGCTTCGGGAGCTGGTTGGGGATCCCGCGGTGGCCAAAGTCGGGCACGACATCAAACGGGACTGGCTGGCCCTCCAGCAAGCCGGCATCGAGTTGAGAGGGGTGAGTGGTGACACGGCGCTTGCGAGCTTCGTGCTCGACCCTGGTCGCCGATCACACACGTTGGAAGTACTTGCCTTAGAGCACCTTGGTTTGGTGCTCACGTCGGAGTCGAGCTTGGTTGGCAAGGGACGGAGCGCGCGCCCCTTCGCCGAGGTCGCTCCGGCCAGAGCCACGGAGTTCTGTGTCGCGCACAGCGATGCCATCCTGCGACTGAACGAACACTACGCCTCGCGCCTTCAGGAGTTGGGCTTGGCGGAGCTGCTCGAACGGATCGAACTCCCCTTGGTGGCGGTCCTCGTCGACATGGAACGGCGTGGTATCGCGATCGACACGGAACGATTGGCGGCGTTGTCCCGCGAGTTCGCCAGTGAGTTGGCGCAGATCGAGCAGGCGATCTATCGAGAGGCCGGTGTGGACTTCAACATCAACAGCACACCACAACTCCGGCACATCCTCTTTGAAAAGCTGAACCTCCCGATTATCAAAAAGACCAAGACTGGACCCTCCACAGATGCCGAGGTGCTGGCCCAGCTTGCCGAGATGGGCTTCGAGGTGCCGCGGTTGCTGCTCGAATACCGCGAGTTGAGCAAGCTGCAATCGACCTACGTCGATGTTCTCCCACAGAGCATCCATCCGCAAACCGGTCGCATCCACACGAGCTTCAACCAAGCCGTGGCTGCGACGGGTCGTTTGTCGTCGGCGGATCCCAACCTCCAGAACATCCCGGTGCGCACACCTCGCGGTGAACGGATTCGCCAATGCTTCATCCCAGCCCCCGGCGCGTCGTTCATCGTGGCAGACTACTCACAGATCGAGTTGCGGGTGCTCGCCCACCTGTCGGGAGACCCGGCGTTCATTGCTGCCTTCAAGCGGGGCGGAGATATACATCGAGAGACAGCGGGAATCATTTTTGACGTTGCCGTCGATGCCGTGACGCCGGAGATGCGCGCTCGCGCGAAAACCATCAACTTCGCGACGATCTACGGGCAGGGTCCGTTTGCTCTGAGCCGCCAACTCGGGATCTCCCAAGAGGAGGCTCGCGAGTTCATCCGCTTGTACTTTGAGCGTTTTGCCGGAGTGCGGGCATTCCTGGACGATACCGTCGCGCAGGCAAAAAAAGTCGGATATGTGGAGACCCTATTCGGCCGCAGACGGTACATTCCCGAGCTCAAGGATCCGAACTACAACGTCCGAGCCTTCGGGGAGCGAACGGCGATGAACTC
This sequence comes from Gemmatimonadales bacterium, assembly GCA_041577295.1. Lineage (GTDB taxonomy): Bacteria > Gemmatimonadota > Gemmatimonadetes > Gemmatimonadales > GWC2-71-9 > JBDHDH01. The sequence continues at coordinate 236,123 of JBFGJG010000002.1, forward strand.
GCCCATTCAGGGGTCGGCTGCGGACATCATCAAGATGGCTATGATAAGGCTGCACAAGGCCTTGCACGATGCCCACATGCGTAGCGCGATTCTGCTGCAGGTGCACGACGAGCTCGTCATCGAGGCCCCAGATCCGGAGGTCGAGCAAGCCGGTGCAATGGTGCAGCGCCAAATGGAGGGTGCGGCCGCGCTCGAAGTCCCACTCGTGGTCGACGTTGGTGTAGGGCCAAACTGGCTCGATGCAAAGCGTTGACCGTTGCACGGTCGCCGTGGTTTGGGCCATTATGGAAGCTTGGCAAGTAATTGGAATGAGGTTTGCTGAGTTACTTTCGCAATGAACCGGCGTAGAGGTTTCACGTTTGTTGAGCTGATGATCGTCGTGACGATCATGGGATTGCTGGCGACCATCGCCATCAATCGGATGATCGGTACGCGAGAACGTTCGTTTACGGCGACAATGAAGTCTGATCTTCGCAATCTTGCGCTTGCGGAGGAGTCGTACTTCTACGACACAGACATCTACACCGCGGACCTCGTGCTCCTCGAAACCCGCGGCTTCACCCGCAGCACCGGTGTGGGTATCACGATCAATGAGGCGACCGTGATCGGCTGGTCAGCCACGGCCGAGCACCCCAACACCAGTGCTCGATGCTACATCTTTGTCGGTGGAGCGGCCCCTGTTGGTCCAACCACGCAAGAAGGAGAAGTCCGCTGTAGCTGAGCCCACGTGGTGCGAGTTCGCACGACGTCGGGAGGGCATGATTCACGCCTTGGAGGGCGGGCTCTGGCTACATCGGTTCATGTTACGTGGTGAGCGTTGGGCTCACCTCGTCTCATCCGACCGCGAACTCCTCATCCAAGCCGGGAAACGCTTAGGGATGCGACCGGAATGGCTTCAATACAAGTCGCTCAAGCATCCGCTCAGGGGGGAACGCGTCGAGGCGTGGCACTGGGATCTGAGGGGAGAACGCCTGGCTTGGGCTCTTCGTCTCGCCGCACCTCGCGTTCCGGCGGAGTAGCTCGCGCGGCCCCGTCACGCACTGATTCGGGGATCGCCCGAACTCCCGGCCACCAGTTCCACCGTCCGGCGATGTGCATGATCGCGGGTACGAGCACCATGCGAATTAACGTCGCGTCCAGCAGCACGGCCATGCCGAGCGCAAACCCGAGAAACTGGGCGGCCAGCACACGCGAGAACGTGAAGGCCCAGAACACGATGATCATGATGGCGGCCGCGCTGGTGATCACCGACGCAGTCGCTGTCAGCCCCTCCATAGTTGCCTGGTCGTTGCGGTGCGACCGATCGAAAGCCTCCTTGATCCTCGCCAAGAGAAACACTTCGTAGTCCATGCTCAACCCAAACACCACCGCGAACACCAACACCGGTACCACCACGTAAATGGCTTCTGTGGGTCCGTCCAAGTTAAAGAGGAAAGCCAGCCACCCGTACTGAAAAACGAGCACCGTGATGCCAAAGGTCCCCGCCACACACAGGCAATTCATGACCACGGCTTTCAGCGGAACGAGAATCGACTTGAACGCGACGAACAGCATTACCGCGGTGGTGATCAGCACGAGTGCAATGACCGAGGGAAACGCGCGCAAAAGCTCTGTCTGGAGGTCGACGCTCGAGGCCGTAAACCCACCGACGAACACGTCCACACTTTCGAGCCCTTGCACGCCGGCGTCGACGACCTGTCGAATCCGCTTCACGGTCTGCATCGACCCTGCCAGCGAGGTGGTGTCGCTCAGGATCACATCGATCAGGGCGGTTCGGGCGTCCTCCGAGAGGTAGGCGGAGAAGAATTCTGGGGCACGAGCGCGCGCGGCCTCGATGTCGCTGTAGAACATCGTGAGACGCAACGCCGAGATGCCGCGTTGTACGTCCACTGGGCTGCGCACTTGGGCCACGCGCTGGTCCGCGCCGATCGAGTCGGACAGACGCTTGAATCCGCGAATGTGCCGCGAACCGACGATCTTCTCGCCCTCCTCGGCTTGCAAAACGATCCTGATTGGCTGCAGGGCTCCCCGCGACCCGATGGCTTCCAAAGCCTGGACCCCGGCGCTGGACTCCGTCTTGCTCGGGAACCATTCAGACCTCGGTAACCCAATCTCGATCAACGTCAGCGGGAACGTGATCAGCGCTACGATGGTCCCGCCCAGCGCAATCGCCCGCCACGGGTGATGCCCCAGCCACCGCGCCCAACGCTCCCAGCCCGTTGGTTGGTGATACCACGACAGCCGCTTCGCTAACCAACGAGGTACATCGATGGCGCGACCCATGAACGAGAGGGTGGCGGGCAACAGGGTCACCGCCAAGAGGACGGCGGAGGTGACGACGAGAAGTCCCCCGATGCCAACCGAGCGCGTTTCGGTGATCGGTGTGATAAGCAGCGACCCAAAGCCTACGATCACCGTGAGCCCGCTGGTCACCACGGCCTTCCCCGCAGTCTCGATGGCTCGTTCCGCCGCGCCGCGACGACTCCGACCCCGGTTCAACTCCTCCCGGAATCGCGTGACGATGAGCAACGAGTAGTCGATGCCGACGCCGAGACCCACCATCGTCGTGATGGTCAGGACAAAAACCGACATCGGATAGAAAGACCCGACGACTTGCACAAGCGCTAGTGAGCACGTGATAGCGAAGACGCCCACTACCAGCGGTAATAACGCCGCGACCAGCGCACCAAACGCCAGGACGAGCACAATTGCCGCGAAGGGCAGTGCGTTGCGCTCACTCCGTTCCGCGTCGTGCTTGCTGACCGTGCGAACGTCGTAATCGAGTGCCGGGCCACCGGTGACGTTGACCTCGTATGCGCTGGCCCACGGTCGCTCGGAAACACTGTGGATGGCGTCGCGGAACGCCGGCACATAGTCCGTCGCACGCCTACCAGACGTCGTCTCGACGGTTGCGATGAAAAACGTCGTGCGGCCGTCTGAGCTCACCAGGCTCGAGTCCTGTGCGTCCAAATAGGACACCACCCGCGTGATGTACGGCTCGCTCTGGGCCCGGCTCGTTAGGGAGTCGAGGACGGCTCGGTACTCGGTCGTCTCGATCGACGAAGAACCACTCACGGTCACGGCGAAGAACTCGCCAATGGGCTGAACGAAGGACGAGCGAATCAGTTCATTGGCGCGCTCGGAATCGGATTCGTACAGGGAGTGGCCCTGGACTTCGAGCACCTGGTCTACCCGGGAGGCTCGAGGAATCGCAAGCGCCGCAACCACCAACCAAAAAACGATGACGGGGTACCGGTAGCGAATGATCCAACGGGCAGGGGGCGCGATCACGCGTGGGCTCCTGGCCGCCGATTAGCTGGTCCGAAATGTGCAACAACTACTGCTGACATCGATGGCTGCGACCTGGTGGCCCGATCTGAGTGGTTAAGACAAGTGGCTCAAATGATAGAACTTAAATGCCACCTGTGCCAGACGTGAACCTCAAGGAGCCCGAGCGGCATTGTACCCAGATAGACCGATGCGCATAGGCCGAATTGCAGGACTCGTGGTGATTATCGGAGCGACGGCTCTGCTTCACGGGCCCACCCGTGGGGTGCCAGCGCCGGCTCTTGCGCCTGCCGTTCCAACGGCTGGCCGCGCGTCCTCGGCTGCCACGCTGAACCTGGACAGCGTTCGCGCGGTGCGCCAGCGCATCCTCCTGCGCATCAATACTTCGGATACGTACCTACCGGCCATCCTCACTCGGGGCGACTCGATGCTCAGGCGGTGGCCCGACCGACCTGGTAAACCGCTGCGCGTGTACGTCGAGGACGGACGGGAATCAGGCGTTGGCCCCGTGCTCCGGCAAAGTGTCTACGATGCCTTCCGACGCTGGGAGCGTGTCGCCAGTATTCCGGTGCAATTCGCGATGGTGCGCGATTCAGCTGCCGCCGACGTGAAGGTCCGCTGGGTGCGAACCTTTCCGATGCGGCGTGCCGGTCAAGCGGACGTCGTGTGGAATCGAGACGGTTGGCTCATTCGAGGAACACTCACGCTGGCGACACATACGGCCGATAGTCACGAGCTGTCGTCGTCCGCCGTGTACACCGTGGCTCTTCACGAAATCGGTCACCTGCTGGGACTCGGTCACTCGGATTCCCCGGATGACGTGATGTATCCCACCACCTCCGTTCACGACCTCACCTTCCGAGATCGTCACACGGCACGGTTGCTGTACGCTCTTCCTCCGGGATCGCTTCGTGCTCCTAGCTTGAACCGCTAGTCTTCTCTCCGCGTCGTTAGCCCAACTTCGTCCACCTCTCGTACAATCCGCGCAGCAAAATCGACGTATCGAATCAGACCGTCGAGAGGGAACGTGGGACTCCAACTATCCGCCGGTTGATGGTACCGGTCCCAATGGCGGCGGAGAGTGGCCGACGAGTCTGCTGACAAATCTTGATAAAGCGCGCCGGGGATAATCAGCCCCGCCGGAACTTGTCGTTGGATGAAGGGGAAGAAATCGGAGATTGGTCGCGGACGAGACGGCCGTACGGTCCATCCCTGAGCCGCCGCCACGCGGAGGGCTAATCCGCCTAGTCCGGTACTGTCAACTCCGGCGATTTCCCAGCTCACCGGTGCGGCGGGAGGCGCACCAGCGTCCAACGTGAGGACGGCGGTCGTCCGGTCGAGCGGCCACATCGGGTGTGTCACGTAGTGATCTGATCCGAGCAGTCCGCGCTCTTCCCCGGAGAAGAAGAGAAAGAGGAGAGACCGCTTGAGTGGCCGCAACGTATCCGATCGGAACCCCTTGGCGAGTGCCAGGAGCATCGCGACACCCGCGGCGTTGTCCGAGAATCCGTTGTAGATCGAATCGCCGAGACTGTCGGGGGGACCCACGCCGAGGTGATCGTAGTGTGCTGCCAGAGCGATCACGGTGTCGGCCGCTGCTTCGACGCTCCCCGGCAGCATGCACACCACATTCTGTGCATCGACGTACTCACGTTCGGCCTCGATCTCGAGACCAACATCAACTCCCAGCCAAGCCGGTGCATCGCGTAACGATCGGCCAGCGCCTCGAAGTCCTTGAATGGCAGCAGGTCCGGCCACGACGAGTGGGATGCGCGGCAGGTAAGTGGACCGAACGGAGGGGTCGGCATGGGTCAAGCGCTCGGCGCCGAGTTGGAGCGAGTACCGCGTGAAGATCTCTGTATCGGGTAGCAGTTGGATGACTCCAACCGCTCCTCTTTGGTGCAGCTGGTTCGCGAGCGGGGGGGCGATGAGTCCCACAGTGAGAATGACGGCCCCACGAATATCGATGGAGTCCAAGTTCCCCTCGCCGATGTGCGTGGCCGTCCCGGCAAACAACAAAGAGCCCGCGACGTTCCGGAATGCATCGACGGTTCCATGACCCAGCACGATCTGTGGGTGGGTGAGCGAGAGGTTTCGGGGACCTACGGTGAACTTCAGGTTCGTGCCGGCCCCAATACGGAGGCGCTCGAGGGGAACTTGCTGGTAAAAGGTATCGGTAACGGGTCGCAGCCCGGCGTCGCGGCACCGGCTTGCGATGTACAGCGCCGCCACATCGGCCTCGGGCGTTCCAGTCGCACGTCCCTTGAGCAGATCGTGCGACAGAAAATACGTATCGGCGCGAATGGCCGTGGTATCGACGACCACACTCTGTCCGGCGGCTCGTTCCGTCGCAACGGTGCCGATCGCGATCAGTGCGCTCAAGCACAGCGCCGTGATCGCGAACCCGCCACCGTGCCGCCTTTCTGGAGACATCGGGTGAAGGTACACTACTCGGCGGCCGGGACCGATACCTAGGCCGAGGAGGTGACAAAATGAAGGCGCTGGCGCTCGTGCTCTTGGCGCAAACAACCCCAGTTGCGGAGATCGACGCTGCGGTCAACGATGCAATACGCCGTGGGGTGTTCCCGGGGGCCGTTGTGGTTGTGGGAACTGCCAGTCACGTCCTCGTGTGTAAGGGCTACGGGCATTTTACGTGGTCTCCTTTGAGCCCGGTACCGAGTCCCGACAGCACACTGTTCGATCTCGCCTCGCTCACCAAGGTGATCGCTACCACCCCGGCCGTGATGCGTCTGGTAGACGATGGTCGCCTGTCGCTCGCTAGCCCGGTCAACGAGTATCTCCCGGGATTCGTCGGTGACGACAAAGAACGGGTGACGGTTCGGCACCTGCTGGAACACCGGTCGGGTCTGCGCGCGTTCTTGCCACTCAACGATCTCACGTCGACAGCGGACGATGCACGTCGCAGGGTTCTGGAACAACCATTGACCTGGGTACCAGACACTCGCGTGGAGTACAGCGATCTCAATGCCATGCTGCTCGGATGGGTCGTGGAGTCGGTGAGCGCAACATCGCTCGACGAGTTTGCCACGGATCAGGTCTTCCAACCACTCGCCATGGACCAGACCCTGTACAAGCCGCGGCGCGCGTTGCGCAGGCGGATCGCCCCCGTAGGACTTTGGCGCGGCCATGCGATTGCGGGAGAGGTGCACGATCAGAATGCCGCCCGGCTTGGTGGTGTCTCGGGACACGCGGGGCTCTATGCCACGGGCGCGGATGTGGCGCGGTACGCGCAGGCCATTCTCCGGTCTCGACAGAACACGGGCCTTCCGCTTTTCCGTCCCGAGACGGTTCGGCTGTTTACGAGCCGGCGCTCCGGTCATCGCGCGCTCGGGTGGGAGATGAACGACACCACCACCGCCGATCACACGGGCACCCGGCTGACCAGTGAGGCCTTTGGACATGGCGGCTACACCGGCACCTCGCTGTGGATAGATCCCGCGCTCGATCTGTTTATCATCGTGCTGACCAACAGAGTGTTTGCTCCCAAAGTCGGGCGATCGATTTCTGCGCTCAAAGGCGTTCGCGGCGCGATCGCCGATGCAGCCGTCAAATTGCGTGAAGACAAGAAGGCCTCGCCGGTCAAGACGTCGTGTGAACCGCGGGCCGCCAGCGATCGCGATCGCGAGTCGCAGGATGCGTGGCTTGGCGGTTCCGCCGCGCGCTACTAACTTTGCTATATATGGACGAAATAGAGCGAGACCAACCGCAGCCGGACGATTCCGAAACCCCAGAACC